>NZ_CP152003.1:613514-1227029 GCF_038595065.1 Sutcliffiella sp. FSL R7-0096
AGGGATTTTTCTTTAATCAGGATGGAATTATAAATAAAACAAGAATGGTAACCTGTACTGCTGTTGGGTATTTCTCTTATCGCTTCTTTGTTTAAATATCCATCCCCGTTTTCTTACACAATATATCCAGTTGACTGGACACCAAATAGTGTCATATAATAAAGACACTATTTGGTGTCCTATTTGTTTGAAAGGAGGGAGAATCTTGAATCTTGCCCTACAAGAAAAGGATGTGTACGTGGCTATCGCAGATCCAACAAGAAGAAAGATTATCCGGTTGTTAGCAGAGTCAGAGGAACTGCCGCTCTACGAACTCACGCCACACTTTGATATGGGCCGTACTGCCGTATCTAAACATTTGACTGTGCTGAAAGCAGCCGATTTAGTCACAAATCGGAAAATAGGAAGAGAAACAAGATACCGCCTTAACCCGGCCCCTTTGAAAGAAGTACAGGACTGGCTTGCGTTCTATGAGCAGTTCTGGAATGAAAGTGCAATGAAACTAAAGAAGTTATTGGAGGAATAAAATATGGCCAACTTATCATTAGATTATCAATTTAAAAGCCCTATCGACAAGGTTTGGAATGCTTTAACCCATTCAGAGACACTGGCACAATGGGTGATGGAGAACAACTTCAGACCAATTGTAGGGTACAAGTGTCAGTTTCAAAATAAAGAAATTGGATTGGTTGTTAATAGTGAAGTTTTAGAGGTGGACAAGCCTCATAAATTATCATACACATGGGTTGGCGGTCCCATTGATACGATTGTAACCTGGACTTTAAAAGAAGATGGCGATACAACTCACCTCCATTTGGAACATACAGGGTTTGAAGAAGAGAACCAAGCTTACTTTGGGGCGAAATATGGTTGGACAATGATGATAGAAGGGTTGACCGAAATCTTAAAAGAGGGATGAAAGGGGATACTTACATGAGTTTTTTTAAAGATGCACTTTCTATTTTCAAGAAAAGTGAACTTGTTTTTATTGAAAAAGTAAAAGAATCAGAAAAGGTCTATTCCTTTTTATTTGAAAAGGATCAAGACCTTACATGGAAATCGGGCCAGCACGGGCTATTGACGATTACCCACAAGAAAGTAAAAAATGGAACAAAGCCTTTTACAATCTCCTCCATTCCAAGTGAGGGTGTGGTAAGGGTCACTACCCAAATTGGCGATACCACAAGTGAATTCAAGCGTGCGTTACTGGAATTAGAACCAGGAATGAAAATCAGCATGAGTGGACCGGTAGGCTCTTTTTATCTAAAAGAAGAGAGCCCTGCACTCTTCATAGCAGCAGATATCGGCATAACCCCATTTCGAGCAATTATTAAGCAAATAGAGGGGGAAAATATAGGGAAGCAAGTTAAACTCCTTTATCTCGATAGTGATAATATGCACATCTATAAAGAAGATTTCAAGAACGTTGATGTTGACTTTATCACGACAAAAGAACAGTTGTTGCAGGAATTAAATGCATTCACGGAAAAACACAAAGAAAATGGTCAATATTTTGTTGCAGGTTCAAAGGACGCAGTAAACATGGTAGTCGAGCACTTGAAGAGTAACAATATAGCCAAACGTAATATCAAGAAAGATGTTTTTGTGGGTTGAGGGGACAGGCACGGTGCCCCGTTTTAGTGGAGTATGAAAAAATTTAGCCTAAGGCAAGTATGGAGATATGCTCTATATTTGCCTTTTTTGTTTTTTGATCATCCCGTTAAAAGAAAGACGAATACCAGGCCACCATCAAATCCAAACTATCAAAAAACGAAATGGAATGGAGCCACTCAAATGTCAAAACTACTTTTGGTAGGCCTGCTTTTAACGATGCCAGTTCAGCCCCTAAACACGGAAACCGATTCTATTACTTCTAATTACACAAGTTCAGGCTTCACCACAGTCGAAAAAGCTACAGTTCAATATGAAAAGAATACCAGTCTAGACACAGAGACACCCGAATCCATCCCCTTCAAGCCGACGCACTCTTTTGGTAGGTATAATGAGAGAGGATACTACAAAGGGAAATTACAGCTGGAATATGTTGACTCAAGTAATATGGATGTTATGGTGGTCTGGGTCGGGGGAGATGAGCATGAAGATTTTCCTCAAACAATATCGAAGCATGTTCCACTTAAAAATGGCATTAACGGTTCATACGTTGAAGGAAAAGAGCATGCTTCTATTTCAAAGCTTGCTTTTGAATATGAAGGAAATCATTACATGATTGAATATATACGGGCACTTTCTAGGCCCTATGTAAAAGAAGTGTCACTTGTGAAAGTCGCAAATTCCATCATTCAATAAACTATAGAAATTATTACCATATCCTTACTTATATGATACTATTAATTAAAGACGGAATATTCCTTCATTAAAGAGTAAGGAGATGGGAAAATGGAGTTATTTCAAAGTCAGTACGATTGGATCAGACGGACAAGGGAGACGTTATTCCAATATTGTGAGGGGATGTCTCACTCCGACTATGTAAAGGAAATGGAAAGCTTCGGCGGGGACTCAATACGAAACCTTCACGTACATATAGCGACCTGCTACCATTTTTGGCTTGGTACGCATGGTCTTGGAAAATCAATCGGCAAAACAGATCCACTCGCTATAAAAAACGTCCACGATATGAGGGAGCTTTTCCGACAAACAGACGAGCTTGTCGAAGAATTTTTACTGAAGTATCAAGGCAATTGGGAGCACACCATTCCATATACTTTCAAGAGCGGTGAAACCTCTGACTTCAGTACACTCTGGCTTTTCACCCACACCACCACTCACGAATTCCACCATAAAGGGCAGATTGTCAAAATAGGACGACAGTTAGGCTATACCCCACCTGATACGGATTTAATTGCGCCGGAGGCAAATACATGTCCATCTTAACAAAAACTCATTTGGAAATAGTGGGACAGTCAGATATCGATGTGCTTGAAGATAGATTGATGAGAGTACGAGGACTTCACGATAATGCGATGGGCGTGGAGCTGAAACGATTTGGAAATGCAGTTGCTTTCTCGGTCAAAAACATCCCGGGTCCATCATTCAACACGGTGAAGGGGATCAGCGAAGAGAATATAGATGATCTAGAAGAAATAGTAGAATTTTATTCTAGTAGAGGGATTTCAGCTAGGTTCGAGGTGACACCAGGCAATGCCTCTACAAATCTCTTCCGGAAGCTCAGTGCAATGGGCTTTTTTCAAAGTGGCTTTCATACGGCTCTTTATCGCAATTTGGATGAGTTGCCTAGATTTGGTGGAGGTAACACCATTCAAATAGAAGAAATCAGTCTTGAGGATTTCGATATTTTTGGAGAACTTTACACGAAAGGTTTCGGGATGCCCAATGCGTTCAAAGACTTTGTGACCGCCAACAACAGGGTACTTGCAGAGAGCAAAAACTGGACTTTTTACCTCGCGCTTGTTGATAGGGAGCCAGCCGGGATAGCGGTACTGTTTAGAAAAAATGGCGTAGCAACATTGGCTGCTTCGGCAACCATACCTGACTTTAGAAACAAAGGTGTTCACACAGCTTTGCTACAAAAGCGCATCCAAACTGCGATTGATGAAGGTTGCCAATACATTATAGGGCAAGCGGCTTTTTGCAGTGTGAGCCAGAAAAACATGGAACGGGCGGGGCTCAAGGTGGCTTATACGAATGCAGTTTGGGAGAAATTTTAAGTAGGAGGCTTTCATGCAAGCAATCATTGATTCAATTAAGGGATTTTTCTTAGACATCATGGCAATGGGAAAAGGATTTATTTATGGCTTTATGATGATTGGGTTACTCATTGCAGGTGGAACAGCTTTGTTGTATGAGATCTTATGGGTAAGGAATTTATTTATATAGAGTTGCTTGAAAGTGAAGTTACGCAGAGTAGTTTTGATTAGGAAAGGAGCAACCTTTGAAACGCAGAATTGATAAGTGTCGATTGGCATTTATCTTACTCAAAGTGGCTTATAAAAATGAAAACATGATATATGATCCTCATGGGTGGGTAGTTAAGGGTGGATATATCCAAGAAGTTCAGTAAGTTCCCCGAGGCAAGAAGCTCTACGAATATCAATCACCGTATATATTAAGTCTTATCAATTAAATAATCCCTTTTCCTATGTCCTAGCCCCATCTTCAGTATAAAATGTACATATCAGAAGTGAAAGGAAGGGATTTATTATGTCCATAGCCGTTATTTATGGGGGAACCCGGGAGCAAGGAAATACAGAAACTCTAACAAAACACGCCATCCAGGGGATTGAGGTAGAAGAGATATACTTGAAAAACCACAACATCCTGCCGATCATCGATATGCGCCACGATGCCCAGGGGTTTCAAAATAGAACCGATGATTATAACGCCATCATGGAGCGTATTCTGGATCATGACACATTGATTTTTGCGACTCCGATCTATTGGTACAGTATGTCGGGGACGATGAAAAATTTCATCGATCGCTGGTCCCACTCAATGCGGGATGCTAAATTCCCTGACTTCAAAAAAAGAATGTCTACAAAAGGCGCATACGTCATTGCAGTAGGAGGAGATTTTCCTGCAATCAAAGGCTTGCCAATGATCCAACAATTCAAATACATATTTGAATTCATGGGAGTTGAGTTCAAGGGGTATATCATTGGAAAGGGAAACCAACCAGGAGACATTCATGAAGATAAAGTGGCGCTGTATCAAGCAGCAGAACTTCGAAATGAGCTTGGTTAAAATCATAAGGGAGTGGGATGTCTGTTGATTCCCACTCCTTTTTTCTCCGCTAGATATAACTAAAACAATCAACCCAAACGTGCATAGGACAAGTAACAAGTGCACCATATAACAAGCTAGAGTAGCAAATCCAAGATAGCGCAATGACGTTAACTTTTCTAATGCAATCTCCCCCAAAAATAAGATGATCAATGGTATCAGGTAAATGGAACTGTTCCCCGTCCATAAAAGAGGAATACTTATAGGAACAATGGAAAGTAACAGCTTGATTAAAAGGGCAGTAGTTTTATTGGGGAATGACTTTGTCAGGGTGTCCCCTATTAAAGGTAAAATGAAAGATAGTACTAGTGTGATAACATGCATAATCGGTACTAAATATGACATCGTGAATACCACAGTAGTTAAAAATTCTTCTGAAGGATAACTCTCCAGGAAAATAAACCGATAATAATCCAGGTACTTATAAAAGTAGTAAGAAGAACTGTAAGAAATATTTTCCCCAAATATCTGCATTTGAACTTCGTAAGTGACCCTACCAATTCATTATAATCTTCCATATTAATCCTACCAAGAAAATCAATTATCATACAAAACAATGAAAAGAGAAGGGTTTTTGTCGTGGTAAATAGAAAATATTAGTAGATGAATGTTGCTTAGCGAATAGAGGTGTAGCTTAGCCATATGTATGAGGAAGAATTATTTTAAAAGGCAAAATAAAGGGGCCAAGGCAAATGGATTCATATCTTTGGGTTCTCCCGGCAATTATTACAATTTGTTATTTGAAATTTCTAGGAATAGGTGTTCATTGGGTTAATAAGAAAAAGTACAAAATCGAAAAGAGAGCTTTATTGATTTGTACCTTCGTAATACTTATATCGACATTCGTTTTGTTTGTTCCTATAGACTCCGGCATTCATATTAGTTTTGCATTGGCAGGCATAACCGTAGCAGTTTCTTTAGTAATTTTATTGGTATGGATAAGACTGACAAAGAAATTCAATCAACAAATCTATGAAAAATCAGTGGGGGTATTAGAGAAGTTTTTAGGGAGACTGGTTTGATTAGTTCGTTGTAACTCAATATACCAAAGAAGTAACTCGTATTTTAACGATAAAAGATTGGTTGAAGATAAATGGAAAATAAAGTACTACAAGAGAGTTTAACAAAACAATTGCGTAGTAGAAGAGGTGTTCCTATGTGGAAAAGGAATCTAGTAGAGACCGAAAGAGGTAGCTTTGAATATTTTGTTCAAGGACAAGGAGATCCGATTGCTGTTACCCATCTGTACAGTGAATTCAATGAGCTTGGTAATTATTTTGCAGATATGTTCCTTCCGCATTTTACAGTGATTTTAATTAATTTGAAGGACACGGGTAATTCTATTCGTGTAAAAGAGGATGAGGAACTTAGCATGAAAGAGAGCGTTAAAGATCTTGAAGCAATCCGAGAAGCCCTTGGTTATGAATGTTGGGCGTTTGGTGGTCATTCTACCGGAGGGATGCTTGGGTTGGTGTATGCGACGCTTTTTCCCAAATCGCTAACTAAATTAATGGTCGGGGGAGCTACTGCCTCCAATAAATATATGGAGCATGAGCAGAGCATGTACAGTCCTACAAGCCCGTTGAATAAGAGGATAAAGGAGATTTTGCAAACCTTGAATTCTAAAGAGTCATCAATGGATGAAAGACGACAAGCGGGTATGGAGTGGACAGATATGTCCTTATACAACCCGAGTAATAGGGGGGAATATTTTGTAAAACCAAGTAGTGGCAAGGTCGTGCCGAGAAGGTTGGATTATTTCTCCTATCATGATTTGCCGCGTTTTGATATTTTACAAGAGCTAGAAAGTGTCACCGTGCCCACGGTTGTTTATTGTGGCAGGTATGACGCACAGTGTCCGCTTGTTTTTTCGGAAGAAATACATAAAAGTCTTCCTCATTCTATGTTAGTGGTTTTTGAAGAAAGCAATCACTACCCGTTTGTGGAGGAAAAAGAAAAGTTTGAAGAGATGATTTCTATGTTTGAGGGTCTGTCTGGGGGGGCGATGAGGCTGCGGCAATTGCGATGGTGAAGGCAGGATTTTATGCAGGTAAGAAAGAGGAGAAGTTGGATGGGTGATAACGCTAATGTGGATGAAAAGATATTTAAAATAGTAAGGGAAGAAAGAATGCCTTACTGTTTTATTCCGTGCTATGCCCCTTATTAATAATGAAACATATTTCCAGTATATACGTATAAAAGGTATAGAATAATTTCGGCTGAACAAGACAGTAGGGCAAGATTACTGTGAGCCAGGCAAGTTTGTTAAAAAGATAATGATTTTAAGGTAGATAGGAGCAATAAGAATGTTAATTGTTGGAATCGGCATATTGCTTGTGGTGTTCATTTCGTCCATAGCAGTTGAAAAGTCATTAAGAAATATAGAAAGTCAAAATGAACAGATTATCGAGCTATTAAAGGAGAATAACAATCGGAGATAACATGGGGAAACGGAGGGATGAAAAAGTGGGAAAAACCTTTTGGGTACCATTAACAATTGCTTTCGGATCGATGATTTTACTGTATTTGATTGGATTTTTAGCTGATATCAACTTTCTTATTTTCAAAGTATCCCCTTCGTCTACTGAGATTGCGTTATTACCTATTTTAGTTGGGTTGTTGTTGAGTTTTTTCAGTCAGCAGATAATAAAGCAAATTAAATGAAATACCACCACCAAAAGGGGATATAAAATTGGAGATACCAAGTATATCGAAACCGTTTATAGGTACGATTTTTATTTATTTTGCATTTTTGTATCTATACTTTTTTTCCCTGTTGGTGGGATAGAAGCCGGGGAAACTCCGGAGATGGCTACAAAAAGAGAAGTGTTTGAGGAGTTAGGTGTGAAAATCCTAGTTAAAGAATGCTTCGAACAAGTTGAATATAATGGCGTTCAATATTTTTTCCTAGCAGAAGTATTGGAAGGGGAAGTAGGAACTGGTATGGGAGAAGAGTTTTACTGATTTGACGAGGAATCGGGGGACCTATGAGCCTATGTGGGTGGAGATTGGTGAAATTCCTTCCTTAGATGTTAGACCACGACAAGTTGCGAGAAGATTTGTCTCGAGGGGGCTATTGTATGTTTATAAAGGGAAAGGTGCTTTAAAGAATGTTTTTTCAATCAAACAATGACAAGCTATTTTATCATATTGAAGGTGACGGATACCCAGTGCTTATTTTGCATGCTATGGGGACTGACCATCACGCTATGAAAAAGTGGATAGAGCCTATTTTTGCAGCTAAGGAAGGGTTTCAAAGGATCTACGTTGACCTTCCTTGGCATGGACAAAGTGTGTGTAAAGGAATTAAATCATCAGAAGAGGTCCGGGAGTTGCTGTTTACGTTTATTATGAAGGTGGTTGGAACGAAGCAATTTTCCTGTATTGGGCATTCCTTTGGTGGCTATATTGCCCAAGGGCTGGTATGTCCTCAACTTTCAGGGCTATGCTTACTGGCACCTGCCGTTCACAAGAAAAATCGGAATGTACCTGAGAAGGCGGTTTATGGTCGGGAAGATATATCACTGGCAAAAGTAGAGCCAGAGGTCCGAACTGCATTTGAAACACTGATGGTTTATCAATCTAGTGGAAATTTACAAACATTTTTAGAAGAAGTTCAACCGGGACGCCTACTTGCTGACATAGAATTTTTAACTTCTAGTTGGAGAGATTCTGGGTACTTCTTCAACAAATCCCCATTAGCAGAACAGTATACTGGCACATCGTTAATTATTGCTGGAAAATTAGATTCCATTTGTGGTTACAAGGACTACTACGAGCTTATTGAGTGCATGCCAAATTCAACGTTTGTCCTGCTGCAAGCAGGCCACCTCTTACATATTGAAAAGAGAAATAGCGTCCAATTCCTCATTCGTGAATGGGTGAACAGCTTAGAGGGTAGCGACGATCCAAACGTAACTGCCTGTTGATGAAGAACTTTCGTGCACTAAAAAAGGAGAAGCACGGTCTTCAAGTGGTCGTAGGGACAGGTTCCTTGACCCACATTCACACAAAATGGAGGTAATCCTATGAGCTACATAGAAAATCTACGAAACGTTGTTGGCCACCAACCGCTGATATTAGTGGGAACTGCAGTGGCAGTGATAAACAATGAAGGGGAAATTTTGTTGCAAAAACGTAGGGATGGAGTTTGGGGTGTTCCTGGCGGGTTTATGGAATTAGGGGAATCAACGGAGGAAGCTGGCAGACGTGAGGTTTTAGAGGAAACGGGTTTGGAAATCGGAGGGGGGTTCTAGGGACGTTTAACGAAGGGAATTTCACGAACCTCCCAGTGGTTGTCGATGACACAATCATCACTGCTAAAGGGTCTGCTTTTATAGAATTTGCCTTCGCCTTTGGGGATCGCCTGCAACTGAACTATCAGAAAGAATGGTATCGTTAAGGTGGGTTAGGGCTTTTGGGGCTGTAGGAAACCTCCCTCCCGCCGATGAAGACCTCTTAGTGTTGGAAGCGGACGAAGTGAGGTCTTCATAGAGGCGATGAAGACCTCTGAGAGTTGAAAACAGACGAAGTGAAGTCTTCATAGAACGAATAAAGCGCTACTCTAAGGTATGGCTCGCAGTGCCTGTCCGCCCCAACACCCTCAACTATACTTCAACTTCTTCCCGCCGCTCTTCTTCCACTTCCTGTGCATGATCAATGCCACGATCCCAATCAAAGCTACAAAAAGGATGCTGATGAAAAAACCATTGCGGATGGTCTTTTCTACAAGGGTTCCGCTTATGGCCAATAGCAGAAGGAGCAGCCCAAGTATGGATAAAAGCCTCCCTTTCTCCACTAGCTTAAAAGAAGACAGCAGGATGAATAGCCAGTTATACAATAATAGTAATCCTGCGGCTGTAGTGATAAATTCAAACACCTTTCCTGGAAGGAGGAAGGCACAGATGACGGAAGCTGCCAATCCCCCCATTCCAAGTAACAGGGAAGGAAGCGGCAGTTCCTTAAAGTTTAATTTCTTCTGGAATAGCTTTGGGGCGTCCCCGTCTTTTGCCAATGTAACAAGAAGGGTGGTGACCCCGAAAAGTGCTGCGGTCATGGTTGAGAACCCGGCAATGATGATGGCCCCGTTGAATACATGTGGAAAAAAGGCAAGGTCGTAATTGGTCAGGGCGGTCACAAAGGGACTTTCTTTTTCGGTAAACTTGTCAAAGGAAGCGAGGCTGACGGCAAGCCCTAATGACCCCACATAGAGAACCATTAAGAGGAACATCATGATGGTTCCTGCTTTTAGCGTATCTTCCTTCTTTTTCAGCTGCATGGCCATCAGGCCGATCACTTCGATTCCCCCGTATGCGTAAAAGGCATATATGAGGGAAGACCAGAGCCCTTTTACCCCCATAGGTAGCCACTCTTTGATGGTGTTCGGAAAATTGCCTGGGTTGGAACCGCCACCAGCAGCTCCTTTAATCCATCCAAAAAAGATACCCAAAGCAATGACAATGAACATTAAAATCGCCGCGATCTTGATGATGGCAAAAAGGTCTTCCATTTTATCAAACCCCTTTGTTCCCAGCATAACGACGAAAAAGGATAAAACAGCATACCCGGCTGAAAAAATCCAAAGCGGCACATCGGGAAACCAGAATTGAGATAAAAGGCCAAGGGCAGTCAGCTGACTACCCATGATCAGTATGTTGGAGCACCAATAATTCCAGCCACAGCTGAATTCTGCCCATTTGCCAAATGCCTTACCTGCGTAATAGCAAAAGGAGCCTTCCTGTGGATCTTGGATTGTCATTTTAGCTAATCTACTATATACGATATAGGTTCCGGTGGCTCCAATCAAAAAGGAAAGGATGATGGAGGCTCCGGCATGCTTGATTCCTAGAGAGGATCCCAGGAAAAAGCCGATTCCGATGGTGCATCCGATTCCAATCAATGATAATTGCCACCAAGCTAAATCACCTGATGATGTTTGTTTGGTACTGCATGTGGCTTTTGACATGTGACTCTCCTTTTAACCTACTACCATAGTGTGCTTTTAGTGGGTTTTACATTTTGGATGAAAAGAAAAACTAGGACTCCTATTACGACTGCCAGAGCACCGGAGATATACAGGCTTAGTAGAAGGTTGTTTTTCATTACGACAGACATGATCGGCGGACCTGCCGCGACCCCGATGAATCGAGATGAACTATAAAAGGATGTAATTGTCCCTTTTTCTCCCTTATCTACATTTTCAGTAATCAAAGCATCAAGCGTAGGAAGCATAGCCCCAATGCTAATGCCGATAAAGCTGGATATCGTGAGCAATAAAAAAATACTCGCATTCAGATATCCAACAAAAACGATGGTTACAGCGATGATTCCAAGGGAGACCATAAGAATTTTCCTCATCAATTCGATATCCCCTTTTATCACTTTTCCAGTGATAAAGGAGGAGACACACAGAGTAAATAAAGGAACAGCTAAATATAACCCTTTTGTCACACCATGCAGGTCATGCGTTTTTTCAAGAATGTCTGATAAATAAAATAATAGGCCAAAAAGAATCAGCATTGCGTATATGCCGATAACGAAGGTGGTATATAGCCATTTGCCTTCTTTGTGAAAAGTCTTTTTTGTGTTTTGGATAAAAATATTTAGTGCCAGTGGTTTTTCTTCCATCTTCGGGACCTTGATGAAAACAAGTACGAGCAGGATGGAAATCAAACTGAAAAAGGATATAGAGAAGAATGGAAGGTACCATAGGAAAGCAGCCAATAGTGAGCCTAAAATAGGGCTTAGAACCTTCCCGAACGTATTGGAGGTCTCAATGATCCCCAAACATGAACTTGTTTTCTCGTCGTCATCCTGATACAAGTCTCCAACTAGAGGCAAGATGATTGGAGTTGCCCCGGCAGCTCCGACACCCTGTATGATCCGGCCAATGATGATCCAAGTGAAAGGGTCCTCTATCATCCATGAAGCAAACCCTGAAATCAATCCCCCGATAAGTGCCAGTGTTAAACTTGGCAAAATGATCATCTTCCTGCCAAACCGATCTGATAAATAACCTGCAATAGGTATTAAAAAAATGGAAGATACCGAGTAGGAAGTAATGATCATACTCGACTGGAAGGAGGATATGCCCAACTCTTTTTCGAGCAATGGCAGAACGGGAATAAGCATAGAATTGCCCAATGTCATAATAAGAGGGATGGAAGCCATGCTTATTATGCACCAAGCACTGACTTGTCCTATTTTCTTTGTTGTCACCTCTACCCCTCCGTAGTCGTTTCTATGTTTGATAAGCTGAGTTGCTTAAAGCTTGAATGAAAAAGCATCAATCGAATCAATCCTTCCACGCCACCAAGCGTGACTCTTGAAAGGAGATTGTGTGTTTGCTGAGATGTATACAGCATCCTTTAGATGAATAAATGTAGCGATCATATCCTGCTTGTTCTTTTCTTCCTCTTTTTGCTTTTCACTGATATAGGCTTCTTTAAGATCTGTGAATTTCTTATGTAGGACATGAGAAAGGGTACTATTCTCCACATCATCTGCTGATGTAATGATCCCTTCATAATAGGTGTGCGGGCCGACAAGCGTCCCGGCAATCACTGTCCCATTCACATTTAAAGTAAGCCCTATCTCCATCCCGTCCTTATCGGTTAGGTCAAGGAGCATTTGCAACACTGCATCATCAGTGGATACGTTTTCCTCTTTTTTCGCCATTTTTACCCCACCCATTCGTTTATGGTCCTTTAATCAAGCACATAGTTAGTATAGGTAAATAGGGGTAGGATATTCTGGAAGTTTGTGCAAATGAAGACATTAAAAGGAGGGGGAAATAAACGAGAAAAAGCCCGATCAGCATGGGCTCTCACATAAACAGTAATATAAAGGCTTGTACTCCAAAATAAATACCGAACCCAATCATCGAAAGAGATGAAATAATGGATATGAACACAAGGAAATTTGTGTGCAGAAGGTTCCTTGCAATACTTGAAATCGTGGCCATGAACACATCCCATAATAAAATTCCGCAGATGATCGCAGCACTATAAATGGCCAATTGACTACTGGAAAAAGAAGTAGCTGTTTTTGCTAAAACGGATCCATAAATACCAAGCCAAAAAAGAATGGTAAGCGGGTTAGAGATAGATAGCAGGAACCCTGAAGTCCATGATCGGAGCAATGTCGTCTTTCCTTTTGGCCCATCCACAAAATGTGATTTTTTACTTTTCACCAAACTCTCTATTCCTGTATACGTGAGCACAAAAAAACCAAAAAGCCAGAGAAATGCCTTCATCATTGGCTGCTCAATAAAATGAATCATCCCCATGTAAACAAGCAACATATAACAAATATCAGCAATGAGTGCACCGACCCCGAATATCCAGGCATGTCCGAATCCTAGTCGCAATCCTTTATCCAACTGCGCAGCATTGACCGGTCCAATAGGTGCTGCGAGGGACACCCCTAAGAATATGTAAGTGAAAATGGAATTCATTTCGTAGCCCTCCCCATCATCTCCTTACATTTCTATTCACCATCTAGGGGTTGTACCACTATTTCCGAAAAAAAGAGCCCCATCCTGGGACTCTTCATTAATCATTTCGTATGGCGTTCTCAGCCGCTTGTGTCTCTTTCAAGAGCCTGAGCATATCTTTTGCACGTTGTTCTTCTATAGAAGAAGTGTGATTTTCTTTTGCTTCTTTCAACGCTTGTTCCACTCTCTCGATTGCCTGTTGGGAATAACCGAGATTATCACTAGTGCTTTCCAACTGGGTGGCATATACTGCCTCATCAGCATGTTTGATAGCTTTTGTTAACTTTTCATTATGTTCATGCGCCATAAAGGGACCCCTACTTGTGTTCAGGACCATTTAGGTGTAATGGTGGAGGAACGAGCCATCCCTTACTTTTATTCAGCTTTAGAAGTTTTGCGCCATATTGCGCTTTTGTCATATGAAATTGCCCATACATCAAGGCAATATCCTCACGGACGCATTGTGCAATGACTTGGCTGCATGCCACAAGGGCTTCACCAGTGTTTTTAGACAAAGTCGCACTGATTTCTGGATCACTGAACCTTGCTCCGACTGGAATTTCCTCCAAGTTTGCAGTTGGTCGTTCTGGCGGTGCAGGAGGTAATCCAATACCATTCGCCTTAAGCACTTGTTCGATTTGTTTGTTCTCTTCTTTTAAACCTTCAATGCCTTCCTCTACCAGCTTTCTGAGATCTTCATCACCGGTATGATTCACAAATGTTTGTGAAGCAGCGATAGATCCATGATTCGCTAATAGATTGGACCACATACTAAATACTTCTCCATAATGTAAAGGTTCATTCTGAGGGTTTCCGTCTAAAATTCCCATAATAACACTCCCTATTTTGCCAAGATTCATGTGAGGCTCCTTTGTCAAGGATTTGCTCAGTTAGTTTGTGCAATAAATATAATCCTAATCCTACACATTCAAATGAGTATTATTTATTCGTTTCCTTTGGGTAACAATAGAAAATAGAATTTAGTAAAGGGGGTCTATTAATGTCGTTATTTTCAAAGAATCCGATGCGGCCGCATGTTAGAAGTGAGTATGATGTGTTAAAAAAAGTCATCTTGTGTAAACCAGAGCATATGACCATTCGTGAAGTAATCAATGAAACGCAGAAAAAGTTCAAAAATGAAGGCATTCATATCGAAATTGCAATGGCACAACATAAAAAGTTCGTGGATACATTGGAGGAGCAAGGAGTGGAAGTGATACTCCTACCTGCGATCAAAATGTTCCCAGAGCAAGTTTTCACACGTGATATTGGCTTCACCCTCGGAAATATTCTTTTTGTTGCGGAAATGGCCAACAAAATAAGACAAGGGGAAGAAGAAGTCCTGAAAAGCATGCTGGAGCATCATGAAATCTCCTATTTGAATTTAAAAGGCGACATGATCGAAGGTGGAGATGTCATCATAAATGGCGAAACCGTATATGTTGGCATAAGTAACCGGACCAACGAGGAAGCAATCGAACATCTGCAAATCATCCTGCCTCATTATGAAGTCGTAAAGGTACCATTCAAGGAAAAATATTTACATCTGGATTGCGTGTTCAATATCATCTCACCAACAGAAGCACTATATTATCCAAAAGCGTTCACACAACAAGAACTAGACATCCTATCTTCCCGCTTTGAGCTAATCGAAGTAACAGAAGATGAACAGTTCTCCCTTGGCACAAACGTACTCAACATAGGCAACAAAAAAATCTTCAGCCTCCCTGTTAACCCAAAAGTAAACGCAGAGCTCAAGCAAAGAGGCTATGAAGTAATCGAAGTCGACATCATGGAAATCATCAAATCCGGAGGCTCCTTCCGCTGCTGCACGCTCCCGATTCTGCGTGATTAGAGCGGACAGGGACGTATCCCCCTTAGTAAAAAATCAATAATCTACGCAGGCGCTTACCTACTGGGGTGCGTCTTTTTTGTGTATCTTAGAGGATTTTTCAAAAACAAATAGAAACATACACATACTACAGTTAATGAGCGCGTGAGCCGGTCAATCTGCGTGTTTTCTAGAGAAAGCTGATAAGTTTGTTGGCCTCGTGGGATTTTTGAGGTTTCTATTGGTGCGATGGTGATTTCTATGGGGTGATTGTAACTATTTTTATACTGATTGTGAGTTTTCCAGCTGTTATTGTGACTAATTTTGTAGTCATTGTGAGTTTTCCAGCTGTTATTGTGACTAATTTTGTAGTCATTGTGACATTTCCAATGGTTATTGTGACATTTATACTCAATCGTCCGATTAAATAAAAGATGAGCTGTTATTGCCGCGCAATGGTTTCAGCTAAAAAACAAAAGAATATGGTAGAAAAGCAATAGTGCATAGGGGGATAAGCTTTTGCGACAGATTACATTATCAAATGGTACGAAGGTGGAAGTGGAGTGTTTAAGTTGTGCATTAACGAGCGGTCTGATAGAGCCGGATGGGGGAGTGGTGTTGGAAACAGAGCACTTTCATGCTCATCAGGATGTGGCTTACCCCATTAAAGGGTTGATCATCCTTGCCTCTAAGCGACATATCAAATGTTTTGATGAATTAACGGAAGAGGAGAAAATGGAATATATTCAGGTGCTGGCTAGGATCAGGAAAGCGCAAAGGGATGTGCTCGGTATTGAATATGTTTACTATTTTTACAACGAAGATACCACGCATCATTTTCACACGTGGATGGTACCGAGGTATGACTGGATGTACGAGTTTGGTCGTTCGGTGGAATCCGTTCGCCCGGTGTTACTGCATGCCAGGAATAACATGAACGGCGGGGATAATTTGGTGGAAGTGATGGAGGCTATTGAGGCGTTGAGGCGGGAGTTGGGGTAGAGGAAGCGAGTCGAGGGAACAGGCACCCCGACCCAGTTTCTTAACTCTAATTTTTAAAAATTGTCAGCTTCTTTTCTGCGGAAGTCCGCTCTCTCTTTGGTGGCACCTGTTCAAAGTATCCCATATGCAAGAACCCGGCAATCTTTTCTCCAGGCTGTACGCCTAAAATTGCATGGACCTTTGGATCATATATATGCGGATTGGTTTTCCAGACAACGCCAAGCTTTTGTTCCCAGGCAAGCAGCTGAAAGTTCTGAATTAGCGAGCTGACCGCCCCAAAGTTTTCCTCCCATTGTTTTTGTCTCGGGTCTTCCTCCATTACCACGATCAGAAAGGCGGCCGGCTGACTGAAATAATTCCTCCTATTATCCTGCATCTCTGGGGGAAAGGTTTTGACCAGTTTTTCAACGAATCCTTCCTTCTCATTTGAAGATACAAAAATGAACCGCCAAGGCTCCCTTAATCCATGGTTTGGTGCCCAGACTGCATCGTCCAGTAGTTCCAGTACGGTTTCCTGTGTCACTTCTTTATCGGTATATCCAGCTTTTATAGAACGTCGCTCACGAATGGTTTGAGCTAGGGTCGATTTATTCTTTTCCATTGGATTGTCTCCTTTTTAATCTTTTTCAGCGTGACTCTGATTATCATTCTCAATTACATTGTAGTATAGATTTTTATTTAATTCCATATCTATGGGAGAAAAAAGAAAATGTTCATTTTTTAAAAGCGACTCATTAAAGAGAGATGTAACATTTTCCATTTTTATACGTAATTAATAGTAGAGAGGAAGGGGATCCACACATGTCAAAAAACATATACATAGTCAGGCATTGCCAAACTGAAGGGCAACCACCAGAATCGCAGCTTACAGAAGAAGGATTTAAACAAGCGTTAGAGCTAGCACAATTCTTTTCCAACACACCAATAGACCGCATCGTCTCAAGCCCCTTTTTGCGCGCCATCCAATCTATTGAACCATTGAGCAAGAAAACGAATATTCGCATGGAAGTGGATGAGCGCTTAGCCGAACGCACACTGAGCACGGAAGATTTACCGGATTGGCTGGAAAAATTGGAAGCAACTTATGATGACTTGGAGTTGAAATATAAGGGTGGCGAATCAAGTAGAGAGGCGATGGACCGGATCGTCAGCATGGTAGAAGAAGCGTTTGAAAGGGACGCGGAAAACATCATTATTGTGACACACGGAAATATCATGTCATTGCTCTTAAAAAACTATAAAAATAGTTTTGGATTTGAGGACTGGAAGAACCTAAGGAATCCGGATGTGTACCTTTTGCGGAGAGTCGAAGGGAGTCAAGGCGACAGACATGATGACCTGGAAATCCGGGGGGCGATGGGTTGGCCCTATTCGGTGGAAAGGATGATGTAAAATTGAATGGTTTATTGGGCTTTACCATTGCATTCTTTTTGATTGGCTTTGTGGTTCTCTCCTTACTGAAGACGAACCTACAGGGGAAAAAAGACGCGACACAATTTGGCGTATGGTTTGTTGTAGGGACCACAGTCTGGGGGACAGTGAGCATGTTTCTTTTTGTTTGGTGGTTTAATGCAACTTTTTGATTGGTTATCTCGCAAAATTAGGAGATTAAAAGGTTCGGTGTCAATATTTCAAAAAACAGCCCCAATCATACAAAATATCGCAAGAAATGGTCGAATAACAACAACAAGTATACAAAAACCAATGGAAATGGTAGATAATCCATATTTTGTAAGATGAAGTAACTCAATCTATCTATAAAAGGGTTAGAGACTGCACAGGAACTACTAGAAATTGGGTGGGTCACGGAACCTGTCCCTAAACCCAAAGGAATCGAATGGAAGCTTTTGAGGGAATATATTGAGCTAGAGAATTGAGTCAAAATGGGCCGTGGTGGCTGTCCCCACGACCCCACCAACTTTAACTCCGCTCTAACACCTTCACAAGCATACGGTGAATTACCTCATGATCCCGCAAATCATGCAGGCGATAGTCTTCTCCAGGAAGTGTGTACCATTCTGCGGCACCGACATAGGTGATGGCGAGCGAGAGGGTACCATCTTCATCACAAGTGGTACGTAATTCAAGTTCGCCGCTTATGACTCCAACCTCGGTTGTCATGACTCCGTGTGATGCAGTAAAAATAGAAGATTTCTTTTCCATATGTATGACACCTCCCGTTTCCATGAATGAATAGTGCGTCTGCAAGCACAGCCAACTCCGCTCGCAGACGCATACACAATATCTAATTTAGTAAGCGCAGCCGTTAAGCATCGTTTGCAAAGAAGATTTCTCAGATGACTGAAGGTGTAGGTTCCAGCGGTGTTTCGTATTGATCCACCATTTTGCATAGGCACAGCGAGCGCCGGCACGAGGTGGTTGCCATGTAGACGGATCTTGGTCCCCTTTGGAGCGATTGACGCTTGCTGTAACTGCTATCAGCTGCGGACCAGTGAGGTCGTTGGCAAAAGCCCGTCGCTGTTCGGTAGTCCAACTGCTTGCGCCGGAGCGCCAAGCCTCAGCTAATGGAACAATGTGATCAATGTCAATCTCAGACGGAGAATACACAATGACACCATCAAAATAACTATACCATTTTCCGGAAGTAGTGGGACAGGTACCAGTGTAATAGTCGGCATCGCGTTGCAAGACGATTTGGCGGGTATCGCAACCATTGCCTTGACCGCTCCAGTGTGGGAATAAGTCCCTCGAGTACCCGGTCATAGAGCCCTCCGATTTTACGGTCAAGGAGTTCAATTGGTTTTGCGCTTCAGACTTGGTCGGTGTGCCAGGGGGAAGTGCAGAGACGGTTTGTGGGTCAAGCTGCAGGGCTGAGAACGACAGGATAAATGCAAAAACAACCAACATGGATTTTTTAAGCATAGTTATGCCTCCTACTATAAATTTTTTATATCAAAATCCCGTGGATGGACGAGATTTTAATAGTTTCAAAAAGTTCGTCGACTATGTATCTACTTGAAATAATAATATATAAAAGAGCCTTAATAAGTTAAAATATTGTAAAGATTAAGAAAAGGTACTGTCCTCCTGCGCCTGATGGACCAGCAAGGGGCGGGAAGAGTCGAAGGGACAGGTCCGTTGACCCAGAGTATGGGTTGGCCTTTCCTATGTGGGTCGCGGTACCTCTCCCTACAGCACAGCACACAAGGAGGATGCAGATGCTAAAACGAAGACACGGAGATCGCTCAGAATGGAAGAGGATAGTAAAACGGCAATATTCTCAGAAGTACATCGATAGTGATGGCTTCAAAGGGTATGTGACCTTACTTAACATACATAAAGTTAAAGAGCCATTAACTGTCCACTATGAAGAGAAGAGTGTATGCATTGTGGATGATGGGTACATGTGGCTTCAGCACTTTCCAAGCCATGAACATTACTCCTTGACGACAATGTTTGACGCTAATGGCGAAGTTGTTCAATGGTATATCGATATAACGGATGAGAACGGAGTAGATAACGACCTCCCATACACGGATGACCTTTTCTTGGACATCATCGTGCTTTCGACAGGAGATGTCATCCAGAAAGATTCGGACGAATTGGAGGAAGCACTAGCTCAAGGGAAAATTAATCAAGCGCAATACCAACTTGCTTGGGTAGTGGCAAACAAAATTAATCAACAAATTGAAAAAAATGAATTTCTGTTGATGGAGCAGGCAAAGTCACATTTAAAAATGTTATTGGAGGATTTGGGTGTGTACGATGAAAATGATAACAGAGGATATTAAAGGCAAGCGCTACAATCAACTAATTGATTTTCTGGCAAAACATTGTGATCGTTTTGCCTTTGTAGAGAACAGGCAATTGATGGAGGTTGAAGAAGAGCGCCTTGCATATGTAGATGAGCTAATTTTGAACATTAGAAAATATCTCCTAGAAAGAAAGATTCAAAGGGAATGGGAAACGACAAAACTTCGGGGTGTTACGGCTTATGTCTACCATTTTCAAATGAATAATGTAACAAAATTATTTCTAAGAGCCCAAAGTGACTCGCTTTTCGGTTGGACTGGTCGTTTGCCGGAGGATTTGATGTTTTATCAAGAGGAGAAGTGTCTTCTGGCTGCCTGCTCACATGAGGGTTTTTATATGGTGGATGAGGGTTTATGGAAGGAATTTATATATAACACAAAATAAAGAGGTGTAAACCATGCTAACAAAAGAACAGCTACAACAGATTGCAGAACTCAAATCCCTTTGCGAAAAAGAAGGCGAGTTCGAACTGAAGCTAAATGAAGATATGCTCGAAACCCGCGATGCAAACAGCAATGAAGACTTCTTTCATTATGAAGAAGGACGTCTTGTGGGATTCCTTGGTTGTTATGGATTTGGAAATAAAGTAGAGATGACAGGGATGGTTCACCCGGATTACCGTAGAAAAGGGATTTTCTCAAAATTGTTTGCTGAAGCGGTGGCAGAGACGAAGAAGCGCGAGAATACGACAATTTTGCTGAATGCGCCTAGCTCTTCTGCAAGCGCCAAAAAGTTTCTAGAAAGTATTCCGTGTACATTCGAGATGGCGGAGTACCAAATGAAATGGGTAGCAGGTGAGTTATATGAAGATCCTGCTGTAAGCATTAGGCCTTCAACCTCCCAGGAGGATTTTGAAGCGGAAATCCAACTGGAAGTGGCTTGCTTTGGCTTCACTGAACAAGAAGCGCGTAGTTTTAATCAGCGAATGAAGGAATTAAACAGTGAGGACATGTTCATCATCGAAGCAGAAGGTAGACCTGCCGGAAAGATCCGTGTCTCAGAAACGAACGGAGAAGCGTGGATATATGGATTCGCTGTCTTCCCTGAGCTTCAAGGAAAAGGAATTGGACGGAAAGCTCTATCTAAAGTGGTGAAAGTGGAAACGGAAAAAGGACTGCCTGTCTTTTTGGAAGTAGAAGCGAGGAATGCCCATGCGCTGAAACTCTATGAGTCTTGTGGATTTAGGAGTTATCATTCGCAGGATTACTATAAGTATTAGGGGTATGGAGATGAAGAGAATTTGAGTGGATAACTAGGATAACTTGCAGCATTCAGAGGTTTACACTCCCTTAACCCTTAGGAGGAATAACATGATAAAAAGACTCACCATCATCAGCCTTATTGTCATTCTTGGAATACTCGCATACAATAGCAGATTTTACTACCCGACTCTGCCAATAGATTCTGTAAGTAAACAGGTAGTCTTGCAGTCTATCGATGATTCATTAGAACCCATCGTGAAAATTGCAAATGAAGATGGCTATGATTGGTTTATAGCACGAGGAAAACAAGGGGATTACAGAGATGCCCTCAAAAAAATGATGGGTGAACATGGATGGGAGTTTGAATACCAAGAAGGCGGGGGTTACTTTTTTGAAAAAGCTGATCATCGATTAATTGTATCCACACAAATGTGGACAGGGAAGTATGTGTTAGTTAAGGTACCAGAGGGCTGGGAAGAGTGAAAGTGGGATGCTTTCATTTGTTTATTAGAGCAAAAACAATAAGGAGAGAAAAAAATGACCAACATAAAACCAATCTTAAAGGATTTTCCATCAGAGTTCACCACAGATAGACTCTTAATCAGAATGCCGTTGCCAGGAGATGGTCTTGAGGTACATGACGCCATCATTCATTCTCTTCCTGAGCTCAAACCTTGGATGATCTTCGCTCAACATGACCAGGCAGTAGAAGATGTGGAATCGAATATAAGGGAAAGTCATGCAGAGTTTCTACAACGAAAGGATTTGAGGCTCTTAGTTTTCTTAAAAGAAACCGGTGAATTCGTGGCATCCTCTGGATTGCATCGAATCGATTGGTCTATTCCAAAGTTTGAAATCGGCTATTGGGTTGATTCTAGATACAGTGGCAAGGGCTACATAACCGAAGCGGTAGGGGGAATCAGCCAGTTTGCTTTTGAACAATTAGGGGCAAATCGCGTAGAGATTCGCTGCGATTCTAAAAACGTGAAGAGTCGGGCGGTTGCAGAGAGAGCGGGATATACCTTAGAGGGAGTCTTGAAAAATAGTGAGCGCGATGTAAATGGGGAGTTGCGGGATACGTGTGTGTTTGCGAAAGTCGTTATAGAAGGTAAGTAGAGACAAGTTTGATGGTGGCACTTGTTTTTTTGTGGGAAAAAACCATCCCTTTTTGGCGAAGTGGTAGAAGGTTGGGGTGAAACGGTAGAACATCCTTTGGGAAATGTAGAAGTAACCTCGGGAAATGTAGAAGTTGGCCGTTAAAAGGTAGAAGATGAAGGCTGAATGGTAGAATAGTATGGAAGTATAGAGAATACCATCTTCTCATTTAGATGATCCACTGAGAACGCCTCTTTTTACGTTGCTAGCCACGGAAAACAATCATAAAAAAATCAGGCATCATGGAATCATCTGATGTTGAAACATTAGGGTTAATGTTTCAAGACTAAGGGATGGTTCGCCGTACTTCAAATGGAAGCGCGGCGAACCGTCCCTTTTTTGCGAAGTTGTAGAAAGTTGGGGTGAAACGGTAGAACATCCTTTGGGAAATGTAGAAGTAACCTCGGGAAATGTAGAAGCTGCCCGCAAAGTGGTAGAAGTTGAAGGTCAAAAGGTAGAATGGTACGTAAGTATAAAGTTATTTACCAGCAAGTAACCCACCACCCCAACTGGCAAGCCCATCTCCGGTATGGTACAATCGGAACAGCGATTTTAACGTGAAGGAAGAGAAAAATACATGACAGTACCTGTTCAGAAAAATGAATACTACGATGTCACCGTCCAGGATCTGACCCATGATGGCGCAGGCGTAGCAAAAATAGAAGGCTTTCCGATTTTTGTTCAACATGCATTACCGGACGAGGAAATCAAAGTCAAAATCATTAAGGTGAAAAAAGGTTATGCATTCGGTCGACTTGAGGAGATCCACAAGACAAGTCCTTACCGTGTCGATGCCCCATGCCCGATTTATAAGCAATGTGGGGGCTGCCAGCTTCAGCACCTGAGCTATGAAGGTCAGCTTGTGGCGAAGCAAAAGCAGGTCAAGGATGTCCTCGAACGCATTGGACATCTAAAAGACGTGCCGGTTCATCCGGTACTCGGCATGGACCACAATCCATGGCGTTACCGAAACAAAGCCCAGGTTCCGATCGGTGAACGCGAAGGCGGTCTGATTGCAGGATTTTACCAGCAACGCAGTCACGAAATCATTGATATGAAGGAATGCCTGATCCAGCAGGAAATCAACGACCGTGTCGTCCAAACGGTCCGCGAAATCTGCGACAAACATGGCGTTCGTGCTTATAACGAAAAAACACACAAAGGCGTGCTACGTCACGTGATGGCCCGCTATGGCCTAGTCACAGGCGAAGTGATGATCGTGCTAATCACCCGTACTCCTGATATCCCGAATCGCAAGGCCATCGTCGAAGAAATAGTAGCAGCCCTGCCTGAAGTGAAGTCCGTTGTGCAGAACGTAAACACGAAGAAAACGAATGTTATTTTCGGCGATGAAACGCGTGTGCTTTGGGGCAATGAATACATTTATGATTTCATCGGCGACATTAAGTTTGCGATTTCCGCGAGATCCTTCTACCAGGTGAACCCGGAGCAAACGAAGGTTCTGTATGATAAAGCGCTCGAGTATGCCGACCTGACAGGCGAAGAGACCGTCATTGACGCATACTGCGGAATCGGAACCATCTCCTTGTTCCTGGCACAAAAGGCGAAAAAAGTGTACGGCGTAGAAATCGTGCCAGAAGCGATTGAAGATGCCAAACGAAACGCTGAACTGAACGAAATCACAAATGCAGAATTCGGAGTGGGTGAAGCGGAGGTTGTCATCCCGAAATGGTATAAGGACGGCATTACAGCAGACGTGCTGGTGGTGGATCCGCCCCGTAAAGGCTGTGATGAAGCATTGCTTAAAACCATTCTGGAAATGAAGCCTAAAAAAGTTGTCTACGTATCCTGTAATCCGGCGACACTTGCAAGGGACCTGCGAGTGTTGGAGGATGGGGGATATAAGACGGTTGAGGTACAGCCAGTGGATATGTTCCCGCATACGGTGCATTGTGAGGCTGTTGCTAGAATTGAATTAAATCCCACATTATAATATCTAGAACCCCATCAAACCTCTATGTAGAAGAGTTTGATGGGGTTTTTGGTTTAGGGGACAGGCCCCTTTTTTCCAATTAATGTTATGAGAAGCATCGGGAACCGTCCCCGATGCTGCCCAGGAAACATTTTCAATGTCCCTCGAAACAGAATTGATTTTTCCTCGGTTTCGTTGAACCTTGCACTTCTTATCGAATAGTATATGGGCAGAGAGAGTGTACCCATTTTATACTTCAACTTAACTCATGGGAAATTTAGCTAATGGGAAGTGAATATCATGCAGATTTTTTACACAGTACGTTCAGGTGATACGTTATACGAGATTTCCAGGAGATGGGGAATTCCGACAGATTCCCTTATTTCTGCAAATAATTTGAATCCACCTTATACGATTCATATAGGTCAACAGCTCTCCGTTCCTCCTGGGGTTGACAAAGTGCGTGTTAGACAAGGTGATTCCGTGTATCGAATTTCACAATTATATAGAGTGCCATCTTCAGTGTTAATAGAGGCAAATCAACTTCGACCACCTTATGTTATTCAGATCGGTCAATTATTAAAGGTTCCACCAGGTGTTCCTTATTACATCGTACAACCAGGGGATACACTGTATCAGCTTGCAGGACGGTTTAATGTACGAACAAACGGGGAGCCGAATTATGAGCTTATTCGGAATGTAAACCAACTTCCATCTTCCCACCTATTTCCCGGTATGAAGTTAATGATTCCATACGCCCCTCCTGGTGGCCAAGGACGGATTGCCTATACCTCTGATCGGGGAGGGCATTATGATATTTGGTTATATAATCCCCTGACAGGAGAGAACTTGCAGCTCACCAGTGGATTAGGTGACTCCTTCTCAATTCCTGAATGGTCACCGAATAGTACGAGAATTGCGTTTGTAGGAAAGAACAGAATAATAAATGTTATTGAGGTTGCAACAGGTTCCATTGCTCAAATCGACCAGATGGAAGAAGAGGTTGAGTTCAAATTGGCTTGGTCCCCTGACAGCACCCAAATTGCTTATACTAAACAAGGTCACATTATCTTGTACGATGTACTGTCTCATCACGTGCAAAGCATTCAACAACCTAATTCAACAGATGTTCAATGGTTTCCGAATGGTATGGAACTGCTTTTTCAGGCACCGGATGAAACAGGAATCAGTCAGCTTTACCGAAGTCAAACCGACGGGACAGGGAAACAGCAAATTACAAGTAACACAGAAGGAAGGCTTAATAATTCCCAGCTATCACCCGACGGAAGCTTTGTACTTTATACAACACCAGGTGTCAGTATCTCCATCATTCACACCATTGAGCTCTCAACAGGGAATGTGTTCGAAGTAAAAGGAGGGCCGCTGGCAAAAAATTATTATCCGAAATGGTCTCCCGATTCTTTAAAGATTGCCTATAGCGCTACCGCCTTGGAAGATAGGGGGTATTTTTCGCAAGTTCGAACGGTGGGGAGGCGAGGAGAAGAGGACCGAATTTGGGCTATATCTAATTGTTTTGCATCACCTGTCACGTGGTCTACGGACGGAACAAATATAGCATATCTTAGTGGGTGCAGGGAACAGGAATCAGCCCATGAAATGTGGACTATCAATCTCCAACGGCCCGTTCCAATTCGACTAATTGAAGGAGTTAACATTCAGTCACTTCAATGGTCTCCCACTGCCATAATGGATGTCACCCAAAACACATATACGAGCACTACTTACAAGGTTAGTTTCCAATATCCATCAAACTGGCGAAAAGTGAACGAGGAAAGATACGAAGGTGCGGACGATTTTTTTCAAATATCAGCTATTTCTGCTGGTGAAAACTTGGATGAGGTGTGCCATGGGGAAGCTTTCCATCCATTAATGCCCTATGGATCCTTGCCAAGAATAGTAAAGGCAAGAATTCAAAATCAAGAAGCATGCTACATTTTTCCCTCTGTAGATCAACCAACAGAAATGTTGAATCAATCTGCTTTAATCGTAAGGTATCCAATTCCTATTAAAATCCAGGGGGAAACTTACAATTACTTCATCTTATGGACAGACCAACCGCATATGAAGGAAATAGCTTCAAGCTTAACCTTCTTATAGAACAATTATTTTCCTATCCCAAGTTCAAGATTAGTAAAAGAAATTGTTAATTCACCAACTATCTCATGTGTTGCTACACACACTATGGACATGGTGAGGCTGTTGAGGAAATTGAATTGGCATAAATAGGAGGAGCCTTATCCATTGGTGGATAGGGCTTTTTTGTAGCAAAACATTCACTAATTGAAATGGTTTATCCATTCTTGTATTAGTTGCTACGACCGTCCCCATTTCTCTCAGATAGTAGTACCAAGATCGCATATCACGAATTATCTGAATGTTATGATATAATGAAAATGTTGCTTGAGGGTGTACGGATGGATCTCATCGAAATAAACGTGGGATGAAAAAAGCAGAAAGTTTAACGTGGGTGCTGTTTATTCTATAGATTGCTAGGGAATAGTAATCTATAAATGAGTCAATGGCTTTTCTGACCGTTTCTTTTTGTTATCCGCTCAAGAAAAGATTCCTATATAGAAGTAGTAGGGATAACAAGAAATCCATCTTACATTTTAAAGAAAAATCAAATCATCTCTCTTTAATGCTGGAATAGTAAGACGTATCATCTAGATACCAATACACTTCCCGCATTATTCATTTTATATCATCGCATTAATGTGATGGAAGGATGCCGTTGGTTCATCTAGAAGACATTTCAATCAAATACGTATTTACTTCTAGCTTAGAGTAGAAATAAAGTGCTGGAGGCTTTTACGTGATGAAAGGAATAAAAGGAGAGAGTATAAATAATTTAATAGACTACAAAATTTTTGTACCATCGATGTTGATTATTTTAGGAATTAGTATTCCATTTACAGTCTACGAAACAAAATCCCTAAATCTGTTAAACAACATTTTTAATCACATTGTGGAAATGTTTACTTGGGGATATATGTGGTATGCCGCATTAATGGTGGCAGCTGCCTTATTTTTCTCATTTTCAAAATATGGGAAAGTGGTGCTGGGAGATCCATTGGAGAAACCAAAGTACACCATGTTTGAATATGCTTCGATTTTAATCGCGATGGGTCTAGGATCTACCATTATGCGGACAGGCATGATTCAATGGACTGATGTTGCATTAGAACCTCCATTTGGAACGGAAGCAAGGTCGGCAGAAGCATTATTGTGGGGAAATTCCTATAGTATGTTTTTGTGGAGCTTCCAAGTCTTTGCCATCTTTGTCATGGCAGCTCCTGCTATGGGGTACATCATGCATGTTCGTAAAAAGCCATTGATACGAATATCGGAAGCGTGCCGGTGCATTTTTGGGGATAGATTCACAGATGGATTCGGTGGAAAAATCCTTGATATTATTTTTTTAATTAGTATTATCGCTGGGGCAGCTGTCACGCTTGGATTGGGAACACCCATCATTACCTATAATTTATCCAAGTTGGCAAATATCGAGGTTACATTTGGTTTGACGTTACTTGTGACCATTGTTTGGGTTTTATTATTTTCTGCCAGTGCTTATTTAGGCATTGATAAAGGAATCAAACGATTAAGCACACTTAATATGTATTTAGCCGCTGCTTTCGGTTTATTCATCATGATTGCAGGCCCTGGGGTATTCATCCTGACTTATTTTACTGATAGTATTGGATTTTTAGTTAAGAATTATATAGATATGTCTTTTTCTACAAATTCGCTTGGCCAAGGGAACTCGATTATGGAAAGCAATACCGTGTTTTGGTTTGCGTATTGCGCCACTTGGGCGATGTTGCATAGTATATTTGCAGCAAAGATTTCTCGTGGCAGAACAATCAAAGAGATGATTTTGACATATCTGTTGGCACCTACACTTATTTCTTGGATTGCAACTGGCGTTCTTGGTGGTCTTAGTGTAGATCGATATATTACAGGAGAAGTTCCTGTATTACAAATTGTCCAAAACCAAAATGCAATGGCGGCCATTCCGGAAATACTTGCTTCTTTACCTTTTTCTATGATTGTCATGATCGTGTTTGTGCTTATTACAACGGTTTTCCTGACGACCACACTTGACTCCACTACGTATACAATTGCATCGTATACAGGCACAAGGGATATGAGTAAATTTGAACCTTCAAAAGGGTTACGTTTAATTATTTCTGGGGTTGTGACAGTAATTGCTCTTGTATTAATGAGGATCGGTGGTTTGGCACCTCTAGAAGTTCTTTCCGGCCTTATGGGAATACCAATCATCTTTATCCAATTCTTGACCATTTTTGCAGCCAAGAAGATGATGGATGAGGATCGTGCGTGGGAAAGGAACGTAAGAAAAGGTGTGGTAGTAGAAGGTAAAGAACGTAAGATTAGTTAGTAGTTATGGATGCTATTGAAGCAAGAACACAAACTCACCAACATCCCATGTGTATCCGGGATATGGAGTGGCCGTATTACCAGATAACCAAAATAAGTGATTTTTTCAAACCATGTTCCCTCAAACAACAGTTTGGGGGATTTATTATGGTTCGATTACAAGCAATACTTTTTAAATACTGTTTCTACTGTTGCAGGAACCCCATATATATAGGGTAAAAGCTAACAGGAGTAGATAACATGGACAAACAAAATAGTAAATTTAGATGGGTTATATTTACTTCTGTATTGTTTACATATTTATTGATGTCGAGCCAACGAACCGCTCCGGGATTGATTACAGACCAATTGATGACGGATTTTAGCATAACGGCAGCGACGGTTGGATTAGTGACAAGTATCCAATTTTTTGTATACACCGCTTTGCAAATTCCAATGGGGTTTTTGGCTGATCGTTATGGACCCAGTTTTTTTCTTATTATAGGTGCCGCTCTTACAGGTATAGGTACAATCGTTTATAGCCTTGGTACACATGAATTCGTCCTTTTTTCTGCTAGAATATTAACGGGAATAGGGGATGCGACTATCTGGGTAAATATGGTGTTAGTTTTAAGCCAATGGTTTAGTAAAAAAGAATTTACTCGATTGATTGGTTTTGCCGGAATGACAGGAAGCCTTGGTTTCCTTTTTGCAACTGTTCCTTTCTCCTTATTTATAGTCTTACTTGGGTGGAGGGGGGCATTTCTTTCAGCTGGAGTCCTTTTATGTTTATGTAGTTTTTTTCTTTATTTTGTACTCGTAAAAAAATCAAAGCAATCGCTATTCGTAAAAAATAAAAGACAACATGAAAAAACATCGGTTTTACTTCGGAGAATATTTTCGAATCGGCAGGCATGGGCATTATTCTTTTGCCACTTTGGGATTGTCGGAGGGTATATAGGATTTATCGGTTCGTGGGCAGTTCCATATGTAATGGATGTGTATGGAATGTCACGCTTAGATGCAAGTCAACTTATTATGATTAGTCTCATTGGAGCGCTTATTGGTGCACCTCTAATTGGATGGATTTCAAGTTATTTAGGAACCATTAAACGACCATATATTGTCTTTCATATTACGGTTTTAGTGTGTTGGTCTTTCTTTCTTTTATTTAATGAGCATCCACCATATTACTTAGTAATTATACTTTTCTTTACCATTGGCTTTGGATTCGGGTCAAATTCTTTAACCTTTGCAGTCGTTCGTCAATCTTTCCCTATCACAGAATCAGGCATTGTTTCGGGGTTTGCAAATACGGGTGGATTTCTAAGTGCAGTATTGCTGCCAAGCATTTTTGGCTATATATTAGATCATTTTCAGTCAACTTCAGGGAGTATTGGTAATGGATACTACTACGGTTTCCTCATTCTGGTAATCTTTTCTATTTTTGGTTTAATTGGAGTGATGTTTATCAAGGAAAAGGCCAGGATGCAGGACGGACACAAAACCTCTTGAACGACTGAAGTGCTCCTTTCTTCGATTTAAGTGGTTCCATACGATTGCTTGGACGACTGAACTCCTCTTTTTTTCGATTTTGGTGGTTCCATACGACCGCTTGGACGACTGAAGTCCTCCTTTTTTTGATTCAGTGGTTCCATACGACCGTTTGGACGACTGAAGTCCTCTTTTTTTCGGTTCAGGTGGTTCCATACGAGCTCTTGGACGACTGAACTTCTCCTTTTTTGGGGTCAGGTGGTTCCATACGGTCGCTTGGAAGACTGAACTCTTCCTTTTTTTAATTCAGGTGGTTCCATAAATGTAAATGGGGTTTCTATATAACTCAGGATCCCCAAGAATAATAACCCTTAAATAGCTAATAATAACCCTCATCTGATTAAATGCGGGAAAGGGGTTAACCATTTTGCTAAAAAAAGCACTGATTGTCTTTACTATTATGGGGCTGCTTACTGCTTGTGGAGGCAATGAAGATAAGGCGGGGAAAGAAGCCCAAAATGTTGCCAATAAGGTACAAGCGAAAAAGATGGCTAATAGGGGAGATTTCACTACTGCTGAAGAATTAGAAGCAATGGATCTTGATTCCAGGGACTTCAAGTGGGAAGATATTTATTTGTCAGAGCAAACGTTCAATGACATTTTATTCAGGTTTACCGAACCTAACGATCAAGGGGATGTACTGCTGAAAAGGGCAGAGCTAGTAGATACGGACACTGTCGAGCTAGTCGTTAATAATTCAGAAGGCGAATCACTTGAAAATTCCCTTCAAGCTGTGTCACTTGATTCGATTGTCCGCCAGCTATATAAGCATTCCGAGCTATTTAATGGAGAAGAACCACATATCAGGATGATGGATTTAAACGGGGTTGTTCTAGCAGAGAACAAAGAACCCATTCATTTTGGGCAAGGAGAAAAGAAGAAAGGTAAAGGAAAGGGATAAGTTTATACGGCTATCCCCGTATTTTGCCATGGATAGCTCGAAACTCATATAAAACAAGGCAACTACCCCCTTTGGGCTGTTGCCTTTTTACGTTTTTAAATCTTAAATTAAAATTTATTCAATGAGAGGGGAGAGTTCGGTTGCAGTTAAGGTATATAGTTCAGTCATGTTATATCAATCCCGGGTCCACTATCACAATGAGTACTTCCTCATTTAAATCATTATTTATGCTCCTACATCTACCTAGAAATTCTTCTATAGATGCAGGTATCTTCTGGCATTTTGTTTAAATAAATTCCATTGGGGACCGATTTTCGTTAAAATAAACATTGTCGGTTTTCGAAAGAATTCTTCCCATTCACACATGTCCAAAGATGGATGTGTTTGATAATAAGTTAGGAAGCATGATATAAGGTATAGGTGTAAATTTTTTGAACGTGAAATTAGTTAGTTATTGTATACATTACGAGAGGATTTGAGTTGGACATGATAGATAATTTTTGGCGTGATTTACCGCGACCGTTTTTTGTGTTGGCGCCGATGGAAGATGTGACGGATGTTGTATTTCGTTCTGTTGTAAGGAAAGCAGGGCGACCAGATGTGTTTTTTACAGAGTTCACAAACTCCGACAGCTATTGTCATCCAGAAGGAAAGGACAGTGTGCGCGGTCGCTTGCTTTTCACAGAAGAGGAACAGCCGATGGTGGCGCATATATGGGGAGATAATCCCGAGTATTTCCGTCAAATGAGTATCGGCATGGCGGAGATGGGATTTAAAGGAATTGATATCAACATGGGTTGTCCTGTACCGAATGTGGCGACAAGAGGGAAAGGGAGCGGCCTTATCCAACGTCCGGATGTTGCAGCGGAATTGATCCAAGCTGCAAAAGCTGGCGGATTGCCTGTCAGCGTGAAAACGCGACTCGGCTTTACGGAAGTGGACGAGTGGAAGGAGTGGTTGAAGCATATCCTAGAACAGGATATTGCGAACCTTTCCATTCATCTACGTACACGAAAAGAAATGAGCGAAGTGGATGCCCATTGGGAATTGATTCCCGATATTAAAGAATTACGTGACCGTATCGCTCCAAATACGCTACTAACCATCAATGGAGATATTCTTGACCGCCAAAAGGGGCAGGAGCTCGCGGAGAAATATGGCATTGATGGCGTGATGATTGGGAGAGGTATTTTCAAGAATCCTTTCGCTTTTGAAAAAGAGCCGAAAGAGCACAGCAGCAAGGAGTACCTTGATCTCTTACGGCTGCAGCTGGACCTGCAAGATCATTATGCGGAAATAGTGCCACGTTCCATATCAAAGCTACACCGTTTTTTCAAAATCTATGTCAAAGGCTTCCGTGGGGCTGGGGAATTAAGAAATCAACTCATGAACACGAAATCAACTGACGAAGTGCGTGCATTGCTTGATGGGTTTGAGAAAGAAAACGGATTGTGACCCCTTATCTAAATGAATTTCAAAAGCCGAGAATACCAACTATTCTCGGCTTTTGTGCGCCTTGCACTAAGAAAATGGGTCGGCGTGCCTGTCCCCTCGACTCAAAGATTTAAGGTATATATATGATTGAATTTAGCTTCTGTTTATTATATTGGATTTCTTGAAACAAGGAAGTTCTCATTTTATTTGGAAAAACCATTATATTTTGGGTTTTTTTAAGATATTATGGAACTTTTTGTTATGTTTATACGTCTATATATAGGCTGCAATGTCGTTACTAGGCGAAAGTAGAAGAAAAACTCGGAGTTATTATGAACTACTAGTTTTTGAGATTATCATCTCCTTGAAGGAGGTGGTGCTTCTTTGTCCTTTACATATAGAAATATCCAAGGGAGCTTACAAAAACCAAGGTCGGCGTTTGCATTCTAACTAAAATGGGGGGATTGTACATGAATTTTATTAAACGGGGATTGCTTAGCATTACAAGGAACAAAGGAAAGTCTATTATTTTATTGTTGGTCATTTTTGTGCTGGGTAATTTAATCTCAGGAGCAATTTCCATTCAACAAGCAACGGGGAATGTAGAGACAAGCATTAAAGAAAAATTAGGAGCAGCAACAACGGTCGAGCTTGATTACGAGGCTTTGGATGAAATGTCTGCTGAAGAATTGGGTGAGTATGAGATTAAAAACTTGGATCTCGACCTGATTAAGAAGATTGGAGAATTATCCTATGTAAAATACTATGACTATAATACCAATATTCATTTAGGTTCTAAAACGCTTAAAAGCTACAGAGGAGAGCATCAAGAAGATTTTGAGCATGTAACAGATGATTCTTTCTTAAGTATGGATTTTATGATAAAAGGGATTAATTATGCCCCTGTCCTTGATTTTGAAGAACAAAAATCAAAATTGACGGATGGTCGTGTTTTTAAGAAGGAAGAAATAGAGAATGGATCTTCTGTTGCTATTATTTCTAAAAAATTGGCTGATAAAAATAGCCTCCAAATCGGTGATACGTTCGTATTAAATAGTGAAATCTATGGTATGAATAGTGATAAACCTACTGCTGTTCGTGATGTGGTTTTAGAAGTAATAGGATTTTTTGAGCCGCAGTCGGTGAAGAAGGAAGAAGGATCGAACAAAGATAGAGGTATGTATGATTGGATGGATATGGATCTTCAAAATACCATTTATGTACCTAACGAAGTGGTAATAGCTGAAAATAGAGCACATATAGAAGAGTATATAAAGTCTGATCCGGAATTTGCAGAGATGATGGAAAATGAAGAGATGTCCGAATACTATTCGCCTATTTTTGTATTGAACAAGCCGGAGGATAGTGCTTCGTTTGAAGAAGAAGTAAAGCCATTGGTACCTGAATTGTATACGGTGCGAAAAGCTAGTGATCAATACGACACAATCTCTGCTCCTATTCAATCCATGTCTAAATTATCCAACTATGTATTGATTGCAGCAATTATCACAACCGTTATGATTATCGGTCTTGTTGTACTTCTGTTCTTACGTGATCGCAAACGTGAATTAGGTATCTACTTATCCCTAGGGGAGCGTCGTGGGCGTCTGGTTGGCCAAATCATTTTGGAAGTGATGATTGTTTCCCTTATAGGGATCACCTTGTCCTTATTCACTGGAAACTATTTAGCGCAAGGCGTATCGGATACGATGATCAACACGGAAAAAGGTCAAACTAACGAAGATTACTACATGTATCCTAATTCAAGCATGCACTCTAATTTGACTACAGATGATGTCCTTGCATCTTATCAAGTGTCATTGGATGCTTCATTTATCTTTTTATTCTATGGGGTAGGAATTGCGACGATTCTATTATCAACGATTCTACCGCTGATTTACATCATTCGATTGAATCCGAGAAAGATAATGTTGTAAATAAACAGACATTATTAATAGATACCCTCTTTATAAGAAAGTAAACATGTTTTGAAACATTTTTTGTAATTTGCAAACCTACAACCTGAAAGGTGATGAAACATGATATTAGAAGTAAAAGACTTGAACTATTACTACCAAGATGGTGAGAATCGCCGTTTTATATTAAAAGATACAAACATTTCCTTTGAAAAAGGAAAGTTTTATACCATCTTAGGACAATCGGGTTCTGGAAAGAGTACTTTTCTATCCCTTATAAGTGCCTTGGATACGCCACAAAATGGATCTATCTTGTTTAATGGACAAGATATTAAAGGTATTGGTTATGATTATTATCGCCGCAATAATGTGGGGATCATTTTTCAAAACTATAATCTGATCCCCACCTTCACAGCGGTGGAAAATGTATTAATTCCGATGTCAATCACAGAAAACCCGTTACCTGATGATAAAATGACTGTCGCATACAATCTACTAGATTATATCGGCATTGGGAAAAGTAAGGCGGATCGCAGGGTAAACCAACTTTCTGGTGGAGAACAGCAACGTGTGGCCATAGCAAGATCCTTAGCAACAAATGTGGAGTTAATCCTTGCTGATGAGCCAACAGGAAACCTGGATGAAGAAATGGAACAAGAAATCATCGCTATTTTTAAGAAATTAGCGCACGAACATCAAAAGTGCGTTATCGTGGTAACTCATTCCCAAGAAGTTGCTCAACAATCTGATAAAATATTTCAACTGAAAAAGGGTGTCTTAGCTCCGTATGAGTGACTTTTTATCCAAGTTTGGTAAAGATAATTATGATAAATTAGAGAATGAGCAAAAGAGGTCTGGGGAAAAGAAGGAACAAAAAAGTGACGATATTCAAGAAGAGCCAAAAGTAGAGACGGTACCGTCAACTAGTAGTAATTCAGAAAAGCAACCTACACAAAGTAGATATTATTCTAATATGGTGCAAGGGAATGCTGACACCGATAGGTCAGATGAAGAAGTAGAGGTGGATGCTGACACCGATAGGTCAGATGAAGAAGTAGAGGTGGACCCTGACTATAGGAGAAATAAACGGCGTAAGCAAGGGATTATTATCGCCGGATCTGTTCTGGCCGGTATCCTACTCTTTTTCATATACTATCAAATGGTACATGTAAAGATGGATGACTTTGTGGGTAAGCCTGTTTCTGAAGCCCGTTCTTGGATAGCGGATAACGACTTAGAAATGGAATTAACCCAAGAATTTAGTACGGAGTATGAGGAAAACCAAATTATCTCTCAAAGTGTTCCAGAAAAAGATAAAGTTCGCAAAGGAAAAACGGTTCAATTTGTAAGTAGCAAAGGGGCAGATCCTGAAGATGTCATTCCACTTCCTGATTTTTCAACGCTATCTCAAGCTGATATTATAAGTTGGATTGAAGAAAATTATGCAAAGAATCTCAAAGTGGTATACGAATTCAGTGAAACAATTAAGCAAGGGGAATTCATCCGGCTGGAAATAAGAGATAGCAATATTGCGGCTGAGGATTATAAACGAAAAGATAGTGCTGCTGTGTACCTGTCTAAAGGAGAAGAAGTGTTTGCAAAGGATATCACGGTTCCGGACTTTACTAACAAACCAAAAGAAGAAGTGGAACAATGGGCCAAAACAAACATGATTGAGATGGAGTATGAAGAAGAAGATTCAAACACCATTGAAGCTAATCTGGTTATCAGTCAGAGTGTAAAAGCAGAGGAGAAAATTGCTAAGAAAGACAAAATGAAAGTGAAAGTCTCCTTAGGAAAGGCAACGATTGTGCCGAACTTCGGAGATCTTACACCGGATGAAGCGAGTGAACAAACAGGATTGGTGTTATCGGTAAAACAAAAATTCCACTCCGATGTCTCATATGGGAAACTCATTTCTCAATCGGTTGAAGCGGGTACAAAACTGACGGGTCAAGAGGAGACGGCCATCACTGTGGTGTATTCATTAGGACGCCCGTATTTAAGAGATTATCGTGGTCAATTAGATGGAGATTTACCACGTCTCTTTTATGAAGACTATCAATCTAAGGGAGCGAACGTGAATTATATTGTGAAATATGTCGACTCCCCAGAAATTAAGGGGACCATAGTCGGTATGAGTGCGTTTAATCAGTTTATTGCAATGACCTATACAGTTGAGGTAGAAATTAGTAAGAATGATTCTGTATCACCGGTAATGGCACCAATGCCAGGGGATATGGGCGATGGAGAGTAGGGTTGAAGGGACAAGTACACCGACACCCATTATCGAACTATAATAGTCAAAGTGAAAACCCCGAGAATACAAGGTATTCTCGGGGTTTTGCGTCTATGCATAAGAATTGGGTCAGCGCGCTTGTCCCCTCGATAGCTCCCTCTGATCCAAATAATAACTAAGGAACGTAAGAAGACTCGCACATATAGCAACAATACCGCCAACCCATGTCACATGAATGAGGCCGGCTTGATGGTAGACTAACCCACCCAGGGCTGATCCAAAAGCGATGCCGACGTTGCTTGCCACAGGCATGAGGGAGGCGGCGAGCCCAGTTGCTTTTGGTTGATAGATTCCAGCAAGGTCTATCAGGTAGAGCTGGGTGGATGTGGTTATGAGAATGGCCATTAACGACATCAATCCAATGTTTACAAGTCCCAGCCCGAAATGGTTGGTAGTCCAAAATAAGCTTATCAGAACAACCGCCTGAATGAGAAACACAAAACGAAGGCGACCGATTGCATTATGGCTGGCTATTTTACCTGCCAAAATATTGCTGAAAATCGAGATGAATCCATATGCAAAAAGAATTAAACTGATGGAATAGTTTGGTGCTCCCATTCCCTTCAGAAGCGGAACAAGATATGTGAACACGACATAGGTTGCCCCGAATCCGAGAGCGGGAATGAAAAAGGCAATCAAGATTCTAGGGTTGGTCAGCAACAAGAACTGATCCCGAATCGAGCTTCGGACCTGGCTGAGCTTGCTTGGCAGCACGAAATAAGATGCTACGAATGCCAGTACTCCCAATAAAGTCGTCAGCATGAACGTGGAATTCCATCCAAACCATGATGCCACAACCGTCCCAATCGGCACCCCGATAACGTTCGCAAGCGTAAAGCCGCCGAACACGAAAGATATGGCAAGTCCCCGCTTTGCTGCCGGCATGGTTTCACTTGCCACAATCATGGCTAGGGATATAAGAACACCCGTCACAATTGCTGTCAAAATCCGAAAAGAAAGTAGCATCGTGTAAGATGTAGAAACCGCGCACAACGCATTGAAAATAATGAAAGCCCCTATTAAAAACAACATCCATTTACGCTTTGGAAAATGACTTGTTGCAGACATCACGATCGGTGTGGCGATGGCAAATGTAATGGCAAACGCAGAAACAAGCGTACCAGCTTTTGCATTAGACATATCAAGGCTTGAGGAAATCTCCGTCAAGATCCCAACAATAACAAACTCGCTTGTACCAAGGACAAACGTTAATAAAGAAAGTGTTAAGATGAGCAACCAGTGTTGCCTCGTTAATTTTTCAGATTGCATAAATACCTCTTTTCTAAGCTGAATGAAAGTGTGTTATGTGGTAGATAAACAACCTAAACATCATAACATAATGCGTGCTATTTTAAGAAATATTCTCGCAGTGGTAAAGAATTAAAGGAATTAGCCTCTAAGACGAGAATACCCTTTAAATAATGATTAAGGGGAGTGTAGGACAAAATGACACATGCAAAAGAAGTACTTGCTGATCAGCTGTTGGCCAATGCCAATGATAGGAGTTGGTATGTTTCCTTTGCGGAAGCGGTAGAAGGGCTTAAAGAAGAGGATGCGTTTTGGAAACCGAATGATAATTCGAACAGTATTGCGGAGATAGTTTGGCACCTTTTGTTTTGGAATAATGTTTGGCAAAAGCGTTATCGAGCCGATGATGTTAAAGCCGTTCCGTCCGTTGAGAATAATGAAGAGAGCTTCCTTATCCCTGAAGAATACAGCTTTGATCGAATGAAAACGGAGTTGCTTGAAGGTCTATTGGCTTGGCAGGAAATCCTTACGGAAGAAAAGCTGTGCGGAGATGCCACTGGTTTTCCAGTGGAAGCGAAATGGTGGCATTTAATAAGCAACGCTACCACTCATAACGCCTATCACATCGGACAGATCCTATACATTCGGAAGCTGCAGGGAAGTTGGAATGAAGTGGTTAAGTGATAAAGGGGAAGAGCAGATACATTGGTTTAATTGTCTAGTATTTGACCAACTTTGCGTACCATATTTCGAGTAACGTTGTGTCCCAGGTTCCTTATTAAAGGACCCTGCATAGTAAAGAAGCAAAACCATCATTAGAATTATTCATAAATGTACAGGGGCAACGGGCAAGTCATGTTGTCCCCTTTTTATTTTTGATTTTCCATTGGAAGCGATAGTGTGGGCTTGAGAGAATAAGGCAAAGTCTGTAGCCCTGTCTTCTCCCCCTCTAATGTAGAAACTAAAGGAATGGTGTAAAATCTATAGCTCTTTTGTGTGACAGATTGACACTCTATAGGCCATCTTATATCTTGTTGTTTATCTTAGGAGGGGAAAATTCTGAATTTTTAAACCCATCATTGTAAGCGCTTTAATTTTGCCTCTTCATTTGTAAAGTAGGTGATGATGGAAAAGTTGGAAAAGTCATAGTTGGATGTTTCTATTAATATCGAACGGAAAAAACAATAGGGGTGAGTGATGTTGAGAAAGAAGGGTAGTATTCTATATTTCTGCGCATTAGTAGTTTTACTTATTTGTATGAATCCGATCAATGGTTTTGCAAAACAACCAGAATCCTCTTACTGGTACCCAGAGGGCTTGCTCGAATGGAGTCCGGAAAACGACCCTCATGCTGAATTCAATAGAAGTTCTATTCCTCTAGCTGAAAGGGAAGTCCTATTTAATAGTAATGATACACAACAATCAGATGCTAAAATAGTAGCCCTTTCTGCACTAAACCCTAACACGAGCGGGGTTCCATCACAAGGGGGGAACAGTTTTTTTGCTAATACGTTCAGCTATTGGCAGTATGTAGACTTAATGGTGTATTGGGCAGGCTCGGCTGGTGAAGGGATAATTACCCCTCCAAGTGCAGATGTTATCGATGCTTCTCATAAAAACGGTGTGCCTATTTTAGGAAACGTATTTTTTCCTCCAAAAGTATATGGTGGGAGAGATGAATGGGTAGATCAGATGCTTGCCCAGCGTGAGGATGGGTCTTTTCCAGCTGCGGACAAGCTATTGGAGGTAGCTGAATATTACGGCTTTGACGGTTGGTTCATCAATCAAGAAACAGAAGGTGGATCCGCTGAAACTGCTGCAAAGATGCAACAATTTCTAATCTATTTACAAGAAAACAAGCAAGAAGAGATGCACATTATGTGGTATGACTCCATGGTGGAAAACGGGAGCATCAATTGGCAGAATTACTTAACCGACCGCAATAAGATGTTTCTTCAAGAAGATGACACCAGGGTCGCAGACAGTATGTTCCTTAATTTCTGGTGGTGGAACAATAGCCAGGAACGTTCCTATAACAAAGCATTAGAGCTTGGGCGCAGTCCTTATGATTTATTTGCGGGAATTGATGTGGAGGCAAATGGAACGGGTTCAAGAGTGAGCTGGGAAAATCTTTTCCCTGCGAATGGTTCGCCGTTTGCATCCCTAGGCATCTATCGTCCGGATTGGGCGTTTAAGACGACCGATAATATGGAGGATTTTTATCAAAAAGAACAACAATTCTGGGTTGGGGAGGCAGGTAACCCAAGTCAAACCCATGATAATCCGGAAAGTTGGAAAGGGATGGCACATTATTTCAGTGAAACCACTGTGATCAATAAAGCCCCTTTTATAACAAATTTTAACACGGGTAGTGGGAAGTTCTTCACGATTGACGGAAAAGTAAAATCAAATAAGTCGTGGAATAACCGCAGTTTGCAGGATGTTTTACCAACTTGGCGTTGGTTTACGGAAAGTAAAGGGGAAGCACTACAGGTTGATTTTGATTGGGATGAAGCATTCTATGGTGGGAGCTCATTAAAAGTTTCAGGAAATCTGTCAAAGGAAAATGCGACACACGTAAAATTATACAAGACAAATATAAAGGTGGAAAAAGATACGGAAATAGGGGTTACATTTAAAGGATCCAGTAAACAGACGAATATGAAAGTAGGAGTCAGTTTCTTGGATGACCCCGCTTCCTTTACATTTTTCGATGTGAAGAAGAAAAGTAATGGGAAATGGGTTACAGAGGATATTAAGTTAAAGAAATTTGCTGGTGAAAGTATCGCAACGATTTCTTTATATTTCGAGAGTGATAAGCCAGTGGAAGACTATAGTATGAATATTGGTGAACTAAAGGTTCTGAATAAACATGACAAAACACTTCCTGACATGCCTTCTAATGTATCTGTGACAGATACTGTTTTTAAACAAGGGCTTTATGCAGATATTTCCTTGAAATGGGAAGGGTCGGAGGATGTCAAGCATTATGAGATTTACCGTCATTTAGAAAATGGTGAAAAGGAATTTGTAGGAGCGGTTCCCAATGATGTTTATTATATTTCCGACCTTAGAAGAGAGCAAAAGGAGAATGTGACAACCCTGGAAGTTGTATCTGTTAATCACAATCTAACAAGAAGTCGCTCCGGGGCACTCATCACTTTTGAATGGCCTGCCTATCCAACACCAAAAGCAGGCTTCTCTGTCAGTAAATCTATTGCTGCACCTGGGGAGGACATCCAATTCTTTAATGAGTCCTCGGAGGCAACTGAAGAGGTGGAATGGGTATTTGAAGGCGGAGATCCAGTGTCTAGCATGGAAGAAGACCCGATAGTTACTTATATGGAAGAGGGAGTTTATCCCGTGAAGTTAATAGCCAGGAACAGTGAAGGGGAAGATGTGCTCCTTAGAGAGGCATTCATCACCATTTCAGAGGATGCCGCTAATATTGCTAATGTAGCGTTAAATAAATCGGCTACTGCAAGTGGGCAATGTTCCCCAACTGAAGCACCGCAATATGCGGTGGACGGAAAAGTAACCGACAATAGTAAATGGTGCGCCATAGGTTCCAACAGTTGGTTACAAATAGATTTGGGAGAGATCTATCAGCTTTCCAGCTTTGTTTTGAAACATGCTGAATCGGGTGGAGAACCTGCTGCATTCAATACGAGGGCCTTTACCATCGAAGTGAGCGGAGATGGAGAAGATTGGGAAAGAGTGGTTGCTGTAACAAATAATGTTGGTGGAGTGAGTGAACATACGATCTCCTTAACAGAGGCAAGATACGTTCGCTTATCTGTCCAACAGCCAACACAAGGTGGGGATCAGGCAACAAGAATTTTTGAGTTCGAGGTATATGGATTTTAGAGCTGGAAGATTTTAATGTCATTTTTAAAGTTTTCCTGTGTTTATTAAAGGACTTGGGGCGAATCCGTTCCAAGTCCTTTTTTTTCTTTATATGATAAGAGTAACGCAATGTAAGCGATTTCTAAAATGGGGGAGGACTTAGAGAATGGAAAAATTCCCGGAACATTTTTTATGGGGGGCTGCATCTTCTGGACCACAGCTTGAAGGGGCTTCGGATATGCATGGAAAAGCGCCAACAGTGTGGGATCATTGGTTTCAAACAGAACCAGAAAGATTCTATCAACAAATAGGTCCCCAAAAAGTCTCTGATTTTTACACCAACTATAAAACTGATATTTTAACCATGAGAGATATTGGTTTTAATTCCTATAGGACGTCTATTTCATGGGCGCGACTGCTGCCAGATGGAAAGAATGTAAATGAAAAGGCTGTTTACTTTTACCGAGATGTTTTTACAAGGTTAAAAGATAACGGTGTGAAGCCAATCATAAATTTATTTCACTTTGATATGCCACTTTATCTGCATGAGAAAGGTGGTTGGGAGAATCGCGATATCGTTCAAGATTTTGGCTATTATGCTAAAACTGCTTTTGATTGTTTTGGGGATTTGGTAGAAGATTGGGTGACATTTAACGAACCAATTGTTCCGATAGAAATGGGATATTTAAATGATAAACACTTACCGGCCATAGTTGATTTAAAGAGAGCTTTCCAAGCTGGATTCCATACGATACTTTCTCATGCTCAAGCAGTGAAAGTATTTAAAGAGAATTACTATAAAGGCAAAATAGGGATTATTTTAAACTTAACACCTAGCTATCCCCGCAGTGCTGATCCTGTTGATCTAAAGGCAGCAAATTGGGCGGATATCTTGTTTAACAGAAGTTTCCTAGATCCAGCTGTTCACGGAACTTTTCCTGTAGAGCTAAAGGAATTTATGCAGGAGGAACAAATAATTCTAAACTGCAGGGCGGAGGACTTTACGTTAATAAAACAACACAAAATTGACTTTCTAGGTGTAAATTACTATCAACCTAGAAGGGTGCAAGCTGGGGAGAAAGGCGTCAATGGCGAAGTATTACAAAATTACTTTACGCCATATAAGTGGCCAAATGCCAAAATGAATCCACATAGGGGCTGGGAAATATACGAAAAAGGCTTGTATGATATCGCGCTCAGGATACGTGATGAATATTTGAACATTCCTTGGTATGTTGCCGAAAATGGGATCGGCGTGGAAGGAGAAGAACAATACCTTAATATGAGCGGTGAAGTGCAAGACGATTATCGAATAGAGTTTGTGGAAAATCATCTGCGTTGGTTACAAAAAGGAATCAAAGAAGGATCCAACTGTTATGGATATCACGTATGGACGTTCATTGATAATTGGTCTTGGCTCAATGAATATAAGAATCGTTACGGATTAATAAGACTAGATTTAGAAACGATGGATCGCCATAAGAAAAAAAGTGCATATTGGTTTGCTGAATTAGCGAAGGAAAATGCTCTTCCGGATAAATGGGTGAAATGATGGAATGTATTTTGACGATTGATATTGGGGGGACTTTTACGAAGATTGCCTGTATTTCAAGGGCCGGAAAGCTAGAAGGCAAGAAGGAAATAGAAACACCGGGATCTTGTAAAAGCTTTCTTCAATGGGTGCAAAATCAGTTCAAAACGTATAGCAAGAAGTATTCCATCATTGGAATTGGTGTCAGTAGTCCTGGAAGTGTAAGTAGTACTGGGGATGTGCTTGGGTATAGTTCTGTACCTTTCGTCCATGAACAAAATGTTAAACAACTATTAGAAGAGTATTTTAAGTTACCTGTCTTTATGGAGAATGATGCGAATTGTGCGGCACTGGCAGAGATGTGGAATGGAGCAGCTGCAACTATCGATACATATGCTTGTGTGATTTGCGGTACAGGAATAGGCGGGGCGATTGTCATCAATAAGAAGCTCTATAAAGGGGCTAACTTGCATGGAGGAGAATTTGGATACATTCTTTTGGACCGTGAATTTTCTGCTTCTAGCACATGGAGTGAGTTGGGATCTTCCTCAGCAATTACACGCAGATTGAAAAAAGCTGACCCGTATTTTGAAAAATGGTCCGGACCGTTGGTTTTTGAGCAGGCAAAGGCAGGTCATCCTGAAGCGAGGAAGTCCCTAGATACATTTTTTCAAACGTTAGCGGTCGGGGTCTTTAATATACAGTATATGCTCGACCCTGAGAAGATTTTAATCGGTGGCGGAATTACAAGACAACCGGGATTTCTGAATGAACTTTCTAAGAAATTAAATGAGGTATTGGCATCAAAACCTTTTGCGGAAATCCGCCCCTCCCTCTCATTATGCCATTATCTTGATCAAGCACAATTATATGGAGCGGCTGTTGGCTGGAAAGAATGTTACGAGAAAGGAGATACGGTATGTTTACGAGATTAGGTGGCTTTTTTACCGAATCAAGTTTATGGATTTGGAGAATCATTCAACTGAATATAATGTGGATTTTCCACATTCTGTTAGGAGGAATCGTCCTCGGTTTGTTCCCGGCCACGGTTGCGATGTTTGCAACTACAAGAAAGTGGTTAAAAGGCGGAATTGATTATCCGATGCTGCAAGAGTACCGGAATTATTATAAGGATAACTTTTGGAAGGCTAATGCTTTGGGCTGGATTTATTTTCTGATAGGCGCTTTCCTTGTAATCGACCTTCTATTAGTAACGCAAATACAAGGTATTATTGCTCTTATCAGCACGATGATCATTTTGTTTATTCTAGTAATCTATGTTTTCTCCTTTTTGTATTTCTTTAGCTATTACGTTCATTTCCAGCAAACCTTCAGAAACTATCTGTTTCAACCATTCATCATTACGCTGATTAGTTTGAAGCATAACTTATTGATAACTATCGGACTAATGATGATAGGCTATTTAATTCAGCAATTTCCTGGATTGATTCCATTCACATTAGGGGTAATGCCCGCATACTGGGTAATGAAGATTTCCATGAATCGATTTAAGGAAGTGCAATATGGCAGCAGACACGAAATAGCGGGAGGCCAATCATGACAAAAGAAAAGACAGCGCATATCATTTCTCATTCCCACTGGGATCGGGAATGGTATATGTCATTAGAAGAGCATAAATACTATTTAGTGAAATTATTCGATGACTTATTGATTAAATTGGCATCCGATCCGGATTTTCATAGTTTTCATTTGGATGGCCAAACAATCATGGTAGATGACTATATAAAGGTTCGCCCTGAGAAGGAAGAAGAAGTGAAAAAGTACATCAAGGAAGGCCGGTTGATTATCGGACCTTGGTATATATTGCAGGATGCTTTTTTGACCAGCTCAGAAGCGAACATAAGAAATTTATTGTATGGAATGAAAGATACCAAGAAATTAGGCCAGGATGGGGTAATCGGTTATTACCCCGACACATTTGGCATATATGGGCAAGCGCCGCAGATATTAAAGCAAGCAAATATCGATGTTGCAGCTTTTGGCAGAGGGGTGACGCCTACAGGATTCAACAATCAGGTTCATCATAGTGATGAATATTCCTCTCCATATTCCGAAATGATGTGGGAATCTCCAGATGGCTCTAAAGTGTTAGGGATCCTGTTTGCCAATTGGTACTCCAATGGTAACGAAATACCGACGGAAAAAGAAGAAGCAATGGAATTCTGGAAGAGGAAGTTGGAAGAGTCAGAGAGATTTGCCTCTACATCCCAGTTATTATTCATGAATGGTTGTGACCATCAACCATTGCAAAAGGATATCATCCAAGCCATTGAAACAGCAAATGAGCTTTTTCCAAATATAAAATTTAAGCATTCCAGCTTCCAAGAGTATATAGAAAAAGTGAAAAAGGAATTGCCAGAAGAGCTTCAAACGATACGAGGGGAATTGCGTAACCAAAAGACAGATGGCTGGTCAACATTAGTGAATACGGCAAGCGCACGAGTTTATTTAAAACAAGCAAATGATCGTGCTCAAACCATGTTGGAAAGAGTAATGGAGCCTTTGGGGTTATTTGCAAAGGATCGGGAATTCCACAGGGACTTTCTAGAGTATTATTGGAAGCTGCTTATGGAAAATCACCCACATGATAGCATTTGCGGTTGCAGTGTAGATGAAGTGCACCGTGAAATGGAAACGCGTTTTGAAAAAGTGGAAAAAGGTGCACGTAAATTTATAGAAGAACAAATACGCGATGTTGCTCATACAATCAATTCAACACATGATCTCCAAGATGCCATCCCTTTAGCGGTATTCCATACAGGTGGGAAAGCCGCTACTACAGTGATAAAAAAGAAGGTAGCAGTGAGGAAGATATTTTTCAGTGAAATGGACTTTACCGCTATTCCGAACGTGTTAAAAAAGGAATCTATACCTGAGTATGTTATGGAGCGTTGGAATTCAACAAAACTTCCTGTTGTTGTAAAAGACTTGGGAGTAAGCTTTGGTTACGACTTACCTGATGATGGTTTCAGAAGACCATATTATGCCAGGGAAGTGGAAGTGACGTTCATTCTGGATACTACCATTCATATCGGCTATGAAATGTGTTACCTTGTTCCGGCAAACGAGCCTTTAGACAATGATGAACAACCCATTTGGACGGAGACGGAACAGTCTTTACTTAATGAATATCTAAAAGTCGCTATTCATCCGAACGGTTCTTTTTCCATAACAGATAGGCTTACAGGAAAAGTATATGAAAACCTTGGGATATATGAAGATACCGGTGATATCGGAAACGAATATATGTTTAAAGAGACGGGAGATCAGATGCGCGTGACTACAGAAGCTATTTCTTCCACCATAAGAATGGTAGAAAATAATAGCCTTTGTGGATCAGTGGAGGTCACCACCACTCTCCAAGTGCCTAAATCAGCTGATGACCTGCTAAAAGAAGAACGGGAAAATTTAGTTTGGCATCCAGAACGAACAGCCAAAAGGCATGAAGAGACAGTACCATTGAACATCGTAACGGTACTAACATTAGAAAAAGCAGCAAAAGGGTTGAAAGTTGAAGTGACGGTGGATAATCCAGCGAAAGACCACCGCTTACGTGCATTGTTTCCAGTAGGGACGGGGAACACGCACCATTATGCAGATAGCATCTTTCAAATAGCCCAAAGACCAAATAAACCTGAAACCCAATGGAAAAATCCAACCTTTGACCATCATATGCAACGGTTTGTCAGTCTTGATGATAATGAATACGGTTTGACGATTGCGGCAAAGGGGCTTCATGAATATGAAATCATTCCAAATGGAACAATCGCCCTGACTCTGTTGCGTTCAGTGGGAGAGCTTGGGGATTGGGGAGTATTTGAGACACCAGAAGCTCAATGTCTGGGAACCAACAAAGCCGAATATATGGTCATTCCTCATAAAGGGAATGTACTGGATTCAAAAGCCTATCTTACGGCGTATCAGTATCCATTGGAGCCAACGGTAGTACAGGTTGAACAAAGGGACGGAAAAGAAGGCAAATCAATGGACCTATTTAAATGGTCCAGCGAAAAAGCTGTGTTAACAACAAGTAAACCATCACTGGATTTAAAGAGTACAATCATCAGATGGTTTAATCCCACCAATTCAGACGCCGATATCGTGGTGGAGGTAAACGCAAACCAATCTATCTACCTATCAACTATTTTAGAAGAAAAACGGGAAAAGCTCGGTAAGTCGAAAGTGGAGATATCAATCAAGCCAAACGAGATTATCACCCTGTCAGTAGAAGAGGAAGAAGGGGGAGACAAGGAATGAAACAGCATGAAAAAGTCGTGCCTAAATCATTACAACAGGTCATAGATAAAGTGAAGGAATATTATTCAGAGGATAGGGAGGTTCAGAAGCTTTTTGAAAATTGTTTTTTAAACACGTATGAAACGACTTTAAAGCAGGACAAAGAAGGAACATTTGTCATTACAGGGGATATCCCTGCCATGTGGTTAAGGGATTCTTCCGCACAGGTTAGACCATACTTGATGGTTGCGAAGGAAGATAAGGAGATTGCTAAAATGTTAAGGCAAGTAATTGAGCGTCAATGGAAGTATATTTTGCTTGATCCTTATGCCAATGCTTTCAACCAGACCGCTAACAATCAAGGCCATCAAAATGACCGGACCGATATGAGCCCCTGGATCTGGGAAAGGAAATATGAAATAGATTCTCTGGCATATCCAATCCAATTAACCTATCTATATTGGAAAGCAACAGGAGATGAAACTATATTAAATGATCAATTAAAAGAAGTGATAGAAACGATTTATGGGGTGTGGAAAGTAGAACAGAACCATGAAGAAAAATCACCTTACCTATTTGAACGTGATGACTGCAGGGTGTCGGATACTTTACTTCGTGATGGGAAAGGAGGCTATTCAGTAGAGACTGGAATGACTTGGTCTGGGTTCCGTCCTAGCGATGATGCTTGCTTATATGGTTATTTAGTACCGGCAAACATGTTTGCTGTCGTAGCTTTACAATATGCAGACGAGATGCTACAAGAAATGAATGATAGTACTACTTTGGCAAGTAAATGCCGTGAGCTTGCTACAGAAATAAAGGTTGGTATTGAAAAATGTGGAAAAGTTAATCACCCCGTCTTTGGAGAGATGTATGCCTATGAAACAGATGGTGCTGGTAATTTTAATTTAATGGACGATGCAAATGTCCCGAGTCTATTAGCAATTCCTTACTTAGGATATACAGACGCAAATGACCAAGTTTATAAAAATACGAGAAATTTTATCCTAAGCCGTCATAATCCATATTATTATGAAGGGGCTGCAGCGGAAGGAATCGGAAGCTATCATACACCAGATCACTATATTTGGCACATTTCCCTTGCGATTCAAGGGATGACAGCTACCACCTCAGAAGAGAGAAATAGAATAGTGAATACTTTCAAAGCTACACATGGATCGACTTATTATATGCATGAAGGATTTGATGCCGATCGTCCTGAAAGCTTTACACGTTCATGGTTTGCATGGGCGAACTCGATGTTCAGCGAGTTTATTTTAAGCGAAATTGGAATGCATGTTCCTGGGAGTCCGTTAGATAAAATCAATTTCTCGAAGTGAAAAATGGAGGAAAAGTTAGATGCTCATCGTCTAACTTTTTCTTTGAATAATAAGAATAAAGAGGTGGACGATGTTTTATAAAATAGAAAAGCTACAAAACCGTATCCATGATTTAAATAGACTACGGTATCGAGCACTACAAACCATTGGTGCCTTCCGTATGCATGAGCCAGAAAAGGGTTTGGAATCCATCCTCCCACAAAAATACGGCACCAAAGAAATGAAGGTGAATGATACATGGTCAGGAAGAGATCGCTATATTTGGCTTCACACCATGTTACAAATACCTGAACAATGGACTGGTAAAAAAGCGGTCCTATTTTTAGACATGGGTCGTACAGGTGGTGGGAACAACTCGGGATTCGAGTCATTATTATATGTAAATAAACAGCCTTTTCAAGGGGTGGATTCTAATCACCAAGAGGTGATCCTTCCTGATATTACAGGAGAATTAGAGATTGATATATTATTGTGGTCAGGACTTGAAGGAGGAGGCACTCCTTCTGAACAATTTTATAGATTAAAAGAAGCCTGGGTTGGCTGGCTTGATGAAGAGGTAGATGCCTTTTACTATAAGGCCAAAGCAATTCTCGATTCTATTAAAAGGTTGAATGAACATGATTCTATCCGTTCGGATTTAATGGCTGCCCTAGATCGTGTTTTTTATTTTATAGATTGGTCTCTTCCTGGTAGTGATGCTTTCTATGAATCAACCTACAAAGCATTGGATGCATTGGATAGCAATATGAAAGAACTAGCAAAAAATACAAAGGTAACCGTTCATACAATTGGCCATTCGCATATTGACCTGGCTTGGTTATGGCGTACGAAACATACGAAGGAAAAAGCAAAACGAACTTTTTCCACTGTATTGCGATTGATGGATCTATATCCAGATTACACCTATTTGCAAAGTCAGCCACAGTTATATGAATGGATAAAAAAAGAAGATCCGGAGCTATTTGAAAAGATCAAAGAAAAAGTAAAAGATGGGCAATGGGAAGTCGAAGGGGCAATGTGGGTAGAAGCAGACTGCAATATCCCATCTGGTGAATCATTTGTCCGTCAACTATTGTATGGAAAGCGCTTCTTCCAAAAAGAATTCAATAAAACGAACCGTACCCTTTGGCTTCCGGATGTATTTGGTTATAGCTGGTCATTGCCTCAACTTTTACGGAAATCAGGAATCGACACATTTATGACAACAAAGATTAGTTGGAATCAATACAATCGTATGCCACATGATACGTTCAAATGGCGGGGAATTGATGGGTCGGAAATATTAACACATTTTATTACCACGCCAGAGCCTGGTAGACCGGAAGATTCCTGGTTCTATACTTATAACGGGTTGGTTACAGCAGAAACCGTTAACGGGGTGTGGGAGAAATATCGTGATAAAGGAATCAACAAAGACCTTCTATTGGCGTATGGCTACGGCGATGGCGGCGGTGGTGTCAATCGTGAGATGTTAGAGATGAAACGGCAACTAGATACTGTCCCGGGAATACCAAATGTACAATCTACAAAAGCAGAAAATTATTTCCAAAGGCTTCATGAAACAATAAGTGAAACAGATCAGTATGTTCATATTTGGGATGGTGAGTTATATTTAGAATATCACCGCGGCACCTATACAAGCCAAGCGAAAATGAAACAAATGAACAGGAAGCTAGAGTTTCTTTACAAGGAATCAGAATTTATTTCTTTATGGAATAGTGTGATAAATGGGTGGAATAACTACCCAGCAGAAAGAATGGAAGAAGGATGGAAACTAATTTTACTGAATCAATTCCATGATATAATCCCCGGCTCTTCGATTACAGAAGTATACGAGGATGCACACAAAGATTATGAAAAAGCTGTCAGGATAAGTGCAGAGCTCGTGGGAAATCAGGAAGCCCAAATAGTAGAAAAAGGGGAGGGGAGTTGGTCATATGTCCATCCTCACCAATATGAGGCGGAAGCGTTACTGACTATCCCGGATAATGCCGATGAACAAGCAGGATTTGAACAGAATGGGGGGCCACTATTATCTCAGAAAACGGCTAAGGGCAAGCATCTTGTATTGATAGAGAGGACCAAACCATATTCGTATCAATCGATTACGTCCACTAATGCTTCAAACAATTCGAGCGGATTATTAAGTCAGGTCGATTTGGCAAAGCGGACATGGGAAACACCTCATTATCGATTGAAATGGAATGAGGAGGGGCATCTCACAACAATCTTCGATATAGAAGCAAATAGAGAGATGCTCAAACACCGTTCTCTTGGGAATGTCTTCAAATTATATGAAGACAAGCCCCTTGCTCATGATGCATGGGATATTGATTTATTCTATCAGGAAAAATACGACATCATCCAAAGTTTAAAGGATTGTTCTCTGGTGGATAATGGCCCATTGCGAACGACCATCCGTTTTGCCTGGGACTATCAGGAGGTCCAAATAGAACAATATGTCCATTGTTACCTTCACACAAAACGAATAGATTTTGAAACAAAAATAAATTGGGAAGCAAGACAAAAACTATTGAAAGTAGAATTCCCGGTCGGTATCCGCTCGACAGAAGCTATTTATGATATTCAATTTGGAAATGTAAAACGCCCAACCCATTGGAATACTTCTTGGGATATGGCTAGGTTTGAAACAGTCGGTCATAAATGGGCTGCGATTACAGAGCCAAACTATGGTATTGGTTTAATGAACGATAGTAAATATGGCTACTCCATAAAAGATAACGTTATGGCGCTAACATTATTGAAAGGTCCTGTATATCCGGATCCTCAAGCAGATATAGGAATACATCTATTCACGTATTCCATATACCCATTTAAAGGTCCAGCCCATAAGCATGATATCGAAAGGGAAGCCACCTATTTGAATGCTCCACTTAGAGTGGCAGCAGGGAAAGTAAAAGAGGAGTTTACGAAATCCCTTTTCACCCTCAACAACGATCGGATCGTATTAGATACCATTAAAAAAGCGGAAGATAGAGAATCAACCATCATCAGACTCCATGAAATGGAAGGTTCTACAGAGGAAGTAGTGATCGATAGTAGCTATTCTATCGGGCGATGGAGAGAGGTCAACTTAATGGAAGATGAAGGATACATGGATTTTAACGAAGGTCCGATTAACCTTTCCTTTACACCGTATGAAGTGAAAACGATTGAATTGGAGTTTAATAGATAGGCTGTTTTCGTAAACCTTGTTGCTTTTTCGTTTAATACATCAACCGTAATATTCCTTACTGCCATGCTCTTTTTTCTGCTTTACTTAAAAATACTACTTGCAATCCTTTAGAGTGTGTAAGTAGTAAAAAGTTCAACTGGCGATGTTTTCTAGTAAATAGCAACGATTTTTGAGAAAAGAGCCAATAGGTAAGAAACAGTGACAGAGATGAAAAGGTCTCTGTTACTGTTTCCTTTTTACATAACGGTAACGGACAGGGCAAATGACTAAACATGATAGCATCGTGGTTTATCAGCTTAGGAGTGAATGAAATGAAAGCGTTTGAATTAATGAAAAAACTTAGTGGTAGAATGTTTTATCGTGTGTTTTTTACCTATTCGACGATCATCTTTATCACCATGTCGATTCTCTTTGTGTTTCTATCTGAATATTACTCTAATTTTATTATTCAAAGAGAATTGGATAGGCATGAAACGGTGATTAAGGAGATTCATTCCGAAGTAAAAGGGAAGCATCAATTTGTAAAACATGGCGTTCAACAACTATATTTAGACAAGCGATTGATAGAAGATTTAGCATTTGCCTTGCAGCATGACTATCAGGAATATATCGGGAACCGGTTAGATAAGTTCTCCTCGAGTGATTCGTTCGTTCCCTATAATTTTGATTTATATGTAAAAAACTATTTTTCAAGAGATCCAGAAGCAGTTGCCATCCAAATACAAAATGATACCATTGGTACGGAGTATGCATACTTATTTAACCATAGCAGATGGTATCAAAGCAGTTATTATAAAAACTTCGGAGAAGAAAGTCCTCCAGTACAAGAATATGAAGAAAGAGACTTGTATAGAGTCCAAGAGCGGATTAACGATCCTGTTTCGCTTGAGAGGCTTGGGAATGTATCCGTCTATTTCACGTATGATAACTTACAGCGGTTGCTATCCTTAAGGGAAGCAAAAGTAAATGGTTCCTTCCTCATAAGTGATATGGATAATAATGTTTATTTTTCCTATGGTGATATCAACGAAGGTATTTTGAAGGAATTGAATTATAGTACAGTTCAAAAGGAGTTAAAGCTGGATAAGCATTATTATATACACTCCTCTATCGAGCCGACTACACAATTGATGGTTACGGCCGTTATCCCTAAAGAGGAGTTGGCCCCATTACTCACATATAGGCTTACTATTTTTTTCCTCATATTAGCTTTAACAACTGTTGCCATTGGATTACCTTACTTGTCTTTGAGAGGTTATTCCAAGCGGATCGATGAGATGTTAAATAAAATGAAGGAAGTCCAGGAAGGCAACCTGGACGCAAGAATTAAAACCTCCAGTGGAGTCGATGATTTAAATATTATTTCCATCACCTTCAATGAGACCTTGGATGAACTCAATGACTATATCAATAAGGTTTACTTTTCAAGGTTAAAACAAAAAGAAGCGGAATTGGCCAATCTGCAAGCACAAATCAATCCTCACTTCTTATATAACACGCTAGAAGCCATCAGGATGAAATCGTTAGCGGAAGGTGGAAAAACGTCTGCTAAGATGATTGTTCAATTAGCTCAATTGTTCCGCTATTCCTTGAAAAGCGGAGAGCTTGTGACGGTTGATAATGAACTAAATCATGCGAAGCAATATATGGAATTGTATAAGATTCGATTTCAAAACCATTTGACTTCCAATTATATAGTAGACGAAAAACTTTTGAATTTTTACATCCCTCCATTCATTTTACAGCCTTTAATTGAAAATTTCTTGATACATGGGTTTAAAAGGGACTCAGAAAAAAATGAAATATCCATTAGGGTATCGGAGAAGAACCATAAGCTATTGATTGAAATTGAAGACAATGGAATGGGAATTGACCCTGAAAGGTTAGAAGAACTGAAACAAAGGCTGCAACTAATGGAAGGTCCATCCGATTCTATAGGTTTAGAGAATGTTCATCAAAGGATTCGCTTGAAGTATGGAGAACCATACGGTATTAACTTAGAAAGTACACCAGCCATAAGTACTATTGTAACGGTTGTTTTACCACTTATAAGTGAGGTGCTATTACATGATCAAAGTAATGCTGGTAGATGATGAACCACTAATACTTGAGGGATTGAAGTATATCATCGATTGGGAATCTGAAGGTTTTGAAATTGTTGAGACAGCCAAGAACGGCATGGAAGCGCTGGAAAAGGCGAAATCCATTGATTTTGATATACTGGTAACCGATATAAACATGCCCGAACTAACAGGGTTGGAATTAATAGAATCACTGATTAGGTTAGGTAAACAGTTCAAAGCAATCATTCTCTCTGGTTTTCAAGAGTTCGGCTATATTAAGAAGGGGTTGCAATTAGGAATCGAAAACTACTTGCTAAAGCCAATTAATGAGGCGGAGTTAATATCATCGCTTCAGCATGTAAAGGAAAAGATAAATGTATCTACCTTACAAGAGGCATCTAAATTAGTGTTAAGGGACCATTCCATCTGGAGGTGGGTGACCGGTAAAATGTCATTGGAAGATTTTATGGAAAGAATCTCTCTTTATCCAAGTTATTCACTTAATGGCCCTATATATTTGGGTATATTGAAATTGGAGCTGGAAGAGCAAGATGAGTCATTCCTTCAATCATTCCAATTAGAATTGGAACAGCACACGAATGCACTTGTAGTCCTTACACCGTCCAATGATGTACTTTTGTTATGGTCAAGTAATGGGTTGCATGAAGACTGGGAGAACGAAAAATATTGTTTCCGAGAATTTTTAAGGAAATGTAAACTTCCAGGTGAGTATGTTTTAGTTTTGAGTAATGAAATACAATCTTATTCTCAAGTGACCAATCAATACCGTGAACTTGAAATGAAATGTGAATTGAAATTGTTATTACCTGACAGTGACCATGGAATAGCGGAACAAATGTATCTTAACTGGACGAACGTAAAAAAACATAATAATAAATCTACGGAGTATTTAAATCAGGATTTATTAGAACAACTAGCCAATGAGCGATACGACTTGGTGAAAGTATCAATAAGGAATTTATTCAGTCAATTAGAACAAGATCGACAGGCTTTACTGATGAAAGGGATATTGCTGGAGTTCTTCTTTCATGTTAAAAATAAGTTTTTGATTCTCCTGGATTACACGCAATACGTAGAAGTGATTCATCAAATTTTATATATTAATACAAAAGAAGAAGCAGTGAAAATAGCAGAAAAGTGCATCGATATGATTGAAAAAGATTCAAATCCTGAGAATGAGAAATATAGTCCCATTATTCATACGGTATTAAACCATATCCTTAAAAATTATGCGGATGATATGTCCTTAAAAACATTGGGATATCAGTTTCATATCAATCCGATCTATTTAGGTCAGCTCTTTCAAAAAGAAGTAGGTACTTCTTTTACGAAGTACTTAAATAAGCTAAGGATCGACAGGGCAAAAAAACTGTTGCTCAATTCACATGACAAGGCTGGACATATCGGGAAAAAAGTAGGGTATATTGATGCAGCGTATTTTTACAAACAATTTAAGAAGTTTGAGGGGATTACTCCTTCTGAGTGGAAGAAGAAAAGACAAGCATGATGGTAGGATTCCAAACTGTAGACAAACTCGAAGTCCTGAGTTTGACTGCAGTTTTTTTAATGCAATTAAATTTCCAAAATGTTGAAGCGGCTACCTCCATCACTCAATGGGATATAAAAATTTGCAACATTTCATATATTGTATTTATTTTTACCAGTAAATCTAAGATATCTCAACTATTTTGTATGTAAGGGTTTTCATATAATTGAATTAAGGAGAAGTTGTCCAGGAAGGGGGAAGTATATGGGCCGCATCAAGCAATTTGGAAAAAATGTATATGAGAATAGGATATGGCTTCTCATGACACTGCCAGGGCTCATTTGGCTTATCGTATTAAAATATATTCCAATGTTTGGACAAGTTATGGCATTTAAAGATTTTAGATTTCACCGGGATGGGTTTCTAGCAAGTGTCATGCATAGTGAGTGGGTTGGGTTCGATAACTTTAAGTTTTTATTCAGTACGAATGATGCATATATCATTACTCGAAATACCGTGTTATACAATTTGGCCTTTATCGTAATAGGTTTGATACTAGCGGTAGCAGTTGCCATCATTTTGAGTGAGTTGACAAAGCAAAGGTTAGCGAAAGTCTATCAAACAGGAATGTTATTTCCGCACTTTTTGTCCTGGGTGGTTGTCAGTTATTTTGTATTCGCTTTCTTAAGTGTAGATAAAGGATTGTTTAATAGTATTTTAGGATATTTTGATATGGACGCTGTCTCGTGGTATAACGAACCTTCGTATTGGCCTTATTTTATCTTAGCCATCAGTCAATGGAAGGGAGTGGGGTTTAGTAGCATAGTCTACTTGGCAGCTATCGTAGGTATTGATAGAACTTATTATGAAGCGGCCATGATAGATGGGGCTAGTAAGTGGCAACAAATTTGGAATGTCACGATTCCGATGATCATGCCATTGATTATCATATTAACTATTTTAAATATAGGAAGTATTTTTAGTGCAGACTTCGGGCTATTCTACCAGATTCCGAGGGATTCAGGCCCTTTATATCCAGTCACGAATGTCATTGATACTTATGTATATCGAGGATTGATGTCGATGGGGGATATCGGGATGAGTACAGCGGCGGGATTATATCAAGCAACTGTCGGATTCATTCTGATTTTAGTCACCAATTATATTGTAAGAAAAATAGATGAAGAGAATGCCTTATTTTAATTTTATATGGAAGGAGAATGTAATGGTATGGAAACTCCTCCAAAGGTGACTGAAACTGCCATTGTAAAAACAGAGCGCCAAACAAAGAAGAAACATAAATACAATCCGCATGGGTTTTCAGGGAAAACAAGTGTACTCATGCATGTATTGCTTGGATCATTCGCCTTTTTTTGTATCTTTCCATTTCTTTATATCATTGTAATTTCATTATCAAGTACACAATCATTAGCTTTAAACGGTTACAGCATCATTCCGAGTGAATGGAGCATGGAAGCTTACCAATATTTATGGCAGATGAAATCACAAATCATTCAAGCTTATGGCGTGACAATTTTTGTAACAGTAGTAGGAACTTTTATTAGTGTTTCGATTATCGCTATGTACGCTTATGCCATTTCAAGAAAACAATTTAGATATAGGAAGCAATTTACGTTCATCGCTTTCTTTACCATGTTATTCAGTGGAGGCATGGTACCATTTTATATTGTCATGACACAGCTACTTGGTTTACGCAATTCTATTTGGGCACTCATATTGCCATTGGCTGTCAATGCCTTTTATATCATTATCATGAGAACATTCTTTCAACGTACAGTACCGGAAGCCATTCTAGAATCAGCTCGCATCGATGGTGCAGGGGAGCTGCGGATTTTCTTCACCATCGTCTTACCGCTGTCCATACCGGGAATTGCAACTATTGCTCTATTCAGCACATTGGCATATTGGAATGATTGGTTCAATGCATTACTGTTCATTGATAATCCCAACCTAGTTCCATTACAGTCACTACTGATGAGAATAGAAAACAATCTGGATTTCATTCGTCAAAATGCTATGTTGACGAATCAAAACAGTTCCATCCTGGCTTCGGTTCCACAAGACTCTGCAAGGATGGCTATGGTAGTTTTAGCTACTTTACCAATCGCTTTATCCTATCCTTTCTTTCAAAAGTATTTCATCAAAGGATTAACGATTGGCGGAGTGAAGGAGTAATGAAACGTCTGTAAAGGGAAGCCTTAACTAACCATTTAGGCTTACCTTTATTATAAAAATTAAACAAGAAATGGGGGAAGTAATGATGAAAAGATTAGGTTTATTAGCAATGGTCACCATGCTTATAGTTTCGGGACTCTTAGCATGCAGCAATGAAAAATCAAGCAATAATACGCAGGCAAATGAAAAAGCATCCACAGACGAACACGTGGAGTTATTATGGTATTTAATTGGTACACCACAGCAGGATCTAGATACCGTAATGGAAAAAGTTAATGAGTACACAAAAGAAAAAATTAACGCAACTATTGACCTGAGGCTTCTAGATTGGGGAGAATTCAACGACAGAATGCAAGTTATCACTACTTCAGGTGAGGCGTATGATATTGCCTTCACTAGTTCTTGGGCGAATAACTATGCTTTAAATGCAAGAAGGGGTGCTTTTTTAGAGCTTAATGATTTAATGGATCAATATGGAAAAGAAATGAAAGAATTGATTGATCCAGCATTTTTAGAAGGGGCAAAATTGGATGGAGAACTTTATGCAGTTCCTACCAACAAAGAAGTAGGGCAGCAAGCAGTCCTCTCCTTCAACAATGAATTAGTGGAAAAACATGGACTAGATATTTCTACTGTGAGCTCCCTTGCAGATCTTGAGCCACTATTAGCAGTTATCAAAGAAAAGGAACCAAATGTATCACCGATTGCAACATTTGATGCATTCTTACCTTTTGACTCCATCTTACAAGAAGAGATGCCATTTGCATTCCGTCTAGACGGGAATACAGACGAAGTGATTAATAAATATGAAGAAGAAATTACAATGAAAACGCTTAAAACCATGCATAGCTATTACAATAAAGGATTTATTCGACCAGATGCTGCTACAAGTACGGACTCTTGGCCACTGGAGACACCAAACTGGTTTGTCCGAAAAGAATTATATCAACCATATGCGGAATCCATTTGGTCTAGGTCTGCGGGTTATGAAATTGTTACGCGCCCACTGCAGGAGCCATATGTATTTAACGGCTCTGTAACAGGTTCGATGCAAGCTATTTCAGCTACTTCCAAAAATCCGGAAAGAGCGATGATGTTCTTAAACTTACTTAACTCTGACCCTTATTTAAGAAACCTTTTGGATAAAGGTATTGAAGGGATTCACTACGAAGAAAATGAAGACGGTAAGATTAAAGATTTACCTGCACGTGTGGAGAAATACAATATGCCAAGTTTCGCCATTGGTAACCAATTGATTTTAAAGTTATATGAAGATGATCCAGAAGATAAATGGGATGCATTCAAGGAATTCAATGAAAATTCCATTCCATCCCCTGTATTAGGCTTCTATTTCGACTCTAACCCGGTTAGATCTGAAATTGCCGCTATCTCTAATGTGTCCAGTGAATTTGCCCCTGCTTTATTAAAAGGTGCTGTTGATCCTGAGCAATATATACCGGCATTCAATGAGAAATTAAAGCAAGCAGGCATGGATAAAGTGTTAGAAGAAATCCAAAAACAGTATGATGAGTGGAAAGCAAATCAATAATAGAAGGTCCATTTAACAATTATGTAGAGGGTGCCAAAAGGTGTTTCCACCTTTTAGGTCACCCTCTACTTTTATGGAGGGAAGATAGGATGCACTATGGCGCTATAGAAGCAGGTGGTACCAAGTTTGTTTGCGCGGTGGGTGACAAGGGGGGAACCATTGTGGATCAAATCACGATTCCGACCCTGGCTCCAGAAGAAACCTTAAAAATGGTCGATGCCTTTTTTGATAAGTACGAATTAAGCTCTATAGGAATAGGGAGCTTTGGACCTATTGAGTTGAACGAAACAAATCCAAACTATGGAAAGATATTAAATACGCCAAAACTTTTATGGAAGAACTTTAACCTATATGAGGCATTTAAAGAGAAATATCGTATTCCGGTTTTCCTTGATACAGACGTGAATGCTGCTGCTTTAGGGGAGTATTATTGGGGGGCTGCACAGCTTACAGATAGCTGCCTGTATATAACGGTAGGAACAGGGATAGGGGCAGGATTTGTCAGGGACGGTGTTACATTGAAAGGGATGGCCCACCCTGAGATGGGCCACATACTTATCCCCCGCCATCCGAAAGACACGTTTGATGGGTGTTGCCCGTATCATAAAGATTGCTTAGAAGGGTTAGCTTCCGGAACCGCCCTTTCAGAAAGGTACGGGTTGAGTGGAAAGGAACTTGCAAGTGTAAAAGATGTTTGGGAAATGGAAGCCTATTACCTTGCCCAAGCTATTATTAACTACATCCTGATTCTAAGCCCTGAAAAAATAATTTTGGGTGGGGGAGTCATGAAGCAAGAGGTCCTTTTCCCATTAATTCGACAACAAGTATCCAAGCTGCTAAATCATTATATAGAAATTGATTCCTTAGAGAACTATATTGTTTCACCTCAACTTAATGATAACCAAGGAATCAAAGGGGCGCTTGCTCTTGCAGCAAGAAATATTTAAAGATACAAATCATTTGATTCCGAAGGCCTTGGAGGTATTTATGTATAACAACCAACCAATATTTTTGCAACCTGTATTTCAAGAAAGGGTGTGGGGAGGAATAAAGCTACACACAGAATTTGATTATCACCTCCCTACTGAAAGCATTGGAGAAGCATGGGTCATTTCTGCTCATCCCAATGGGCCAAGTATAATTGAAAACGGACCGCTTAAAGGGAAAACGTTAATGGATGCTTGGATGGGACATGGGGAGCTGTTTAATAGAAAGGAAGATAACAAAGAAGAATATCCACTACTTGTCAAACTATTGGATGCAGCTGATGACCTTTCTGTACAGGTCCACCCCAATGATGAATTTGCGCGAGATATCGAAGGGGTACCTTATGGAAAAACAGAATGCTGGTATGTATTAAGTGCCGAAGAAGGAGCGGAAATAGTTTTGGGGCATCGTGCCCCCACAAAAGAAAAACTTGCCCATATGATAGATAACGGTCAATGGGAAACATTGTTGCGCCGCGTAAAAGTAAAAGCAGGAGACTTTATATACGTTGCAAGTGGAACCATCCATGCGATTGGTAAAGGAATTCTTCTTTTAGAAACACAACAAAGCTCTGATGTTACATACCGTGTTTACGACTACGATCGCATGGATGCTTCAGGGGAGAAAAGGGCTCTCCATCTCGAAGAATCAAAGGAAGTAACAACTGTACCGGATAGTGGTGCCTCATTTTCCAATGAACAACACGAAGAAAACAGAAATGATGGTTTAATCGAAAAAAAGCTGGTCGAAGCTCCATATTTTACGGTATATCACTGGATGTTGGATGGTACAGTAAAGCGTAAAATGACACACGACTTTCTGCAGGTCAGCGTGGTGGAAGGTAGAGGAGAAATTACTATAGAAGGTGAGAAATTTCTATTTAAAAAAGGATCACATTTTATCATACCATTTGTGATAAAAGATTATACATTAAAAGGAGTGGCAGAGTTCATCGTGTCCCATGTATAAAGGAATAGAAACTATATACCCTTTGAAAGAAAAACTTGATTATCAAAGCTTACACTGGGATCTACAACAGCACTTTATGAGAGAAAAGTATTTTATGATATCCGAAAAAGCCGAGGATACAAGGGTATTCTCGGCTTTTCATAAAAACGGGGCGAGCAACCTCTCCCCAATCATTATTTCTCTTGCATGACAAGCTTGGCAACTTTAGCGGCCGTTCGTCTAGGTAAAAGCGGGCTCCTTGCTTAGCTTTGTTGCAAACGTGGGGAACACGAAAATGTTCTCGGCTCCGATCAGTTTGTTCGTAGTTCCAGGGAGCTGGACCTCTTCAAAGTTCAAATACTTATACTGTCTTATATTCAAAAAAAACACGCCAACCCCTGGAGGTTTGACGAGTTTCTTCAGATTATTCTTCTTCCATTCTGAGCGAGGGCAAAATGAATGCCGTGCTGCAGCGACTGGAAGAAATCGAAATGAGACAGATCAATGTCTGCTTTTGTAACTTCCAAGCTTAGCTGAGCGGAAATACCGACTAGAATGGTCTTTATTCCCAGCAGTTCTGCGGAACAACCCAGCTTTTCAATCATGCTTGCTGTATATGGTGTCAGATTGTCATCCATCCCGGTTAAATCAAGTACCAGATAGCTTGCTTTATGCTTTGGAAGACTATACAGGGTTTTTACAATCAGCTCGTCAGCCCGTTCTTCATCATATTTTCCTAGAAGGGAAACCACCACAATTCCTTCGAGTACAGGTATTACGGGAGATGATATTGTCTTGACCAGCTCTTTTAGTTCCTTTGTTTTTTCTTCCACTACTTTTTCCAGCATTTTTATCTGCTCCGCCTCTTTTTGACGGGCAAGCTGATGGATGTTTTGGGCAACATTCACTTCTTTTGGGAAATATTCGATGGTGGTATATTCATGGCCCTCTATCTGATGATGCAGGATATTGTACCAGATGTCCGTTTTGAATAGGCCAGTAAAAATCCCTGCATAATGCGCCGCAAGGAAATTGCCGCCGGTTTTCTTTCCTTGTGCCTGATGGATTTTATATTCCCAGTCATCCCTTAACTGGACTGTTAATGTGTAATTATCCACATCCAGGTTTTTTACATAAGCTCTTCCCCAGCCGGCAGATGCATAGGTATTGGTAATCAAGCCAGCTATTTTTTCAATACTGATATCTGTCATATTTTCAAAATACTTCCCAACTACCGCACCTTGCCGATAGCCTGTGGATTCCATTACAAGGCAGGTCGCTTCCTGGCCGGAAACCTCTTCAATTGTATCAAAGAAGGTTTTCATTGCCGATGAGATCCAAAATAGGACAGCATCCTCCCCTTCAAAGAGAAATTTCCCTTTTTCTACATCCCATTCAAAATGAAGACCTTCTATATCGATTTTTGGAAGTGTACTCATTTTCTTACCAAATCCTTTATATTTTTTTATTATTATAAACTAACTCGACAGGATTTTTAATTAATAGCCTATTAAAAGGAGATGGATATAATGGAAAGTCCCCCTTATTATGTAAAATATGGGAAATATCAGAACGTGAAAAGGGTCGAGGTTCCTGTCCCTCGACCCAAAAAACACTTGAATCCACCACAAATCCATGGTAAAGTCAAATAGATTGTATTGTAATGAAATTATTGAGAGTATAATCATCCCTATTATAATCATACAATACATTCCACCCCCGAGTCAACCCCCTATTTATCCATTTTCGAAAAAAAAGGAGTGTTTGCATGAGTACGGAATTTCAGTTGGAGCAAAGACGTGTGGACGATGTGATGGAGACCATTACAGAGGAAATCGGGAAGTTAGAGAAAGAGACTTCCAAACGTAAGGATGAAGTCATTCATATTCGTAAACACTTTTGGGAAGAGGTCAAGGTTAGCACGGATTCTTTTGATGATTATTTAGAGACGATTATCGGCCTGAGGCAGGAGGCGCAGGCGTTGTCTGTGAGTCAAAGCTCCCATAGGCATGCCTCCAAGCGGTTAACCACCTTGCGTAAGATGCAAGAGATTCCTTATTTCGGCCGAATCGATTTTATAGAGGACGGGACTTCAGAAGAGGAGCAGATCTATATCGGAATCTCCGCCCTAATGGATCAAAGTGGAGAGGACTTCCTTATTTATGATTGGCGAGCTCCGATCTCAAGCGTTTATTATGATTACCAGCCTGGTCGGGCGAAGTACACAACTCCGGGCGGCGAAATAGAAGGTGATTTGGAAAAGAAGTGGCAATACCTGATTCGAAATGGCGAGCTGGAATCCATGTTTGATACAAGTCTCACCATCGGGGATGAAATCTTACAAAAGGTGCTCGGCAAAGCAACGGCAGATAATTACATGCATAATATCGTCGCCACGATCCAGCAGGAGCAGAACAGGATTATCCGACATGACAGCGGAAGACTCCTGATTGTTCATGGTGCGGCAGGTAGTGGCAAGACGTCGGCTGCCCTTCAACGAATTGCCTATTTACTTTATAAATATAGAGATAACCTAGATGCCGACCAGATTATTTTATTTTCTCCCAACTCCATGTTCAAAAGCTATGTTTCCAATGTCTTGCCTGAACTTGGCGAGGAAAGCATGCAACAGGTTACCTTTCAAGAGTATCTCGACCACCGATTGTCCAAAGCTTTTCAAGTGGAAAATCCCTACGGGCAGTTGGAGTACGTGCTGACGGAAAGCCATACGCCGGCTTATAAAGCAAGGCTTGCGGGCATCAAGTTTAAGGCTTCACTTCGTTTTTATGAAGCAATCCAAGCCTATATAGAATCACTGACCTTGGAAGGAATGACCTTCAAGAATATCACCTTTAGAGGGAAAACCATTGTAGCGGCCCAGCAAATAGCGGACCGGTTTTACAAATATGATACTTCCCTTCGATTATCCAATAGACTCGAAAAGTTGAAGGATTGGCTGATGAAAGAGTTAAAAGACATCCAGAAGGCTGAAAGTGATCAGCCATGGGTTCAGGAGGAGATGGAACTCCTCAGTAACGAAGAATACCATGAAGCGCGAGCATTTTTAGCTAAAAAGAAAGGCTTTGAAAGGGAGGAGGTTGCGGACTATGAAGTTGATCCAAGGGCACTTGCGCGTTTACTTGTGCACAAGAAAATGAAGCCTTTGCGAAATCGTGTCCGCAGCTATCAATTTATCAGCTTTAAAGATCTCTATCAGCAGATTTTTGCAGACCCTAGGAAAATTAGTCAATGGTTGGGAGGGGATGCGCCTGAAGAGTGGAACGCAATCTGCCAGGGTACCATCGAATCGCTGCAGGAAGATAAACTGTGGTATGAAGATGCGACGCCATTTTTACTGTTAAAGGAATTGATCCTTGGTTTTCAAATAAACAGCTCGATCAAGCATATTGTCGTGGACGAAGCACAGGATTACTCCCCGTTTCAGTTTGAGTTCATGAAGCGGCTTTTCCCAGCTGCCAGAATGACCGTCCTTGGCGACTTTAACCAGGCAATCTTTGCCCATGCGAGTGAAGCGGTCAACTTTGATGTGCTTGAGGGCCTTTATGGACCGGAGAAGACAGAGATTATAAATATAACCAGGAGCTACCGTTCTACAAAGCCAATCATTGAGTTTACCAGGAGGCTTGTACCAAATGGAGATAAAATCATCCCGTTTGAACGAGACGGCGAGGAACCGGTGCTGACGGAAGTGAATGATTTTGAGAGCCTGCACGCTAATATTTCCTCACGAGTTGAGGAACTTAGAAACCGCGGCTATCAAAGCATTGCCATCATCTGCAAATCAAGTGAAGAGAGTGGTCGTGCTTTTGAAGCACTTTCCCCGGAGATTGATAATTTAAAGCTGTTGAAAATGAACTCCATGGAGTACGAACAAGGGGTAGTCGTCGTGCCGTCCTACTTGTCCAAAGGTATCGAGTTTGACGCGGTCATTATCTATAATGCTTCCGATGAAGTGTATGGGGATGAGAGTTTGAGAAGGGTGTTCTATACAGCATGTACGAGAGCGATGCACTACTTGGAGATTTGTAGTGTGGGGGAAAGTTGTGGGGATAGGTTCCTTGACCCGATTGTGCGTTAATGTAATAAAATGGAAATAGGGGGGAGGAGAAAACGCCTGCCCCTATTTCCATTTACCTTTTCTCTTGTGCCAGTTTCTTTTTGTCTGCTGTACCGGGTGGCTGTTCAAGCCATCCTTTTTGTATCATTTCATCTGCAATATCTTTTGCATATTGGCCTATTTCAAGGGAGAATCGTTCATAGTTTACGATTAAATCACTCCTCTGGCTTGCGGCAGCAGATGTTGCATAATTACCAGTCCCTGAAGCTGTAAGCATCCCTTGATGAAAGAGAAGCAATTTATCGGAAAATACCTGTTCAGTGGAATCAGTAATGGCTACATCTGCTGAAATAGGTGCTTGTGTATCATTATTAATGAGGATACTGGTAAAAATCTTCATATGCTTTTCAGAGATATCTTTTCCTCGTAACATCAATTTCTGTATTTCTTTTCTTGGGGAAAACTGTGCAAAGCTAATGGATAGCTTGGAACCAATCAAGTTGTTTTGTATGTTCATATGTAAGTGAGAAAGCTCGATTGCATTTAAAGGGCGTTTATTTGTGAATGGATTCATGCCGCTTAAGTAACTCTTACTATCAATAAAATCCTTCTGTTTAGGATAATCAATATAAGGGGAGCGCATATACAATCCTTTTTCAAGCAGCACTTCAGAGCTTTTATCAAATAAATCAGAGGTCAAGGAAAGGGCCTCTTTAAATATTTTCCTGATATCCACTCTTGTACACATACTCAAAAATCCACTATAACCAAGCATACCTGCTTTCGACATATGATTCAGGTAAGTCAGCATAAAAGGATCTGTGTAAAGCTTAGATGCGTTAAGATTAACATCACTTTCATTAAATGCCTCTGGCATCGGAATTTTCTCCGTCTTAAACACTCCGCTCAGTTGCAAAAGATGGGTGGTGGATATGGCAAGAGCCTTCTTTATTACCCCCTTCACTTCCGGATCTTCAACAGTATGCAAGAAAAAATTCATAATTTGGATGGACATGCTATTTTGCATATATGATGTCCACACAGAAGCGATCTCAGACGAAGTGAGATGAATAATCTTATTAGACACGGCACAACCCCTCTTCCTAAACAAATAGTAAAGGTATTATTTGTAATTAGTGGATAGAATATGTGAATTTCGAATGGGGAGAACAATTTTTTTCAGCAACCACTTGCTGCGAAAACCATGGCCTTGGTATGGGTTTATCGTTATATATATGTGGGAACTACGTTTCACTGGAACTTTTCTTCTGTAAATTCGTAAGTAAAAGAGAGGAGGCGATTAATATGAAGGTATGGTTTTTGGTGAAAGCCTCATGAAATTCTATTGGCTGAAACAATCATTGGTGATTCTTTTACTTGTTTTATTTGCGTTCATAGCAAATTTCAATTTGGTTAATCCTTATCTGACTATGAAAAGTACACTATTAAAACAACTTGCAGTCCTGGTGTCCATTTCACTGATCTTGTTTGCATGTAATCAGTTGCTTTATAACTATGCAAAGTATAAAAAGCAATTCATGCAACATCGGTTATGGAATAAAATGTCCATTATCCTCTTGGTTTGGCTACTGTTTTCCTTTGGGCTGTTTATCTTGTTATTTTTCATAACGCCATTACAAGACTTGCTCAATCAGCAAGCTTGGCTGATGTTTATGGTTATCTATTACTTTTTGTTTTTCATAAATCTATTCATTTTGTCTATCGTACATAAGGTGGGGGACTCATCCGTAAAAGTAGAGAAGAAACTCGTCATCACATGGATCGGCTCTTCTCTATTGATTGCTATAATCTTATTCGTGGGTTGAAGGGACAGGCACTATGATCAGTGTTGGGTCGGCGTGGCTGTCCCTTCGAATCCTGATAGCTACTGAATCGGCATAAACGCCACAGCCCAACTACCGTCTTCTTCCTTCACCATCTGAAAGCCCCACTCTTGACCGTAGAGGTTTATATAGCTGATATATCCACTTTCCCCTCGCTCATGGAAGATGCCATATTGAATTCCAAAGAACTTCTCGCGGATTTGTTCAGGCGAAGAATGCCCCATTTCGCTCAAGTACTCCTCTTTATCAATTTGCATCATGTCTTGCCTATCTGTGTAAAGTTCATATCGTACTTCCCATTCGCCATCTAACGTCGCCTGTACATAAAGTTTCGCTATGCTGATAGGGGTGAGGTCTAGTAACAATTGAGTATCGAAATCAGCTTTTAGCAGTTCGTAGACTTCTTGTTCGGCATCGGACAGCGCAAGTTCTCTGCGTTTGGATTTGCTTCTAAAAGTTCGTGACTTCCACCATTTCCATAAAGCGTATCAATGGAATAAATAACTTGCCCATCTCTAGTTATCCCATGTAATTCAAACATTTCATCTGGTTCTATATCCACAAAAGCAAACCAATATTTTTTTCCGTTTTCTGAATAAATAACCTCTGCCTTATATTCTTGTTTACTTTAAACCTTTCTGACAAGAACTTTAGAAATATCAGCGTTGGTTATCTTTCCAAAAACTATAGGAAACGGTGAATCTTCAGTAGTAGGAGATATAAATTCATGGCTTATGTAAGCATCATCAATAATTGCATGTTCTCCGCCCTCTATAGGATGCTCCCAACCGAATTTAGTTTTATTTATAAACAAGGCACTTACCATTTCAATATTTTCCACTTTTTTAATTTGGTAAGTGAATATATACTATTGGACTGGTTGTCATCAGACCTTTTCTGGAAGAAATCGTATATCGTGTATTGCTTCAAGGGTACCTCCAATCTAAATTTAATAATTGGTTCGCGTTAATCATTTCCTCTTTACTTTTTGGATTAATGCATTTTGATAACATGGTTCACTCAGGCATACATGGATTCGTTTATGGCTATTTGTTTATGAAATTTAGATCTATTTATCCTTCCTTAATACTGCATGTATTGTGGAACCTGTATGCAATGTTTTATTTTAATTATATTTAGTAAGGAGAATCAATGTGTTAAGACATATTCTAATTTCCGTATGCCTCATCTCTATTTTAGGTGCTTGTTTACAACAAGAAGCAGCAAAACCAAGCGAGATAACATTAGAGGAGGTAGAAGCAGTGCTAATAGAGAAGGGCTTCATTTTAAAGAAACCTGCAATTCTAACAAGTGAAAACGTCTTTATCCAGGAGTTAAACGGTATTACACCTCGTGTATACAGTTTAGAAGGAAACACTTTATCCATATATGTATTTCCTTCATCAACAGAAAGATCAGAAGGAATTCAGGAATTTGATGAGAAAACTGCCACAATGGAATTAATAGAGCACAAGGCATATGGTATAAGTAATGCATTGATGTTTTATGTGAGCGATGAAGAAAAGAAGCAAAAAGACTTGTTTGAAACATTAATTTTACTAGATACTCCAGAGTAAGGAGGCAAAAAAATGACCAACCCTACAAAGGACACCTACAACAAACTAGCACAAACTTATCAAAATGATACGGATGAAGGAAGCCCTTATAACGCCTATTACGAACGTCCGGCAATGATGGCAGCCTTGCCACAGCACTTAAAAGGTAAGAATGTGCTGGATGCGGGTTGTTCAGCTGGATGGTATACTTCTCAATTGGTGCAGCAGGGTGCGGAAGTTACGGGAATTGATTTGAGTCCGGAAATGATAAAAGCTGCAAAGGAGAGGGTGGGGGAGGATGCGACCTTTCTTTGTCACGATCTCCAAGACCCACTGCCGTTTAAGGACAATTCCTTTGATATGATAGTCAGCTCGCTTACGCTTCACTATTTGAAGGATTGGACCTCGACATTCCGGGAATACCATCGCGTGCTAAAACCAGAGGGAGCGGTTTTGTTTTCGGTTCATCATCCATTCATGGATTATACGCGCTTTCATTGTGAGAATTATTTTAAGACGCAGTTTTTAACGGATACTTGGCATAAGCCGACCATCACCATTGATGTCAGCTTTTACAGACGGCCCATGCAGGACATCGTCAATAAAACTACTCAATTCTTCATCTTAGATAAGCTGATTGAACCAAAGCCACACGAGAAGATGAGAGAAGTGAAAGAGGAAGCGTATCACTATCTCATGACAAGTCCGCATTTTCTGATTGTGAAGGCTATGTCTAAAAAAATATAACAAAAGTGCCCAGAGATTTTGTTCTCTGGGCACTTTTGTTAGAAAGATTGTCTGATCAAGGAGAATGGGGCGGCGTGCCTGTCCCCATCACTCGCACATCCCGCATCACAATTTTGCTTTCTGGCAAGCTAGGGATTTGGGACATACTGAAGCTCAAGTCTTGTTCGGGCAAGTTGTAATCTAGGCCATTTACTAGAAAGTCCAGGCTTACATTCATGATATCAACCGTCAGCCATTCTCCGGCACAGCGGTGACCGATATCATACTCCCCGCCACCTTGGGGGATAAAATCAAATGGACTTTTGTCCCAGGTTTTAAAGCGATCGGGCTCAAAGCGATCTGGGTTCTCCCAATCTTCGGGATGATGGTTTGTTCCGTACAAGTCCAATAGGGTAAGGGTATCTTTTTCAAATTTATAGTCATTCCAAATAAAGTCTTCTTTTACTCTTGCTGCGGTAAAGGGGAAGAAAGGATAGAAGCGACGGACTTCCTGCACAAATCGTTGGAGACTCCCGCTTTCTCCTTCGTGTAACTTTGCAGCTTCCTCCGGATACTGATGTACCGCAAGAGCGGTAAAGCAAACATAAACAGAAATAGCAACAATCGGACGCAAAAGATTCAATAATTCCACGGCAACAATCTCTTTATCAAGAAGTTCTCCGTTGAGGTCACGATGCATGGAGAATTGAAAGAGGGCTTTGTCTTTTGGTACATCTACTTTTTCTTCCCGGACTTCTTCGACCAGGTCTTCTAACCAGCTTTCTACACTGGAGCGGGATCTGCGTCCTTTCCAATGCTTTAACCCGATTGCAGCAGCAGATTCATACATATCACCCAATTGAACGGAGAACTTCTCCACTTTATCTTCCGGAAGAGGGACGCCCGTCCACTCACAGGCAACCTGTGTGAGGATTTTCTTTGCTTCTATGTATAATTCTATTTCCTCTTCGTGCTCCCATTTTAGAGCGGCAGCTTCCCAATGTTTTTTTGTGAGTTCGGAAACTTCCTTCAGGCTATCTTTCGACATAAGGGACATGAACATTGCTTTTCGATGGTGGTGCGCTTCGCCGTCCATCGCTTGCACGCCGCCTTCACCGAAGAGCGTCTTTTGCAAACGTTTTGGAGCTGCGCCTTTTCGTTTGAATTTCTCATTATCATAAAAGATTTTTGCAGCTTCTTTTCCAGTCAGACAGATTGCTTTTTCTGCTAGGAGCGTGGTTTCAAAAATATTGGAGTGGAACATATGACGGCGGTTCATAATGAACTGGTACCCTTCTTTTAAAAGCTTCAGGCTATGATCGAGTCCCTCTTCCTTAGGCATGGAATGATTATTTTCCAAACAGATCCCTCCTTCATGTATCTATACTTTGTATATTTACTTCTTTCTTCCAACCTAAACGTAAGAAAAGGGGGAAAAGAGAATAAGGAGTCAATTAGGTGGATGGGGAGCACCTGGTGGGCTATATTTCGGGGGAACCCTTAACCATCCCCTGGATTTCATTAAATTTTTTAATGGTGCCGCATACTTCATTAATTGGACCTGTATGGAAAAGAACAAAAGCCCTACATCGGTTCGAACCGTTTTGGACATTGCTTGGGCGCAAAAGGTAATGGAAGTGGCAACTTTAGCAGCTATAAGATTTGCAATCTCATCTTCGGTCAGTTTTACCCCCTCTGGGATAGCACCTGGGTCGGATGCAGGTTTATTGGGATTAACAAGGGGCAATGGGACGCCTTCTTTAACGAGGAAATCTTCTATCCGTTTTGTATCAGACAGACTGCCGTCCAAGGCATCCTCCAACATGGCTTTCAAGTCCCTGTCAGTGGTACTGTTGAGTGCAACCTGATAAAGGGTATGCGCTTCCTTAAAAGCTGTAAAAGCCGTCCATAGATCCATTACTTCCCCTACATGTAAAGGTAGTTTAGGTTCTTCATCTGTGAAGTTTTTTATGATGGCGGCTATGGCTTCCAATGCATTAGTCATGGTGAAACCTCCCAAGCTATATTTGGTATATTTTTAACAAGTAGAGGGTAAATATTCCCCTCTACTCTTCTTTTAACAAATCCAAGATGTAAGCTTTCAAATCCACCATCCTCCTGGAGGTTGGTTCTTTGTCGGTACCGGCAATAATTAGGGCAGCCAAGGTATCATCCTTATGGATTCCACCATGTTCCCCGCCGCCATCATGTACAGGTGCGGTCTCTGAAAAAGTAATATGTCCGGGTTTTGCAGTAATGACAACAGAACCTGGTTGACTTAATAGGGCACTGGAAAGCTGATTAAGTGCGTCTGGATAATCTGTATAGGAAAGCTTCTTGTTTGAATCGTCCAGCTTTAGTTTAAGCACTTCCCCTGGGCCATCAATGGTCCAGGATTGTCCAAAGGAATCGGTCCATTCCCCGCCTTTCTTAAATCTAAAAGGCTCTTTCATCTCAGGAGTCCAGACAGTATACCAGTCATCTATGCTTGCTGCAGATAGAGCAACTCTTTTGTCCTCCATGGCTTTACGGGCAAGCTCTTCTTGTTGCACTTTCTTATTTGTGGGATAAAGAAATGCCATGCGGTGATTGTTGGAAATCACAATATCACCTGAGGAAGGCTTTTCTTTAAAGGGGGCAATATGATAATCCCTGTAAAGCTCGTGTAAGTTTATTTTCACATCGTCCTCTTCCTCCGCTAGGGAAGCTTGGCCATGATCACCAAATAAAATAAAGATATTATCCTCTAGTGCATCGTCCCAATTTTCATAGACATCCAGTATTTCTTGAAGGTGGTGATCTACTTCTTTGAATCCTTTTACATAAGGGGGACTGTTTCGATGCGTCTTCTTATCCATTTCAGGAAAAAAAGCGAGCAGAAACTGTGGCTGTTGATTGGTTACTATCAATTTTTTTATCACTTCAGTCGCATAGTTATCTGAGAATCCTGCGCGCAATAGGAGTGCGTCTGGCAATCTTTCGTCCTTCAATACAGCTGGCCGATGAAAAGAACCGAAGGAAAAGACGTCGGGACCATAGGTTTCCACTTCATCATCGATCCCAATCAATTTATTGAGACCGAGCGGGGTTTGGAGCAAATGCTTGGTTTTTCCTCGGTATAAGAGTGTATTAATCGCGCCAGTCGAAATATCCTTTTCATGCAATTCTTCAAAAATGGTCGTACTTTTTTTATTTAAATGAACGTTGTTTAATCGAAAGAATGCATCTTCCAAAGATTCCTTGAAACCCAACTTACGCAATGTTTCAAAAGAAGTCCCATAGTCAATGATACGATCTTCCGTTGGGTCATACCAGGTCAGACCTGGTACCTTATGCTCGTATGGCATTTCCCCTGTGATAAGTGTCCCTTCGATGGCAACAGACATGGAAGGGAAAGGGGCAATCAAATCGGGATATACTTGTCCCTTCGACACAAAAAAACGCAGCGCAGGGAAATCATCGCTTTTTACACTTTCTTCTATAAGCTCATTTGTCATCGAGTCCACCATAATCATTATGATATTCTTTTCAGGGGGAGTGCGGGCTTGTAGCTTTTCCCCTTGGCAAGCTGTTAACAAGGATGCTGTGCATAACATGATTAGTAGTATGATTTTCATAATAACTCCTAGTATTGATGTATTAAACGCAAGATGGTCTTTTGACATGCTAAAGGATCTATTTTTTGTTTGTAAGTATGAACATTTTCAAGCACGTGCTTTTTATTTTCAGAAGGTGATAACATTTCTTCAATCAGGGAGAGGACTTCGTGTTCATCATCAGCATAGAATGCTAAGTCATTGTTGGTGAGAAAATCACGGTTCTGCTCTTCATGCCCTGAAATTGGCTCGAAAATGATGAAAGGAATCCCTTTCATCAAAGCTTCAAAGCAGGTGACACCCCCGCACTTGGTGATGAGAATGTCGGAAGCATCCATCCAAACATCAATAGAGGAAACAAAGCCGATAACCATGATATTGGGATATCGACATGCCAAGTTATTCTCCAGGTAACGCCTTAAAACGATATTATGGCCGGTACAAATGATTATTTGGTATTGGTTTTTGTGGCTTGCAAGTTTTTCTGCTACTTTTTTCAAACCTCCAAGCCCTAGTCCTCCGCCCATTACAAGTATGGTCTGCATGTCTTCAATACCAAGCTTATTCCGGGCAGTTGTTTTTTCTACTTTCCTCCAAAAGCCCGGCCTTGTAGGCAAACCGGTTATCTTTATTTGATTATTGGGTGTCCCGAGTAGCTCTAGGTCCGAATGCATATCCTGACTCGAAACAAGGTAATAATCAATTTGTGGGGACATCCATCCTGCATGTAAATGTAACTCAGTGATTAACATACAAAAGGTAAAAGGATGATTATTGGTATCCTTGATCCTAGAAACCACTATTTTTGAAAAAGGGTGAGTACAGATGACGACATCAGGCTTGAACTCACTTGTCAACCTATCTAATTTTTGAAACAAAAGTGTATGTAACAAAAGGTTCCACCATGCTGGTACTCCCTTTTGCTGACTGTTGGTGTATAGCTTTCTCCAAATGGAAGGATACCGTTCAATTAAGGTCATATATGTTTTGCAAATCAGCTTAAAAGCCATTGGTTGAAAGTGCTTTCCCAGCTCCATCACTTTTACCTCAACAGATGAATCTATTTTTCGGATCCCTTCCATTAAGGAAAAAGCGACCGAAGTATGCCCCGATCCAAAAGCCTCTGATAAAATAAGAACTCGTTTACTCAAAAGAAACCACCTGCTTCTAATTATCTTGCTCTTAGTATGAGGTGTTTCCTTAAATTTATTACTGTTTTTGAACTAAGGGGAAAGGTTTTGTAAGAGGTGTAAGAATAGGTAATTGGGGAGGGAAACAGGGGGGGAAGAGAGGGAGAAGTAAAGAGTGGGAGTCGGCGGCTTCACCTGCTCCCCACTCCTCAAAAACCAAAACGACCTTTTATCAACTGGGCGACTTCCGCCGCACTCTTATTCGTATTATTAATCTTCATATAGTTCTCAAATGGTATTTCTCCTTCCATTGAGTTCAAACGATGCTTCTTCAAGGTCTCCATCAGATCATTTTCCGACCATTCCAAGTCCCTCTTTTTAGGCTTGTGTTCCAGTCGGTTTGGCGTTTTATTTCGCTCCAGCCGCTTGTCTAGATCTGCTTCTAATTCCACAAAGTAAACAGTGGCCCCTCTCGACTCAAACAGCTGGGTGAGATTCTTCACATACTCCCAATCCGACTCCATATCAAACATCCACACATAAGTGAACATCATACCGTATAGGTCACTTTTAGAAACCTCTTCAAAAATCTCCTGACGGAACAAGTTCACCAACCGCTTGGCTTCCTTTGTGCTGTAATCAAAAAAATGACCAACCAAGTCGATTGTCATATGGTTATGAAAAAGCTTCAAATCCGTTATTCTCGCTAACTCCTGCCCAACCGTCATCTTCCCAACCGCTTGGGGGCCGAATATGTGTACAAATTTCATAATGGTCGCTCCTTGCTATTCTTAGGATATCTATATTCTCCAGAAAAGAATTAGGGTTATTTTAACATAAAATACCATAGATTATTGTTAAAAAATTGAATAATTTTATATTTCTGAAACTAAAACAATGGGACTTTATGTTAAAGTTTAGTGGAGAATATCTTACCGAATGCTGGAAGCTAGCTTAAGGGGGGAAGTAGGGAGCGTGCCTGTCCCCCTCGTCTCCCTTCCACCCGATCCTACTAGGCAAACGCACATCTTTCTAGGTACAAGTTTATAGACTCATGTCCCGTGAATACCATGGTATGGAATAACTTTAGGGAGTGTAGTCTAGTGAATATTGATTATAATGATCAAAGAAGAATCATTGGCCCAGGCTTTGGTTTTGGCCGCCCTGGCTTTGGCCGTCCAGGTTTTGGATTCGGACGTCCGGGCTTTGGTTTCGGTCTTCCGTTTATAACAGGTTTGGCAGCGGGTGCATTATTAAGACCAAGACCATATCCGTACTATTATCCATATCCGCCTTACCCATATCCACCGTATCCTTACTATTATTAATTTACGAACATGAAACATTCCACTCCCTAACTGCGTAGACATGTAGGGAGTGTTTTTATTAGAGGATAATGGGTCTAGGCATGTGCTGTGTGGATCAAGGAAATAAATGAGTTTTAAATAGCATGCGCATTTTTAAGTGAGAAGCTAGCACTTCTTAGTTAGCTATGTGACCGGACGGGTTTCTTTGAAAAGAGGAATGCGTCTTTTTTTTTGAGGAAAAGATTGAATAGTGAGAATTATTTTGGGATGATTAATGATAAGTGTGATGTGAATATGAAGGAGGAAGATAATATGTTATTTATGTTGATTGTCAAAGCCTCAAAGAATTCGGAAACCGGAAACCGTCCGAACCCTGAATTGAATGAAGCCATGACGAGGTACAATGAGGAATTGGTGAAGGCAGGCGTCCGGGTGATGGCGAAAGGTCTTCATCCCAGTTCAAACGGGATTCGCATTTCGTTTCCAAATCCAGGAGGCGAGCCGGTTGTGACAGAGGGTCCATTTACTGAAACGAGCGATTTGGTTGCCGGTTTTATTTTAATTGATGTGAAGTCGAAGGAAGAAGCCATCGAGTGGGCGATGCGGATGCCGGACCCACAAGGATTTGGGGAAGGGCAGATCGAATTGCGTCAGGTGTTTGAGTGAGGAGTTTCGACCAAAGATAAGCGGCGTGCACGATAACTTGTGAATCGAGAATCACCGTGCCCGCCCACTCAACTTCCCTTTCTCTCTGACTGCTCTTGAAAATGATAATCGTTTTCAATTATAATGTTGGTAGGAAAGAAGGGAGTAACATTCTTTTATGCTGAACGATCAACCTATTGATTTTTATAAGACTGTTAGATTTAATTTGCGTGAGGGCCAGTCGAAAGCCTTCAATAAAGATTGCGATTATTATTATATTCTGTATGTTTCATCAGGTAATGCCATTTTAGATAATGGGGGACAAGTGATAAGGGTAGAGGAGGGCAAAAGTTACTTTCTCACCGATACTTGCGAGCTCACATCAGCTGCTTCAGACCTTTTGACGGTGTATTATCTTTCATGGCCAAAAGAAGGGGACATGATTTCTGGATTCCTATCAGGTCGGCTTGCGGAACAGGCACCAGTAAAAATGATGGCTTTGTGGGAAGAATTGCGGAAATGGAACAAAGGAAAAACGATCTCGGCAAGATGCAGATTTCAGTCCCTGCTTTGGGAAATGCTATCCTTTCTGACAGATGATGCGGAAGTGGACAGAATGGCAGAAGCGGCGGAATTGCTCCGTAACAACTTGTCCAAGCCATTCACGGTGGCAGAGCTTGCATCTAAAATGAATATGAGTCCAGTTTCATTTTCGAGGGCATTTCGTAAAAGCACCGGAATGGCGCCGAAGGAATATTTAAATGTGGAGAGGATGAAGGCTGCTAAAACACTGATGCTCCAAAAGAAAGGAATTACCGCCAAGGAAGTGGCACTCCAAATTGGACTGCAGGATGAGTTTTATTTCAGCCGTCTTTTTAAAAACAAAGAAGGCATGCCACCATCGCTTTTCATGAAAAGGGCGAAGGAAAGGATCGCGGTTGTCAGCCAGCTGTTTTTGCAGGATCACCTACTCGCACTTGGTGTCCAGCCCGTGGCAGCTCCATCCTATCCAACCATGTATCCCGCAAGCAGTGGGGTGCCAAGCTATCTTCAACAAGGGCTGGAAGGAACTAAGCTGCTGAATGCGGAAAAACCGTTTCAGCCGGAGGATATCCTTTTGTCTCAGCCAGATTGCATCATCAAAACACCTCTACATAATCATCAGCTCCAAAATGTACTGCTTTCCCAGCAGGATCGTGTCCATCATATGCCATTCAAGCAAGATTGGCGGGAGTATCTGTATGAGATTGCATCGATGGTAGGGTGTGAAAGCCGTGCCGAATCGATAGATAAAGATATTCACTGTCTGGAGTGTAAAGTGCGGGATGAACTGTGCCCGTTAACCAAAAATGGGAGTTGGGCAGTCATATGGATTCGCCCGGAAGAAATTCGTCTTTACGGGCAGGGAAATCATGCCTTGCTTGATCTTCTTTTTCAAGGCCTTGGATTCCAGCCGCACCCTGACTTGCATGGGGAAGGCTACCGGATTGTCAGTCTAAAGGATATAGCGGCATTAAACCCTGACAAGCTTCTTATTTTATGGAGCCATGAAAGGGATGTATGGAGAACGGCCCATACCCCAGAATGGAATGAGATCCGTGCTGTCCAATCAGGAGAGGTTTATTATCCTGAAAGTCATGAGTGGGACCCGTGGGGGCCGTTGGGAAGGAAGAGTATGCTCGAGGAGTTTTCCTCCAGCATGTTCAAAGCCAGGTTAAAAGCATAGTAGTTTTGCTTTCGACGGATGAAGACCTCAATAGCTTAGAAGTTGAGGTGGAAAGGTCCTCATAGAGCGGATGAAGACCTCACTAGCATGAAAATTGAGTTGGAAAGGTCCTCATAGAGCGGATGAAGACCTCACTAGCATGAAAATTGAGGTGAAAAGGTCCTCATAGAGCGGATGAAGACCTCACTAGCGTAAAAATTGAAGTAAAAAGGTCTTCATAGCACTCATGAAGACCTTTTTAGCGTGAAAATCGAAGCACTAAGGTCTTGATTACGCTTATGGAAAAAATCTTCTCCTATAGAAAACTGGCTATGAAGATTTACAACAGTATTAAACTGAACTAGAAGTCGTTTGCACGTTTTTTTTCATCCGACATTCATTTTCTCCATGCAACAAGTTGCATTTGTCCATGTTCAGCATCGTTGATAATGATTATCATTGAGAATGAATTTCAATATCCTATCAAACATCAATGAGCGTAAATATATCAAATCAAATTTTTTTAACCAGTAGTGAGAATGGTTATCAATTACTAGGTCTAAAGACTCGGTGAAAGGATGGAATTATGCATCAATCAGCCAAACAAATTGCAGAAAATGCAACGTTTCAAGCTTTTATAAATAGTTACTTAAAAGAAGTGGACTGCGGAAATTGGATGGGCATGAAGGAATGGGTGCGGGAGCAGAAACCATCCATGACGCTATCAGGGGAGTCGGTAGTGGAGATGGAACTACCAGGGCAGTCTGCCACCTTTGCGGTGGAAGTGATGTACCGATCGCAAACAGGCAGGCATCGACTTGGATTTGTTCTTAAATATTGTGACCGAAGCCGCGAATGGGTTCCCCAAGACAGGCTGCCGATGATGATCGCCCTTATCCATGAGCTCCACCTGATGGCCAAATCAAATGGGTGCCACGAACTTGCATCCCATTATGATGAACTGGTGCTCAGGCTGATTGAGAGCTACCAGACGATGGCGACTTACATAGAAACTAGAAGGGAAGATGGAATGAGCCTTTATTCTGAAGATAGCTCTTTCCTGGAAGCCGAGCAATCGCTGTTGTTTGGTCACTGGCTCCACCCCACACCAAAGAGCAGGCAGGGAATGGCTGGCTGGCAGCATCCAAGCTATGCCCCGGAGTTGAAAGGCCGTTTTCAGCTGCACTATTTTCAACTAGACCGGGAGATGGTGAGGGAAGGGTCCAATGATATGAGACGTGCGAGCGACATGATTCTCCATTCCTTATCGAAATGGCTGCCGCAGCTCACTGTACCGCAACATGCTTGTCTCATTCCAATCCACCCTCTTCAGGCACAATGGCTGCTTCAGCAGGATTATGTCAAAAAGGCGATGGAAAAGAATCTCATCAAGGATCTTGGGCCAATGGGGGCTTATTATTCAGCCACCTCTTCGATCAGAACCGTTTACCATCCTGATGAAGAATGGATGTACAAATTCTCCGTTCCGGTAAAAATTACGAACTCTTTACGAACGAATCGACTCCATGAGCTAAGGGCGGGTACAGAAATAGCGAAGCTGATGGAAAAAGTGCGTTTTACGGAAAAATATCCAAGGTTCCGGATGATTGAAGATCCTGCCTATATTACTGCTCAATTTCCGGGAAAAAAAGAGTCGGGATTCGAGGTCATCATTCGATCCAATCCATTCCCGGAAGGAAAAGACAAAGGCATCAGCACGATCGCGGCATTGGTGCAGGACCCTCTGCCAAATGAAAGTTCAAGATTGAAGCAGACAATCGATAGGCTTTCGCAATCAAAGCGGCGCACACTTGAGGATGTAAGCATGGATTGGTTCGAGAAGTATTGGAAATGTTCGATTGAGCCACTTATCCGTTTGTATGACGAACACGGAATTGCGCTCGAGGCCCATCAGCAGAATAGTGTCCTCGACCTTACATCTGGCTATCCCGAAGCGTATTACTACCGCGATAATCAGGGGTATTATCTATCAAACTCTTATAGGGGAATTTTACATGAGCAACTTCCGTCCCTGGAAGAATGTCCGGAGCTTTTTTATGAGGATGCGCTCATTCAGGAAAGGTTTACGTACTACCTTTTTATGAATCAGCTATTTTCGGTCATTTGCCGCTTTGGTCAGGAAGGCCTCCTGAGTGAAGATAGGTTACTTGCATGGTGCCACCAACAGCTTACTCGACTGGAATTGGAGCTCACAGGACAAGGGAGAGCATTTATCCGCCATATACTCCATTCCGAGAAACTGTCCTATAAAGCCAATCTGTTAACCCGTTTTCATGATGTGGATGAGCTGATGGCGGAGAATGAACAAGCCGTTTACACCTATATCCCCAATCCCTTTACCCTTGTGAAGGAGGAAGAGAACTATGCAGAAGCTGCAACCGCTGCCGTCTAGTAAGGTGGGAAAACGGATAGTCCGACAGCTGCTCGAGGCAATCCTTTTTGAAGGGTTGATGGATATGGAAAAAACAGCTCCCAAGCTGGATGACTCTCTAGTAACCTTCACCATTTTCGGAAAAGGACGGACCTACAGCTGCGAGGGGAAAATCACTGCGTTTGACCGGGTGCGAATAAAAGAGGAAAGCATCCGCACCTTGCGTCCTGATGGCTCTAGCACAGTAACCAGGATGGAAGAATTGGTGGAAGACCTTGTATCAGATCCTGAGAAAAAGAACTTGCTTATTCGTGAGCTTGCCCAAACAGCCTTACTGGTGGAGTGGAATGAAGCGAATCTCTTAGCACCCCTCTCCAGGCGGGCATTCCCATACGAAGAACTGGAATCGGAGATATGGGAAGGGCATCCGTATCATCCTTGTTTCAAGGCAAGGACCGGTTTTACGCTCAAAGATCATGCTGCATTTGGACCCGAAGCAAGGCAGTCATTTAGCCTGCAATGGGCGGCTGTCAGACGGGAGCACAGCAAGATTGTACTCCTAGAGGATGAGAAGGACTTCTGGGAAAGGGAGCTCGGAACTTCCGTGTTCAATCAGATGCTTGCTGAACTACAAGAGCGAGGCAAAGATTTTCAAGAATACACGTTTCTGCCGATCCACCCGTGGCAGGTGCAAGTTGCACAGGATGAGATGGACAAAGGGGAGATTGTTCTTATAAAAACGACAGGGGATCCTTACCGGGCAACACAGTCCGTCCGAACACTATGGAATGTGTCGAATCCTGAGAAAGCGCATGTCAAACTGTCGATGAACATGGTAAATACCTCATCGCTAAGAACCTTGGACACGCACGCCATCTGTGCGGCACCTCCCATCTCAAAATGGATCGCGGATACGGTGGAAAGGGATCATTTCTTAAAAGAAGAGGCTTCCTTCATCGTTTTGAAGGAATATGCGGGGGTGGCCTATCAACCTTCTGAAAAGACGGAAATTAAGCTTGGAGCCATTTGGCGAGAAAGTATCCGGCTTTACATGGAAGAGGAAGAGGAGGCTGTGCCTTTTACGGCCTTGCCCTTGATTGAGCGGGATGGCTTACCGTTTTTGGATGACTGGCTGAAGCGCTATGGAACCGAAAACTGGTTGAAGAGATTGATCGAAGTAAGTGTGGTGCCGGTCTGGCATTTGCTTGTCTCCCATGGTATTGCCGTGGAGGCACATGCACAAAATATGATTCTATTACATAAGAATGGCTGGCCAACCCGTGTTGCCCTGAGGGATTTTCACGACAGCACAGAGTATCATCATGCATTTTTGAAAGAACCGAACAGAGTCCCGGATTTTTCAAGGATACATGAGCAGTTTAAAAAAGGAGAACCTGACGAGTATTATTGGATGTCTTCTGTGGAAGCCTTGAGAGAGCTTGTGATGGATACGTTGTTTGTTTTTCATTTGAGTGAATGGTCCTTTGCACTACAGGAGCAGTATGGATATAGCGAGGAAAGATTCTGGGAGATGGTACAGGAAGCAATAGCCGGGCACTTGAACCGCTATCCTGAATTACTATGCAGGAATAGCATGCTTGAGCATACGGCACCTACCATCTATGCCGAGTCGCTTCTGAAAAGGAAGACCCGAAGTGAAGAGGTTGGCGGATTACGCCATCTTGTCACAAATTCTTTAGCAGATAGCAAAAAGGAGAGTTGAGATGTTTTTTGTAAATGATCAGTATTACACACTGGATGATTTGGAAAGGCAATATAGAGAGTTTGAAAAAATTCCATATTTAAAAGATTGCCGGAATAGAAGATTGGCAGTTTGCATGCCGGATGTCTTTCAATGGCTTGCACTTTGTTTATTTGTGCGCAAAAAAGGGGGATCCATCGTGCCGATCCATCCTTCCGTACCAAAGGAAGGGGCGATCCGGATGGCGAAGTCGGCAGGAAGCCATTTCTTGTTTTTTGAAAATATCGACTCCCCCCTCCACCTGGCAGATCAACAAAACGAAAGGGAAGGCGTACTGGTGCAAATGAGCTCTGGTACGACCGGGTCTCCTAAATGCATCGAACGTACATGGGATTCAATTGAGACCGAGCTTGAAAGCTATGTATCTGTATTGTCGCTTGATCAGGATACCACGTCCATCGTTGCCTGCCCGGTCACCCATTCCTATGGCTTGATCTGCGGGGTGTTTGCCTGCATGAGGCGCGGGGCGGAACCGGTCATTCTGACAAATATGAATCCAAAATATGTGCTTAAAAAGCTGAAGGAACATCCTAAGCATATTCTCTATGGAGCACCTGCACTCTTGTATATCTTATCGAGCCTGGTCCGTGATGATCAACGGTTTGATGCGGTGATGACATCAGGCACCCTCATGCCTTCAGCATGGCTTGCGGCATTAAAGAACGTTTCCAATCGCGTGTCTCAACAATACGGCTGCTCGGAAGCTGGATGTGTGGCTATACAGCCGGATGTGAGCGACTCGTGTGACATGGGCTATGCCCTTCCACATCTGAAGGTGGAGGCCGGAACCGTGGATGCTCCTGGTGAAATCATCATTCATGACAAGGAGAAAACCATCCATACAAAAGACCTTGGTTATCTGGAAAACGGAATATTGTCCTTTCTGGCAAGGATGGATGACACCATCAATGTGGCTGGCTTGAACGTCTACCCGCAGGAAGTGGAGGACGTTTTGATGGCAGAGCCAAGGATCCAAGAGGCGGTTGTGTATAAAAAGGTCCATCCGCTTTCAGGGGAAAGAGTATGTGCACAGTATGTCTGCTCCGCTCCAATAGAGGAGCAGGAGTTACGGGAATGGTGCAGGGATTATCTCGCTCCCTATCAAGTACCGATGGAATTCATCGAGGTGGAAGCAATCGAGAAGCTGCCAAACGGCAAGATCAGCCGAAAAATGCTTGGTGAAGGGGTGTTGGCATGACAAGGCAAGAATTAGTGCAGGTCTTACATGAAATTATGCAGCACCATTTAAAGCTGCCTGCCATGGAGGCTTTTCATGAAGATGCCCGTTTAAATGAAGATTTGTATATGGATTCCATCATGATCCTGCAAATGATCCTTCATTTGGAAGTGGACCTTGGTTTTGAGATTCCGGATGAAATGCTTGTGTCAAAAGACTTCCGGACAGTGGGAAGCTTGGCCGATTTTCTTATACAACAGCAAAAGCCGGTATCAAAGGAGGGAATCCTATGATCAAAGTCCATTGCTTTGTAAGCTGTGTGTGCGAGGCCGTAAAAAAGAAGGATGGTGCCGATCACAGGCCCTATTATTTTGGGGTATGGGATGCTGATTTTGATGTGTTGGAAAATGGCGTCCTGACCTATCACTCCCAGCGGATCGACCATGATTTTTTCCACCAATGGTATGAAATGCTGTATGGCATCAAGCTACATAAATGGTATGACGAACATAAAAGCAAACAGGAAAACATAGAGGAAATGCTGAGACTGCTCAAAAATAAGCAGGCTGATCAATATGTAATGGTCATGCTGGACTTGTCCAAGCTGCCGGAACGGGAGAATAAATTCCATCAAAGCCCATTTCCTCATTATGTAATGCTCGAAATGACAGAGAACGATGAAGAGTGGATGATGTATGATCCGGACTTTCGCTGGGAAGGGGTGCTTTCAAAAGATCGTATCCTCACTGCCATCGAGGACCCATCTGCAAAGGGTGGTTATTTCTTTGATGCATCGAGCCTCATCGTGCCATCCTCAGAAACGGTGGAAGCGTATTTCAACACATGCATCAAGCATGGCAGTAACCCGATGACAGAGGCGCTCCGTAAGATAATCGACCTGCACACTGCCGGAGATGACAGGTTTCCCCATTCAGGACTGACACTGGCTTTACGGGAGCTGCCCGTTCTCGCCATCCGAAAATACGCCTATGAACATGCCTTTGCTTATTTCTGGAAAGCACTTCAGTATGACGAGGAAAGCTTTGAAGCTTGGTGCGATGATATCGAAAGGCTTGTGAAAGGCTATACGGCAATCCAATATCGGGCCATGAAGCTTGCCATGACCGGAAACATGCTTTTAAAAGACGAGATTTCTGCAAAGCTTGAAGAACAAGATCTCTTGGAATTCAAGATTAAGAGAGGTTTACAGGAAAGCTTTGAGGCCTGGGTAAAACAGGAGCAATCCCAACACATGAAGGAGGCAATTCTATGAAACTTTCTCTCTGCACCATTTCATTCCGGCACCACCTACAGTCGATGGACCAGATTGCCCATTTTGCCCAAACAAACGGGTTTCAAGGCATTGAACTATGGGGCGCCCATGCCAAAAACTTGGCGGAGGATATCCATTATGGAAGTGAGTGGCTGAGTTCATATGGTCTGGAAGCGAGCATGCTGAGTGACTACTTGCCACTGGATGCACCTCTCCCTGTTCTAATAGAAGAGATGAATGTGTTATGCGCACTGGCACATCGCTGGGGAACGGATAAAATACGGACGTTTGCCGGGAACAAGGGCAGCGCGGATATCAGCAGATTAGAGCGAATCGAATTAGTTTCCCGCATGAAGATGCTCTGCAAAATGGCGGAAGCAGAAGGGATGCAGCTTCTTGTTGAGACACATCCGAATACCCTGACAGACAATCCATCCTCCACACTTCAGCTTATCGAGGAAACAGATCATCCGGCACTCCGGGTCAACTTCGATGTCCTTCATATATGGGAATCAGGGGTGGATCCACTCTATGCGCTCAAGCAACTGCGGCCATATGTGTCCCATTTCCATTTAAAAAATATCGAATCACGCACCCAGCTTGACGTCTTTGCCCCTACCAATGTCTATGCTGCAGCCGGAATCAGGGAAGGAATGGTCTCCCTATTCGAAGGTACGGTGGACTACCGCCTGTTTCTGAAAGAAGCTGCCGAGATGATGGAGATCGAAGCATCACTGGAGTGGTTCGGGGGGAATGTGAAGGATGTCCTTGCTAGGGATAGTAGGGAAGTGAGAAGAGTTGTGGGGGCAGATGCCTTGACCAGTTTTACAGCGAGCACTTAGCTAACGGCTAGGTCTGGAAAAAAAGTAAAATGCTGTTGATGACTAACTTCACCTGCATTTCAGACTGTTGACAAACCCTAATAATCTTTATATTTGCATTTACTTGTTGATCTTCGTTCCAGGCGCTTCGCTTCCCTGTCCCTTCCTCTAGCGGGAGTCTGCGCGCCTTTCACTACGATCAACATGGGAATTGTACATCCTGAAAATAAATTAATTCTTTCTACAAGCTGAAATGCAGGTGATTACTAACATCACCTGCATTTTTATGTTGTTTGATATGGATATAACCTATCTGAATCCTCGAGGCGGGGCTGGAAGCTTTGTATTCGAGGAAAAGAAAGTCGCCAGGTCCATCACCTGGCGTCCATTTTCCGTTATTAAATTTTAGGTCCGTTAAAGTCATTGTTATCAAACTTATTCGGTGTGTTAGGTGTATTTGGTGTGTTCGGCATTTGAGTATTTGGCGTGTTTTGGTCTTTCTCCATTTTCTTCTCAAAACGCTCCAGGTTTCGTTTGGCGAAATCTCTGCCTCCGATACCAAATGAAATGGCAAACGCTATGGATAACGCACCAAGGACCAGCAAGAAGCCGATGTTCACAATGGTTTTAGCAAATCCTAATTGGTCTAAAGCCATGAATACCGCGAACACGATGATGATATACTTCACAAGTGCTGCTGCAAAGGAGCTGTTTGTGTATTTTTTCAACACTTTCTGCAGCAGGTTGCCTCCAAATAAAGCAAGTCCGAGAATAATTAGCGCACTGATCACCATTGGCAGATAAAGAATAATCGCATTCCCGATATTATTCAATACGTCAAGGTTCAATACATTCAGTGCTTCCACTGTGAAGAATAGAATGATTAAGATCTTCACCGTTTGTCCAATGATATTTACAAGGTCAAATCTTGGCGCTTGAGATTGTTCAAGCCCCATGGATTGGTAGATGTTGTTAATGCCTGTACGGCGCAATAGCCCTGTGAGGAGCTGTGCTGCAAATTTTGCCAGGTAGTAACCAGCCAGCACTAAAATAATTGCAACGAAAATATTAGGAATCATATTTAAGATGGTAGTTAACACAGACACGATCGGCTCAGAGATCGTACGGATATTCAGTGTTTCCAAGGCAACTGTCACAATCGGAATAAGAATGACAGCAAAAAGGATATTGGAGATGATTTTTGCCAATGTACCTTTATTGATTTGGGCTTCGTTTGTATTAGGTGAAGCTGCAGTACCTCTTGCAGTATTGCTCGTTCCTCCTAATCGATCAAACCAATGATCAATATTGAGGCTTAATAGAAGATTATGGATAAGGTCTCGAACCAGTCGAGCAATAAAGTAACCGATAATCAGGAGTATAGCTGCTGCAAATAAATTTGGCAGAAAAGCTAGGAACTTCTGTACCATATCAGTGATTGGCTGAGATACACTTCTCATGTTCAGTGCATCCAGAATACTTGGCAGGAAGAGGATGAACACTAGGAAGTAAATCACTTTCCCAATGGAATGGAGGACGCTTTTTCCTTGTGCCTCACTCTTGACCATTCTCGATTTAGCCATTGCTTTGGTCAAACCGACCTTTACAAACAACTTTACGACGATAGCCTTAACGACCGTTGCAACAATCCATGCCAATAGTAGCAATAGTAGGGCCACAATAACATTAGGTATAGCTTCGATTAAAGAATTTAGTGCATTCTGAAAACTATAGTTCGCATCATTCAATAAACTCACTCCTTCTTTGTTGTATGTAAAAGCAACAGGAAAACTATTTTTCTATAAGTTTTCCTGTTGCTTTTACATTTATGATTGTAATAGCCTCTTTTGTAGTATTTTAAACTATTTTGTTGAAATCTATTCTAAAATAGAATACTTGCACAATGAAGATACCAGAATCAATAGTTTTGGCGGGTCGGGCGTGCCTGTCCCTTAAGTCTAATCCTCAGAAGGTGGGTTTGAGGTCTTTTTATACTATTTTTTGTTTGTGTGAGATGCGTCCCATTTTAATGTTTTTTTAATGTTTTATTAATTTTCTATTCTCTTTTGGGAGGTAGATTGATAATCATCAACATTAAAGGAGGAACATTACGATGAAGTTAGTTGTCATTCCATCAGGATTTAAAGAATGTTTGGATGCTTGTGAGGTTGCATCGGCTATGGAGAGAGGTGCGAAAGCCTTTGATGCCTCGATAGATATGGAAGTCATCCCGATGATTGATGGTGGGGAAGGGTTTGCAAAACGAATTGCTGATTTGAAGGGTGGAGAAATCGTCTATCATGATGCGACAGGACCAGTCGGACAAACGATTAAAAGTCATTTTGGCATGTACAGAGAAAACGGGAATGTGTACGCTGTAATCGAAATGGCTGCCGTTGCAGGATTAAGCCTGGTACCGTCCATGCAGAGAAACCCGCTTCTTACTAGCACACAAGGTGTCGGGGAGCTAATTATAGAAGCTATTAATCAAGGTGCTACCAATCTATTAATTGGTTGTGGAGATTCCGGTACATCTGATGGTGGAGCAGGTATGGCGCAAGCACTAGGGGTTAAGTTTTATGATAACCAAGACATGTTGTTAAACATTCAAGGAGCGAAGGATTTGCCAAAGGTCGCTAAGCTTGATATCAGCGAGATAGACCCACGCCTCCAGGACATTACAATGGATGTTGCATGCAATTGGACTAACATTTTGTGCGGTGAAAAAGGTGTGGCAAGGGTTTTCGGCCCGCAAAAGGGAGCGTCGACTCAACAGGTGGAAGAGCTTGCATATGCACTGGAACATTTTGCATCCCTTATTGATCGTACAAAAGGTCACGATGTCCGGACCATCCCAGGCGGAGGGGCATCTGGCGGATTGGGTGCCGGCCTTGTTGCGTTTGCAGGAGCAACACTCCATCCTAGATTTGAAGTCATCATGCAATATATCGATATGGAAAAAGCGATTTCTACGGCAGATGTTATCTTAACAGCGGAAGGAAGCTTAGATTTCCAGACGCCGAACGGCAAAATACCAGCAGAGGTGGCACGTATCGCAAAAAAATACAACATCCCGGTCATCGCGCTGACAGGGACGATTGGAAAAGGCGCTAAACGCAACTGTCTAATTGGCATCGATGCCTACATAAGCATCATCCCAAAACCGACGTCCTTGGAGCATGCAATAAAAAAAGCGCCAAAATGGATTGCGGAAAGTACAGAAATGGTGTTAAGACAGATTTTTGTTGGGGTAACCATCGCCCAAAAACAAAGTTATTATCAAAAGGAACGTGACTTGGTATGAGTACTCGTACCGAAAAACATGATAAAAAAAACTGGATCATCAATTATTTCTTACAAATGGATAGGAAAATAAAAGTCTTATCGAGCCTCCACTTATTCTTTTTCATACTAATAATGGCGACAGGAGGAGCATTGAGTTATCAAGGGAAAGTCGCATTATTTTCCTTCCTTTCCGCCATGGCTTTATGGATCTTAACATCTCTTCCTGCGGGATATGTGGCAATAGGACTTATCTTCTTCATGATTGTGATGCGTGCACAACCGTCAGAGGTGCTTTACCACTCGCTATCGGAAGAAGTGGTCTGGCTCATGATCGGCGCATTTATCATTGGGGAAGCATTCAGAAAATCGGGTCTTGCTGACAGGCTCTCGTCATTTGTCCTTCAAAGGTCATCAAATGTGTCTTCGGCATTGGACGGGGTGAGCACCATCTTGATGCTCACGGCCTTCTTTATCCCTTCCACATCAGGAAGGGCAGCCTTGGCAAAGCCTTTTATTGGAAAATTCGGGGAGCGGCTGTCAGTCAAAGAGCAAAGCCTCTTATCACTCCTAGTACCAGTCATTATATTAATGAGTACATCGGCAACATTGATCGGCGCGGGCTCCCACATAATCGGAGTCAGCCTCTTGGAAAGCACAGTGGGAGAAGGAATCTCCTTCATTCAATGGTTTATTTGGGGAATGCCTTTTGCCATTGCCATTTCAGCGCTCTCTCTTTACGTCATAAAATGGAAGATGTGGCCAAAAGAGGAGGAGATGGATCCAAAAGTAGGGTTTGACGCAGATAGAAGCTCACAGTTACAAGCCGAACAGCCACCATTTGGCAAAAAAGAAAAGCAGACGATCCTATACGTCCTATTATTGATTATCGGTTGGGTCACAGAAAGTGTGCATCCCTTTGATATAGCATTCATTACCATGGTAGGGGCTTTCTTTTTCATGATGCCAACGTATGGAGTCATCAGCTGGAAGGAAGGTATACAGTCAGTGTCGTGGAATCTAATATTATTCGTTGCAGCAGCTACTGCGCTGGGAAAAGCCTTGGTGGGTACGGGAGTTGTCAACTGGGCACAAGAGCATATGCTATCCTTTCTCGGTGTCTTTGAATCGGCGCCGGAGTGGTTACTGGTTCTGGCCGTCCTGATCGTTTCGGTCACCAGTCACCTATATATCACATCCCATACCACCCGTGCCGTCGTCATTATACCTGGCATCATCTTGTTCAGCCAAACAGTCGGTATCGACCCGGTCGCAATGGTATTTATCAGTCTGATCGGCATAAACTACTGCGTCACCTTTCCAGTAAGCTCCAAAGCATTGCTCCTATTTTATGAAGAAGGTAAAACCAGCTTTGAAGCCAAGCACCTTCTCAAAGCCAGCAGCATCCTCATGCCGCTCTATATTGCCGTCGTCATGCTGTTTTACTTTACCTACTGGCAGTGGACGGGGATGTAAGGGAATCAGGGGACAGGCAGAGCGAGCCGTTTAGTAAAGTAAGCAATGTACTTATCAGGAAAATGCAGGTAATCTTTATTGGTACCTGCATTTTCTCATTCTAGCCATATCTAGAGATATTGTAGGAAAATAAAATTTAAACAAATGTTGGTTTAAGTTGAAAATTAGCACCGCAGGATAAATCACAAAATCCATTCGCCAAACCTCAACCATTTTCGCGTTTTATATCAAAATAATTTTCACCTAGTAACCGGAGCAAGCCTCACAAAAACTGGGTCGGCGCTCCTGTCCCCTTGAACTAAATTATTTTTTGCTTTGTAGGTTTTGAGAGAAGCGGATGGTTGGCAGAACGTGGTAGAATTATTTGAAGGGTTGTTTAAAAGGAAGAGTTTTCCTAATATAAGGAGGGAATGGAATGTTTACTTCAGTAAATGATTTTCTAAATGAGTGGAAACAAGAAGCAGCTGTTACCCAAAAATTGTTGGATGTGCTGACAGATGAATCGTTGAATCAGGAAGTTTCCCCAGGATTATACAGTGTTGGAAGCCTTGCTTGGCATATTACAGGATCCGCTTACTACTTTCCTGCTCAAGTTGGTATAAAATTTGAGGTTCCTGATCTTCAAAAAGAGACCCCAAAATCAGCTGCTGAAATCAGCGAGACCTACAAAACAATAAGTCAGCGCTTTACACAAGCATTTTCTGAACAAATTACAGATGAAACGATGAATAAAATGGTGAATTTATTTGGTGGAGACATGCCACTTCAGGCTGTTTTTCGTCTGCTGATTCAACATCAGGCACATCATCGTGGTCAATTGACTGTCCTTATGAGACAGGCAGACTTGAAAGTTCCTGGAGTTTATGGTCCTAGTAAAGAAGAATGGGAAGCAATGAATGCTCAAAAGAGCTGATATCGTCATGATGCAAAAAGCCGGCCTACGCCGGTTTTTTGTATTGGCTGTAATCTTAAACAATGAATAAGGATAATGAGGTGAATAAAATGAAGGTTATTGGTCTTATTGGTGGAATGAGTTGGGAATCTTCTGTTGAGTATTATCGGATTATCAATCAAGAGGTTAAAAGAAGAATGGGGGGATTACATTCGGCGAAATGTCTATTATACAGTGTCGATTTTCAAGAAATTGAACGTTACCAATCAGAAGGCGCATGGGAAAAGGCTGGTGAAGTGTTAGGTGATGCAGCGAGTTCTTTAGAAATGGGAGGAGCGGACTTTATTGTCATTTGTACGAATACGATGCATAAAGTTGTAAATGACATCCAATCGAAAATAACTATTCCCCTATTGCATATCGCAGATGCAACCGCAGCCCAAATTAAAGAGAAGGGAATTAATTCGGTTGGATTACTAGGCACAAGGTACACAATGGAGCAAGACTTTTATAAATCACGTTTGGAGATGAACGGAATAAAAGTCATTGTACCAAATGAGGAAGAAAGAGTGATAATAAACAAAGTCATTTATGAAGAGTTATGTTTGGGTAAAATTCAACAAAAATCTAGGGATTACTATAAAAAAGTAATCCAAGGCTTAATTGAATCTGGAGCCAATGGGATTATCTTAGGCTGTACAGAAATTGGATTATTGGTAAAACCGGAGGATTCAGATGTTCCTCTATTTGACACGGCCTACATCCATGCTTTTGAAGCGGTGAATATGTCATTAGAATGAAAAATAGTTTTATGTGTTAAAAAATAAAACCTATATTAATGAAAACTTTCGGAACTGGTTTAATGATAAATAGGAGATGGAAAGATGAAAAAAATGACGTTATGGGGAAGAGATGAACAGGACGATAGATTGGTTTTAGAAGTCATAAGAGGAGAGAAAACAGCAACATGTACACCGAAAGTGTGGTATTATGATTCGCCAGAAGAACCACCTACGGAAGTAGGGGATCTCGTAGCGGTATATGATCAACAGGGGAAAAACAGGTGTACGATTTTGATTACGGAAAATTATGAAATTCCTTTCGGGGATGTAGACGAGAGAATTGCAAAAGCAGAAAACGCAATTTCAGTAGAGGAGTTCCGCAAAGACCACCTCGTTAGCTGGGAAGAAGCGTTACGACAAGAGGGTATTGAATTAAATGATCATACAATCATCGTAGTAGAGCATTTTGAGTTAGTGGAAATAGTCACCTGATAAAAAGTCGGAGGACAGGCACCATGACCCGTCTGTAAAAAAAGGTGCCCTCCCTTCCTCAGCTAGTAATCACTCGCCTCCCGAAACCGAACGAAACGACGACTCCTTTCCGTTATGAAATAGCTTAACTGTATCATACTCTCTGTTGAGGTTTACTCTATAAATGGGGCCATGTTCCGATGAAGAACCGGAGAGGTCAGTTGTTTCTTCACTCTTATATATTATGTTTAAAACATCCTTCTCGATCTCAACATCGAATTCAGTAAAGATTTCGGCTTTCTCACCCTGTACAACATTGGAGGAATTCAAGTATACAAACATAGAGTTATTCTCTTTATCAAAATAAAGATGAACGCCATTATCCGCTTCTACACTTTGAAAATATGATTGTACCTCCTTGCTTAAATCCCCTTGTGATACATTTAAATAGTTCACTGAGGTAGCTGTGTAACTACATCCACTTAATACTGCTACTACGATACCAAACAATAAAAGCCATATTCTTCTCATCCTGAATCCCCCTGTGTCTTTAACATTGCCCACGAAAACTATCATTTCACTTTATACATTTTACCATGAAATCCCATAAATTAACATCACTAAAAATCTCGCCTTTTCCCACTCTTTACGCGCTGCACTGCGCACACTCAGGTTACTGCATTGCATTTTCAACAAGGAATCAAGCTTTATTTTGTAACGTTTGTATTTCTTTTCGATAGGAAAACGCAATCGTAGGTAGCATCGTGTTTGGTATTTTAGGAGGATGGTGCTTGTCAAAACACTTCGGCCAAGTGTACCCCTGCCAAACTATAAAAATAAAAAGCAAGACCATCCTTTTTAGTGGTCTTGCTGTCAGTCTTCATTTTTAAAATTTGTCTCTATAAATTCATTTTTTCGAGCTTTTAGCTTTTCCAAACTGTTTGATAAATGGTTATACATTGCTGCTTCTGCACTTTTTGCATCTCTAAGGGAAATGGCCTTCAGAATAGATTGGTGTTCTTCATAGACTTGCTTTTTCTTTCCCTTAATTTTCGTGTTGATGGTAAGAGAAGCTCTTAATGCACGATAATAGGTATCAGATAGGTTCTCCTGCAACGTTATGAGCACTTGATTTTTAGTAGAATAAATAATGGACTGATGGAAGAGGAAGTCTGCTTGGTCATTAATTTTTTCTGGATTATTCAATTCTTTAAAGAGTATTTCCTGAGCTTGATACAGTTTGTTCAGATCTTCATCATCGTGTCTTTCGGCAGCAAGTGATGCGGCTTTTGTTTCCAGAATAATTCTGGTTTCCAACAGCTCCATTATCTGTGTGTACGAAATGACCTCGATTAAAGGTTGATTGAGGAGCCTTTCGAGCGGCAAAGGTCTGACCCAACTTCCCCCCCCATGGATAGATTCTATGATGCCGTGGGAAGATAGGGCACTTAGAGCTTCACGGATAGGGACCCTGCTCACATTAAACATTTTTGCTAATTCATTCTCTGATGGAAGTTTGGTATTGACCGGAAATTCTCCCGATTTTATTCTGTTCTTAATTTCGTCCATAATTTGATGGGATACTCGTTTTCTTACAATCATACGGATTCTCCTTTTATTAAAAACCCTTCCATTTCCTAATAGTATAACATGATATTCCAATAGTCATGGAAGGGCATTTTTCAATGCTTAACTTATTTTTTTGTTATAGGTGGTATTATTTTGGCTGGGCCCCCATAAACCAAAGTGTTTATGAATGGCGATGATAGCTGCTCCAATAAGAAGAAGGAGAATCGGCATTACCCAAGGATAGCCAATGGAAAATAAGATAGGAGAAAAAGTTATAATAACAATTTCTACCGGAACCATCCCTATGTATCCCAGTGCATAGTCGTCTGTCGTTTTGCTTTTAAGTTCCGGGTCTACAATGCGAAGAAGGGCTAACCCCATTGCGACCGTTCCTGTACTCCAACCCCAGCCGAATAATGACTTTTCAAACCAGAAATTCTTAAAGATATTTGGACCGATAAAACGAAATATTAGATAAGCCCAAAACGTTCCGAAGACAAATAACATGATCAAAGGTACAGCATAATCGATTACAACGGTGATATTGATGGATGCAATACCAATTGCAACCAAATAATCTGTTGCACTTCCCCCTATTCTTTCCATTACACGATGGTCCACATAGGAATCAGCATTCATTTTTCTAATAGACATTTGAAATAATAGAGCAATAACGAAGGCGATGCTCAGTAAAGGAACAGCAATTCCTAATAGTGATCCTAATTTACTAGTCAGCCAATAGGATATTCCAACGACGAAAGCAACGATTGACAGGTGTAGGACCAATGGGTCAATGGAGCTTGGGGAAACAGTTTCCTTTCCCATTCCGATACGCTTATCCGGGTGGGTCAGGCCCGATTTTAGTTCATTTGGAAGATCGTTAAAACTAGAGATGAAATTAGTATTTCCTTGTTCTGTGTTCTTTTTAATTAGAAATAACCCACCCAGGACTGCTACGAGTATTCCGACAGTAGCAGATGTCATCCCAAGCGTCATTGCCTCTTCCCAGCCATATTTACTGAATCCCTCTCCGATGGCAGCAGCTGTACCGTGTCCTCCTAGGAAACCAGCTCCTAATATTAATCCGAATCCACTTGGTAAATCTTTAAAAATTTGATTAATAACGATAAGGCCGAACAGGGCTCCGCCACCCCACATCAATAGTGTAAGGAGCATGGAATACGACCACATTTCCCTTACCCTATGAATGATTTCTTTAACGTTCACCTTTGCAGCTCCAAGAGGAATGGAAGCGAAGATGACTGCAATGAGCAGTCCCGGATAGGTGGAGAATTGGGTGGAAAAAGGTAACAAGTTTATTCCACTGGGACCCAGCCCCAACCCTATAAAACCAGCAATCATACTTGCAGGGAGAAACAATCTTTGAATCCACTGAACTTTTGCCCTCAAGATAGTTCCAAGTAGAAGTAATCCAGAGATAATACTAATATCGACCATTAATGACCAAATTGAAAAATCGTTCATTATTCATCCTCCTTTTAAACTAAGTAAGCGCTACCATTTGTAATACAAGTATACAGCGAATTTAGAAAATTACAATTATATATTGAAAAAAATAAAATAACTAGTATACTTGTATTACAAGTTAAGCGTTTACATTTGTTAAAATAATTTTCAGAGGTGATGAAAGTGTTAGAGAAAAAAGTGGAGTTTTACAGTGATGGTTTAAAGTTAAAAGGTAGCTTCTATTTTCCGGATCAGTTTAATGAGTTGGAAGAACATCCTGCTATTATCATTAATTCTGGTTATCAGGGATTCAATGAGTTTTATCCAAAGCTATTCGCTGAAAAACTTACAAAAAAAGGATATATTTGCTTTGGTTTTGATTATCGCGGCTTTGCGGACAGTGAAGGAGAAAAAGGAAGAGTACTCTTAGAAGAACAGGTCCGCGATATCCAGCATGCAATCAGTTACATCTCCACTAATGAAAATGTAAATGAAAATCAAATCGGACTTATAGGGTGGGGAATGGGAGCTTGCAACGTAGTTCATGTTGCGGCAAAAGACAAGCGAGTAAAGGCTGTTGCAGGGTTAAACGGATTCTATAATGGAGAAAGATGGTTGAAGTCTATACACTCCTATATAGAGTTTGCAGAAATGGAAGAAACCCTTAAAGAAGATCGTAAATTAAGGGCAACTACCGGCAAGTCAAAATCTGCCCCTACTTTCATTCATTATCCACTTGATCCTGCAACAAGGGATTACGTTGAAAACGAGTTGGCTTCTGTATATGGATTTGGCCACGAAACGCAGTTGTTATTCACGGATTCCATTTTAGAAACCAATGCAGAAGATGTGGTTGGGAATATTTCTCCAGTCCCTTTATTTATAGGCCATGGAAAGGATAATCTTCTTCATCCATATGCTGAATCGGTCTCTCTTTTTAAGAAATCGGATGCTCCTAAGGTATTCTTCAGAATTGAAGGGAAGCACAACGACTTTATGTTTGGGGATCATCCTGAGTTTATTCGCCTAAATAATCAACTCGACAAATTTTTTCAAGAAGCTTTAAAAGGTGATTTATATGAAAAATCCATTTCACCCATTGCTTGAAGGAGCATACGAGTTTCATGTTCATAGTTCTCCAAGTATTTTTGAGCGTAAACAAACGGATTGGGAACTTATAGAAGACGCCAAGCGGGCAAAGATGGGCGGTTTGGTCCTAAAAAGTCATGAATCTTCCACTGCAGAACGGGCCTTTCTATTAAATGAAAAAGATCCTGCTGTCCGAGTGTATGGAGGAATCGTGTTAAATCAGCATGTTGGGGGGCTTAATCCATATGCTGTAAATACTGCATTAAAGATGGGCGGTAAAGTCGTTTGGTTTCCGACACTTTCTGCAGGGCAGCATCAACAGTACTTTAAGCAGAAAAAAACGAAGCTGTTTAATGGGAATCCGCTACTATCCGAAACAACTGTTGAGGTTGAGAAAGACGGGCAATTAATCGATGAAATAGAGGATATATTCCGCCTTATTAAAGAATATGAAGCTGTTTTAGCTACCGGTCATTTGTCTTTAAGGGAGCAGCATATTATTGTCGGAGCAGCGCTAGAAGCCGGTGTGAAAAAAATAGTCATTCAGCACGCAGACATGGGAATATCGAGGATTCCGCTTGAAGACCAAAAGTATTTTGCCTCGCAAGGATGTATGATTGAAAAGTGTCTATTAGCCTGCAGTTCTGATTTTAATGATCTAACTATTGAAGAAATGGCAAAAACAATAGATATTATTGGACATGAATCTTGTATCCTTGTAACGGATTATGGCCAGGTTCATCATGAAGCTCCAATTTATGGATTAAGTCGATTTGTGGAAGAACTTTTACGGTATGGGATAAGCGAAGAGCAAATAATAAAGATGGTGCAAGACAATCCTCGTTCCTTATTAGGTGTTGAAGATAATGAGTAAAATATCAAATGAAGTACTGGATAAGTTAAAAGATATCGTTCACGAAACGAGAATTCTTACGAAGAAGAAAGATCTTTACTCCTACAGCTTTGATGCCTCGTTTGGAGAATATCTGGCTGACATCGTCCTTCAGCCACAATCAAAAGAAGAAATAAGCAAAATTCTGTTACTTGCGAACACCTATCACATACCTGTCTATCCAAGGGGAGCCGCTACTTCTTTAAGTGGCGGACCGCTCCCCACGATGGGCGGTATTGTTCTTGATATGGCCCAATACCCTAAATCCTTGAAGATTGATAAAGAAAATATGCTTGCCATTGTAACACCAAGCGTGATTACCTCGGAGATACATGAAAAAGCCGAGTTGGAAGGGCTGTTCTATCCGCCTGATCCAAGCAGTTCTCATGTTTCAACAATCGGGGGAAACATTCTTGAAAATTCGAGTGGTCCCAAAGGATTGAAATATGGTACAACGAAAGAATATGTAATCGGGTTGGAAATGGTCACCCCGACCGGGGATATTGTTCGTACTGGTGGGAAAACAGTAAAAAATGTTACTGGGTTTGACCTGACAAGGCTCATTGTCGGCTCAGAAGGGTTGCTTGGGGTAGTGACGGAAATCACCTTACGCCTTATTCCGAAGCCTGCCTACAAAATGACATTGATCGCATCCTTTCAAAGTGTCGTTGATTCAGGAGTAGCCATAACTAACATATTGTCAGCGGGAATCCTGCCGGCTGCCATGGAGCTTATGGATAAATATTGTATACAGGCAGTCGAGCATTACCAGCCTTCAGGTCTACCGTTAGATTCGGAGGCTATCGTCATTATTGAGGTAGACGGGCATAGGGCGTCAGTTGAAGAGGAAATAGAAAAGTGCTCTGACATATGCAGGTCTTTTCCAAACTCAAGGGTAAGGGTAGCAAAAACGGAAGAGGATCGCCTTAATATATGGAAAGCTCGGAAAATGGTATCTCCTGCCATCACCCAGCTAGGACCAACAAAAATATCGGAAGATGCCACGGTTCCTAGAAGTAAAATTCCGGAGATGATTGAAAAGCTTCATTTCATACGGGAGAAATATGAACTGAACTTAGTCGTTTTCGGTCACGCAGGCGACGGTAACCTGCACCCGAACATCATCACTGATAAAAGAAATATTACTGAAATGAAAAAAGTCGAGTTGGCGGTAGGGGAGATCTTCCAGGCGGCAATCGACCTTGGGGGAACCCTATCAGGTGAGCATGGCATCGGAATTTTAAAGGCTCCTTATATGAGAAATGAGTTGGGGTTAACACTTGATTTAATGAAAAAGATTAAAGAGGCATGGGATCCGAACAATATTCTCAATCCTGGAAAAATGTTTCCTCAGAAGGGGCAAACTAAGGTGGTGTTAACGTAGTATGAATAGTACGGAAGCATCAAAAGTGCTTCATTCGAAAGCCTATGATGAGCTAAATCAGTGTATACAATGTGGGTATTGTCTTCCGGCATGTCCCACATATGCGTCCATGCAAACGGAAAGTGCATCTCCTAGAGGGCGTATTAATTTAGTGAAAATGGCAGCAGAAGGAAAAATTGATATACTGGAAGATTTAAAGGAACCCATCGATCTTTGCCTAGGATGTCGTGCTTGTGAAGTGGCTTGCCCTGTAGACGTCCCTTATGGATCCATATTGGAGCATGCCAAAGAAAGCATTTATAACATGGAAGTTCAATCCAAAACCAATAACCGATACAAGGATTTTGCGTTAAACCAGCTCTTTATGAGACCGGCAGCAATGAAAATTTCTAGTAATCTATATCACTTTTATCAGCAAAGTGGAATTCAAAAGGTGGTCAGGTCCACCAATCTTACCGAAAAGCTTGTCCCTAATGTTGGAGGCTATGAAAAGGCCCTTCCAAAAGTCCCCTCTAAGAAATATCAGATTAAAAGAGGAAAACTCTATAAGTCGAAAACAGGGAAAGCAAGTAAAACAGTTGCCTTGTTCCTCGGTTGTATCAGTGACGCACTTTTCTATCACGTCAATTATCTTACATTGGAGCTTCTAAGGATATCAGGCTGTGATGTGTATGTACCCGACGAACAAACCTGTTGTGGCGCTCTTCACGCTCATCAAGGGCAAATGAAACAATCTCGTCAATTAGCAAAGGAGAATTTACTGGCATTTGAACAATACAAAGTAGATGCAATTATAACAAACGCCGGTGGCTGTGGTGCAATTCTCCAGGAATATGAGCATTTACTAAACGAAGAAACTGATATTGCTTGGAAGGAAAAAGCTCGAATTTTCTCTGCTAAAATTAAAGATATAGCTGAAATTCTACACTCCCTAGATAAGCTGCCTTTCACTGAAAATATAAATAAAACAGTAACATATCAGCCATCTTGTCATCTAAATAATGTTCAAAAAGCAGGTGCATATCCAGAGAAGTTGATTAAACAAATATCTGGCCTGCATTATGTGGAATTACCGAGTAAGAACTCATGCTGTGCCTCGGGAGGAGTTTATAACATTGAACAACCTACCGAATCAATGAAAATCCTTGGAGGCAAAATGGAAGAGGTTAATCAAATAAAACCTGATATTATCGTCACCTCTAATCCTGGCTGTCTTATTCAAATGACGCATGGAATTAAAACTTTTTCTGAAAATAAGCAACCGGAATCAATACATTTAGTAGAACTTTTGGCAAGAGCGTGCGGTGTTTATACGGAAGATACTAAGAAGCTAAATAACTAAAGGAGCCAAGATTACAATGGCTCCTTTTCATTTTTCTATTACATGTCACCGTTTTTTTCAAACTGTAATATTCTACTTCTCTGTCCCATCACCGATGAATTCAGCTGCAACCTTGGCTCCGTCCTGAGACTCTTGATATTTAATTTCACTCAGACAAGCTATTATCAAGGTATCGCACTTCTGCATACCCCTTTTTTCGGCGGAACCAACAAATCATAATGGCAGTAAGGATCAATACTAAAGACATGACTTGGGCAATGCGCAGATTTTCTGTGAGCATCAAGCTGTCCGTTCTCATACCTTCTATAAAAAAGCGGCCTATAGAATAGTAGGTGAGATAAGTTAAAAATAGCTCCCCCCTCCTTAAGTTAGCTCGCCGTAGGGAAATCAGGATGATAAACCCTAAAAAATTCCAAATGGATTCGTATAAAAACGTCGGATGATAATATGTACCATCAATGTACATCTGATTTATTATAAAATCAGGTAAGTATAGATTCTCAAGAAATGCTCTAGTGACGGGACCACCATGAGCTTCCTGATTAATAAAGTTCCCCCATCTACCTATTGCTTGTCCCAGAATAAGGCTTGGTGCAAGAATGTCGGCAAGCTTCCAAAAGGAAATGCCTCTATACCTTGCAAATAAGAAAATGGATAGGACTGCACCTGTCAATACCCCGTGCATAGCCAAGCCGCCCTCCCAGATTGCGATTATTTCATTGGGATGCTGTGAATAATACTCCCATCGGAAAATGACATAATATATGCGTGCAAAGATGATGGAAACTGGAAGTGCAAAGAAAACGAGGTCAAGGAAAGTATCTTTAGGAAGATTGCGGCGTTCACTCTCCCTTATGATTAACCATAGACCAAGGAAAATACCTCCAGTGATGATGACTCCATACCAATACACATTTATCGGACCAAAACTAAATAAAACCCTGTCGATCGGTTCACCAATATTATTCATTTTCTCATGCCTTTCTTTGGATATTAAAAAAGTTGATAAACTTAATATGTTTATCCCATAGGAATCTGGGAAACGACCTGCCCATCAATACGCTCGAATATCTCTTCCAAATTTCGTCCAGTAATGGTCAGCCCATGATTTTTCAGCCCAATAACTGCCCGCGAAGGGTCTTCCGCTTTCCTTACCAGGTCAGCTACGGTTTCGGCCAATTGAATCGTGCCACAAGGGTAGTTAATCTCAGTTGCTTCAATCCCATCCATCCATGCATGAATATGGACAATCGCCCCTACATTTGGGTGTTCTTTATAAATCATCCAATGTTCAATGGCATCAACCGACGCCCTTTTTGGCGTTATTTTTGGAGGAACACTCACTTCCATTGCATTTTTATTCGGATTAAACCCTTTTATAAATAAGATATCTTGTCCGATTATTCGCATGTCAGCCTTGTTGACTCCGCTCGCACTCATCCAAAATGTTTTATCATCGTGTCTGCTGCTGAGGTTCCCATAGCTTAGTCCGCCTATACCATATAATTTTTTTAGCTGTCGCATGTCTCGTTTGGATAAATAGTTTTCAAGTGGAAACGGGGCCGGGAGCAAATTCATTTGATCTAGTTTCTGTCCCGAGGCATACATTCTTTGTGTTATCTCGTTCCCTTTCCATAATTGATAGTCCAAATCCTCTGCAAAAAGGTTGTCAATGATCAATTGTGCAGAGGCAACAGGTTCAAGCCTCCTATAATTCAGATGGAAAAAGTCTTCATCATCTCCACTCTTATAACTTATTTTGTAGAAGCCTTGTTCAGGAGTGATAAAATATACATCTGTGTTTTCCTTGGTGTGGACAATATATATTAAGTGGTTGGCTAAAGAGCGTATAAGATATGGATACGCTGCTTCAAATATATCCTCGATCTCTTTATCCATCTCCATAATGGATACAACAAAGGTCGCCTGAGATTTCCTACGATAAGGACGCGGTTTTTCCTGGTTGATCACATTAAACACTATCCCGATACCATCATCTGAGTCTTCACAAAACTGATATCCTTTTGAAGAGAATTTCTTCTTTAACCCTTCTGTATACCATGTTAGAAATGGAGTTTTTTCGCTTCCGGATATGGTGAATTTCTTCATTTTCATTTCAATCATTCCTCCTATGTAGAATTGAGCTATTATGGTTCAAAAACGACTTTTATTGCTGAACGGCTTTTTTTATTTGAGGCTGTGACAAGTGCATTCTGGTACTCTTCCAAAGGATATCGGTGAGTCACAAGCGGTGATAAATCCACCTTTTTGGAACGCATTAAATCAATGGCAATTTCGAAGGTGCGGACATTTTTCCCTTGGTATAACTCTGTACTATAAGCAAAGCTCCCTTTCACATCCAATTCATTAAGCCAGACAGTCGTCCAATCAATTCCATCAATGATACCTGCCAAACCCAGTAGAACCACTTTTCCGCCATTTCGAGTAAATCGAAGGGCATCACTAATACTCTGCTTCTTCCCCACACATTCGAACACCATGTTCGCTCCCCCCTGAATCACTTCCGGTCCGAAAAGGGGCTTGAGTAATTGCGCTCCAAGAGAATCCTTTAAATCCTCTACATATTTTTGTTTTCGTAGCAGGACTGTCTCGGTCGCACCATAATGGGATGCTAGTTCGGCTTGAAATGGATGCTTGACAAGTGCCACAATTCTGCATGGAATATCCAATGCCCTTATAGCAGCAATTACGCATAACCCGATTACTCCACCCCCGATTACCAATACCGTATCGTCTTTTGTAGGGGTATTCCTAAGTACACTGTGTAAAGCACAGCTGAATGGCTCGACCATGACTCCGTTCAAATCATCAATTTCTTTTGGGAGTTTATAGACCTGATTTTTGTGAGCTACTAATATGGAACTCCAGCCACCTCCAGTCTCACGACATGCACCTATCAATAAACCTGGTGACAAGATTCCTTCTGTTTTAAACTCACACAAGCTGTAATCGCCCTTTTGACAGGAGGGACAAGGTTGTTTGATCCCCCTTGCTACACAAGATAATATCGGATCAACTACAACTCGATCTCCTGGTTTGAATTCCGTACCTAGTGAACTTCCCTCTGTAATTTGCCCAACGATTTCATGACCTATGGTGAAAGGAAATGATACATAGGGGGAAGTGGCAGGACTATCATTTAAAGAAAGTAGATTAAGGTCACTGCCACAAATGCCGCCGTATTTGACTTTTATTTTTACCCAGTCATCATTAGGAAGCTCCGGCTCGGACTGTTCAAGGAACCGTAAACAGGATAGCTTAGTATTCCAATATACCGATGGAGTAAAGCTACCGACCAATTTGGTTATAAGATAACGGGGCATTCTATAATCGAATTGCAAAGCTTTCATCCTACATCACCTAATTTCATCCATGTTATTTATTTTTATATAATCTCACCTATCCATTCCTTTAATATTCATATTTTAGATAAATATGGAAGAAAAATATAAAAACAATGTAGATTACGCATAAATAATAAGCGTTAGTTGAAGGTGAATTTTATTATGAGGGATTGCAATATGAATAAATGGAATAAACGTGGAGTCCGTCAAACAATGCGAAATTTGGAATGCAGTACATATAGGTGGATGTCCATTCGGATGCAGTATGTGATTTAGAGAGTATAACCATGATGAAATTCGGCTATAATTTTGTAAAAAAACTTGAATAGGTGAGACTTTTGTATTGTTTTATTGTCAATAAAGCATCAGGTAACGGTAGAGCTTATAAAATTTGGAACAAAATAGAGAAAAAGCTTGTAGAAAGAGATATTGCGTACTGTGTATATTTTACACAGATGCCTAAACACGCTACTTTATTGGTGAGAGAACTGATCAGGAAAGAAGAAGTAAAAGTCATTGTGGCGGTTGGGGGTGATGGGACTGTCCATGAAGTGATTAATGGGTTAATCGGTTCTGATTTGCCTTTTGGAATCATTCCTGCCGGTTCTGGAAATGATTTTTCAAAAGGTCTTGGTATATCGTCAAAATATGATAAGGCTTTAGAGCGAATATTAAAGGGTAGACCGAAACACATCGATATAGGATGTGTGAACTCTACCTATTTTGTTACAGTGGCAGGAATAGGGTTTGACGGGGAGGTGGCTCATGTCGCCAATACTTCGATATATAAAAAATTATTCAATTTATTTCGGCTTGGTCATATTACCTATCTTATGAGTGCCATTAAAGTGCTTACTCAGTATAGGCCGATGGATATATCTATTATGATCGATAAAGAACTTCACACATTCAAGAAGGTATGGCTGATAGCAGTAGCCAATCTACCCTTTTACGGTGGTGGACTTATCATCTGCCCCAATGCTAAGAATAATGACGGTGTATTTGATATATGTATTGTTCAGGGAATCTCCAAGCTAGAGTTTCTCCGTCTTTTTCCATCAGTTTTTAAAGGGAAGCACATTGATTTTCCTTCAATTAAGACGTATAGAGGAAAAGAGCTCGAAATACATTCCGCCATGCCCTTAAAGATTCATGGAGATGGAGAACAAATTGGAAGATGTCCCGCCCATATTAAAATTATTCCCCTTGCTTTAAATGTTTTTTAGAAATAGTAGACCTAGGAATCACTTACCCCTATATCCGGCCCTTCATGGAATAGGGGTTTTCTCTAGGGTTTAATTCTTTTTTTCCATATCTTTCAAAGCTGCTTCATAATCAAATTCTACTAATGCCACAATCATCTCGATTATGGTTCTAAAAAATCCTGTTATCAACTTGATCATTTGCCTGATACACTCCTCTCATAAGAAGAATTAGCTTTCTTTTACCCTTAACCAAAGCAATCAACTGAGTAGCAAAGGAAAAAGCAACATTTCCAATGTAATGCAACAAAACCTAAGCATCCCATCACCCCTGACATACTGATTTTTTTATAATATGAACAGTAGATTTATCGATTATACATAAAAATCATATTGATATAGCTGGAATACTTATCCCCACGCCTAACTATTGGGAATGATTGTAGTATATTACTGTTTTTTTCAACAAAAGAGTGGCCTGTCTTGTTGATCCTGATACAACTTTCTCCACAATGCAGGGGAAATAACAAGTATTTTGGGGTAGATGTAAAGTAACATCCTGGATGTCATGTAATGTTTGTGCAACTTCCAGGCTTTATGATTTTTGCCCGTTTTTTTAATCTAGGGACATCAAAAGAAACAGATAAATTACTTGATCAAATTATAAAAGTTTACGATATCTTTTGCTCAAAAAACACGTGGTTATTTTCCCTCATTAAACAAATACTATCCAAAGTATCCATTAGAAGAATAGGGTTGATGCTTGGATAAGAGCAAAATAGGAGTGTTGAAATATGGATAATAAGGATATGAACTACAGCAAGGACAATAAATTCATTCCGGTAACCTCGGTTTCCGCGCATTCTGGACACGCGGTCACCGAGGATTTATATTATTACACCAATCAAGTGGTGAATGTTTGCCTTTATGGAAATACGGAGGGCTGGGTACTGATTGATACAGGGATGCCGAAGTCCGCGCGAGAGCTTCTTTCCATGGTGGAGAACCATGTAGGCAAAGGTGCCCGCCCGAAAGCGATCATTCTGACGCATGGTCACTTTGATCATGTGGGGGCATCGGTGGAACTAGTGCGACATTGGGACGTTCCGGTGTATGCACATGAGCTGGAGCTTCCGTACCTGACAGGCAAAAGCGATTATCCAGAGCCAGATCCGAGTGTAGAAGGGGGGCTCGTTGCGAAAGTGTCCTCCTATTTTCCTAACGAATCAACCGATCTCAGCGGGCATGTCCATGCACTCCCTGCAGATGGGACCGTACCGGGCATGGAAGGCTGGCGCTGGATTCAAACGCCAGGTCACTCTCCGGGTCATGTGGCTCTTTTTCGAGAGACGGACCGCACTCTGATTGCAGGGGATGCCTTTGTCACAGTTAGGCAGGACTCCCTCTATAAAGTGCTTGTGCAGCAACAGGAAGTCTGCGGACCGCCACGATATTTCACGACAGACTGGAAAGCGGCTTGGGAATCGGTGAAAAAGCTAGAAGCGTTAAAGCCGCGTGTTGCCGTGACGGGACATGGAACGGCCATGGCAGGCGAGGAGCTGGCCAGCGGACTAGCCAAACTGGTGGAAGACTTTGAAGCAGTAGCTATCCCGGACTATGGAAAATACGTATAAACACCTACATCCAAGGAGGACAACATGAGAGCAGTTACGTACCAAGGAAAAAATACTGTAGTGGTTAAAAAAGTAGAGGCCCCTAAAATCCAGGACCGGGAAGACGTCATTATCAGGATAACGTCCACCGCCATCTGTGGGTCAGACCTTCATCTGTATCAAGGGAACTTCCCATTACCAATCGGCTATATCATCGGGCATGAACCGATGGGGATCGTGGAGGAAGTGGGACCAGACGTGACAAAGGTAAAAAAGGGAGACCGAGTTGTCATCCCATTTACCGTCGCGTGCGGGAGATGCCATTACTGTGAACACGAGCTGGAAAGTCAATGCGATAACTCAAACCCGCACTATGACTCCGGTGGCTATTTCGGCTATTCCGAGAAATTCGGAAATCACCCAGGAGGACAAGCGGAATACTTGCGCGTCCCGTTTGGCAACTTTACCCCATTCGTCATCCCGGAGGACTGTGAGCTTGAGGATGAATCACTCCTCCTCTTATCGGACGTCCTGCCAACTGCCTACTGGAGCGTGGTGAATGCCGGTGTGAAGGAGGGAGACACGGTCATTGTCCTAGGTTGCGGACCAGTTGGACTCATGGCCCAGCAATTTGCTTGGCAACAAGGTGCCAAGCGAGTCATCGCCGTCGATTATATCGGCAATAGGCTCCAGCATTCCAAGCAACACATGCAAACAGAAGTCTTCGATTTCACCAAATACGACGACATGGGCGAAACCCTCAAGGAACTGACCAAAGGTGGAGCCGACGTTGTCATCGACTGTGTGGGGATGGACGGGAAAAAATCTCCGCTAGAATGGGTCGAGCAAAAAATGAAACTGCAAGGCGGGACACTTGGGCCGATCCAGATCGCAACCAAAGCGGTGCGAAAAGGAGGAACCCTGCAAATTACTGGTGTGTATGGTGGATTGTACAACATGTTCCCGCTAGGGCCGTTTTTCACCCGGAACATCAATATCAGGATGGGGCAGGCGCCTGCACGTCATTTTATGCCACATCTGTATGATCAGATAAAGAGTGGGAAGATTGATCCGACCAAGATCATTACACATAAGATGTCCTTGGATGAGGCAGCACATGGATATGACATTTTTAACAAAAAAGAAGATGACTGTATTAAGGTAATTTTGAAGCCTTGATTGTGTCCGTTAGATTGTGCAGGGCCTTTGACCAACTTAGGTCAAGGTTCCTGTCCGCAAAATATAAAACGCTTGGAATAAATAACTATCTATTGTAATATATTCATATAGAATATCCACTAGGGGAGCCAATTGGCTGAGACGGAGCGTTACGCGACGGACCCTTTGAACCTGATCTGGTTGATACCAGCGGAGGAAAGTGGCGCATTGAGTTTAGTACGTACATATACTCATGCTCCTCTTTCCCGTGGAAGAGGAGCTTTTTTCGTTATGAAATAAGATAACGATTTTACTAAGTTTTGTTCTTCTGTGGGAAAAGGTGGGTATTCTCCTAATTAATTTTGAGGAGGAATACGACATGAAGTTTTCTGAGCAGTTACGAAGAGAGGCAGATCCCATTTTTCAGTCGATTTTTGAACATCCGTTTGTAAAAGGGATCGGGGAAGGTAATGTACCAAAAGAGGCACTTATTCATTATGTAGAACAAGATTTTGAGTATTTATCGACTTTTTGTAGAATTTATGGGCTGGCTGTTTCTAAATGCACAGACCGAGAAGATATGGCATTTTTCCAGCAACAAATAGGGTTTGTGTTAAATTCCGAGGTGCATCCACATAATAACTTTTGTGAAGTAGCTGGCGTACGTTATGAGGATTTGCAAAAAGCCCCAATTGCTCCGACTGCCCACCACTATACTCGACATATGATGGAAGCAGCAACAAACGGCACATTAGGCGAAACCCTTGCTGCCCTTGCCCCTTGCCCTTGGACATATTGGGAGATTGGGAAAAAGCTCATCCAAGAAGTGAAGCCAACACCTGATCACCCTTTCTATGAATGGATCATGTTTTATGGAAACAAGGAAGTGACTTCCATCACAGAAGTGTTCATGGACAAAATTGATGCTTGTGCATCAACAGCGGGTGAAGAAGAAAAACAACGTATGCGTGACCACTTTATAACGAGCACACAATTAGAACACCAATTTTGGACAATGGCTTATACCCAGGAAAAGTGGCCAGTTGCTTTGGATCGGGTGAGGGTTTAGTAAATAGATTAGTAACATTAGGGACGGTAAAGGTCCTTTGACCGGCTGAAAAATGCAGGTGATCATGATGATTACCTGCATTTTGTCTATGTTCTAGTGCTTTCTTAGAATAACAAAAATTAAACAAACGTTTGTTGAAACGGAAATTTAGCATCGTAACGAAAGCTCTCCTAACCATTCGTCAAACCTCAACCATTTTCGCATTCTATTTCAAAAAAGCTTTCACTTCACATTTGAAGTGAAACTCCATCAAAATTGGTCACCTCGTCTGTCCCTTCCCCAAAAAATCTCTTGCTCACTTATGTCACAACGTGATATACTCACGTCGTGACATATATCACGTTGCCACATAGCAAGAAGAACAGAGGTGACCACATTGGAACTTTCCAAAATCATTAAAAAATACATACCCATGACAGAAACCGCCTTCTACATATTGCTCTCATTAACAGAACCACGCCATGGCTATGGCATCATCAAACACGTAGAAGAAATCTCGAACAGCCGCATCCGTCTGGGCTCTGGTACGATATACGGAACACTGACAAAAATGCAAAAGGATGGGGTCATCACCGTGTTCTCGGATGCAGAGCGAAAGACGGTGTACGAAATCACCGATAGCGGCAAAGTGCTGATCACCGCAGAGATTACACGATTGAAGGAGCTTCACGGAAACGCACTGAAGTACGAGGGGGGATTCAAATGAAAACAAACATAAGACCATTATGGAGCTATGATGTGCAGAAGACCGAGCAATGGCTCAGCGACCAGGCAAAAGAAGGCTATCACCTGAAAGAACTTCACCGCTTCAAACGGTGCTTCACATTCGAAAAGGGAGCTCCAAAGGATGCCACCTACCGAATCGGCTACGACAAAATAAAACCTACCACTTTATCCAATACCATGTGCAATGACGGCTGGGAAAAAGTTACGCAAAGCGGAAAATGGTATGTGATTGCAAATGAAAGACCACAGGCAGAAGTGACCACGTCCACGAGTCGCGATGCCATTATCAAACGGAATAATTATATCTTTTACGCATTCATGGCCATACTCATCTACTTTACAGCTGCGACACTGGCAAATGTGGCCATGTTTGCCACAGCTTATACCGCAAGTAATGGCAATGTGGAAGTGGTGGAGAGTCCATTCTGGATCATCACCTATATCGGTGCAGCTTTAGCACTCGCCTTCTACTTTTTCATGATCTACTCTGTTTGGAAAATAAAGAAGACAAACAAAGCGCTATCTACTGAGAACCAAACAACATTCACGACACCACACACATTGGATAGGAAAAACCTTAATAAAGCAGAAGAAAAACAACTTAAGCGAGATGGGCTGCTTATCAAGCGCCGCAAGTTCGGATGGATGTATTCCCCGGATAAACTCGAAAGGTTCCTAGAAAAAATGGCAGCAGAAGGATATCGCCTATACCGCCTCAACAAACTTGGCACCACCTACTACTTCCGAAAAGGCGAAGCACAAAACATCAAATTCAGCGCAGACTACCAAAACCTCTCGGATGATAGCTATTTCGAGATTCATAGACAAGCAGGTTGGAAGGATGTATTCAGCTCCAAGGGTGCCCTCCAAAAGTGGACCATCTGGAGTAAGGAATATGAAGAAGGCGAGATACCACCAGACTTATACAGCGACAAAACACACAAGCTCAAGCATGCCAAGAAAGTTGCCTTCTCCTATACCATGCTGTTTCTGCCAATAGTACTTATGTACATTTTTATTGCCAGCATGAACATCGGTTATTTGCTCCGACAAGGGGAGACCTGGACCTTAATGAATACCAACACAGTAATGTTTTTCCTATTAATACTAGTATTTGGAACATTCATCACAAAAACCTGGATGTATTATTTTAGGTTGCAAAGAGCTTGAATAAACATTGAAAAAAGACCATTAAAACGCACAAGGTTTTAATGGTCTTTTTCTATTAGTTGATTAGAAGGTCTCTTCACTACCTCGTTCCGGAGTCAATGCCCATATCAATCCAATCAAGGTTGGTGGGACGCTGGCAAGCAGGAACCACCAGTTGTCGGTTGCAATAGAAAGAACTAGAAATAAAAGTAGTGATAAGGCCACAGTGGCTATCCCGAATTTAACTCTAGAAGGCTTCAAAGGCTCTTCCATATTCATATTGATGGATAAGACCACGCCTGTAATCCCCCAGCTGGCAAAATGAACAAGCATAACGACTCCGAGAACCATCGCGGCCGTTAATTCCATTCCGAATATGACTAAAGTGAATAGAATGTACATGGAAGCAAGCGTGAAGAACCAAGAAATGGCCCGGGCCTTTTGCCAAATATGGTCATGCAGTTCATCCAAACCACGCTGCTTTTTGGCCATACGGCGTCCAAACCACCAAGCTAATATACCTATCACAGCTCCTCCATATAATCCGACCAACCCACCAATTTGTACCCCCATTATTCCTCTCCCCCTTCTTCTAAAATAAAGACCTCTTCAATGATGCAATCAAAAACCTTTGAAATGTTGTAAGCTAGTTCGAGTGAGGGGTTATATTTCCCTGATTCAATCGCAATGATGGATTGTCTCGAGACCCCCACCTGAATGGCCAGCTCCTCTTGCGTCATCTTCGTAGCTTTGCGCAGATCTTTAATCCGATTTTTCAACGTATCTACACCTCTGATTATTTTGTAAAGCTAGCTTTACAATTAGTTATAAGTAAAGCTTACTTTACATTTTAACGAATGTCAAGGGTACTTTACATTATTTAGGTGTTGCGAACAATTATTGGGCATGAGCTTCAAAAAAAAGACCGCCCAAAAAGTCAACTGCATGACTTTCTGGACGGCCTCTAAGACAATTATTTAAATTTATCAGGAAACTGCTTCACAACTCCCGCAGAGATAGCATCTGCCATTAGGATGATATGTGTGACTCCTTCGACAATTGCAACGATTCTAGCTTCCCAGTCTTTTGCTAAACTTGCAGATAGATCATTTGCCACTAATTCCAGATGCATATACAGCATTTTCTTTAAATCTTCATTCTTTAAATGGGGGTTGGCTCCACTAAGAAAAGCTGCGATGTCATCGGCATTTCTAACCCATTCTTTGTTTAGCTGCTTCACCAAGGCTTCATTTCCGCCCTTAGCCGCATCAACAATCTTTCCTGCAATCACAATATGCTCCTTAAGCAGCTCGGTAAGTTTATTCCCAGCTTCTTCTCCATACACTGGCTTTATCGCATTGCCAATATCCTCCTGATTTTTCAGGAGCCTAGCCAGTACCTCTTTTTGATCCTCCGCACCTGCTGTTGTGGCACTTGTAATATAATTACTTGTCCACAATACATGATCTATCCAAAGCCTTCTGAAATCATTCTCGAACTTCACCTCAGATTCGCTAACGGCATAAGCAGTAGTAGTTCCACCAAACATATTTAGAGAAAGTAAAAAAACAAATCCAATCAACCATATTTTTCTCATAAATCCTTCTCCTTCCAAAATGTGTCCTTTTTATTATGAATAATTGGGATTTTTATTATTCCTAAATCGCATGACTTATTGTAGGAATATGTAGATTATGAAATAATTGGTATTAAGCAGTTGGGCAGGATTATTCAATAAGAAATTGCTTATTGTACAGATAGGAGAATGCTAATGGACTGGAATACTGTTAATAATGAAGAGCGAGAAGAAACTAAGTTTTACACTAAAATTGGCTGTTTCTTCGGGGTAGTGATAATAGGACTTTTAATTATTGCATTCATTATTGGGATTTCTTACCGTGTATTTGTCCCTAGTGAAATTCAGTTAATGGTCAGTGATTCTCCAAATAATAAAAATAAAATTGAAATTGTTAGGGTAGAAGATTTCCCCGATCCTACATTAAGAATTAATTATGATAATAATTCTATTATAAAAACTAATCTACCTGATGATATATCCATTGAATGGAAAAATGATTATGAAGCTAATGTTATCCTTGTTAGGCAAGGGCAGGAACCAGATGTTGTTAAAGTTGAATTTCAGTAGCAATCACAGAAATGTTCAATCGTTCTTCAATAAACTTGGAGCGATTGTTACAAAGTCGCTCACTCTTTACAATAGATTTAGGCAGTACTAATCAAAAAGATGAGTTATCTTAAAAGAAGGTGTTGTGTTATGGGAAGTTTTGATTTTAGTTCAATAGTTTATTTGATACTTATTGGTCTAATAGTATTGAGTGTTGTTTCCTTCACATTTATCATCCGAAGTTTATATATTAATTCTTCTGCTAAAAGAAAAAAAACAGGTGAGATTGAAAAGAAACTTGATAAAATTATAGCTTTACTTGAAAAGGATAGAAATTCCTAATAGTACTAACTTTAATGTACCAATAATTGATTTTTAAATTACGATTACTCAACAAACTGGAGCTTATATTTAATAAGATTAAATGTCTTTAAAAACTGAGAGGTAGTAGGCTTAAACCAGGGCAATTCAAGCTAAAAAATACATATGAACGGCAAGGGAGTTTAAAATGAAAATTGATTTTTTATCAAACCATCCCGATATGACGAAAATAGTTGCTGAAATGGTTTATCAGGAATTTGTAGTAAAAACAAATAGTGTTATGCAGTTTGAAGATGTTGTTAAACATTTTTCAAATACGCATACAAATATCTTTCCGATAACACTTGTGGCTATAGAGAGCGATGAATGTCTAGGAACTGTATCGATTCTAGAAAATGATTTGAAAATAAGAAGTATATATAAACCTTGGCTTGCATCTTTATATACAAAACCTGAGTATCGCAGTAAAGGTGTAGGACAACAATTGGTAAATAAAACCATAGATGTAGTTAAGGAATTAGGGTTTAGTGAACTTTATTTAAGAACAGAAGATACATCTGAGTATTATAGAAAAAGAGGTTGGACTTTTATTGAAACTGTTTCTGACGATAAATACGAAGAGATTAATGTATTTAAAAAAAGCGTGAATTGTAATTAACTTAGTAGCTTCCTTTGATTTTGCTATTTTAGTTATTCAAATGGAAGCATAATGGATTGTTCCATACATAAGTATAGGGCAGTTGAGATGAAGAAAAATTAGAAACGCCCATAGGGAAAAGGAGAAGCGATGAATCGAAAAATTGGTCTTTTTTTATTGATACTCTGTTGTTATTTAATATGGCTATATCTTGCAATATATGAATCTTCAATAAATGACTGGTGGACAGTTAATGACATAAAACATAAAACTGAAGATACTATGGAAGTAGGGGTATCAAATGTAAAGTTTATTGTTGGTACGGTTATCTTCATTTTAGTTGGAACGGTTCTCTACTTGTTGATAAGAAAAAGGAATTAGATATTTATTCAGTTAATTGGGAGCGATAGCAGGAGAGTGGCTCGCTCCTGACTTAAGGATTAGACAGGATAGATGAAAATTAGGAGGAGGTAACATAATTGGATTTTGTCTACTTAGCAGCAATAACTGTCGCAGTTTTTTGCATGTCCGTAGCTGTTTTCCAGGTGTTACTTTCACTTGGCTACCCTTTTGGTGAATTTGCAATGGGGGGATACTATAAAGTATTGCCTAAAAAATTACGGATTGTGAGTGCGGTAAATGCTTTCATTCTCATATTTATGGGCTTCGTTTTTCTGCAGCATACTCATGTTTTAAATAGTTTAGATTTTTTATCTACAAATATATTAGTATGGGTCATTACAATTTTCCTGGGATTAAATACGATAGCAAACCTAATGTCTCGAAGTAAAAAAGAAAGACTTTTTATGACACCGTTATCGGGTTTTATTTTCATACTATGTTTATTTATTTCTTTAGCATAAGGGACTGGGAAAAAGGCAAAGTGAACTTTGGGGGTACTTATGAAAACACACTATTATTTAGGTTGGTTCAACAATTTCATTCCTGAGAATTTGACTAGGGTGTTACAGGAGGATATTACAGATAGGAAATCGATCGCCATGATTAGCTCGAATCCAGATATTTATGAAGAGGATGGCGCTACGGAACGTTCGTGGCTTGACGTGGCCGGCATTACATTTGATGAATATCATTTAGTTAATTATCAACTACAGAAGGATGATGCCCATACATTGATTCAGAAGGCTTCCGTTATTTTCTTATTGGGCGGAAATCCGCTTAAACAAAATGAATTTCTGATGGAATATGAATTGTCGGAGCCAATCAAACAAAGTAAAGCGGTTGTGATCGGAGCTAGCGCTGGTGCAATCAATATGTCCGCTAAATGGCTATGCTCGAAAGAACTTGGATTTGAAACGGAAACAAGCTCTATTTACTCTGGAGTCGGCCTCGACGATATTTCCGTCCTATCTCATTATGACTTAGAAAATAACACCGATCAGATACTAAGCGAGTTGTCTCCGTTATCCCATGAAATGGACATTTATGCGTCAAATAAAGATTGCGCTATTCGCGTAAAGGGAGATCAAATCGACATTTTTGGTGATGTGTATGTAATTTCTAATTCAGTCATTCAGAAATTGGTTGCGACGCTCTAAATTTATAGACGAATAATTAAAGGTGGGTTACATATGAAAGATCCAATCAGAATAATGTTATTAGGTATCGCAATATTGATAATAAGTATATTCGTTCAGAACATACCTACAGGCGGTACAGAGTCCATTTCAAACACTGTGCAAATCATCTTTGCACTAGGAGTCATTACCACTTTAATAGGTTTGTTCAAGAAATAGAGAGGGGGAAGTTTTATCTAAAACTTCGTAGAGGTGCGATTGCATGCGTATACACCTGAGAAATGAAAACTGGCTTGAGGTTAGAGAGTATAGAAAAGAAGGCTTTATACATGTTAATAGATTAAATGAAGAGGAAAAGTGGAATAACCTTGTTGAAAATAAAGAGAGTACAAGGGAAGCCTGGAATCACTCAAACATTGCTTATGTTGCAGAAATAAACGGGCAGCTGGTTGGATATATTCGTGGGCTTACAGATCAATCTATCACCTTGTACATCTGTGAGTTATTAATAGATTGTACCTATCGTGGGTTAGGGATTGGAGAAATATTGCTGAATTATGTACATCACTTATACCCAACCACAAGGATAGAAATGCTAGCAAACAGTGATTCTCGAACTTTTTATGAGCAAAAAGGTTACAGAACGTTTTACGGATTTAGGAAGACAAGTAAAGAATAATGGGGAGTTACTTACTTAACTACCAGGCGCTATTCTTGTTTCAAGGATGAGCGCTTATTTTGTATAAAAGGGTTTTGCAGAAACCTATGATGAAACTTTTCATTATAATGCGCGTATATATTTCAAAGATAAAGATGTAATCAAAGGAGGAGTGTAACATGTCAGATCCATATAGTGTGGTGGCTGGTGGTAATCCTATGTTTGAGATTGTACCTATTTTCATTGGCATTATTTTTGTGATTGTTATCGGTAGTATCTTAATTTCGGTTTTCAAAGGTGTTGGGGAGTGGCAGAAAAATGAGCAGTCTCCGAAGCTAAGTGTGCCAGCTGTTGTTACATCAAAACGGATAGATGTTACCAAAAGGTCTAATATGCATCATAACAACGATATCCATCATCACCATTCTTCCAGCACGCATACAAAATATTATGTGACGTTCGAGTTTGAAAGCGGTGACCGTTCGGAGTTTCAAGTTTCTGGTAAGGAGTATGGGTTACTTTCCGAAGATGACAATGGAGTATTAAGTTTTCAAGGGACGCGGTATTTAGGCTTTGAGCGGAACAAAGTGAGTATATCGGGAGGAGACCAAGGTGACTACAAGTGAAAAAGATATTCTACTGATGAATAGTGACAAAAACTTTAATAGATTACTTGCAATTATTGAATCCGTACCAAGTAGAAAAAGAGGCCTTTCCATTGAAACGCTAGAAAGAGATAAGAATTTCCGTGATGTCGTCATGCACCTGTATGAATGGCATGCCATGCTGGAGAGATGGTATAGGGAAGGTATGAATGGGGATATCCCGTTTATGCCGGCACCGGGTTATAAATGGAGTAAGATCGGGCAACTCAATATGCGAACTTGGGAAAACTACCAAGACGTATCATTAAATCAAGCGATGAAGAAATTGAAGTTAAGCCATGAACGAGTGATGAAACTTATTAAATCACATACCAATGAAGAAATCATGACCAAAAAACAGTATAAGTGGACCAAAACTAGTAATTTATATAGCTATTTTGCAGCAAATACTTCCGATCATTACATTTGGGGGATAAAAAAATGTGAGGTTATTGCAAAGTCTATAAAAGGAATGGAAGAGAAGCAACTTGTGAAATAAAGGCTGATGACTAGGTGGGGACTATGAAAATACTCTTAAAGGATAAACTACTACAATTCGTTGTGATATCGCCAATATCCATACTATTGATTACTGCCTTATGCATCATGACTCCAGTTTTTGATTTACGATATCCCAAGATAGTGGATATCCGTGATACAGTTACGCTTGTTTCATTCGCTTATTTTCCTTCTAGCTTTTATGCCATCCCAGTAGCTATCATTACGGAGATGTTAATCAAGAAAATTCCTTCTGGGGCCAAAGCTTTTAAATTTATCCTATACGTCTTTTGGGCATTCCTGTTTTTTCTACTATTTCTAATTCCTTCGTTTGGATTTAGCATTTTTGGATTTGTTCCTTTTCTGTTACTTTTCATCTATGAAGAATGGAAAGCTAGGTTCATTCATAAATCTTACAAACTGCTTTCCGCAACAAGTGTAATAGCAATACTTATCATTTATTTAGTAAGCCTATTCTATTGAATATTTATTTAAAGCGAATTTAGGGGATCTAAGAGAGGGAAGGATGAGGTGAAGGTATTGCTAATTATAGTAATCATTATTAATTGTTATTACCCTTTTATCCATAGAAGTGCAGTTAAGGCGAGCAAACAAACAAAATGAAGAAATAATAGATTTGTTGAGACAGATAAAGGATAGAGTTGAATAAGACTTCTTAGGGATAATTTCTTGAAGAAGGGAAAGTTTAGCATTTCTTTTTAGAAAGTATTGAGAGTTTAATAGAATAAGTGTCTAGAAGAGAATGGAGGGCTTAACATTATAAGTATATATATAAAGCAGGAACAAGTGATATTGAAGGTATAAAAAGAGTCTGTTCTGAAGGTTATAGAGCAACTTATGAAGATATTTATTCAAAAGATTATATTGAGAAAGTGATAAAAGAGTTTTATAACAAGGAAAGAATACTGGATGAAGTAACAAAACCTAATAGACATTGGGGAGGTTATTTTGTTGCAGTTGAAAATGATGAAGTAATTGGTGCTGGTGGAGGAGGAATGATTGGTGAGACGGAAGGTGAGATCTTTGTCTTATATCTCAATCCCCACAGACGTAATGAGGGAATGGGTACTATTTTGTTAGAAGCTATTACTAAACAACAAAAACAAGAATATAATGCAACAACGCAATGGGTATCTGTACAAAAAGGTAACCTAAAAGGTATTCCTTTCTATGAAGCTAAAGGATTTATTTACGAACACTAACAAAAGACGTATGGGAATGAGAATGAGGACTATATTTCTTTAAGATATTCCCGTCAAATTTAAGGATACACTATACTTGGAGCAGTCCACGTAAAAAAAAGCATGTGTATAGGAAGAGGCATAAGATGGTGAATTATAGTTTGAGAAAGAGATTTTATATATGATGTATAAGTTTGAAAAGATGACTCAAGAACAAGCAGAAGAGATTGCACATAACTGGCACTATAATGGCGAATATGCTTTTTACGATATGGAAGCAGATGAAGAAGACTTAGCGGAATTTCTGGATTGTAAAGCAAGAGGTAACGCTATGTTTGCGGTAATGATGAATGATGAGTTGATCGGTTTCTTCAGTGTGAGTCAAGCAGCAGCTACTGTATACGATATAGGGTTAGGAATGAGACCGGATCTAACTGGTGATGGAAGAGGGGTGGAATTTCTATATGCCGGTATGAATTTTATCCAATCAAGTAATACAGTAGATAAAATTACGTTATCTATTGCGACTTTTAATCAAAGAGCGATAAAAGTATATAGAAAAGTAGGGTTTAAGGATATGGATACCTTTATGCAGGATACTAATGGAGTACATATGAATTTTTGAGAATGGTGTATGAATGCTAATTAGGAAGTAAGAATGTAAAACTCAGTTCGTTACGAGCTGGGTTTTTCTAATATAAAAAGCACTGCAAAGGCAGTGCGATTTAAGGTTTCTTCGTAAAGATAAGAACAATTCCTTCTCCAAACTCTTCTGCTTTCTTCGGTCCAATGCCTTCAATTTTTAGTAAAGCCTGTATGGACTTCGGCTTTTGTTCCAGTATTGCTTCCATCGTTTTGTTGGTGTAAATATAGTATGGCGGAACATTCAGCTCCCGGGCATGAGTTTTACGGTATTCCATCAGAAGAGAACGAAAGTCTTTAGGTTCATCTGAAGAACTTTCCGCGTTCTTACCTTGTAAAAGGTGCAAGATCTCGTCCCCATAATCCTCCGCTTTTTTCTGTCCAATGCCTTCCACTTCCAGCAGCTGTTCTAAAGTCTGTGGCATCTTTTCAAGGAGGATATCCAATGTACGGTTGTTGAAAATATGATACGGTTTTACTCCGGACTCTTTGGCTTTTCTTGTGCGGTATTCGGTAAGCAACATCTTTAGATTGTTGTTTTCCATAGGAGTAACGGGAGGCAGTTCCTGCTCTATAGTGGCTGCGACAAAAGCGGATGCCCCTATTTGTTCGTCTTCCAACAGATATTCCTGTTCAATAAAAGGTTTCAATTGGCTAGCTCCCAAGATAGCATTAGTAACCTTATAAACAAGTGAAGCATGCATCTCGACAGGAGAGCTCTTCTTCATTTCAGCTTTAAAAAAAGCACTTATTTGGTCATGACGGATGACGCAGTTCTGAATATGGGTTGGAGCGTTTTTGGAAATCTCCAGGATCGTCTTCGGATTGGCAAACGTCACCGCATATCGAATAGGACACTTTTTGATAATCCCTTTGGCCTTAAGGAACCTCTCCAATATCATCACATGTCTTTCCACTTGGTTGATCGGGCTATACATTCCCTCTTTATTTACAACTCTATTACTCTTTCTGATGACACGCTGAAAGTCACCCTTATCCGTGACAAGAATATCTCCAAAAAGCTTCTTTACTTCCAGTACAAGAATGAACTTAGGGGTGACAAGTACAAAATCCATCTGGGCTTGATAATCCTCAAATTCAAGGTAAATATCATGGAGAATCAACATCGGAACCATGGAGTTCTTCAACTCAAACATCACACTTTCTTCTCCTGCATGCCCGATGGAAAATAGCTTGAGATGGTTTTCTACTTTCTTGAAGTCCACAGAAGGATTGCTGCTTTTTGCGAGACTTTTTAGATTTTCTAATAGAATAGGATTCTCGCTGATATGCTTATGTACGATAGGTTGCTTTATTTCTCGGTTATCTTTAAACGCGTCAATGACATTTTTGAAAAAGGACATGGGTTACCTCGCAAGTAGTATTTGTTTAACTTGGTAATATTGTAACATTATGTAATAATATTATAACAGATGATGTATAAACATTTAGGGAATTTAGACTATGAGAAATTAACAAATTAATTTAATATCGTTAGGAGAGAAAATATCATGGCTTGTCCGATTACAATCTATAAAAATGGAGATGAATTCTTCCAAGCTGAAAATATACAACAAGCTGCTATCCTTTTTGCGGAACAATTTAATTCTTCAAAGTATAAATTTTATGATTACATTGAGAGGGGTTATGTTTATAACATACCTTACTATAGTGGTATGGATGAATATCGATTTGTTGCACCTATTGATATTGCTACCAACCGACGAAGAGAACTTGAAGTAAGTGGACATAAAAATGCTCGTAGATTTTGGCTTATTCCTGCAAACTCAAATGATTATGATGTTGAAGGGGCATTTAAATATTATGATACGTTAGATTGGAAGCGTTCATATAACTATGAAAATGGAGATGTATTATTTATATATGTATCTGGTAGTGTTAGGAGAATTCGTTTTAAAGTAGAGGTAATGGAAGGTCTAGTGCAAGAAACAAACCTTACATATGATAATGCTTTTTGGAAAGATAGTGAAAAATATGAAAAATCACTAGGGTACGATCGTACACGGGTTCGACTGGTGGATGAGGCGAATACTTCTGATTTATCTCTTTCAAAATTACGTGAATACGGATTAAAAGGTAACATTCAAGGTTCGATGAAATTAACAGGAGAGCTTAGCGATTATATTGCATCTTTCTTTGAGCAGGATTTGACGAAAGATTTTTTTCCTGAAGAAGTTCCGGCCACTTTAGAAGAAGGAAAGCGTAAGACTATCAATGTAAATGTATATGAAAGGAACCCAATTGCTCGAAAGCAGTGTATCGACTTTTACGGTGTCAAATGTCAAATATGTAATATTGATTTTGAAGACACATATGGTGAAGTCGGTAAAGATTTTATACACGTTCATCACATTATTCCTCTTCATGAGATTCAGCAAGATTACACAGTAAACCCTAGAGAAGATTTAATTCCTGTTTGTCCAAATTGCCATGCGATGCTACATCGAAAAGAGAATGGTAGTTATTTGTCTTTAAAACAGTTAAAAGACCGATTGAAAAGTAAAAACTCTACTATAGTTGTTTAAATTTCACATAATACTAACTAAAGAGTATTTCAAAGCTAATTAGTTATGGTGCCTGTTTCCTTGTGGTGTCACATGAACAAAATCTCAATAAAAAAACGACTAATCGAGAGGTCGGAAATGACAATATAAAAAGACACCTGCATTAAAAAGCTTATCTCCAGGCACAAAGAGAAGATACAAAAGTATATGAATATTTGAAATTAAATTAGCAAGGCAGTTTTCTGATTACCATCATATGTATCAAAAAGGGAAGCAGGAGTTTGTGAATGAGTTGGTGGAGAGGTCAGCTGAATTAATCAAAATTGATTGTATAATAGAACAATAGAGCATATAAAGGTGGTTTCCTATGGGTTTCTTTAAAAAAATCAAACAATTATTTGCAGTTGAGGAAGCAAAAAAAGAAACACAAGAAAAGTCTTCAATAAGGGTTGAAGTGGCAAAGAGGTCGAATTCTCCAGAGCAAAAACAAAAGATGCAATTGGAAGAAGGAATGAAACGATTAGAGGACGCCACATGTCCTTACTGCAATCACTCTTTCGACAAGCCCTTATCAAGAAAAAAAACATGTCCGCTCTGCAAAAATGATGTATATGTCCGTACATTACCTTTTGTTCAAGAAAAGGAACGGGTAAGAGTTGCGGTGACAGAGGAGCAAGCTGAAAAGATAGAAATAGCTTGGGCGAAACAAAACGGTACATATGGAGAATTAATGGAGTCAAAAAGAAAATATGACAAGATGAAAAAACAGTTAAATCGTGACTGGGGAAAAGAGCCTGGTGAAGAGGATGTTCAATGGCACTTAATGATGCATGAGCGAATTGAGCATGCTAACCTTCATCAATGGGGATTGTATCGGAACACCACACTCCATATGGGAGAGCTCTTATATAAACAGAAAAAATATGATTTATCATTGCGGCTATACTTGGAAGTAGTTTATCTAGATATAAATGGTCCAAACAACTTAATGTTAGTTGATGGTAAGCCGAGGTCGAGCAAAGAGAAAGGGTTTAATCCAAGTAATGGGAACGACAGAATGGCTCCTGGAACTATCAAGAGGGTGGTAATGTTGAAAGATAAGAAGTTGAAAGTAGATGATGCAAAGGTCGAGGAGTTGTTCATGGATGTGGCCGCGCAACTAGGAGGAGCATTAAAACTCCCTGTATCTCCTGAAAGGGCATGGAATAAGTTGCTTAAGGACGAATTGTATAGGGGACATGAAGGTTGATGAGTAATGAAAAGGTGCATGAATTTATTCATCAGCTTTATTGTTTGTTTTATTCCTGGGTTTATATAATTTAGGAAGCGAATACACATTTAACGAGGGGGATTATAATATGGAGATTAAATGTACTTACTGCAGAAGAGAATTAAGAAAGAATGAAGAAGTTGTAATTGATGAGGTGAACTCCTTATATCACGCAAATTGTTATGGGGAGTTTGATATTTTTGAAATGCAAGTTAATTGGAAGGATTTTGGTACAATTGAAACTATCTTGAAAAAGCATAATCTATAAATTAGCCTTGAAGTTATACTGTTTTCTTATTAAATTATTCAATAAATAAACAAATCAAACCTTTTCAAAATTAAAAGAATAAAAACTATAAGGATTTGGTTTATACACAAAGTTTACAGGGTTAACCAAACCTTATAGTTTTTTGAAAAAATATTTATGTTTAAAGTGTAAATTTTCCCTCGAAGCGAAACAATTATCAATAAATGTTAATATTTATTGTAACAATAAATTCTTCCTTTATAAGTTCCTCCTTTGTTTCTAATAGAAAAACTCCCACTTGGATTTTTTTTGAAATTCACAATTAATTTTACTCTCCCTAGTTTTTTTCTAATCCCAGGGATTTGATAATGTTCTATCTTAAACGTTCTAGGAGGAAGTAGCCCAATTATGTTTAAGGGAGCTGTCAATTGAAATTCCATTGGTTTTAGGTATTGAACATATTTTTCATAAGGTCCTACAACACCGTCAAAACCACCGACTTTTTTTAAATCTTTTGTTGCGGTAATTACAATTCCAATCTGAGTAACTGTTTGCCTTGTCATCAAGTTGATATTACTAGCTAACACTGGCTTTATTAAATTCCAAGAAACTGCTTCTCCATGGTTGTATGCGACTTCTATAGCTATAGTACCTGATTTTGCAAAATCTAATCTCCATGTACTATCAGTTTGTAAGTGGGGAGCTTGGAAAATGTATGGTTGGTTATTCCAGCCTAATGCAATAAATCGTTCCCTAAATAAGGCGTTCAAAGCAATTGAGATACTCTTGTCTTTACCTTTAGAAATTTTATTAAAAGCTCTAATTATATCACCATCATAGATACTTTTAATTACATTTTTCACTTGTTTCCAATCAGATGAAAATTGAGGGTCATTTTCTAAGATTATTTCGGCAAAGCGATGAGATTCGGTTAAGAAGTTCAAATTATTTCTCCTCTAATATAATCATATTTACTTCAAAGAATTATTAATAAGTTAACAGTTGAATAATAATGGTAGGATTAGGGTGATTTAGTAAAAGGCCCCTTGAGCAACAAACCTTAATTTACCTAGAAAAGTAGTTGTTTTTTCTGTTATAATTAGGTTTTATCAATATATTATTAAAGCAAATATTATTATATTTTACAACTAAATAGTTGATCTTAAACAAAATATCAATTATAATAAACTTAATTAACTACCCGAAAGGATGTTCGGTCTTAATGAATGTAATTGAATTATTTGCCGGTGTAGGTGGTTTTCGCATTGGGCTAGAGGCCGTAGGTGGATTTCAGGTTGTATGGGGAAATCAATGGGAACCATCTAAGAAAATACAACATGCCTTTGATTGTTATTCTCGTCAATTTCATAATAACGGAGTACATTCAAATGAAGATGTATCAACTGTAGATACAAATATATTTAATGGAAAAGAAATAGATTTAATTGTTGGTGGATTTCCTTGCCAGGATTATTCTGTGGCAAGAAGCCTAAGCGGTGAAAAAGGCATACAAGGGAAGAAGGGTGTACTTTTTTGGGAGATTGCTAGATTTGTAAAAGAAACAAGCCCAAAGTACATTTTATTGGAAAATGTAGATCGGCTCTTGAAGTCACCTTCTAAACAACGTGGTCGAGATTTTTCTATTATGTTAGCTACTCTAAGGGATTTGGATTATACAGTTGAATGGCGTGTTGTTAATGCTGCGGATTATGGACAAGCACAAAGAAGAAGAAGAGTTTTTATCTTTGCTACAAAAAATCAAACGCCATATGTGATTAATAATAGAAATCGAACCGAAAGTGATATGTTACATGATGCAGGTTTCTTCGCGAAAGCTTTCCCAGTTAAAAATGAAATTAGCGAAAAGAAAAAGCCACAATCATTTATTATGAAAAAAGACCTTGTAGAGATTTCAGATGAAGTTTCTATGAATTATTACAATGCCGGGATAATGAGGGATGGTTTGGTCTATACAGAAGAAGTATCTCCCATTGAAGAAAATCCTGTAGTACTTGGAGAAATCCTTGAATCCAATGTGGATGAAAAATATTATCTATCAGAGGCATCTATAGAAAAGTTTCAATACCTAAAAGGACCTAAAAGAATAGAAAGAACATCTGCCACAGGTCATAAGTATACTTTTTCCGAAGGAGGCATGTCTTTTCCGGAACCATTAGATAAACCTGGAAGAACCATGCTGACTAGTGAAGGAACTGTCAATAGAAGTACGCACGTAATAGAAGACCCTATGACAAAGAGGTTAAGAGTATTGACCCCAGTAGAATGTGAACGATTAAATGGTTTTCCCGATAATTGGACTGAAGGTATGACTGAAAGAATGAGATACTTCTGTATGGGTAATGCACTAGTTGTAGGCCTAATAGAACGAATGGGAAAAAGAATAATCGAGATTGAAAAAGAAAATAGTCGTGGTCGCCAAGAAGAGTTGAATTTGGTATTTAAAGATTAAAAGACTGGGAGCCTACGTGTGCTCCCAGTCTTTTAATTATCCAAGATACTTAATACGTACTGTTTGTCTAGCCAATAACATTGCTTTGTAATATATTGACCATCAGGTAGTTTTACTTTATCCTTACTATCTTTTGCCTTTGGTCTAACATGACAAAGGTTATTAAACTTAGGCCCAGGAAGATTATTGTAAGTTTTACTTCCTTTAATAGTTAACTTTACTTCGCCCCTTAATACATCGCCAATTTCACACCATAACTCGTATAACTCTTCTTCAATTGTTTTTTGCGGCATATTCCACAATTTTATTCCTTCAAAATATGGGATTCTTTTTACTTTTGGCTGGTATTCTTCGGTATAACGGAACACTAAAAAAAGAAACTTTTGTTCTGCAAACAACTCGTAAAGTTCACTCTCTTCCCAATCCGCATGTAAGAAGGTGTTGAAATTTATGTTTTTAAAAGACATATGTTCCCTTAAACTACCGTTAGGTTCTAAGCTAACAGTTTTAAATGTGATGTTTGCTTTTGCGAACTCTTCAATGTCAGAAAGATTATTTTTTTTAACCCCGAGTAACTTTGTCATAATATGAGGAACCATTGATTTGTTTCTGGGGTTATATGGTACTCCAACTTCAAGACAAAGTTGATCTATTTTTTTTCCATAGTGGGGCTTGAATCTCTCCTCTAAAATTTGCTCTAAAGTTTTCTCTTTTAATTCCTGGTGGGTAGAAAGACTTTCTAAATGTTCAGGTGTTAATTGCTTACGGATAACCCCCGTCATATAAGATGCCTTTAAAGCAAATGCACGTTGTTTTGCTCTTAACAAAGAGAAAGGCTGTTTTCGAACTGAATTCTTGTCTGCACCTTTTGTGCATGCAGAGAGGTACATGGTATCAGCTTCAGAAATTAAATGAGCCTCTCCAGCTTTTATTTTGGATACGATAATCTCCCAATCCCTTTGAATCACAGCCAAGTCTGCTTCAGAGAACTCGTTTAAAAATACTTTTAAAATTCTATAATCCCCTAAACTTTGTTCCTTTTCATATTGATAAAGCATAATCAAAATTTTATTGGCTTTTGTATAAAAGGAAGAGGTTTCAAAGGTTAATTCAAACTCTTTCATATAATCAATAATATTTAATACTAACCGTTCTTTTGAGGAAAGAGTTCCGTTCTTATTCCTCTTAATAGGAGTTACTTTTAGCTCCACACCAAGTTCGACAAAGTCTGGCTCTGAGATTGAATTAACAGAGTAACCAAAGAAACTTTCTTCAATTATATGTCCTAAAGTCCCTTTAGATTTGATTTTTTTTATCCGTCCGGTTTTATCTAATTCCCCAAAAGTTTTACCTTCTGCTTGATACGCTTTGTCCATAAGTTCATCTATCGTTTGGTAATTCATCAGCATGCTCCTAAAAATTAATTTTAAAGGGTAATATAACTTATTTTAACAAATGAAAGTTAATATCTGCACAATCATTTGCTGAGAAGAATCAAGTTTCCTTACTAATTTTGTATAATATTGTACTCCTATACTTCTTTTTTAAAAAAAGTAAATATTCCTAGGAGGTTGTTAATTTCATACTATTATATTACTATAAAATGGTATGATTGTATAAAATTTAAAATTTTTCAAAAGAACGGAGGGGGATAAACGTGAATAAATTGGGAGGAAAAATAAGGTTCAATCTAGACAATGGACGAAAAAACATAGGATTTAAGTATTCTGAAGCTATTATGGAATCAGTAGATGATTCTTTTGATGCGGCATTTAATTTAAGTGCAATCAGTACTAACCGAATAGATATATACATATATGAAGATTCTTATGAGGAGGAACTAGACGGTAAAAAAGTTACATCAAATAGATACTCTTATTTAATATTAGACAATGGGCCTGGAACGAAAGTAGATAATATCTTTAATTTTGGAAGCGATAAAAAAGATAGATTTACTAGTAAAAGCGCTCTAAATTCGCTAAACGGAATATTTCACTATGGAATGTCTTCACATTTAAATGTAGGAAAAAGACTATGTTTTTATTCAAGGGAAGTAAACAAAGAATGGTGGCTTAATTGTATTGAAAGTAGCGACCTTTCTGATGAAACTTATTCATATATGAAACAAGAAAATCCTTTAATTATTTTGGATGGTAAAGAACTTCAGTTAGAGGCACCCGAGTTTACTGTCAGAACTATTGTAGAAGTAAAAGGCGTACGGAAGTCGGAAGTAGAGGCAGATAATCTTAATGATTTGGTTCAGACTTTAAAAAGGCATTTTGGTATAACATATAGGCACTATATTGAGAGAGGTAATGAAATTAATATTAATGGCTTAAATGTAAAACCAATAGATCCTTTGCTGATAGGGATTGAATTTGTGGAAAATGGGATTGCTTCTGACTTACTTCATGAAATTGAAATTAATCTAAGTGAGTTACTTAAGGAAGAAGATGAAATTGTTAAACAGCGTATAACAAATAAATATGGCAATCTTTTTAATAATGAAGATGAGCTTTTAAAACAGACAATAACGTTAAGTATGTTTCATTTAAATACAAAGTTTAGAGACCACAATCAAAAAAAACGTATTGAAAATGAAATTCCAAACGCCTTATTACCCTCTCCGGATTATTCTGGTTTCTACATTAAAAGGAATTTGAGATATATAGGAAGGGCTGCAAAAATACTTAAATTATGTACCGACCACCCACAGTATAACTACTTTAGAGCCGAGATATCATTTTCCCCTATTTTTGACGAATTTTTTGGTATACAAGTAAACAAAAATAAATATGATATAAAAAATTCATTAGCGTTACTCATAAAAGAAAAGGTTACTGATAAGCTTGGTGGTAGCTTATCTACATTTCTTAAAAAATATAAAAAAGAACCACCAATTGAAATACCAATTGATTATAGGTTAAACATACTAAAACAAAGATTAGACAAAGGAATTTTACAACTAGATGCAGCAAATGCAGAAGCCTTAAAAATAGGCTTGATAGATGATGCCCTTACCGATGCTAAAGAAGCTGTTGGGGAAGTGCAAAAAAGAAAAGAAACTATCTCAGTATTATTAACTAATTTTTCAAAGGGTACTAATATTACTGAAGAATTAAATGCAATAGAAATAGACGTAAACAATTTACTTGAAGGTATAGAACAATTGCTAGCAAGAATTGAAAATGCTATTTCAATGAGAAATGAGCGTTTAATAGAACCTGCGTTACTTCTTAAAGATAGAGCTATGAAAACACTTGGTCCAAATAGAAAAGTATTAGTTACTAAAGAAATTGGTTCTTTAATAGAGTTTCAGGGTTATATGTTAGAACCTTTAAACGAAGTTCAAATGTATGGGTTATTATATAAGTTTATTCAGCTATACCCTGACGTATTTGAATTTGTACTCTTAGATTATAGTGAAAATAAATCCTTAGACTGTTTGGTAAAGATTAAAACTAAAGAAATATATGATAAGCTGCATTTGAAGAAACGGTTTGAAAATCAATGGGAAAGTGAATGGGACAAATACCTACTACTTGGAGAAGGTGCTTTTTCTTTTTTAGAGCTTAAGTATATACTTGGCGAAAAGGAAGATTTGGGGCATTCATTAGCACTTGTTTCTCATTTAATATGTTGGGATTTTCACGAGAACAATCAGAAAGAATTTAACGCAATAGATGGGAAGTATAAGCTATCAAGTGATAAAAAGTACTTATTCCATAAAAATAAATTAAAAATTGTAAAAGTAATTTGCCTCAGGGAAATGCTTGAAGAAATTTTAGAAGCGGAGTTTAGTCCATCTAAAGAAAGACTTTATGCTTACTTAAATAGATAGTAATAATAGGGGGAAGAATTATGAACTTTGATCAAGGGGTAACATTTATGAGCACACAATCAGCTACTATAAAAAACACGGGGGTTTATTCTAATAAACTCCACCCCGTGACGGATTATATGCAATTAATAGTATTTTATCCTGGTAGAAAAGGTAGAAGAGACTATAAAGTAGAACATAATGGAAGTAATACTACTCATGTTGATATTGTTTTATATCTATACGACTTAGCATTACAAAACAATAGTACTGTCCTAGTTAATTTTATCTTGGATGTATACAATAATGGGCTATATTCTAATCATGCTATTCCACTTAACATGAATAGGGTTCGACTTAATGGGGTTATTCTTACAGTAGAGCAATTTAAACACATTCTATTTTGGGTGGCATTACAGGAAGATATTAATTACCCAAGGCCAAAAAAGCAAGGTGTTAGGTTGCCATTTAAAAGATATTTAGAAGCTATTACTTCAGCTTACCACCCAAATGTTATTACATTAAATCAAGTTATAAAAAGAACCAATAATCATCATGGAAGCGTGCCTGTTCCAATTAACGTTCAACAGTTGCCTGTTCTATTTTCAACTGCTTTAACTTCTTTTTAAGTTATATAAACATATAAATATACTTGGAAAACAAATAATATACTTTTATTAAAGCAATCAATAGATGCATTCCATTAGTCTTCTATATTATGTAAAATAAAAAGGAAATCTAGTTAATGCTATAGTGTTTATTTGGGAAGATTTAAGATTTGAAATTTCAAGATTAGATAATGATTTTTTCTGATTAAAAGATAATTGGGTTAAACATCTCATTTTATGGGATGTTTTTTTTTGGAGGGAAAAGGATGAACTAAAGGCAGAAGAAAAAACAGCTAAATAAGGAAATGGAAGCTAATACATATGAAACTTATTATCGTACTATTGAATAGTTTATAGAATGTTTCAAACGTGGAAAGCGAAAGTTAGAGAGGAATTTATGAATGGAATAAAGAGAGAGATTATGATTGATTCTGAAGGGTTACAAGTACGTGTATTTTAAAGTGATTTAAGTGAGGATCAAAAAGCTTCTTCGTAATTATTTTGACTTTAAATAAATACCCTTAAGTTATAATGATAAGAAATAATGGATAATTTGTTAACATTATAATTGTAGCAATTTTTTGGATTTATATCTCAATGGCAGAGCAACCAGAAGAAATGTTGAGTGGTTAGTTGGTTTTATTTCAATAAAATCCACCTCACGGAAAGTGATGTAAAAAGCAGGAAACTATATATTTTTTGTCGAATTATATATTGTATAATGACTTAATTTAGGGGGATTACTGTGGAGGCATATAAAAACATCTACTTTCATAAATTAGATGTATATAAAAGAAGGTTTTTAAAGAAAAAGAAAGCTGCAGATACTATGCTTAAAGATTGGTTAGATAGTAAATCCATTAATAGCTTATTTGACGATATTATACAAACAAAACTTTCTAATAACTGCGTTGTGATTAATGATGAGACTGGTCAAAAAACATTAGAAATTTTAGATTTCAATGACCAATATATATTTGCCAGAATTGGCCGGTATCAAGACCTGATATCTGTTCATTTACGAGATAGAACAACCCATGTTTCTGAAACTATTAGTCGTACTGCAGACCAAGATTTAGAGATTTTTACGTATTTACTTATTGATCGGGATAATTTTATTATTTCTTTTCTGAAAGAGTTCGCAGCTCCTTCTATAAGAACCTTACAGTTTTTAATTGACAACAATTACTTTGGCAGGGAACTATTCGGAGAAGTTTCTGGCGTCATTGTAGAAGATGCCATTCCATTGTTAAAAAGTAAGGATACAGTTGGAACAATCTCCTATAAAGTACAAGTACCCACAGACAACATACTCTCATATGATGATATTGGCCTTTCTCAATCCGAATTTATACATTTAAGAAACCAGAAGCACGTTGAAATAGAAGTAAAGCTTGTAGCAGAAAGAAATAAGTCTGCATTTAAAGATGAATCAGGAATTGAAAAGGTTTTAAAAAAAATATTAGAAAAAACAAAAAAGGTTAAAGTAAGGGCGAAAGATAATGAGGGCTTAATGCAAACTTATAGTGTTGTTGAATCACTTTTAACAAAACGTATAAAATTTGAGTTTGACAGAAGCGTAGAGGAAATCCAAAAAGAAATTTACAATAAATTAAAAATTACCTATGAAAGTAATAAACAGGAAATCATTGATTACGTTAGAAACGAGTGATTTTATGAAAGGGAAAAAACATTTAAGGCGAAATAAATATAACATAGCAATATCTATTCTATTTTTTATTGTTTGTTATTATTTATATCAACAGGGCTACATGAATGTGGTAAACAAAGATTCAACATTCCATCAAAGTTTACTAACGGTTAATACAATATTTTTAGGATTTTTGTTTACTGCATTAGGTATAATGGTTGGATTTGCTAGTAAATCCCTCATAAAGGCTTTAGATGTAGCTGGATATATGGATAATTACTATAATTCAATTTATTTCGGAATGTTTTTCCATGGAGTATCTACCGTTATTTCGACTATCGCTGTTGTACTTGGACATGAACTTATAAAAGATGAAGTAATAATTTTACAGCAAATAACATTGCTAGGAGGAGTACTGTTCTTTATAAAGTCTATATTAGGCATATTGAAAATTATTAGCGAGATAAGAAATGATATAAATAAATAGCAGTCTCTTGAGGGTGCTTTTTTATATGGGAATGGAAAGGAATGGAATCGGTACTTTTGATATGATGGAGTATCTACTCGAGATATGAAATGTATGCAAGCACACTTAGGTATTAACAAACTTTATGAAGAAGTGTTGATACCAGGCAAGAGAACTCAGGAAGGAAAGAAAAGAGGTAAAGAAGAGCCTTATTTTTATGGAGTCGAATATGAGCCTCTTAGTCTTACAATGAACATATATTTTCTTATGTATTGATAGATGATGAGGTACGTGAATTCTAAAGGTGGATTCAGGATTATTATAATAGTTAAGATTAATTTATAAGAATATTTTTTTAAAAAAGAAAGGAGGATAGCAACATGAATTTAGAAATCTTTTTCGGCTTAATTGGTTTACCTGCTTTTATACTGATTACGGCAGTTGTTTGTTACATACATACAGGTAGAAAAGATAAGAAAGTAACGAGTAGTAGGGTTTCAAATGATATGAATTCAAAAGGTGGTGTTTCTCAATGATTACGGTAGAACCAATTGCTATTACTATTTTAGTCTTATATTTAGTAGGTCTTCTATTAATAGGATTCATTAGTTCAAGAAAAAGTTCAGAAGGGTTAACGGATTTTTTCCTTGCTGGTAGGAATTTGAATAAGTGGACGGTTGCATTGTCTGCGGTAAGTTCTGGTCGGAGTGCCTGGTTGGTCCTAGGGGTAACGGGAACTGCCTATGCTACTGGTCTTAACGCAGTTTGGGCAATCGCAGGTTATATTACAGTGGAAGTTTTTATGTTTTTCTATGTGGCGAAGAGATTTCGGGCGTACAGTGAAAACACCGGCAGCATTACTGTACCGGATATTTTAGAAACTCGTTTTAATGACAAAAAGCATATATTAAGAGCAGTAAGTGCCATTATTATTATTTTCTTTATGATTGCATACGTAGGAAGTCAGCTGGTTGCTGGTGGGGGAGCATTTGCTACGAGTATGGGTGTGTCACCTACGGTAGGTATGTGGTTAACTGCCTTTATTTTATTGGCTTACACGATGTTAGGTGGATTCCATGCCGTCAGTAAGACCGATGTGATCCAGGCTGGGTTTATGTTTGTTTCACTCGTCCTTCTCCCGACGGTTGCCGTCATCGGCTTAGGTGGCTTTGGACCAATTTTAGAAGCGATGAATACAGAAGGGGGCGGATTCATTAGCCCATTCGCCTTTGGTTTCGGTGCCATCATCGGCTTGATTGGTATTGGATTTGGAAGTCCGGGTAACCCTCATATACTAGTAAGGTACATGTCCCTTAAAAACGTCAAAGAAATGAGACAAGCGGCATTAATCAGCTCCGTCTGGAATGTTCTAATGGGATGGGGAGCCGTCATGATTGGCTTGGCTGGTCGTGCGTACTTTCCTGAAATCAACATGTTGCCTAACGGAAATCAAGAACAGGTTTTCCTTTCATTAGGGTCTGAAATTCTACATCCATTATTCTTTGGTTTCTTACTGGTCGCCGTGTTAGCTGCCATCATGTCGAGCGCGGATAGTCAATTGCTTGTAGGATCCAGTGCCTTCATTCGAGATATTTATCAAAAAATAATCGGGAAAGACAAAGAGCTTCCACAAAAGAAGCTAGTATTATTAAGCCGAATTACGACCGTCGTGTTTATGGGTCTTTCTCTCATCCTAGCATTCACAGCCCAGGAATTCGTATTTTGGATGGTATTATTCGCCTTTGGTGGACTGGGAGCCTGTTTTGGTCCAGCTCTTCTTCTATCTTTCTATTGGAAAGGTGTATCCAAACAAGGTGTTCTTTGGGGAATGATCACAGGATTAATCACGGTGATTTTGGTGAAACAACAGCCTCAATGGACTTATGCTTTCTTGCCGGATATTAAAGAATTATTAAACACGCATTTCTTTGGTATCACGTATGAGGCTGTGCCTGGGTTTATCGTCGCAACACTTTTTACAGTGGTCATTAGTTTGTTTACGAAGAAACCAGATAATGCTGAGGAAGTTTTGGAGAGTTTGAAAGAGAGTGCTTAAGTTTACTTTAGAAAGAGGGGGATAGCCGTACATGGCTATTCCTCTTTTTGGCATAAAGAAGAGGAATTTCAAAACTATTGTCGAAAAGTGGAGTATGTAAAAAAGTATTATTATTAGGAGGCAATCTTATATGCAAAACATCGAGCAATTACTAAATGAACACGACCTATTACACCATAAGTCAGCTATCATCGCCAATTTTAATAACTCTATCAAACTAAACAAAATAAAAACAGACGAGAATGATATCCCACTAGGTACTTCCAAAGTAGGAGGTTCCCCAGACTTGCCTGCTGGTTGGGAGTTTCCTCGTTATGAAGATGACTATCTCACTTTTATGTTGCAGGTGAATCTGTCAGAAACAAAGCCATATGACAAAGATAATCAGTTGCCTGAAAGGGGTATTATGTATTTATTTTATGAGGCGTTAGAGCAACCTTGGGGATTTAAAGAGGATGAGGGATGCTTTAAGGTGCTTTATTTAGATGGGGACATGGGGGAGTTGGAAAGGAAAGAAAGTCCAAGTAGTAGAACTGAATTTGGTGCTATTCCAGCATTTCAACTGTCCTTTGAGTCGATGGTGACGCTCTCTGAAAATCCTGAGAACTTGGACTTTTCGGATGAAGAGGAAGAGGAGAATTACTTTAATTTCCGTCAGGAGCTGATGCAGCCGGAGGACGAAAATGGGAATATCGTGCAGGCGCATTATATGCTGGGCGAGCCGATGAATATTCAAAATGATGTTTTTGAGGAGCTTTTTGATAATGGGAAGGATCCTGTACTGTTGTTCCAGATTGATTCGGATGAAGAGGACCTGGGTGTCATGTGGGGAGATAGTGGCATGTTGTACTTCTGTATGGAGAAAGAGGATTTGATGGAGAAGCGGTTTGATCGGGTGAGATTTACGTTGCAGTGTTGTTAGGGGGCGGTGCAAAGTGATTACATACATCGGAACACCAAAACTGGAAACAGAACGATTATTCCTGGAAAAGTTTAAGCTCGGTGATGCCCAAAAGGTGTTTGATCACTGGATTTCAGATGAGCGGGTGACAGACAATCGAGTAAATGCGGCGCATACAGACGTTTCGCAGACGGTGGAGAGAGTGGCCACTATTGTGTCGCAATATGAGAAGGAAGATTTTTGTTATTGGGCAGTGAAGCTGAAGGGTAGTGGAGAGCTGATTGGCGAGATTGATTTGTATGACTTTGAAGAGGCAACCGGAAATTGCGAGGTGAGTTATTCCCTCGGTTACCGGTGGTGGAATCAGGGGTATGGCACGGAAGCGTTGCGAGCGGTGATCGAATTTGGCTTTCGGCACATGAACCTTCATAAGATTGCTGCTGCACACAACACCGACAACCCAGCGTCCGGTCGTATCATGAGCAAGGCTGGGATGGTGCAAGAGGGGATAGTGAGAGATATGATCCGCAATTCCAAAGGGCAGTATAAGGATTGCGCAATTTATGGGATTTTGCAGGGTGAGTATTTTAGTAAAGGGTTGGGGGATACAGGATATATTTTGAAGGTAAAGGGGTGAGGAAGTTGGCATATGGAAACTGCCTGGGCTGCCGGTTAGCCAACAAAAGCGATGCCATCTATATGGTTTACGAAGATGACTATGTCACATGCTTCCTAGACCACGACCCATTTAACGAGGGACACACCTTAATCCTCCCTAAACAACATTTCCATGATGTCGATGAACTTGACGACAAAACCGCCACTGCCATTATGAAAGCTTCTATATTAATTTCCAAGGCATTGAAGCACCTTTACCAACCGGATGGTATCACCATCAACCAAAATGGTGGGGTGTTTAATGAATTGACTCATTATCATATGCATGTGGTGCCTAGGTATAAGGGGCAATGGTTTGGGGATTTTTATAGGGAGGAAGCGGTGGGGGAAGTGGATATTAGGGAGTTGGAGCGGGTTAGGGGGAGGATGGTGGAGGTGATTCACATAATCAAAAGTTCCTTGTAATGAAGAGGTGTTACTTATGACAGATAAGACTATGATCATCTTACAAATTCAGAAGGTCATCCATTTAGTAATACAGAAAAAGAGTTTTTCTCTTCATCCCAGTCTTTATCCACAATCTTTTCCACACTTAAGAGAGTTTCTGTGATATTTTCAGTGTCTACGATGACCTTGTTAATTTCTCTTTGAACGTTTTTTTCTCTATACATTTTGATTGCTAGGTTAATATAGCGTGTGGGGGAAATAATGCTCTTTTTAGAAACCGATTTACATCATTTTGTGAAATATAGAAAAATGTTATTGATATTTTCTGAAAATAAGCATAATATATAATTATGAAAGCGGTTTCTATAGGGATAATGAAATATTTAAGTATATTTTTTTAAAACTCATGTAAACCGGTTTCGATAAGTTTTTGTATAGATAATCTACAACTTTTAAACAACATGAATCTACGTGGAAAACTATTTTCAGGGTGATGTATTGATATTAATGAATTTTCGTAGGGAGGTAGTGGATAACAGAAGGGGTTTGGAGAATTTCGGTTGAATGGGAATCATTATTATTTCATTTATTGAGGGGGAAATGAAAATGCGAAGACTAAAGAAATGGCTTGGTTTGGGGTTGTCCGCAACATTGCTTACCTTTTCACTGGCAGCATGCAATGGAGACAAGTCATCGACAGAATCAACAAATGGGAAAGTAAATTTGAACTTTTGGGTTTTCGGAAGTGCTGGGTATGATGTTTTAGTGGAAGAGTATATGAAAGATAATCCGGATGTAAATATTAAAGTGAATTTTACGGAAATGGGAGATTTGCATAATAATCTATTTACTTCTATTGCTGCAGGAAGTGGCGCTCCTGATTTAACGATGATAGAAGTTAGTCAGGTATCCAAGTTTTTAGATGCGAAGGACAGCTTTTACAATCTTTATGATTATGGTGCAAAGGATGTACAGGAAAATTACTTGGATTGGGTTTGGAACAATGGCCAAACACCAGATGGTGCATTCATGCTTGGCCTCCCTACTGATATTGGGCCGACAACCATGTATTATCGTACAGATGTGTTTGAAGAAGCTGGATTACCGACTGATCCGGAAGAGGTTGCTGCCCTAACAGATACTTGGGAAGAGTATCATCAATTAGCAAAAACGATTAAAGACAAAACTGGGAAAAATATTGTCGATGGTCCGGAATTGCTTTTCAACGCCCTACGTGATCAGTCACCAGAACAGTATTTCAATGAAAAAGATGAGTTGATTATTGAAGATTCTCCATATGTAAAAGAGGCGTATGATTTTACCACAAAACTTATTCAGGAAGGGTTGGTTGGTCAGAATGGCCTTTGGTCTCCTGAGTGGGGTGCGGCGATGGCCGAAGGAAGCTATGGTACATTGCTTGCGCCATCATGGATGGTTGCTAATATCAAAGCGAATGCTCCAGATGCAGGTGGGAAATGGAGTGTAACCACAATGCCGGAAGGTGCAGGGAACTGGGGTGGATCCTTTATTGCAATTCCAAAAGAATCAAAGTACCCAAAAGAAGCTTACGAGTTTATTGAATGGTTGACATCGCCTGAGCAGCAGCTGAAATCATTCTCCAATAATGGATTATTCCCATCTGCTCCATCTGTATATACACAAGATGAGTTTACAGGCTTTACAGATGATTATTTCAACGATCTTCCAACTGCCAATATATTTGCAAAAGCTGCAGAATCAGTGAAACCTGTCTACATGGGCAAACATTATCCAATTGTGAATGCTGAGCTTATAACTGCATTAACGAATGTAGCAGTAAACAAGGCTGATCCGCAAAAGGAATGGGAGGAAGCGATTAAAAGAATTGAAGCGCAACTCAAAAGGCAGTAAGGTTTTTTTAGCCTTTAGATAACTCTACCTGGGCAAAAAACTGCCCAGGTAGTCCATTTTAAAGTTAGGAGAGGATGAAGATGGAAGTTCTTCGAACAGAGCCGGACCATAAAAAGCTTCCGCCTCCAAAAAGAAGATTATCAGAGAAAACAAAAGATGCGCTATCTGCTTACTTATATATCTCCCCCTTTTTTATCCTTTTTGCCATATTTGGTTTATTTCCAATTTTATTCAGCTTTTATCTAGGTTTTCAGCGTTGGAATGGCTTTGGGGAAATGGAATTTGTCGGACTGCGTAACTTCGAGCTCATTTTGGGAGACGCTTTATTTTGGAAGTCTTTAGGTAATACCCTCATAATCGGGATTCTTGGAACAGTCCCGCAATTGTTTGTTGCCATTTTATTGGCATTCGCTTTAAATTCAGCTATTGTTCGCTTCAAAAACTTTTTTCGTGTTTCTATATTTCTACCATATGTAACTTCTACAGTTGCTGTAGCGATTGTTTTTGGCATTATGTTCAATAACCAAGACTTTGGGTTAATTAATATTATTGTAGGATGGTTCGGAATAGATCCTATTTCCTGGGGGACTACCGAATGGGGAGTGAAGATTGCGATAGCGACGATGATTTTTTGGCGCTGGGTCGGCTATAATACCATCATTTATTTAGCGGGATTACAAAGTATTCCTCATGATTTGTATGAGGCGGCAAAAATTGATGGAGCTACCATTTATCAACAAATTCGTTATATCACCATTCCGATGCTGAAGCCGGTGATTATATTCACTGTTTTTCTATCAACGATCGGATCCTTGCAAATATTTGCTGAACCACTCGTTTTCTTGGGAAGAACATTCAGGGAAGAAGGAATGACAGTCGTTCTGTACTTATGGAGAGAAGCATTTGTAAATATGGCTTTTGGTCCAGCTTCGGCAACCGCCCTGATTTTATTCGTCATCATTATTTTGTTCTCATCTATTAACATGTACATTGCAAACAGAATCGGTAAATAGGAGGTGGATGTGATGAAAAAGTTCTCTATGTCAAAACTATTTCTATATTTTCTTTTATTTGCATCGGCCATCCTTTCGGTATTTCCGTTTTATTGGATGTTTGTTATGGCAACCAATCATAATAGTGCCATTAATAAAGTTCCTCCTGCTATGGTTCCGGGAAGTGAGCTTGTCACAAACTTTACGAACGTATTGGCGAACATCGATTTTTTCGGCGCAATCATGAATACGCTGATAGTCGCGACTCTTACAACTGTCGGCGTGTTGTTCCTTTGCTCCCTAGCAGGCTTTGCCTTTGCGAAATTTCAGTTTAAAGGGAAGAATGTCTTGTTTGTGGCCATACTGATCACGATGATGATCCCGCCGCAATTAGGGTTGATTCCAACTTATTATATTATTACGAAACTGGGATGGCTGAACGATCTGAAAGCGTTAATCGTCCCGGGGCTAATTGATGCATTCGGAATCTTCTGGATGAGGCAATACATTAAAAGTGCTGTTCCGGATGATTTATTAGAAGCTGCCAAAATAGACGGATGTTCCAATTTCAGAACCTATTGGAACATTGTTGTCCCGGTCATCCTGCCTGCCTTTGCTACCTTGGCAATAATAAAATTCATGTATATGTGGAATGACTTTTTATGGCCGCTTGTCGTCCTGCGCGAAGAATCGTCCCATACCATTCAAATCGCCATCCGCACGCTTATTGACAACTATGTTCGAGACAATGGTATGATTATCTCTGGAACATTCTGGGCGACGGTGCCACTTGTCATCGTATTTTTATTGTTTAATAAAATGTTCATATCGAGTTTGACACAGGGAGCTGTGAAAAGTTAATCAAGGGAAGAAGATAAGAGGGATATCCATGAATTTAACGATACGAGATATTGCAAAGATGGCGGGTGTTTCTCCTGCCACTGTTTCAAAAATAATGAACAACTATCATGGTGTCAATGAAAAAACAAAACGAAAAGTCCTTGATATCATAGAAAATACCGGCTATCAGCCAACGTATTCTGCAAAGGCGTTGGCAACGAAAAAGTCGAATTTGATCGGCTTGATCTATGCCGGAAAAATAAACGTTGATTTTAATCACCCCTTTTTCAATGAAGTGGTAACTGCCTTCAAAAAAGCGGTAGGGTCGCTTGGATATGACATCCTTATTTTTTCCAATGAAAAATTTCAGCAGGACAATGGAAGCTATTTGGCGAGATGCCGGCACTTCCATTTGGATGGCTGTTTAATTATTGCTGGGGAAGAATTAGAATCTGCTGTTCATGAGCTGATTCAAAGTGAAATTCCATGTGTCGGGGTGGATATCCCGATTACTGGATCAAATTATAGCTATGTGATGACAGATAATACAAAGGTTTCGGCAAAAGTCGTAGAATACTTTTATTTACAATCCCTTAGAGATATAGCTTATATTGGCGGTAAAAAAGATTCAGTCATAGCACAATTAAGAAGAGAAGGCTTTCTTCAGTCTATGAAACAGTTTGGGTTGCCTGTAAAAGAAGAGTGGATCCAATATGGAACCTTCTTCGAAGAGAGCGGTTATGAAGCAATGAAGAGTATTCTACAATCAGGTTCACTGCCAAAAGCTGTCTTTGCAGCGTCTGACATGATGGCATTGGGAGCTTTAAGGGCTATAAGAGAAACGGACGCTACTGTACCAAACGATATAAGATTAATCGGCTGTGATGATATTGAAGCGTGTCGCTATAGTGACCCGCAACTATCCACAGTAAGACAGGATAAAGAGAAAATCGGGAAATTGGCAGCCTATATGCTGAATGATTTAATCAATGGACTTGCAGGAATAGAGTCAGCACTTGTGGAACCGGAATTGGTTATTAGAAAATCGTAGCAATAAGCTCAGAAGGATATGGGGGGATAATGAATGATAGAATCGGCGAGGAACAGTCTTTATCGAGTGCTAGAAATTTTTACAGCGTTTCTGCTGTTAAATAGTATTTGGCTGTTAGTTTGTCTGTTCATTGTCCCAATCTATCCAGCTACTGTAGCGATGTTTGGTGTAGTAAGAAAATGGAAGACAGAAGGGATTGATTACGGTTCTGTAAAGCCATTCATGAAGATGTTGAAAGAGAATTGGCAGAAAAACTTTCTTGTAGGTGTCATTTGGAGTTTGGTCGGTATGGTGTTGTTCATAGATTTCTATCTTTTAAATCAGTTGCAATTTGAAGGGAAACTGTTTTTCATGTCCCTGCTTTTGTTCTGTGGAATGATCTATCTTTTTACCACCATCTATCTCTTTCCTATTTTAGCAAACTATGAATTGCCGATAAAAGCGGTATTGAAGAATAGTCTACTTCTTTCTATAGGAAAGTTGGGAACCACCCTTCTTTGCTTTATCACCATGGTAGCTATGATAGTCGCTGTTTATTTCGTACCGCTTCTTTTCTTGGTTTCGGGAAGCCTTCTTGCTTTTCTCACGTACTCCATGTGCAGCAAGTCTTTTGAAAATAGAAATGAATACTTAAGATGACCATCCTATAAGTAAAACGGAGGTAATGTAAATGGCAATCATTCAATTCCCCGCTGATATGAAATGGGGAACAGCAACTGCTTCCTATCAAATTGAAGGTGCTTATAATGAAGGTGGAAGAGGTCCATCCATCTGGGATACCTTCTCCAAAACACCTGGTAAAATAGTAAATGGTGATAACGGGGATGTAGCTTGCGACAGCTATCACCGCTATGAAGAAGATGTTGAAATAATGAAGGATCTTGGCATTGATATGTACCGGTTTTCTATTTCATGGCCAAGAATTTTCCCTAATGGGACAGGTGAAGTGAATCAGGAAGGGTTGAATTACTATCACCGTTTAGTAGATGAGCTTTTAGCAAATGGAATGGAACCGATGTGTACGCTCTATCATTGGGACTTACCTCAGGCGCTGCAAGATCAAGGCGGCTGGGATAACCGTGCAACTATCGATGCGTTTGAAGCCTATGCAGAAGTAATATTCAACGAGTTCAACGGTAAAATAAAACATTGGATCACCTTCAATGAACCTTGGTGTGTATCTTTTCTCTCCAATTATATTGGGGCACATGCACCAGGAAATCGTGATTTACAGCTAGCGGTCAATGTCGCGCATCACCTTCATGTTGCACATGGAAGAACGGTCAAACGCTTCCGGGAGTTAGGAACGGAAGGGCAAATAGGTTATGCGCCAAATGTGGAATGGAACGAACCATATTCAAATAGCCAAAAAGATATTGATGCTTGCAGAAGAGCTGGCGGCTGGTTTATTGAATGGTTCTTTGATCCAGTATTTAAAGGGACCTACCCGGATTTCATGGTCGATTGGCTGGGGAAAAAAGGTGTGTCTGTCCATATAGAAGAAGGCGATATGGAAATGATAAAGCAGCCGATTGATTTCTTGGGAATCAACTACTATACCGGTAGTGTAGGCCGTTTTAAAGAAAATGAGGGGCTGTTTGATCATGAACGTGTCGATCAAGGTTATCAAAAGACCGATATCGGATGGAATGTGTATCCGGAAGGGTTTTACAAAGTCCTGACATATATCAATGAAAAATACGGGACGATTCCTATATATATTACGGAAAATGGTTCCTGCTATAATGAGGGCCCTGTAGACGGCCGGGTGAAAGATGAAGGAAGAATAGATTACTTGAAACAGCATCTTATCGCTTTGAATAGAAGCATAGAGAATGGGGTGAATATTAAAGGCTACCTTACTTGGTCCCTTTTAGATAACTTTGAATGGGCGGAAGGGTATAGCATGCACTTCGGTATTGTCCATGTGGACTACCGGACATTGGAGAGAACAAAGAAAGACAGCTTCTATTGGTATAAACAAACGATCGAAAACAATTGGTTTGAGGTATAAGAAATCGAATGGAGGCAGGTAGAAAAGAATTTTCTACTTGCTGGCTCTTTTCCCAGTTATACCTAGTAAACTATATGCCTATGTAAGAGTAGGTAAGCTGGGAAAAGTCCAATTGCCGACTATTCATTCGGGAGTAGCAACAATCTTTGAGAAAAGAGCTTAAGGGAAATGAGATTTTGATATTTTGGAGGAGATTGTAAATATGGGGAAATTGGAAGGTAAAATAGCACTGGTAACTGGTGGTTCGAGGGGTCTTGGGAAAACAATAAGTGCTGTTTTGGCCGAAGCTGGAGCTACTGTCATCGTCAATTATGCTAATAATTCTGTGCATGCGGAGGAAACGGTTCGAAATATCCGATTGACCGGGGGAAAAGCTGTTGCCATTCAAGCAGACATCACAGATGAGAAGATGGTGGGGAAGCTTATTCAGAAAGCGGAAGAATTTAGCGGTACCACCATCGATATATTAGTGAACAATGCAACCGGACCACAGCCGGAGCTCTCTATTGAGGAAAGTACATGGAACGATTATTTGGATCAATTAGTATTTTTCGTCAAAGCGCCACTCCTTCTCACCAAAGCAGTACTGCCAGGGATGAAGAAAAAAAAGGAAGGTAGAATCATCAATATTGGAAGTGAAGTCGTCCAAATCGGTAATCCGAATTTCTCCAGCTATGTAACAGCAAAATCCTCCCAGCTTGGGATGACCAGATCTTGGGCCAGTGAGCTTGGGGTTCATGGGATAACAGTAAACCTCATCCATCCTGGGTTTATCCCAGTGGAAAGACATGAAGGTATCGACCCAAGGGATTATGTCAAAAATGTTCCTCTCCAAAGAGTCGGTCTACCTCAGGATATCGGATCAGCCGTCCTTTTTTTAGCATCCCAAGATTCTAGCTTCATCACTGGCCAAACCCTTTCCGTAAATGGAGGCAACACATATGGAATATAAAAAGGGATTATGAGGGAGGATTCACTTCCCTGTTTGCCTATTAAACACCACAACGGCCCCAATTACAGCAAATATTAACAAGCCTCCAAACCAAGCCACACTCAACCAAGCATTGCTGCCGATCGGTGTTCCAATTAATAAGCCACGGAGCGTCTCAATCAGTGGTGTCATTGGTTGATTTTCGGCTACGAAATGCAACCATGAAGGCATCGTCTCCGTTGGAACGAAGGCACTGCTTACATAAGGTAGGAACATGAGGAAAAACGTAAAGGCACTAGCTGTTTCCACACTGTCGGCAATCAATCCAAAGATAACCGATAGCCAGCTGATCGCGAGCATAAATAAGCTTAAAAAGGCTATGACGCCGATCCAGTGGAGGATGCTAGCCTCTGGACGAAAGCCCACTAATAGAGCGACGATGAATACTAACGTCGTGCTGATCATATTTCGGACAAAGCTTCCCGTTACATGCCCGACTAATAATGCGGATGGATGGATCGCCATACTTCGAAGTCGGTCGAATAATCCGCCGACCTTATCTTGGCAGACACTCACCGCTGTCATGGAACTACCATATCCCACACAGATGATAATGATCCCAGGCACCACATAATTAACATAATCTGTGCCTATTTGGATTGCCCCTCCAAAGACATAGACGAACATTAACATTAATATAATCGGTAAAATAATACTGATAAATAAAGACTCTGGATTCCGGAAGATGTGCTTAAGATTGCGTTTGAACATCTCCCAGCCATCACTGAACCCCCATAATATGGATGAAACGTTCATAGGGAAACGACCTCCTTCTTTTTTTCACTGATCATTTTCATAAAGACGTCATCAAGAGTTGGCTTACGGAACTGAACACTAGCCGGCTCCACCCCAATGTGGTGCAAGTCATTCAATAAAACTCTTAATCTCTCACCTGATCCATCCGTGTTTACAGAGAGACGCAGCTCACTTTTTTCAGCGAAAGCCCCTATACCCACGTGCTCCTCAGCTTTGGCAAAATCATGCTCATTTTCAAACTGAAATACTACTTTCTCTTCGCCAACAAGACGTTTCAACTCAGCTGATGATCCTTCTGCAACGATTCGTCCTTGATTTATCACTGCTATATGGTTTGCGAGCTGATCTGCTTCCTCTAGATATTGGGTTGTTAAAAATATGGTTACTCCATTATTTGCTAAGTCCTTTATAATACGCCACATGTTCATTCTGCTTATTGGATCCAGGCCTGTCGTGGGTTCATCTAAAAACACAATTTTAGGAGAACCAAGAAGGCTGATAGCGATATCCAATCTTCGCTTTAATCCACCTGAATAGGTTTTTACAGGACGTTTGGCTACTTTTATCAGATCAAATTTCTCCAGTAGTTCCTGAGTTTGTTGTTTTGCATCAGCGCCCCGGAGATGATTTAGTCTGGCCATCATGTGCATATTTTCTTCTCCGGTCAACAGTTCATCGACGGCAGTAAATTGCCCGGTAAGACTGATTAACTTGCGTACCGACTTCTTTTCTGACCCACAATCATAGCCTGCAACCTTAGCAATCCCTGCATCTGAACGAATCAATGTAGATAGGATCTGGACCGTGGTGGTTTTACCTGCACCATTTTCTCCAAGTAGTGCAAAGATAGAACCTTCATTCACCTGAAAGGAAAGACCATCAAGAACAATTTTCTCGCCATAGGCTTTCTTCAATTGATCAACGGAAATAATAGGTGTATTCAAACTAACACTACCTTTCTAAGAGCTTGTTTATGATTGACTGAATCAGTCAATTTAAAGATAAATGAAAACCCATCCATTGTCAATCAAAAAAATGGGATGGGAAGATGAATTTATATTGTATAAAATTTTATAGGGTCAGTTAACGTACAGTGAACATTCTCAATATCAAATTTACTTTGTGATCAAGGTTTTCGCTCCAATAACTATGATCTCCTTCCATTAGGACACCTGTTATAACCGTTAAGAATAAGCCTAATAATTCCTCTGGGTCGTCCTCGATTATATCGCCGTCACTTTGTGCCTGCGAAAATAGGGGGTAAAGCTGTTGGATATAAGTGGAGCCTTGTTTTTCAATCATGTCACTGGTAGCTTGGGGCACGGCATCTTTGGCACGCATGACATGTTGAATGACCCGAAATGTATCACTGTTCCCTTCTGACAGGGCAATTTTAGTAAAGAGTCGAATCTTCTCTATGGCAGAATCATTGAGATTGGTTATTTCATCCAACAATTCATTCGTTCCGGCAGTTGCCCATTCAAGGCTTGCATGTAACACCTCTTCTTTTGATTGAAAATAATGATACAATAAACCGTGGCTTACACCAGCTTCTTTGGCAATGACACTAATTTTAGTTAGTTTGATCCCGTTTTCCGAAAAAACCTTAATGGCCGCAGCTAATATTTGTATCTTTCTTTCATGACGCTTTTTTTCAAGTTGTTCTTCACTTAATGGAGCCATTAAATCAAATCTCCTCTTTGTTATTTTCTTTATTTTAGCATAACAGAAGACGTCGGGGAAAAGGCCAGGCTATCTGAAGTTGCCACATAAAGATTGCATAGGCTGCCGATAAACTTGTTGACGAAACTGCCAATGCCATTATGAAAGCTTCTATTCTATTATCCAAAGCCTTGAAACACCTTTACCAACCAGACGGTATTACCATTAACCAAAATGGAGGGGTGTTTAATGAATTGACTCATTACCATATGCATGTGGTGCCGAGGTATGAGGGGCAATGGTTTGGGGATTTTTATAGTGAGGAAGCAGTGGGTGAAGTGAATGTTATGGAATTGGAGCGGGTTAGGGGGAGGATGGTTGAGGTAATTGCTGAGATTATTAAAAGTTCTCTGTAGTTATGAGGAGTTATTTACTTAAAATGGAACTTTTTTATTCCTAATCCGTATGTTACCTATATCACTTCCACTAAGAAAAGGGGTACATACACATGAAAAAGCTCTTTCTCTATTTTTTCTTAACTTTAGTAGTCTTGCTCGGTATTATCTACATGATCTCCCACCTTTTTGACTTTCGATTTAGTAATGTCGCATTCATTACAGGCATTGTCGCTGCCTTTATCACGTATAGTGGTGGTGCTTCTAAATTTGGAGCAGCCACTGTAGCGGTTCAGTATTTAGGGAAATATACTCCATCTTCTAATGAAGAAAAGAAAAGTTACATAAACCCCTTTTTCCTTGCATCATGCTCTATACTTCTTGGATGCTTTGCTTCTTTCTTTTTCTTTTATTAAATCCAAACCTAAAAACAAACAAGCATGAGGTGATAAAAGTCTCATGCTTGTTGCTTGCAACCTCACATTTTTACCGTCTTCGTCGCTATTTTCTCTTGAAACGTTTGGTCATGCTCGACGAAAATCATGGTGGGCTGGAAGGTCTGGATCAGTTCTTCGATTTGCATACGGGAGTATACATCAATGAAGTTTAATGGTTCATCCCAAACATATAGGTGGGCTTTTTCACATAAGCTCTTTGCGATAAGCAGCTTCTTTTTCTGCCCGCCTGAATAATGGCCGATATCTTTTTCGAACTGTATCCTGTCAAAATCCATTTTTCGCAGGATGGATTTGAATAGTGTCTCATCGAGCTGATGTTCCTCAATGAATTCTGCTAGCATCCCCTTTAAGTGAGAGGTGTCTTGCTGAACATAGGAAATGATGAGATTGGACCCGGCATGAATGGTGCCGGTATGTTGAATGTCATCTCCTAGGATCAGTTTCAATATACTGCTTTTCCCGCTGCCATTCTTTCCATCTAATACGATTCGATCTCCTTGTTCCACCTTGAAGCTTATCGGTTCATTCACTGCCTGGCCGTCATACATAATAGATACGTCCGTCAATTGAAGGAGCTCATTCGTTTTCGGTTCTAATTGCGTTAATTGTAACGAATCCATTTTTTCCACGTTCTTTAAAAGCTTTGATTTTTCCTCGATTGCTTTTTGCTGTCTAGCCTCAAGGTTCTTAGAGCGCTTCATCATTTTTGCGGCTTTATGTCCGACAAACCCTTTATCTAGTTTCGATCCGGAGTTGGTTGTTCCGTTCTTGGAGGCTTCCACTCGATTTGACCAGCCTGCTGACTGTTTGGATGCCTGCTTTAAACGGCCAATATCCTTTTGCAAGCGTTCGTTTGTCGCTTCTTCATGCTCCTGCTGGCGGTCAAAGTTCAACTTCCAGGAAGTATAATTGCCGCTTTGCACCTCGATATTGGCCTTGTTTATCGATAAAATATGATCCACGCAGCCATCCAGGAAGTTACGGTCATGGGATATCAAAATAAACCCTTTTTTCTTCTTCAAATAACTAGAAACCAGCTTTCGTGCTTCCGTATCTAAATGGTTCGTTGGCTCATCAATTAATAAAAATTGACCTTCCTTTAAGAATAGCGCAGCCAGCAGAACCTTCGTTTGTTCCCCATTTGATAAGGTGTCAAATGGACGATACATGACCTCTGCCTCGACATCTAAATAGGCAATCTCCCGAAGAAACTCCCAATCCTCTGCCTGCGGGCAAATTTCCTCCAGCACCTCATGGGTATCTTTACTTTTATCCTGTACCGGATATGGAAAGTAATTAAACTCGACGGCACTAGAGACCTTCCCGCTATATTCAAACTTTCCTAATAACAAATTAAAAAAGGTTGTTTTCCCACGTCCATTTCTGCCGATGAACCCGAGCTTCCAATCTGTATCAATCTGAAAGCTCACATCCTCAAAAATAGGATCAAAGCTGCTTGGATAAGAAAAAGTTAATTGTTGTACTTGTATCATTGACATATTTCATTCCTCCTTTGTATATCACTCGCTTCATACAAAGTCGGTATATCCATCTCGTCTACTCTGCTCCGTATAAGTGTGATGGAGTATAACGACCTATACGGAGTACTTCATGCGTAACCTCCCGCTCCATAGACATACTATCTCCCCCTTTCCAGAAAATAAAAATCCCTCCATACAATGATGGAAGGATGTAGAAAATCATATTTAAAGTCGCTAATAGTATAAACATCGAACCGACTTGTAAAAATGACCAGACTAATCCTATCCCCTATAAAACCGCAAAATATTAACATGCAAAGGTTAAGAATTAGAGAATCATTAGTATAAGGTCAGTCCTTTCTTAATTGTCATTTATTCTACTATAGGATAACATGAATACCCACCATTTGCATCTCCCTAATTTCAGGAAGTTGGGTAGAGGGGCTGGGCCTTAATTCTTTAATAGAGGAAATACACTCACTAACTTCACTTACCGCCTTTATACATCCTCAATCACTAACTATTCGAATCATCAATTCTCTCCTTTAAAGTCTGAATGAGAAGGTTTCCTATTTTCGCTTAAAGATATTTTTATAGGTCAAACATTCCGATTTACAAATTTATGTAGGGATTTTTCCAAACAGGTCGAAACGTGATAGTTATGTGTATACAGTTTTTGTGAAATATTGCTGGATCTTCAAATCTATGTCACTATCTTAACAGCAAGCCAGGCATGCTCACCGGTTCAGCTCTTAGAAAATATTTGAGCTATGAAATTATTTTTTCTGGATTTATGGTCAAAATACCTTGAACAAAATACAAAACAGTTGGAGTAAATACACCCCACCCAAGTAGCATATCATATGGAATACCATTGCAGGATGAAAACCAAGGAATTGATCCAACTGTATGGAAACCGATGGACTTGATTCACCATCCAATGTGGAGATGTACTCTTTCACCACTTCATACACTTTTTGGGTTGAGAGGACAGGAACGCTGGCCCGTCACTCCTTTAAAGTGTGAATGGGAAGGTTTGCTATTTTCGCTTATTATAGGTCAGATCTATGTAGGAATTTCTCAGAACATAGGTGTTGTTGACATGAAACCTAAAGGTGTTATATACTCGGATACGTAACCAAATGGTTTCGTATTTTTATGGAAAAGGAGAAATTTGAATGGAGACATTACAAGATATTAAGCAAACAGTTATCTTTGAAGCACCTATACAAAAAGTATGGGCTAAGGTATCAACTTCTGAAGGTATTGCGCTATGGTTTATGCCTAATGATTTTGAGGCTAGAGAAGGACATGAATTCCATGTACAATCCCCATTTGGTCCATCTCCATGTAAAGTATTAGAAGTGGATGAACCAAACAAAATATCTTTTTCATGGGATACTGATGGATGGATCGTTTCTTTTCTATTAAAAGACCTGGGCGAAAAAACAGAGTTTACATTAATACATGGTGGCTGGAAATCACCAGATACTGTTCTTCCAAAAGCAAACGAAAAGAGTAGTGTAATTCGTGAGAGAATGAATTATGGTTGGGTGGATATTGTTAATGAGCGACTTAAAAAGGTTGTTGAAGGATAAGTGACAGCAGTAAAGCATGATGTATTTCAAGCTATTGCTGACCCAACAAGAAGAAAAGTTCTCGGATTGCTTGCTAACAAAGAATTAGCTATTTCAGAAATAACATCTCATTTTCCTATTAGTCGTACAGCCGTAGCAAAACATCTTCATATTCTCTCAGAAGCTAAATTAGTCAGTGGTAAAAAGGTAGGGAGAGAAAAGATTTATCAATTGCATCCAGAACCGCTAACAGAAGTAAAACAATGGTTATCTTATTATGAGCAGTTTTGGGATAACAAATTGTCAATCCTTAAACATATTGTTGAAAATGATGATTAACATATAAGAAGAGACATGCCAATGCGACATGTCTCTTTTTCGTTATAGAACTTGCGTTGTAAATAGTTTAAAAGGTTGGCGGGTCGAGGAACCTGTCCCCTCGCACCACAGTTCTTATTCTAATTTCACCCCTCTGGGAATAATCTGCAGTCACCCATCCCTTTAGCTTTCAATATACTGAATATGCTTTAGGGGGTGAGTGAGATGAAGAAACTGTACCAAAACAATCCTTCAGATATGAAGTTGTTAGCACCTTGGCAGAGAAGGGCGCTGGAAAGGTTTGAGGTTAAGATGAAAGACAAAGAGAGGCCGTTTCCTTGCATACCTGCCACACAAGGTTTTGCCATGAATCAGTTCCGCTATGGTTTCGCCGGGGACCCAAGAAGTGATAAAGCCATCGAAGAACTGGGGGAATTGCTGTCTATCTATACGGGCTCTGCCAAGAAATTTGGAAAATACACCTCACTTCTCGTATTCTTTGAAACTCCTTTTGAGATAAAAGAATCCCTTCCTACAGAACATTGGGAACAACTGTTTTGGAGACAGCTGAACGGGCTTACTCAAATAGATGAAATAGAATGGCCGACCCAGATCCCTTCCGACCCACATCATCCATTATGGGAATTTTGTTTTCATGGGGAACGATTTTTCATGTATTGCGGAACTCCCTCCCATACAAACCGAAAAAGCAGGCACTCAGAGGATTACTTACTTGCCATTACCCCAAGATGGGTTCTGGAGGAATTCGGCAAGCAAGAAGAATACGCACAAAAAATCAAATCGCAGGTGCGGAAAAGAGTGGAAAACTATGACTCCATTGGGATACATCCAGCCCTAAACAGCTATGGAAACCCGGAAAACTATGAATGGAAGCAATACTTTCTCCATGATGACGATACGGCTCTATCTAAATGTCCGTTCCGTCGCAGTATAAAAGCAACCAAAAAAATATAACGGGAAAAAGCGCAAATGTTGCGCTTTTCCTGTGAGTAATGTAGCCAGGGAAAGTCGACTCCTTCTCCCTTTAAAGTAGTAAGGGAGTTTACGAATATAAACCAAAATGAAATCACTCCTTAAGTTCCAAATAATAATGATAAAACTCCTCATCTCTCTTGTATCCATTTCTCTTATATAATCTTTGAGCCACTTCATTGTCTGGTGCAGTTTCAAGCGTAATACTTTTAGCACCTGTTTCCCTAGCAAACTCTTTTGCCTTTTGTAAAAGGTTTTCTCCGACTCCATGGTTTCTCGCCTTTGCATCCACAAACATGTCATTCAATATCCATGCTTTTTTCATAGAAATGGATGAAAAGGTAGGGTAAAGTTGGGTGAATCCGACATATTCATCGTTTATCTTTACAACGAATATTACAGAATCCTCATTTTCTAAACGATTTTTTATAAAGGTTTTTGCCCCTTCTAGATCGGATGCTTGTTGATAAAAAATGCGATACATATTAAATAAATATGAAACGCCCTCTAAATCTTTTATGGTAGCTTGATAGGTTTCCATTTGAAATTCTCTCCCTTCTTTAAGTTTAATTATATTTTATAGGGTGCATTATTTTAATTACATAATTTTTTGAAGGTTATTATAAAGTCAGCATTCGATTTTATTATAATAATAGAATATAACCTAAATATTTAAGGAAATGTTTGGTTCACTTGATTTCGCGAAAACCAATACATATTCCTCATTCGGGAGTTATATTTTTGAATATTTAGTCAATTATAACTATTGTTAATTCGCTGTAAGATAAAGTAAAATATTTCTAATCTTGTATAAAGCTTCTAAGAGTATTTTACATATAAAAAAACTAAAAGGAGGTTGGAGAATGAAAAAGAAGTTTCATGTTGCTTTTGGGTTATGGTCTTTAGTGATAGTCTTGTTGATGAGCACGACGTTTAATGTATCAGCAAGCGGAAAGAGTACAGCTAGTGGGGGAAAAGCTGAGTTTGAAGGGTGGTTAACGGAGGTCGCTGATACGAGAGACTTAAATGTCAACCCGGTTGTTACCGGTCAGATCTTGAACTATGACGGGGGACAAGCAGCTAAAAACGCTGCCGTTTATCTTCAGGCATGGCCTAGTTCAGAGAAACTTGGTTCGATGAAAGAGGGTGACACATTCGATCTTGTTCCGATTGCCAAAACAGTAACAGATTCGAAAGGACACTTTAAGCTTAGTATAGACCCAAGTATAGACATATCTGATTTATGGTCTAAAGACGGAATGATGGATGTAGACGTTGTTGCTTGGACTGAGTCAGGAACGGTAACGTATAGTTTCACTATCGAACCCACACAAAAGGAAAGTGAAAATAATCCTTTTGGGGCGCAAGTTGACCACACCACGGGTCAGGTAGTTAATGCTATAGGTGTTAATTTGCTTTTGAACAATCCTGCAGCTTCTACGGTAGTAGGTGAAGAAATAGTCTCTGAAGTAGATACAGGGCTTTACACAGAGGTAGGAAATAATTCATTACCAGCAGACTTTTCAAACGGCTGTCCTTCCACAGGTACAAAATTAGTTGAGAATTTAGGGGATCGACTGGTGAATGTTGGCTCCATTCATACAGCAACAAGTGGAAAGAATATGAAATTTACGTATTCTGGCAGTGCTTCCAGTACTTTAGGTGTCGGTATTTCCGCATCTGGTAAATATGGATCGTTTAGTTCAAGTGGTACTGTTACTAGATCAAGAAGCACTACGACTACATGGCCATGGTACACTTCAGCCACTTCACGTCATCTAGATACTTACTTTTCATATGGAAAATATTGCACTACTACCCGTAGCCCTGGCCCAAGTTTTTCTTGGTCTGTTAGACCGATCAAACATGAAGGCGGTACCAATCATCGAAACGTAAGTGTCCCTACAACATCTAGTAGTTACTGTGTACCGTACAGATCAGCTGGAAGTGGCGGAGAAAAGGCGAGTACCAAAACTATAACATGGTCTAATGGCGCAAAGCTTAGCGGGAAAATTGGAATTGACTTGTCCAGCCAAACCGGATACACAACCAATTCCAAAATAGAATATGAATTTAAAACCGCCGGGAGACTTTGCGGTACACATGATAAACCTAATGGGTCCCCGAAACGCTTGGTGATGAGGTCGTTATGATTCGAGTAAAGTCTCTCTTATTGCTCACCTTACTTTTATTCATCAGTGGGTGCACGAACTCAAATCCAGTCGGAAGCAGTTTGAACCTTGGTGAAACACCGGGAATGGATTGTGTACCTGGAGGGGATGGAGCAAGCAGAATGTTTGGGGATACATTTCTCATACATGAGGGAGATGAGGAAATTACTATTACTGATATCTCTCTGGTAAATGCTGATGGCCTGGAACTTAAAGAAGCGGTTCTTGTAAAGCTTAACCATGATGAAGCGCTGCTGGGATTTGGTGAGTGGCCACCAACAGACACCCCAGAATTCCCACTGCCGGAGAATTGGGATGAGCGGGTAGAAGCGTTTGATGCGAAAATAAAGCCAAATGAGGAATGGAATCTAGTATTTGCTTTAACTTCCACTTCTGAAGATACTGCTTCTACTGATGCAATTAAGATCGTATATAAAGACTCAACAGGTGAAACTTTTGAGCAAGAAACACTTATCCGCTATTTCATAACTTCAAGTACGTGTGAGGAAGTTTTAAAGGCTAACCCTCTGTAGAATAAAAAGACAGTTTTCACATTTACAGGTGAAAACTGTCTTTTATTATGTGCCTTAGAGCATTGGGACGGGCATGATTAGGAGCTTCTCCCTTTTAGCTGCTCCAACACGCTTGGGTCTTTCATTTTCTTATCGTCCGCAAGCATGATGACCTTCGATAAAATCTCTGCTGTTTTTGGATCTTCATCTAAGAATGGCAGGAATAGCTTTCCTCTGTGCTGCGAGTGGACTGGTAGGATGTGCAGGCTTCCGCTTGCTTGTTTGTAGGCCATGGTACTTCCCAGGTGGATAGCGTATTCTCCGAGAATTCCTTTTATGTGTGCGAATTTCCCTTCGATTCTTACATTTTTTATTTTCATCAATCTTAGAGATTCCTGCATGATGGCTACTCGCATTTCGATGGTTGTTAGGCTTGCTTCTGGATCTACTCCACCGATATGTGCAACACTTACGACCAAGTCCACATCTCTCATTGTTTCAGAGAAGATGATTTTTGGAATGTTGCTTAAACTTATGCTTTTATGCGTGTTCCGGTCAAAGAATTCTACCGTCTCAAGGGTTGGGCTTTCAACATCAGAAGGGGAGAACCAGTCTGCCATTGCATAGATTTTTGCAATGATGTTTTCCTTGTGATAGACCTTTTGCAATCCCTCTTCATAGTTGACGGTCCACATGCGATTTTTTAATAAGGCAATCGTTTTCTTTGGCTGAATTTGGTGTCCTGCATAGCGCCTGGATTCTGTTCCTGCCGCTTTTTCGTCTGCATTTAGTCGGTATAGCTCACGGAATACCTGTTTGAAGGGCTGCTTGATCTGCTGATCGAATAGATATTGCTGGTAGTCACTCCAGCGTCCACTTTCATATAGGTGAACCGGATGGGCGATGGTTATCTTATCGTCTGATTCAAGCTGATAGCTTTCCCCTGTTGGAGCTTGAAACGCTTCCCCGGAGAAGAAGCCAATTTTGTCATCTGCCTTGAACACAAGCTTTTCCACAAGTGGTGCAACCACTGGGTTTTTAATCATGTTACTTAGCTCTTTTAGGGTGAAGGGTGTTTCTAGCTCCATAGAGCGTTCGAGCTCTGTTTTTGCCCGGCTATATTGCTCCTTCAGCGCTTTGTTTACTTCTTTGAGCTCTAAGATGTATGCATGCTTTTTAAATTTTGATGGGACGGATTTCAGCTCTTTATTATTTTTGATAACCTTGATGTCACCTTTGCCGTTTCCATCAATAACTAGCTGAACGGTGATATCATCGATCTCCACCGGCTCTAAGAAGTAGATGACCTCTTCCATCTTCCGCGCTTCCATATCCCAGCGAAGTCTTGTTACATCCTTATACCCGGCATTTCGGGCAAGGTTATCAAGTGCAATTGCGACAATCTTTGCTTCACTTGCACGCCGTTGTGCGCCGAATTGCTTGCTTTCTTTTAAAAACTTCTGTATAAATTCGTAGCGCTCGAGGATATCATTTGTGTTGGCTTTTTCAAAAGGGATCAAGCTATAGCAGAGAAGGTGATCCTTGTTTCGCTTCGTTTCAACGGAGGTTTTCATGTCCGCCAAAGTCAGCTTGCCAAGTGTCGCATCAGCAAAAAATTGGGCTCTGCGATGGTTGGCTCCCGAGGAAATATATTTTGCACAATCATATAATATAGCGAAGCGCTCCTCGCCTAATTGCCCGTAAGCTTCTTTGAACCAATCGATATCAAAGGCACCGTCATGAAATTCCTCTGGTGTAATTGGTGAGTAATGCGCAACCTTCGTTTCTTTTTCGGCGGAGAAGGCTTCATTTGTATGCGCATGGAAATACCATGCTGCACTCTTTAAACCGTCCCATTTTAAATAGGCTGCTACAATGTCCAGCCATTGTGGAGCATACATGGCCGCCTCAAGTAGGCGTTTGTCAGAGATTTTCTTATCTTTTAGAAGCTGTCTCAACAGCTCCTCGTTTTCGCCTTCCTTTGGATGACAGACCTGTAGTAAGTGGCTAAAGGATTCCTTTTTTGTCCTATTCAGACTGTCATAATAATAGAAATAGCCTCGGACAAACGCTTCCTTATCAAGACCTGTTAATATCGTAATAAAATACTCCATGCCCTCGTAATACTGGATTCTCGTTGCAAGTGTGGTGACCTCTGTTTGGAGGTCACCACGCTTTAGTTCCATCTCAAGGATACGAGCGATGACTTTTTCTCTTATCGGCTCAATGGAAGGAGGCATTTTTGTTGTGTCCGTCGTCGTTCTTGTTAACTCAAAGATGTAATCTTTACTATTTTCTCTTCCTAATAGTGCTTTGGTAAGCTCGGTATCCTTGATAAGCCCCAAATCATAGGCTCGCACTAGCTTTTCAAGGGATGGACCAAATCGTTTGAAGTTATTTATCGTGTAAAGTTTATATAATAGTAGGAAGTAGGTTTTATAAGATGCATCATCATACACATTTGCTTTAGCCCAGTCTAGCCATGGGTTTGTAATAAGCTGATACATCTGACGCTCAGAATGCTGCTTCTCTTCAGGGATAGATTCCATCATCGTATGAAGCATGCCGCTTACTGTTACGAAAACCTCTTCCTTGTTTAGTTCCTGGAAATAAGACGAGACAATTTCGTTTATCTGACTATAATAAGGTAGCTCTGGGGCAAAGGTATAAAAGACTTTTACCTTTTCTAATGGATATACGCTATCAAGAAACTCCTTGCGCCAATCATTTGGCGTTATATAGTCATCCATTTCCCATCTGCTAACCCTTTTATAGCGGTAGCGATAGACAATATCCAGACTGATCATACTATTTAGCTCGATAAGCTCATGTGTAGTGATTTGTATCGTTTTAAAGAAGTCACGCCACACCTCAGCAAGAGGCAGGTCATCTATTCCTTCCCGTTTTTCATGGGTCTCGTTGGTGTGATTGCGTGTGAGTGTTTCGCCGACTAAATGCGTTTCCTTATAACCGTACCATTCGACTTCATATTGGTGCTCGCGATGCTCGTGAATCAACTCCGAAAGACTTGTTAGAATTTCTCGGATTCTTGTGAAGTCGGTCGAAAACACATTATTGGCTGCGACATTTGGAATAGGTACTTTAGGCAATTCCCATTGTTCTTCTGGATCGTATAGACCAAAACCATTCTTTAGGCTATATTCCTCTTTTGTTGATAGCTTGTCTATTAACAGCTTTTCTTTTCCCGTCGGCGATTTGATTATCTTGCTTTTGTCCCTTACCATTCTGAACTTTTCCTGTGAGGCTTCTTTTAGCTCTGAGATCATTTCTAGTCCGCCGACCCGTTGCAGTTCACTTTTACTTGTTAAAAGTCGGTCCAGTGATGCATCTAGTTTTTCGTTTTCTAGCGTGAGTAAAAGCTTTAAAGCACTTTGCCGGAGACTTCCTGTTTTTAATTTAAGTATGGCTTCCACTTTTACTATTTCTTCAGGTGCCAGCGTTAAGTTTAGGATCCGCGTCATAGCCTTTTCACGGTTGCTCATGCTTTTATCCGATAAGCATGTAAAAATATACTCGCGTTGAGTAGGGTTGGATGGATTTGTTGTAAAGCAATCAAGTAAATAGCCTCTTGTATCTGCGCTGTACCTGTCTTTATTCTCGATGAGCTGCTTGATGAGATCCTCATCCATATCATAAGCAGTAAGATAAAGCATTTTCTGTACAATAGAGTCAGCAGAGTAAGCTATCTCCATTCCATTGAAAGCTCTGGATTTGATGGTGATGTCTTTATTCGGAGCCTTGTCTAGCATGACTTTAAAAAGATTGAACTGTCGTAGTCTCTCGGCCTTCTCTTCCAGTTGAGGAATGCGTTCGAACTCGATTTTATAATTATATTGATCAGTCTTCCGGTTCCAGTTATACGAAAAATAACATTCATACGTATAGTTAGTGAGCAGAAAGTATTGGAGCTCACGATCGGTTTCATGCAGATGCTTGGACGCGATCGTGTATTTGAGCAGATCGTTCTGACTCTGAGAGAGCATGGATTGAGCGACTATCTTATGGTAGGTTTCGCCTGTATTCATCACCTCTATTACCAGGTCGGTGAGGTCATCCTCCTCGATTACTGCACTTGCCCACAGGCTTGTGTACATCTTGTTCAAATTATCACTCTTTAACCACTTTTTGCGGAGGTCAGGATTTGTCAGGCTATCATGAATGTATTGAACCACTTGCTTAGTGACACGGGCTTGTTCCGCTTCGAGTGTTAAGCCCGTCCACACGTCGATTGCTCTAACAACAGAGCTGTATCGGATTAGGTTGTTGTCAAGGATAACATTAAGCAGGTGCGTTGTTGCCTCTAATGTGCCTTCATCCATTGTTTCAACAATGCTTTGTCGGAGTCCTTCTTGAAGTCTCGCTGCCACAAGGAGGTCCCCGATGATGGTATAAGCTTCTTCCCGATGGCTAAGCAACATGCCTTTTATCATTTCTCTTGTCAGGAGGGCAGTGTTGTTGTCACCATAGATGATTTCTTTAAGTGAGCTTAGAACATTGGCGTTTTGCTCATCTAGCTCATAAGCGATGATATCACTGATCACTTGGTTGTTTATGTCAAGGTTCCGGTTTGTAAGAATGTCCAGGATAGTGACGCGATGCTTGGCCAGATCATGGAGGGATGCGAATTTTTCAATGACTCTATTTAAATGAACTGTTAAATTTTTGGTGCGGAATGGTCTCCGATCATAGCCTGTTGAGTAGGGATACTCTGTTGCGTGATGGATGATGTATTGCATGACATTCGCATGGTAATCGCCGAGTAAGTTCCGAGTAAAGTCCACTAGCCGCTTGAGCTTGTCTTGGTCGGTTTCTTCTTGGGTGTTGAGTGTTTTAGTAATACGGCGAGCATGTCGACCCTGGTCATACTCGTCCGTTTGCATATATTTCAGAAGGTGTCTAGCTATCTTTTGATCCTGTTCATTTAGTGTTGCAATGTTTGCTTCATAATCTATTAAATAGATTTCGCTTGATTTTAATGTCATCCCGTATTCTCCTTTTTGTAGCCTACTGGTATAAAAATTGAGAAATTATTTGATGCTGATTACCACATTCGGCCTGTGAGCATGGTCAGGCGTATGAATACAACTTCCGCCCCGTCTGGTACTTCTAGTGTAGTATCTAATTGCTCCGCCTCTTCGTCATTTATAAACACTCGGTATAAGCCATCTTCAAAAGCTTGGATGGCGGTTTCGATAGCTTTAGCATGATTTGCTTGCTTGTCGCTATATAGTGCTTGGAAGCCTACTTTCCCAGTTTCGGCCTGCTGCTCGATATCGGAAGGTGATAGGAAATGTAAAAATGGTGTTTCCGGATTGCTAGCCTTCTTGTTGAAATGTTCCACGTTTTTCGTTACGACTTGAGTAATGAGTTCTCTTAGGGTGTGTGGTTTTTGAGGCAGTTCATAGGGTTTTTTTGTGATAAAATTTTTACGTTTTGCTATGGATTTTAGTGATAGGTATATGTTCATAAACGGATTCCCCCGATTCTTCATTAGTTACTATTCTATAAAGGTTAGAATAATCCTTTTAAGTATGGGACGAAGAACAAAAGGACTTCTACTCTAGTTTAATATAGAAGTAACAGGGAAGCAGTTTAGTATAGGATGAGTCTCTCCTAAATACTCCATTGGAAGTGATGGCTGTGAGGAATTCAACTCTTAAACCAGATAGTAAAGTTGTCGGCACAGATCAAACCGCCTTGGATTTTTGGCAGTGGGGATTTTCAGACATACTAACGAATAATCTCAGAGGTGTGTTTGCAGAGTTTCTAGTTGGGACAGCACTAGGGTGTCTGGACCAACCGCGTGTAGAATGGGATTCGTTTGATTTAGTTTATCAGGATAAGAAAATTGAAGTGAAGTCTTCAGCTTACATTCAGGCATGGCATAAGGATCGGTATTCCAACATCAGTTTTACGATTGGTGCCAAGAAGGAATACGATTATGTAACAAATACGTATAGTGCTACAGCAAAAAGGTCTGCAGATTTATATGTGTTTTGTTTGCTTAAGGAAAAAGATACAAATGAGGTTAATCCATTAAATACAGCGCATTGGGAGTTTTATGTGGTTTCAACAAAGGAACTGGACTTACATTTCCCACACCAGAAAACCATCTCCTTGGCTTCACTGCAACGAATAGCTAAACCCTACTCATATGATGGGATAAAAGGGGCAGTAATGCTGCTTGATTGTGAACTATAGTGGGTCTAGGAACTTGTTCCCTATAGTTGAAAATGAAAAAGGATCACCCAATTTGGATGATCCTTTTGTTATTCTATTAAAGCCCTTTTTGTTCGAAACTTTATTATAGACCTACTTCGTCCACAGCATAAGTGGCATCAGCATTACTGAAACCTTCATATCCTAACCGTGCGATTAAGCCACTTCTTGAAAAAGCAGTGTAATTCAAGTAATCTTTAGACATTTTTACTGCTTGGGTTTGTGACATCGTTTCAGCATTTCTTGCTGCTTGACCCTGAAAAACTTGATAAAAATGTAACAGCCTTTATTCTATTTGATACAAAACAAGGGAAGAAATTCATGGATTTTTGCAAAGAACATCCGGTCGTAGTAGAGTGCCATAGATTAGCTGGCCAGTACAGTTATTTAGTTAAGGTGGTTGCGGAATCAGTGAAGATACTCGAGGAGTTCATTGATGCTACGTTACCTTTTGGAGAGCCGTCTACTTTGATAAAACTATCTTCTGTAGTGGAGTTTAAACCGGTGATTTAAGGGTATGCCTCATGTGGTGTTCTGAGGGCTAACACTCATGACGATGAAATTTGCCGGTATTGCCATAAATACAGAAGCTAACAAGGATGTCCAGAATGTCTTAAGAATTGATATTCTGATACCCTTGTTTTTATTTATGTCTTAAAAACATATATATTTCGTTTCTCTAAAAAAAATGACTTGATGGAATTTTGCAAAAATAATATCTCGTAAAATGTCGATACAATGAAACTATTAAAGGAGAGGAAGAGGGGAAAAGAAAAATGAAAAAGAGAGTTTTCAAGAAGGCCACAACCTTGACATTGGCAACAGGCCTTTTGTTCAGTGCTATGGTACCGGTTTCCAACTCGTATAATGTCCATGCCGAAACATCTACAAGTATTAATCAGGTTTTGACAAATCTCACACCGTCCCAACGTGAAGCGTTGAATAAATTACAAATCAGCGATCAGTCTGGTTTGCAATTAACGTCTGAAGTGAATTTGGAGAGCGATGATAAAGTTTCCGTTATCGTTGAATTCAAGGACAAGCCTGCTAAGACGGCAGTAGTAGAAGAGGCCGCAAAAGGAAAAAAAGTGTCGTTAGCTGAGGCAGAGCAAAAGGCCGATGCTGCTCATGAGACGTTCAAGAAAGACTTACAGAGCATATATCAAGAAGATGTAAAAAAGAAAAAAGATATCTATAAGATTAAAAGATCGTATAAGCACTCTCTTAACGGGGTATCTATGGAATTACCTTCTAATAAAGTGGAGGCATTATTGCAGTCCAAGGTAGTAAAAGCCGTTTGGAGTAATGAAACAGTGCAAGTAGATCCTCCTGTTGAACAAAAAACATCTGATGAAACGACAGAAGCCAAACGATTGACATTCCCTGGTGTGGATCAATTGCACCACGAAGGATTAACAGGTAAAGGAATTAAGATAGGGGTTATCGATTCAGGAATTGATTATAATCATCCTGATTTAAAGGATGCTTATAAAGGCGGTTATGATTTTGTTGATAACGATAATGACCCGATGGAGACAACATATGAGGATTGGAAAAAATCGGGGTATGCAGAAATTAATCCTTTGACAGGTTCCACTTATTATACGCAACATGGAACCCATGTAGCGGGTATCATTGCAGGTCAAGGTAAAAATAATGCAGATTACGCCGTGACTGGTGTAGCACCGGAAGCGGATATTTATGCGTATCGTGTATTAGGACAATATGGTTCTGGTACCACGGAAGCTATATTAGCAGCAATTGACCGGGCTGTTGTAGATGGAATGGATGTAATCAATCTATCACTTGGCAGATCCTACAATGATCCTCTCTATGTCACTAGTATGGCATTAAACAATGCGGTGCTGGCGGGAGTGACGTCAGTTGTTGCTGCAGGGAACAGCGGAGACAATATGTACACACTAGGGTCCCCAGGTACTGCTGCTTTAGCTATTACAGTTGGAGCAAGCGATACACCAGAAACGATTGAAACATCTAAAGGTTCATTGGAAGATGTAACCGCAGATCTTAAACTTCTGGCAAAAAGTCTAGATGATAAAGTAGAAGAGCTAAAGGGTCAGAGTCTTCCAATTATATACGCTGGATATGGGTCTGCTTCTGATTTTAACAACAAAGATGTGAAGGGGAAGATTGTCCTAATCGACAGAGGAATTCTCACATTGGATGCCAAGATTAAAGAAGCGCAAAAACACGGAGCAAAAGCAGTATTGATGGCTAATAACATCCAAGGAGAAGGATTCATTCCATCTTATTTAGGAGAAGGGTACGGAATGATTCCGACATTTTCTCTATCCTATGAACAAGGAACGATGTTGAAACAAAAAGCAACTGGCACTTTGGAATTCTCCTTTGATGAAATTGGGCAAGTGATCAGCGAAGGAAACAAGCTTGCATCCTTTAGTTCACGTGGACCGGCTCGTACGACATATGATATCAAGCCGGAAGTAGTTGCACCAGGCGTATCTGTTTTCTCTACAGTACCTTCGTATATGCATGGGGAAGATCAAATCGGAAACTATCAATATGCCTATAAAAGACTATCAGGAACATCGATGGCAAGCCCGAATGTGGCTGGGGTAGCGGCATTATTATTACAAGCGAACCCAGATTTCACTCCTGAACAAGTGAAGCAAGTATTGATGAACACGGCAGATCCACTAAACGGTGAATATAGCGTTTATGAAGTGGGAGCAGGTGTAGTGGATCCGTACGAAGCAATTCATTCTCAAAGCCGAATCGAAGTAAACGATGAAACACAAGGGAAATTAGATAATAAAGGCAATTATAAGATGGTGAAAGATAAAACGGGGGCAATCAGCTTTGGAACCTTTGCACCGGATGGAACCAATGTGACAGATCAACGTTCCCTTACTATCTACAACAATAGTAAACAAGCAAAAACATTTGATGTAGGTATAGAGTTTCAAGTGTTGAAAGGGCGATTTCAAAACGATTATCGAACATCAAACGACGCAGAAGCTAACGGTGTTCAGATTTCCACAGATAAGAAAGTAAAAGTGAATGGAAATGGGAAAAAGAAGACGAATGTGTTCATTACGATTCCCAAAACGGCAGCGCTAGGAACGTATGAAGGCTATATTACCTATACAAACCAAGTAAATCCGGAAGAATCATACCAAGTTCCGTTTGCTATCCGCACGACAAAGGAAGGAATCGAGTTTGTAGAAATACTTAATAAAGCAATTACCACTACGAAAGATTATAATGCGGCAAGACGATACACAGATGTATATTTGAATTTAACATCCCATATGCGTACACTCGATGTGTTTTTAGTGGATGGAAAAACAAACGAAGAATTAGGATTTATTGGAACATATGATGGTATGTTGATGAATGAAAAAGTCGATCTTGGGATTAAGCATGTATTTGAAGGATATTACTATCCATTTACTGGTGATGCGGACAAGCCAGTCGCTTATAACCCGAAATTAGCCAAGCAAGGATCTTACAAATTGAAATTCGTAGGCACGAATGATTCAGGAAAAACTTTCTCTAAAGAATCTACCATTTATATAGAGAGTATCGCACCGGAACTTGATCTTAATATAAAAGAGGATGTATATGAGTACACCCCTGAAGAAACTACGATAAACGTGACGGGTTCTATTTTCGATAAAGAAACGGAAGATATGAAGGCCGCAGGATTTGATGTTTCACAAGGAAGTAACGAAATGTTTTATCATGATCAGCTTGGTGGCCGACCTATACAGATTCCTGTGAATGAAGATGGCACTTTCTCTGTTGATATTCCAATCAATCAAACAAGGCCAATGCAACTTTGGTTTTACGGGAGAGATGCTGCCTCCAATCAAACATGGAATAATAGTAGAATGATCTACATTATCCGTGAAGGCGAACCGCATGCAAATATGCAGGCTGAAAAAATATCTGCAAATATGGGAGAGTCTGTCCAAACGACATTAACCCTAGATAATGTAAACAATGTAAAAGAAGCTGTGTATTCGTTGCAGTATAATACAACCTTGGCTGAACCGACTGTAACGCCGCACAGCAGTACCAGTGGTTCAGTGGATGTAAAAGTTGAGGATGTAAAACATTTTGGAGATTACAACAAATTGACAGTTACAGTATCAACAAAGGAGGGACTCCCGGCAGTGTCTGGTGACCTCTCACTAGCGAATATAGAGTTCAAGATGAAGGCCGCAAACTATTCTCAGGCTCCTTTATTCTATGCCAATTATTTGACTGCCTCTTACACTGATACGAGTAATGAAAAGAAGGAAGCATTGAGTGCAAATCCGATGATCTTTGTCAAGGCAACGTATTCAATGGTTTACGGTCCTGTTGCTGCAGAAGCATTTATGAATCCGAGTGGAACACCAAATTCAAATGATTACAAGAAGGCCGGTGTCAAAGTTCAGGTAACAGGTAAGGACGACAAGGTGTATCAAGGAGGGTTTTTAACATCTCCGTCAACAGGTTATCAGATTTCAAATTTACCTTTACCAGATGAAGAATTCCAATTCGAGCTCAATGTCCCTGGCCACTTTACTGTGCACAATGCAATCACCGTTGGATTCCATGATGATGGCAAAGTAACCAGCCAAAAAAAATATCTGCCATACAAACCTGCGATCGGTGGGGATGTTAATAAAGATGATGTCATCGATGTCATGGACGCAGTGTACATCCAAACGCATTGGGGTACTAATAAACGCGAAGCCGATATTAACTATGACGGCATTGTAGATGAAAAGGATATGGCATTTGTAGTAAACAACTACTCCATGCAAAATCCGACCATCCAAAATGCGCCAAAACCTAAGAAAAATTATAAAGGACAAACGTTAGAAAAGATCTTAAACGAGCTAAATATGCAATAAGAAAGTAAGAATTTAATAAAATTTATACCACATCCACGATGAAATTCGGGTGTGGTTTTTATTGTGCGGAAAATCATTTAAAACTTTTCAGCTCGGTTTAATTATCATTAATCCCCTCTTCATACTTTTTACCTAAAAATTTCCCCCAATAGGGAACTTTCACATTTTCACGAATTACTAGTAATGACTGAGGTAATCAGTACTATCAAGTTGGGGGAGAGGCGTTTGAAAAGGAAAAACATCTTAGGATTGATGTTGGTTGGTGCATTATTAATAAGTAGTATTACACCAGCTATTTCGAATCCTAACACAGTTGTAGCAGAGGGAGATATAGGGATAAAGGATGCGATGACATCACTATCAGCAGAAAAAAGAAGGGCCATTAATGACTTAACGGCTTCGGTAACTTCAGAAGTGAACCTTCCTGGTGACATTGATTATTCCAGTGATGAAGAAATCTCTATTATTGTGGAATTCAACCATTTCACTCCAAAAACAGCAGTAGCTATAAGAGAAGCAGAGGGGGAAACAGCCTCCATTGAGGAACAGCAGCAGTTAGTGGAGAAAGATCACCAAATTTTTGCGAAAGAATTATTAGAATTAAATATCGACGGAGAAGTTACACAAAGCTACAAAGAAGCATTTAATGGGGTCACCGTTAACCTACCAGCTTCTGATATACCAAAACTAATAAAATCAAAAGCGATAAAAAACATTTGGGAAAACGAAACAATTCAATTAGAATTACCTGAAAACAAGGAGAAAATGGTACAACAAGCGTATGACGGGAAGCATCCACTTGAATTGACAGGAGTAAACAAATTACATGAAAAAGGGCTAACAGGCAAAGGTATAAAAGTTGCTGTACTAGATACGGGTATAGACTATCATCACCCAGATTTACAGGATGTATATCGTGGCGGGTATGACTTCGTTGATGAAGATGATGATCCAATGGAGGCTACCTATTCAGATTGGCTTGAATCGGGCCTCCCAGAATCTCTCGGTTCTAACGCCTATTATACTTCCCATGGTACACATGTTGCCGGAATCATAGCAGGTCAAAATGAAAATGACTCGCCTTTATCCGTATTAGGTGTAGCACCTGGGGTGGAATTGTATGCTTATCGTGTTTTAGGGCCATATGGGACAGGGACGATGGAAGATATATTAGCAGGGATTGAATATTCTGTTCGAGCAGAAATGGATATTATCAATTTATCGTTAGGGAATAACATAAATGATCCGCTATCACCCTTTTCAGTGGCACTTAATAATGCTGTACTCGCTGGCGTCACGACTATTTCCGCAGCAGGGAATACTGGTTCCGCGTTATATTCGATCGGATCTCCTGCTGCTTCGGCTTTGAATATTACCGTTGGGTCTACTGACACGATGGTGGCATATCCAGACTTTGAAGGAGAATTCTTATATGAGGAAGGCAAAGAGTCGAGCGAAGTTCGATATGCAACTGCTGGAATGGAGAATTCACCGAGATCATTAGAAGGAAAAGCTTTCGAGGTAATAGATGCTGGGAATGGACTGCAAAGCGATTATGAAAATATAGATGTAAATGGAAAAATAGTCTTGATTAAAACGGGTTCTATTCGTACAGATGAGAAAATTGCGATTGCTAAAGAACATGGTGCAGCAGTAGTGTTCAGTTATACGCCAGGGTATGGGAATTATAATGGGGTTGTATATCGCGAAAATGAAAACTTTGTACCTACCTATCATTTGCGAGGGGTGCAAGGAGATAAAATTAAACAAATTCTAGCAATAGATGATATGACTTTTACTTTTACTAAATTAGTTCCCACTGTGGTTGTTCAGGATGATACGCTGTCTTCTTTCAGTTCACGTGGACCAGCAAGACTTACGTATGATATAAAACCAGAAATTGTTGCGCCTGGCGGGAATATATTATCCACTGTACCACATTACTATGGTGGGAAAGAAAAGAATTATTCATCGGCATATGCGAAATTATCTGGCACATCAATGGCAACCCCTTATGTCGCAGGGATTGCTGCTTTGTTGTTAGAAGCAAACCCTTCTCTAACTCCTGGAGATATCAAAGCACTTTTAATGAACTCAGCGGAGCCAATTAATGGTTCGAACAGCGTCTTTGATATCGGGGCTGGTAGAGTCAATGCTTGGAAGGCAGAAACTGCTTCAGTGACCATTAAAGTGATGGATAAAACTGAGACATTTATAGATGGCGAGAAAAAGTGGGTTCCATCCGTAACAGGTGCTTTAGCTTTGGGGACCCTTATCACTAATGATTCACATCATCGAGAGAATGCAAGTATTACCCTTACTAATCATCTAGATAAAAAAGTGACTTTTACTATTGATTCACAATTTCATGTAGGAATTCGCGGTTCGAAGGATGGAGCAAAAAATGGAGTAAAAGTGAATACAAAGAAATCAGTTAGTATTGCAGCTAAAAAACAAGCAACAAATAATATATTCTTAACTATACCAAAGACGGCGGAAGAAGGAGTTTATGAAGGCACAATTACCTTCACTAATGTAGAAGATGAATCAAATAGCTACCAAGTTCCTTTCGCATTTAGGCTCTCGAAAGATGGTATAGAGTACTTAACGGCGAATGACACCTTATCAACCATTAGAGAAAACTATAGTGGTGGTCCAAATGCCATGAACGCAAAGTTTTCCCTCTATTCACATATGAGAGATATCGATGTATATTTAACGGACGCTAATACTGGGGATGAATTAGGTTTTGTAGGAAGCATTGACGGAACTTTTCTCCAAGTGGAAAAGCCGTATTCATTCTACACCTTCTCCAATGGGGAATATTACGCTTTTACCAATGACCCTAACTCACCGATTACTTATGAAACGATTGAAGCAACTCCAGGGTCGTATTATTTAAAATTTGTTTTTACTAAGGATGATGGGGAAGAGCTTTTGGTAAATATGCCATTTATTATTGATAAAGAAATGCCAACGCTAGAAATGGATGTAGAAACAGAAATTATTGAAGTGGAGCAAGAAAAAACTACTTATTTATTGGAAGGCAGCATTCATGATAATCAAATTGAATCAGCTAAGACAACAGGCATTGATGTAAATCAAGGAAATAACTCGGTAAGATATAAGGGTAGTGGCAGTTTTTGGCAAAATATCCCTTTGGATGATGATGGTGGATTTGCCATCAATGCTTCTTTTCCTCGTCATTTAAATGTAATGAACTTAAGTATCCTAGGAAGAGACCGAGCAGGAATTGCTTCTATACAAAAAGACTACCACTTTGTAAGAAAAGGAGCGCCATACGTTGCTAGTATTCCAACGCAAAAAGAAATCTTGTCAGGAGATAGCATGGAATTTGCATTCCGTACAAATAATCTTGCTCCGTGGAAGGAGCTAAGCTTTTCCTACCAATATAATAAAAATGTGATAGATATCAAGGAAATATCTGTAGTGGAGGACTGGAAGGAGAAGGTTCATCTTGAAACTACTGAATCAGATAATGGCACCTTAATCACATTAACGACGACAGAATCTAACCTAGAAGACGTAACTACCTTATTAAACGTTAATGTAACTATTAAGGATGATGCGTTTGTAAGTGATTATTTCTCACTTACCGCAAACTCGGTATCATTGACAAAAGCAGATAACTCAAAGGTATCCGTTTCTTCTATTTCACCACCAGTTAAAGTTTGGTCAAGCTACTCTGAATTGCAGGGGAATATTAATGGAGAAGCTGTATATGAAAGGGATGGGTTTGGAAATTTACGCTCCACACATATCGACTATTTTGCATTAGGGGCGAATATTCGTGTATTGGACGCCGAAGGTAACGAATATCCTGCCGAAATCAAAGATGATGCTAAATTCAGTGTTCTAGGATTACCCTCCACTCAGGAAAAAATGTTCCTTCTTCTTGATATACCAGGACACTTTACTGTTATAAAAAGTTTTACTATCGGTAGAGAACATAGTCACTTAGGAGAGCAAAAATTCTTGAATTTTCTCGGGGCACTTGCAGGAGATGTGAATAAGGATGGCGTCATCGATATTTTGGATGCTATCTATCTCGAAGAACATTGGGGATCTAACGACAGGAACGCAGATATCAACTTTGATGGTGTAGTGGATCACAAAGATATGAGCTTCATCCAAAAGAATTATTTACTAAAAAATCCGACTGGAGAAGCTTCCAGAGAACCTACAGAAGTCGAGAACGGAAGAACAATAGATGATATATTAGAGGGTTTAAATTAAGAGATATCCCCCCACGATGCTTATGTGGGGGGATGTTTTAAATAGCAATGGAAATTTAAAAAAGATGACCTCTGTTCATTACAGAGATCATCCTTTTTATTAGGAGCCTTGCGTTTTTTTTTGACTTGGGTTACGGATTAGTAATCCCTAATTCCTTTTTTACTTTCTCAAGGGTCATGCCTTGATGTTTCAGAACAACATCCTTTAATTCATCTAAAGTGTGATTTCTCATTAGGTAGTTCGCTTCAATATAACTCCAATCCTTCTCATCGACAATGCCATCTAAATTAATATCTGCAGAGCGATCACTTGACTGCCAATTTTCTTTTAAATATAGAACATCAAAAATATCAATCACATCGTCTTGATTCACATCACCTGCATACGTAAACGCAGTAATGGAAGTTAAAGATCCTGTAATTTCTCCATCTTCCTCTTTATTCACCATGATATCTTTAATATAAGGGAAGTGACCGGGAATATTCACCTTTAACGTATATGGCTCGGCATTTATCGGTATGTTATGGAAGCTGAAACCTGCTCTTGTGTTAATGTCAGCTGTAGATTTGGTTCCGTCCGGACTTATCAGTTCAACGGAAGCACCAACTTTTGTATAGTCTCGGGAAAAATCAACGGATGTATCCGGTTTTAAGAATCCTTGCCCAACAAAGCCACCACTGATGACACCTGTTTGATTCAGCATTTTCAGTCCTTCTATATATCCTTGTGCTGTAATGGTGTCTCCATTTGTGTCAATGTATCGATTGCTTGTAAAGTTAAATCCTGCGAAGTCAGTCCATCTCTTATCTGTTACGCTAAATGTAACATCTAACAATGGCATCTCACCTGTGATTTCTTGATCTCCAGTCAGGATAAGATCCACTTTTGCATTGGAGGTGGAGCCAATAGTCAAATCAGTTTGTAGGTCCACATCGTAATTGGATAATGCATCATTTTCCTTGATATCGAGAATTTCCATTGAATCAATGAAATACAACGTGAATTTTGCTTCTTTTAATTGTCTAACATTATTGGCAGTCATCGTAAACGTAACAATGTCTCCAGGTTTCGCGGACCTTTTACTGTAGACTCCTGTCATATAGGAAGTACTTTCGGGAACAAAATTATAGGTTCTTTTCACCGTTTTGTTCGTCGCAGCATCTAGGGCATCCAAGCTTGCTATATTATTTGTTGGTCTAACAAGTGGGACTTCCATTTCAAAAGTGCCATCTTCTTCTGGGAATATACGATAATCAGGTAACATCGAGTACAAATATTCATAAATGAAATTATCTGCCTGACTAATATCGATACCTGCTTCTTGAATATCCCCTACTTCATTGTCAATTAATGTTCCACTTACAGGATAGGTTTTTTGTCCTTCAGAAAATTCATAAACGAGCTGATCATCAATACTTGTTTTAAATTCTGGTTTATTATTATCGACAAATATGTCATCTACTTCCGTAAACGTTTTGCCGCTTTCATTGGTAGCAATAAATTTCAACTTATAGTGTCCTTGTTCTGCGAAGGTTTCCTTTAAATGAACTGGATAGTCCTCATCTCCAGTAAATGGATAATAATTTCCTTCATAACCATATAAACCGTAAGGGACACCGATTTGTAAGTCACTTCCATTGAAATATCCAACATAACCAATATCTTCACCTGTTTTTCCATCTGCTAAAACTACATCCACTTGCTCTACGTTAGAGTTAAGCTGGAAACTGAAGGTAGCAACAGGAAATGAACCAAAATAGGAGCCTCCTGGATTGGTAGTTAGGACTTGTTTATCAAATGTCAAAAAGTCAAACCCTTCTTCTGCAACACGGATGGAGAATGGGACTTGAAAGGCTTCATTTGAGTCGTTTATATTCTCATAAGAGATATATCCTTCATAAAACCCTGATTCTGCTGTTTTGGGAATCAGGACAAACGCATTGGTTTTTTTAGATTTTCCAGGATTAATGGAAATTTTCTTATCAAATTGAACTTGTACACCGTTCTTTTTTGCATCTAGCGATTGATTTGTAAATTCAACTTTTCCCACAAACGATTTCTTATCTGTGCCATGATTACTCACTTCTATTGTGCGTTGATCGCGAATGTGTTTTCCATCGTTGTATTGTAGGCCAAAGCTGATGGAGCCAGTCTTTTCATCAATGATAATACTATCTCCATCAGATATGTTTGTTGTTTCATCGATCACCTGGAATAGCATGGTGGAATGAACTGCTTCATACGGGTCGACTCGTCCCGCCCCAACTTCAAATACGCTGTAATCCCCATTTAACGGATCGGCCGTGTTCATCAGAATTGTTTTTATGTCCTCGGGTTGTAAATCCTGATTGGATTCCAACAAGAGAGCGGCAATTCCAGCTACTTGAGGAGCGGCCATGGATGTGCCTGATAATCGTTGATACGCATATTCATAGTTATCCCCATTTTCGGGGTTTACCATGTAGGATGGAACTGTGGATTGAATACCAACTCCAGGTGCAATAACCTCAGGCTTAATATCATAATTAAATTTTGAAGGTCCTCGTGAACTGAAGTCAGCTAAACGATCTCCCTCGGTTTGAACGGTGCCAAGTTTTTCGAAAATAAATTCCTCTAAAAGTTCCATTTCTTCCAGTAATATTTCTCCATCTTTTTTTGTTAAACTGAATGTTGGAATGAAGTCTTTATTTTCACCCAGGAAGTAAGGGATATGCCCGTCCTCTTCATTGTTGTACATAAAGATGGCTTTAGCCTCGTTTAGTTTTGCATGTTTAATTTTGTCATTTAATGAAATCTCTCCACGTCTAACAAGAACAATCTTATCCTTGACATCTTTCCCAGAATAATCCTCTGATCTTCCTAACCCAACTTCTGTGATTGGTAGTGTCTGACCTTTAAAGTCTTCTGCTTTATCACTATAGTGTTTTCCTAGTAATTGTAGATTAATAGGTTGTGAGTATAACTTCCCTTCGTATGTAAGGATTTCCAAGGGAGTATCACTTGCCCCAACCGTCAATGCTAGTGCTGAAGAAGCTGGCGAGCCGAGAGTATAGGCTGCATCCCCTGAATTTCCCGCTGCTACAATGGCTGTTACTCCACTAAGGACTGCATTGTTAACGGCGACACTAGTCGGGAAATATGGATCATTAATGGAAGCACCTAAAGACAGGTTTATGATGTCCATCCCATCTTCGACCGCTTGATCAATTCCTTTTAACACATTTTCCGTTGCACCGCTACCATATGGACCGAGTACTCTATATGCATAAATGTCTACATCTGGAGCCACTCCCTTCGTTGCATAATCACTATTATTGGAACCTTGACCAGCAATAATTCCAGAGACATGTGTACCATGATTGGTATAATATGAACTTCCCCCTGAAAATTCTGGTTTGTAAGTGGATTTCCAATTTTCGTAAGTTGTTTCCATTGGATCCGAATCGTTATCTACAAAGTCATATCCACCTTTGTAGGCATTTCTTAAGTCAGGATGATTATAATCTATTCCAGTATCGATTACGCCAATTTTTATCCCTTTTCCGGTCAAACCTTCTTCATGCAGTCGGTCAATTCCTAGGTGGGGGTTGCTGTCTGCCATTTTAGTAGTAATTCCGAGATTAGCCACTTCACTTAAATCTGGTGGATTAATGCTGATTGTTTCATTTCCCCAAATAGTTTTTACGGCCCCGGTTTGCATTACTGTTTTTATCTTGTTAGCAGGCAATGTAATCGCCATTCCGTTAAATATTTCTGAGTATTGATGTTTAATGGAATAAGAGTCACTTTTCCCACTGTCTTTGAAAATGCCACTTAACTCTTCTTTGAATTTCTTCTGTTCATGGTTAATATTGCTTTTGGCTTTTGATTCTGCTACTTCTTCCCCCTTCAAACTTGCTATTAGTTGTGCAACCTTAGCTGGCTTTTGATGAAATTCTAAGATAACAGAGATCTCTTCATCAGTGTCCAAGTTAACTGCAGGAGGCAATTGCAGCCCAGTTTTATCGTTTAATTCTAAATACTTCATGGCTTTTCTTTGTGCGTCTGTAAGATTGTTTAGTATTTCCATGCTAGAAGAGCTTATTTTTCCTAGTGATTCCCCAGATACCCTTTCAGGAGAATAAGATATAGTACTGAAAAGCATACTTAATGACAATCCGACTACAGTGACACTTTTAAATAACTTACTTTTGTCCAAGTGATACACTCCTTCTTCAATATTATTAAGAAATCATAATCTTCTTAATAAATTTAATAATCTCACATGTGAATTGAAGAATGTATGGGGGTAACATAGGAGAGTACGGGCAGCAACAACGAAGCTTATGTCCTAGTTAAATCGTAATGTTTATAGAGATTTTCAGGATTTTTTAAGCTGGCGTTTTAACGATATAGTTCATTAGAACTGTTTGTTTTTCCCAAGTTGTATAATTTAAAATAGGCGACTCCATTCAACTATGCATTAGTAGTTTTGCTGATAGTAATATCCCCCAAATTTCATAAGTATTTAGAACTGGTTCTTTGGATGCGGTTCGTATCAAATAGAATAGAAAATCTATGAAAAGTGTGATGATTCAGTGTTTAGTATTTAGTTATTAAAATACTTTTAAGTTTTCCCTTTCATAATTTGACAAAATTACCCCCAATGACATGAAAGCGATTCGACACTAAAATTATTAGTAGAATGACACAGGGGGTAAAAAGGATGAAAAGTAGTAAGTTGCCGAAGATCGTGCTATGTGTTGGAATACTTTTAGGTTCTGCTTTGCCAATCAGTTCAGAACCAGTTGTCCGTGCAGAATCAACGCAGAATGCCATGAGTATTCTTGCGAGTCTATCAAAAGAACAACGTGAGGCACTCGATAAATTAGAGACAAATCGTTCGATTAAAGGCCTTCAATTATCTAGGGCAATTGATTTAAAGAGTGAGGAGAATGTGACAGTCATTGTTGAATTCGAGCAATTACCTGCGAAGGCAGAGACAGTCTACAAGTCACTGCAAGGGGAAGAGGTCCCTCTTGAAAAGGCGAAAAAAATGGTGGAAGACTCACATGAAAAATTTAGAAAAGAATTAGATGATAAGCTTGTGCCAAAGGCGAAATCCGGGAAAGCGAACTACGAAGTAAAGCACACCTATAAAAATGCTTTTAATGGAATTACCCTGTCCTTACCGGCCAACAAGGTTGAAAATCTATTAGACTCTGAGGTGGTTAAAGCAGTGTACAGCGAATTGGAAGTACAGCTTACTCCTCCACCTAAATTAACGGAGGAAGAAGAGGCAACAACCAAAGTGGACAGTATCCTTTTTATGAATATCGATCAGTTACATAAAGAAGGGTTCACAGGTAAAGGGGTAAAGGTTGGCGTTATAGACACAGGGGTTGATTATAATCATCCAGATATCAAAGATGCTTACAAAGGTGGATATGACTTTGTAGACAATGATGATGATCCGATGGAAGCCACATATGAGGATTGGAAAGCAGCTCCTGGGTATCCTGAAGTGAACCAAGGTAACACATACTATACAAATCATGGAACACATGTATCAGGGACAATTATTGGTCAAGCTGAAAATGATTCGGACTATAAGGTCATTGGTGTTGCTCCTGAAGCCGATTTGTATGCTTATCGTGTATTGGGGCCTTATGGAAGCGGATCGAATAGCTCGATTATTGCCGGCATAGATCGTGCAGTTGCAGACGGTATGGATGTCATTAATCTATCGCTTGGAGCACAAACGAACAATCCTTTAGATGCTGCTAGCTTAACGGTCAATAACGCCGTCTTAAGCGGTGTGACGGCAGTCGTAGCTGCTGGAAACTCAGGAGATTTAGGTAACAGTACATTAGGTTCGCCTGGGGCTGCTGCACTTGCTTTGACGGTAGGAGCCAGTTCAGCCTCCTCTTTTGTCACGACATATAATGGTATGTTTTCTTCAAATGGCAAGGAGTCGGACGGTACCTTGCAGTTAATGACCAACAAATGGACGGATGATTTCAGGAAGCTCAAGGGACAAAATTACGAGATGGTCGAAGTTGGAGAAGGCGGACCTGCTGATTACAACGGAAAAGATGTAAATGGAAAGGTTGCATTCGTTGCCAGAGGGACCTATGCCCTTATTGATAAAATGAACTATGCTAAACAAAATGGCGCAGCGGGTATTGTAATTTATAACAATATACCAGACGAAGGCCATATTCCACACTATCTAGGAGAAAACAACGGAAATATCCCTACTTTTTCTCTATCAAATCAAGATGGTTTAGCAGTAAAAGAATTATTCAAAGAGGGTACACCAACTATCACACTTGGAGAAATGGGTGAAGCGGAAATTAGCGGAGACGAGCTTGCTTCTTTCAGCTCAAAGGGTCCATCAGGCACATTATATGATATCAAGCCAGATGTAACGGCACCGGGTGTGAATATTTTATCCACCGTCCCAGCATATATGCATAATAAAGAAGATCCTACTGATTATTCCTTTGCATACCAACGCTTATCAGGAACATCCATGGCAGCTCCTCAAGTTGCCGGAATTGCCGCGTTACTATTACAAGCACATCCGGATTACACTCCGAGTGATATTAAATCTGTCATCATGAATACAGCAGACCCATTAAAAAATCAATATAGTGTATTTGAAGTAGGAGCGGGGCGAGTCGATCCAATGCAGGCACTTCACTCAGATACGTTAATTTCTGTGCTGGATGAAACGCCATTTATTGAAAACGGAGAAGAAATACTCATCCCAGAACAAACGGGTGGCTTAAGTTACGGTTTCATTCCAATGGGGGATGAACATATCACCAAAACAACGAATCTATCGATCACAAATAATAGTAAGAAAAACAAAAAATATGATATCACCGTTGAGTATAATGTTGGAGCAAAAGCATCAGGGTCGCTGGACGCAGAGAAAAACGGTGTAAGACTGAATATTCCTAGTACGATTCAAGCGAAAAAAAATAAAGAGGGACGCTTTAATGTTTTTCTTACAATTCCTAAATCCGCTCAAAAAGGAACCTATGAAGGGTATATTGTCATTAAAAACCAAAAGGATACAGAAGAAATCTACCGTATTCCATTTGGAGCAAAGGTAGTGGAAGAAGGGATCGGATACTTCGAAGTATATACACCGAGTATTTCTACTGACCGGGTGAAAAATCCTTACAGTAGGAAGGCTACAGATCTTGACTTTAGATTAAATTCCCCAATGGAAACATTGGATTGGATATTGGTGGATCCGGCTACGAAAGCAGAGTTGGGGTGGATTACAGGAGTAAACGCAACGGGAGCAGCAATTGATTATGACTATTTTATTGATGATGGATTTGCGGGTTATTATTTTCCGTTTACGGGTCACGAGAAGAAGCCAATTAGTTACACAAGAATTAGAGCAGAAGATGGCATATATGAAGTCAAGATGATTGGAACGACAAAGGATGGCAGGCAATTTGCCAGAACGTCGACCATAAGCCTTGATAATAGTGAACCAAAAGTGACCTTTGATGAGACAAATGCCATGCCTAAAGGGGACATTCCGATAGTTGTCCTGCCAGAAGGACAAGACACCGTAACGCTTTCAGGTACTGTGATAGATCAAGAACTACATGAAGCACAACAAGCAGGCATTTCATTGAGTCAAGCAAATAACAATCTTTGGTATGGTCCAAGCGGTCCAAATTATCGACTTGAGGTAGATGAAAATGGTAAGTTCAAAACAGAGTTAAATGTTGCAACAAGCTCCATAAGAGAAATGCAATATCTTGGTGCCGATTATGCGGGAAATACCGCTATTCCTAAAGTCGTTTATTATGTAAAAGAAGGATCACAGTTTATATATGCAAAGCCAGACAAAGAGTCTTATCAAATGGGTGATAAAATAAAGTACACGTTCTATGCACATAATCTAGTAAATGCTAAGGACTTCTCTATGACTCTAAATTATCAAGATAAGTTCTTTGACGAAGCTATTGATTTCCAATTAGGGGAGCAGCTGCCGGAAGGTTCGGAATTAATTGAAACAACTACTAAACCTGGTACAACCAGGACGATTATTGAAATAACCATTCCTGATGAAGGTGTTTCGGGGGATGTAGCATTATTTGATATGATTGCGGATACAAATGCAGATGAATTCAGACATGTTTATTCACCACTTTTCAGTACTACCACTATGCAGATAAATAAAGGACCACGAATACCTACAAAAATCGGACTTCACCCAATTTATCCAGCAATTTCCCAAGTTGATGCAGGGTATTTAAGTGCTGAAGGGTTGTTAACGGATAAAGGTGGGATCGATTATAGCAGGGATTATTCGATGGTGGGAGCAGCTATTCAATTAAAAGGCATGGAAGGAACCTCGTATCCTGCGAGATTAGAAGCGAATGGTCGAATTTATGTCGATAAACTCCCAGTAACAGTAAAGAACTATACCATGGTTATCGATGTACCAGGACATTATACGACGTACACGCCATTAGAAGTCGGTTACCAAGCAAATGGGATTGATATTGGAGAATGGATTTCCTATAGAACTGCAGTATCCAAGCCAGGAGATATAAATAAAGACGATGTTGTAGATATTTATGATGCATTATTACTTCAAGAGTATTGGGGGACAGATAATAGAAATACGGATATAAATTTCGATGGCACGACAGATGAGTTGGATTTTCAGCTTCTTGAAAAGTACTATCTATCAGAAAACGACTTTGTCCTTGATACTCCAGACCCTCAATCTGAAGCGAGTGGAAAGAATATTGAAAAGATTAAACTAGAGCTAGGAATGACTCCTTAACATAACGTAAAAGGCTCTGACAGACACTTACAACGATGAACAAGGGTAGTCCTAATCTTTAGGCTGCCCTTGTTCTATTGCATCATTTAAAAATGGATTAAATTTTAGATTATAAATTATCTCAAAAAACTAATAATACTACTGCATCTGAATGCAAATAAAAGGTATGATAAGAAAAAGCACCATACAGTGTATAGTATATAGAATAGTTGGGAGTGTGTTGCATTGAGTTTGGGAATCCTAATCAAATTCCATAGGGAAAAAAATGGCCTGACACAAGAAGAATTGGGAAAAGGGGTCTGTTCTGTAACTCATGTAAGTAAAATTGAGCGGGGAACGACTCAGTTTTCATCAGAGATCACCAATTTATTAAGTGAGAAGCTAGGAATTAATATGGAAGAAGAATTACAATCGCTTCAGAAATTTGAAAAACTTCTGCATCAATGGCACGATTGTATGGTTTTGCAACAGAACAATGAAATTGAACGACTCAAAAATCAGATTGAAAAGAATTCTCTGTTTTTAATCCAATCGGTGAAAAATAAATATTTTCTTCTGCAAGCTAGGTATTTTCTATTGCAAGGGGAAATAACGAGTGCCAAAGCACTTATTAATAAAATTTATAACGTCCGAAAAGATTTAAATATGTACGAAACTCACTTACTCCACCATCTATTAGGAATATTAGAACTTCAAAAAGGTAACTTCAAAAAAGCACTTGAATATCTTCTTAAAATAAATGAAAAAGAATATCAGAACCAGGAATTCTATTATCAGATTGCAATTGCCTATCACAATCTTCAATTTAAAGTAAAAGCTTACTATTATAGTGAACTTTCACTTGAATATTTTCAAAAGACAAATAATTTCAAAAAAATTGTTGATGCAGAAACTATCAAATTAATCAATGAAGGAAGAAACGAGCTTTGGGATATTGATAATCTTGTCAATCGATATAACCAATTGATTGCGCAATGCGAAATAATAAATGATACTTCAAAAAAAGCCAACTTGCTAAGTAATTTAGCTTATGAATATTCTTATACTGGGGATAATGAAAACGCAAGAATATACTATAAAAAGACATTGGACCTGCTTAAAGGTAATAAAAAATCTTCTATTTTCTTGAATAACCTTATAGGATATATTTACTGTTGCTTACAGATAAAAGAAAATAAAGTAGATAGTATGCTGACGCAATTGATTCAAACGGGTATGGAAATATCAAAGGAAATCAAAGATCATAGTAGCTTAGCATTCTTTCAAATGCTTCGTTTGCTGCACGATGATGAAAAAGAGCTTTATTATCAATTTATTGAGGTGAAAATCATCCCTATGCTTAACAAAAACGGGAATTATCATCAGTTGCATACTTATGAAAAAACGATGTTTCAATACTACCTAGACCAAGGCAAGCATGAGGAGGCTAACAGATATGCTAGCAGACTCCTTAACAATTAGTAGGATGAGAGAGTTTACTGCTGGTCTTCCCTGTGAGACCCATACGATTAAAGGATTTCTAAACTTATAATACATTTTTGCTGTTCCAATACTATTGGACAGCTTTTTTTGTTTTGATTTTATAAAGTGTGAAAGTTGGGGGAATGCACTAGGGTTATTGTACTGGTTGTTTTTACCCCCTTCTTCTTTTTCTATTAATATATTCCTATTCTATCGAACTTTGAGAGGTTTTTTTGATGAAAAGTCATCGTATTTGCAGAGCAGATTACTATTAAATCCCCCAATACCCTTCCCCTCATAACTGTGCAATAATTTTATTAGAAGTAAAAATCAGAATATTATCCTTCAACTATAAACCTTATTGGGATAACAACTAGAAACGAGGGTGAGAAATGGAAAAGGCTGCAGCATTTTTTAAAAAAGGTTTAACGGTCACAATCATCTTATTTATTATGGTCATCCTATTTTCCATTTTCGCTAGCCTTAACACTAACAAACCACTAAGCGTTTTGGGATTAAAGCCTCTCACCGTTTTATCGAATAGTATGGCACCAGTTTTTGAGGCTGGGGATGTCATTATTACTCGAGAGGTTGATCCAGGTGATCTTAGCAAGGGTGACATTATTTCTTTTTACAACGAAGAGCAACTATTGATCACTCATAGAATCACGTCCATTGTTGAGGCAGATGGGGGGAGGCATTTTTATACAAAAGGTGATAACAATAATTCAGTAGATGAGCATGTCACTAAAGCTAATGAGATTGTAGGAAAAAAAGTATTTCTGGTTCCGTTCTTAGGCTTCTTCTCTCAATTTACAAAAGGCCCACTAGGTTTCTTACTGTTCATAGCTCTACCTTTAACAGGCTATGTATGTATAGTGGTATTTGAAAAAATGAAACCAAAAAGTAAGAAAGAAATTAAACAATCATAATGGATATGGGGGATACACATGTTTAAATTAAAAAATGCTTTCTTAGGTAGTGCGTTGGTAGGAACGATTGTAGTCTCGGCGAGTTTCGGTACATATTCTTGGTTTACTTCTGAAACAAATGCTAATGGACAGATTACAAACGGTATTTTAGAAATTAATAACGGACAAGACATGGAGACAATGATAGTTGATCATAGTGGCTTTGCACCATCTCAATTAGTTTACGGTGAATGGTTAACAATCGAAAACACTGGGGATATGGATGTTTATCTAAAAGCAACATATAACCAGTCTGTAGATGCTGATGTTTCTCTTGATGCTTATAAAATAGGATATATTGCCTACAAGTTCTCTGAAGGAGAAGAGATGACGGATGACATCCTGGAAGAATCAAGAATCTACTTGGATCAGCTATTCAATGGGCCAACAAATGAAGCCAAGACTTTATCTAAAGAGATTACTCCTGGAGTTGAAATGGTAGTTGGATTTGTAGAAGAAGATATCCAACCAGGGGCAAAAAGCAGTAATGGAAAAGCGAAGATGGTATTAGGTGAGGGGTCTAAAGAAGGAGAGAAGCATGAGTTCTGGCAATTGAACGATAATCAATATATCGACCTTTCCTTTGCTATTAAATTGGATCATAAAGCAGGAAATGAATACCAAGGCGTCACATACTCTTCAAACTTAAATATACAAGCAAAACAAATGGTTGATGGGGCTAAATATTAATAGATAAAGGATTTAATATGTGCAGTAAAGACAATCAATAGGAGATATCCCTGTTAGGTTGTATTTTCTAAAAGGTTGCATTTGTATTGAACTTCTATGAATCTACTTAATTAAATCTATTAATAAAAGGGTGAGAGGATGAAGGGTTCATCATCAAAAAGGCTATCGTTGATTTTCATAATCGTTTTGTTTTTTAGCAGCATTGTCACACCAGCTGGTGCAGAATTCTATCAGCAAAAAGAGGGCCAATTAGTGAATCCTCTGCAACAAGATAGAGAACTTCCAATGGATGATTTGAATGAGAATAAAGAAAACGATCCATTATATGGGCAGGATATGACATCTTTTGATCCAAATGAAAATGTGCGTTTAATCGTCCAAGTGGATGTAAATGATAAAGCGAGAACTGTACCTGAAAAACAAGTAGAGCAAGTAAAGGATACGTTCATAAAGAAAAGAAATGGTTCCACTGAAATAAGGCATACCTATGCCACAGACTTTTATGGATTCAGTATCGAAACAACCATGAAGGAAGCAGAGAAGTTAAAAGAGGTTGAAGGCGTAAAAGATATTCGCATCGCTAAAACCTATGAGCACAGCGTGTTGAAGAGTAAGGAAATTGTGGAAGCAATGAATGTATGGACAAAGTATCATTATAGAGGAGAAGGAATGGTCGTTGCCATTGTTGATAGTGGAATTGATTACGAGCATGAGGCAATGCAGCTTTCAGAAAAAGGGAAGAAGGAAGCGAAGTATAATATAAATAATATCCAAAAGAAGTTGGATGAAACAGATGTAGAGGATATTTGGTACACGGATAAAGTACCGACTGGATATAACTGGGCAGATAAAAACACAAATGTCAAATCAACTAACAATTCTCACGGTACGCATGTGGCAGGAATTGTTGGAGCATATGAAGAGTCTCAGAAGAAGGCAGTAGGAGTCGCTCCGGATGTCCAGTTGCTTGCCGAGAAAGTATTTTCTGATAGTTTAGGATTTGCATACGATGATGACATCGCGGCTGGTATTTACCACGCTGTTGAGCTGGGTGCAGATGTTATTAATTTAAGTTTAGGTTCAGAGGCTGGGATGGTGGATCCGGATGATATCGTACAACGGGCAATCCAATTTGCTACGGATCATGGGGTGCTGGTAGTAGCATCGGCTGGAAATGCTTCATACAGCACAAAACAAAGCCTGCTAGAACGCTCTCAATTACCATTGGCCAAAAATCCCGATATCGGTCTTGTCGGTGACCCTGGTATTACGCCATCTGCTCTGCAGGTTGCTTCTTCTGAAAGTGATCTGATGAAAGTAGATTCCCTTAAAATGAATGATGGAAGTATACTAGGCTATCAAATTCAATCAAGATCCCAAAAGATTATAGATAACCTAGAAGTTAGTAAGGATTATGAATTAATTTTTGCAGGTGAAGGATTTGGAAAGCATTTGGACGGATTGGACTTAAAGGGGAAAATCGTTGTTGCACAACCGGAGAAATCCTATTCAACGTATAGCACTCTTCAATTTGATACGGCAAGAAATGGGGCGGTCGCACTTATTGTGATTCCGCCAAGTACCGTTCCTTCGTATGCCAATTTACTTTTTACTCCCAATAGCATTCCGGCAGTAACAACCAGTCACGAAATGGGGTATCAGGTGGTAGAGCGGTTAAAAAGTGGAGAAAATTTAACGGTACAATTATCAAACGATGGACTTTGGGTGCAAAACCCTGCAACCGAGCCAATGTCAGATTTCTCATCATACGGTTCACCTACAGACCTAAGCTTTAAGCCTGAAATTACGGCTCCTGGGGGAAAAATAAACTCGACCGTCCTGAACAATCAGTATGAAACAATGAGTGGAACGTCTATGGCTAGTCCGCATGTCGCAGCAGGTGGAGCTTTACTTCTTCAAAAATATTACGAAAAGCTTCATCTACCTAAAGATAAAAATACTATTTTACTAGCAAAGAATGTCTTAATGAACACCTCTGAAGTAATCACAAATCCGAATCACCACAATTTAGCGTATTCTCCACGAAGACAAGGGTCAGGAATGATGAAAATTGAACAAGCAATTAAGACTCCATATATGCTACATCATGTTGATGCCCCTTTAGAACAAGCTTCATCTGTTGCTTTAAAAGAAGTGGACCGTACTTTTGATTTCACCTTAGATGTAAAGCCGTTAGCCAAAAATTTAGAAAAGGCGAATCACCAGTATGAAATCGTTGTAGATGTGTTGATGGATGAAACCGAGAATAGAACTTATAACGGAGTAGAAAGAGAGTATTTAACATTAAACTCTATTCCTATCGAAGAAGCCAGCATTAAAATTAATGGAAAAAAACAACATAAACATACTAAATTCCAATACAAACCAAGAAGAGACGGGGAAGTAAACATCTCTATAACATTACCAGAGAATTTAAGCGATGGAAGATTCGTAGAAGGATTCGTTCGTTTTATACCAAAAGGCAGTTCTGTAAAAGATTTGACAACGTTAACAATACCATTTATGGGCTTCTATGGTGAGTGGGATTCCATTGGCAATCTTGATGAAAGCCCAGTTGATAGCGACCCATTCTTGGGCTATACAGTATTGTGGAATGACATGCTGGAGCTTCCAATGGGATATGATCAGACTACGGGAACATTTGAACCAGAAAAGGTTGGGTATTCACCAAGATCCATTGCGACAGGAATCTACCCTTCATTTACGGCATTACGAAATCTGAAAGAAGTGTCTCTCAGTATCCAAGATAAAGATGGGAACATTATCTCCAGCATCTCTAACTTTAGTGAATTCACCGAGGATGACAGCCCTTATGCTTTTAGAAAGAACATCATGAGCCGTAACGATTTCTACTATAGTTTTGATTGGTTATTTTGGAGTGGCCACGATGACGAAGGAAAGATTCTACCGGATGGAAACTATTACTATGTATATGAAAGTATATTAAATTATGAGGGAGCAGAGCCTCAGCAAACCAAAATTCCAATTAAAATCGATTCCGTTTCACCAGTAATTGAAAATATAAAGATAGAAGACCAACCAGATGGAAAATATAAAATATCTTGGGATGTTATCGAAGAAGATAGTGGCTATATAGGAAGCAAGCTTTGGGTGAATGGTAAATCTAAGAGCTTGAATTCCAAAAAAAATGAATACATTTCGGATGAAAGTCCTCAAATGGTGATGGTTTCAGCGATTGATGCGCTCCGTAATGTAGGGGTGGGATATGTTGGAGAAGATGAATTGCTCCATGCAGAACCATTTATCAACTATTTGCACGTTTCCGGAACGAATGTAAATGAAACGAAGCCAGCTTCCATCCTACTCTTTGGTTATAAGCGTTTGGATTGGCTCTTTGAGATTTCGGATGCAGATGGTAATGTGTTGGAGTATGCCGAAATCGAAAATGAGCATTCTATTTATGGGTTGAAATGGTCCCCCGATGCTGACTACCCAGATGGTGAATATTATTTGACTGTAACAGGAACGGATGAAACAGGATTGTCGTTAACCTCTGTGCCAAAGGTTATAACGGTAAAACAATGATGTTAAAGGTCTAGTTTTTCTACTTGAAAGCTAAATTTTGGTATTCTCTTTGTCACCATTGCCACAACATATAAAAAGGGAGAGATTCCATGGAAAACCAGGACAGACTGATAAATTCATTTAGTGAGATCAATTTTTCAAAGTATAAAATGCCGATCATAGTTATATTTTCTAGTCCGACAGATTATCAGGACATGTATATAGCAAGGATATTCGATGTCAATAAACCTACTAACTATATCTTGATGAGAACAAATTTAGAAGCTATTAGAAAGGAAATACCTAAGGGATTTTCTCTAATAAAAAAATCACCCGGTGATGATCCAACAATTGTTGAAACTTGGATTTGATATTTAGGCTCTGTTAAGCGCAGCTGTTGATTTCCGCAGCAGACTGCGCTTATTCAAGGGCGAGCTTGAGTCTCCTCGGGCTTCTCCCTGCGGGGTCTCAAGATTGCCGGTACCTCTGCAGAAGTAACAGCTACAACCCTACTAATATCAACAATCAGAGCCAATTATTATGAGTCTACTACATTTCTTGATTACCATGCTTTAGGTTTAGAATAAATTTTTCAGGAGGAACGTTATGAAATTTGGAAAAATAAAACATATAATTACAGGAACATTAGTTGCTAGTTTGTTATTTTCCACGGGGACTTCATATAAAGCTATTGCTGAAGATAATTATCAGAATAATAAAAATAGTTTGGAGCGGATGTTAGTTAATTTAACGGAGCAGCAAAGGAAAGCGCTGAAAGAACTTGAAATTACACCAGGATTTGTTGTTTCACCAGATATTAACAAAGAGAGTTCAGAATTAGTCAACGTGATTGTAGAATTTAATTCTGACCCAGCAGAGGTGGAAGTGGCAAAGAATGCTGTAAAAGGAAAAAGAATGACTCTTTCTACGGCAAAAAGTAAAGTGAAAAAAGATCACGATACGTTTCAAAAAGAATGGAAAACTATCAAAAGCTTAAATAGACCAAATGAAGAAAAGATGAAAGACTCCGAGATTACGAGAGAATACCATGAGGCATTCAATGGAGTAGCGATGACATTACCGGGAACGGCAGTGCAAGAGTTACTTAGTACAGGAGTTGTCAAACGTATTTGGAAAGATGATGAAGTGAAGCTTGATCTGCCAGAAGAAGCAAGTGAAATGAAATCATCAACTTCATCAAAGATAGATGATAGCCTTGTGCAAATTGGTGCAGACAAGCTGCATCAAGAGAATATTTCCGGTTCGGGAGTAAAAGTAGGGGTTATTGATACAGGAATTGACTATAATCACCCAGATTTAAAAGATTCTTATAAAGGTGGATACGATTTTGTTGATAATGATTCGGATCCAATGGAGGCAACTTATCAGGAGTGGAAGGATTCCGGAAGACCTGAATTTGAAGGTGGTTCCAGTTACTATACATTACATGGAACACATGTAGCTGGATCTATCGCGGCACAAAAGAAAAACAGCTCGGCATCTGCAGTAAAGGGAGTAGCCCCTGATGTGGATCTATATATGTATCGTGTGTTGGGTTCTTATGGGAGAGGCTCGCTCGCTTCAGTCATTGCAGGTATTGACAGGGCGGTTCAAGATGAGATGGATGTTATCAATTTATCGTTGGGATCAAGTATTAATGACCCGCTCAATCCGACATCTATAGCGGTTAATAATGCGATGCTCTCTGGAGTTGTTACGGTCGTTGCGTCAGGAAACTCAGGACCTGGTGAAAAGACGCTAGGATCTCCTGGAGCAGCAGCATTCGGAATTACGGTAGGGGCCAGTGATGTTTCGGTAACCATTCCAACGATTACTGCAAGTGCAGGGGAAGCCAAGATCACTGATATGAAATTATTGGCACAGAACTTTACAGATAAATTAGAAGATCTCGAAAATAAAACCTTGCCTACTGTCGATGTGGGAATAGGAACTAAAAGCGACTTTAACAATAAAGATGTTGCTGGTAAGGTAGCAGTCATTCGACGAGGAAATATTACATTTGATGAAAAAATACAAAATGCCAGGGATGCAGGTGCTAAAGCTGTAATTGTCTACAACCATGTTGATGGTGAAATAGAAGCTTATCTTGGAGAAGGGATGCATTATATTCCTACTTTCCAGATTACAAAAGCTGACGGAGAACAGTTGCTTTCACAATCAGAAATTACCTTTGAATCATTAGGCAGCATCAAGACAGAAGGAGACCGCTTAGCTGAATTTAGTTCGAGAGGTCCTGCTAACGGGAATGATGACATTAAGCCAGATGTCGTTGGACCGGGAGTAGCAATATTTTCTACTATTCCTGAGTTTATTAATGATCCACAGGACGGGGAAGATTACGATAGCGCGTATGCTCGTCTTCAAGGAACATCCATGGCTGCTCCTCATGTAGCTGGGACTGCCGCACTTATCTTGCAAGCAAATCCAGATTATACGCCTTTTGATGTGAAGGCTGCCATAATGAATACAGCGGATAAAATGAATGGTGATTACTCTGTCAATGAAATTGGATCAGGCAGGATCAATGCGTATGAAGCTGTCCATGCGGATACATTAGTGAAGGTAATGGATAAAACGATGCATGAACAAGATGGTAGTTTAATAGAAATTGATGAAGAAACAGGTTCCATTGCTTTCGGCAGTCATTTCAAGGAGGAAGACGGCCCTGTTGAAGACAGCAGGAAAGTAGTTATACGGAACTTAGATGAAAAAGATGTGAAGGAATTTAACACAAAGGTCGAATTTATATCAGCTAGGGGAGAAATCAAAGATGCTGATAAAAATGACGTAGGAATAATAATAGAAAATACTGTTTTCATTGAAGCAGGAAAATCTAAAGAGATAGAGCCGAGTATACGTGTTTCAGAAGCAGCGGAATTCGGGCGGTATGAAGGATATATTCATCTAGTAAATTCGAACAATGAAGAAGAGCACTACCAAATACCATTTTCCATCCGTGTGGCAGAAAAAGGATTTGAGAAGATGGTATTGACAAGGCCGATGATTGCGAATGATTCGAAGGCACATCCGTATTATACGCCATATACCAATGCAATCGTAAAATTATCAAATCCATTAAAGACGATTGATGTGGTGGTAAAAGATGGGGAATCAGGAGAAGCGATTGGATTCATTGCAACCATCAATGCAAGCCATTTATTGACAGGTATAGATTATTGGGCAGATGCAATTTTTAAAGGAAGGGTGTACCCATTCACCAATGATCCTTCGCAGCCAATTTCTGATAAAGAGGTGAAACTGCCTGAAGGTGATTATACGTTTGAGATGATTGGGTATGATGAGCAAGGTATTCCCCGAAGTAAAGGCGCAATTGTGATGATTGATAATACGCCTCCTGAAGTAGAGGTATCCATGGATCCTGGTATTTATGAAGTGGATGATTCGATGTACACGAAAGAAGACGGATATGACGGCCCTGCAGTATGGGTGCATGGGAACGTATATGATTCGACAGTCGATGCTCTCAAACAGAAAGGAATGGCTATCGATCAATCTGTGAATGGGGCACTTTGGTGGGAGTATAACTACTATAATCATTATTTCCTTGCGGTGGATAGCGAAGGGAACTTTAGATTTCCTGCAACGAAGGAAAGAATTGACCAAATGTCTTATTTAGATTCCAATTTATTTGTATTTGATAATGCAACAGCTTCAGTAGGATATCCGCAAGGTATAAATCGTTACCTGTTCATAAAAGAAGGGACGGAATACGCGGTTCCAAGTTATGATAAAGAAAAGGTGCGTCTAGGGGACGAAATTACAATGACATTGAATTTGAACAATGTTAAGCAACTGGCCTCTGGAGAATTCAATGTATCTTTCTATAATAAACACTTTGAATTTCTGAATGTCAAAGTCAATGAGGCCTTTAAAAAGTACGCAGATGAAAAGGGTGTAAACCTTATATTAGATGAACCAACATTAAATGCTAGTAATGTCAAAGTGGGAGCTTCGATTGAGGAAGATGATTTAGCTATCGATCAGAACCTGCCGTTCTTGGATGTCACATTCAAAGTCATTAACGACGAAAACTACAATTACCAAGAGGGATTATCATTTGATATTACAGCCTTTAAATATAAGAAAACATCTGATTCTAATACTAATACAATTCGAGTATATAAAGACAAGTCTTTTATAATTCTAGCAAAATACTCCATCGTAAATGGAAATATGAAACCAGAAGCATTCTTGAGAGACAATGGTCAATGGGATACTACAATTGATTTCTCTAAGCTTGGAGCGAAGGTATATGCGAAAAATAAGAAAGGAAAAACCTTTGAAGCATCGATTATTCATAGTAATGCTTACTATACAATAGATAAACTACCAACTACAGAACCAGAGTATGATATCTATGTGCAAGTACCAGGTCATCTTACGAGCAAAACGACTGAGACTGTAGGGACGTACATTGATGGTGAGATAGTGGGGACACGACATATAGCCCAAATAGAAACAGGCTATGCGGGTGACGTAAATGGTGACAATATGATTGATATAGAAGATGCGATTATTGCGGTTTTCTCCTATGGGAAAGAGAATGTAGGTGTAAACAAAGGAGACATTAATCAAGATGGTAAAGTAGATGAAAAAGACCTTCGATACATCGAGAAAAACTTCTTGAAAGTAGGGGCAGATGTCAAAGGGAATAAAAAACCTAAAGAAAAATCAGGCAAAGTAACGTTGGAGAAATTATTCCATTCAATAGGGCTTGAATTGAGAAATTAAATAAATGCAAAAAATGCCAGGGAGAAATCCCTGGCATTTCAGCGTGTAGACAAAGCTTAAAATAATGAAATTCTCTAGTTGATCGCAGTGGAAGGAGCGAAGACTCCTGCGGGAGGAAAGGACATGGAAGACCCCGCAGGGCGTAGCCCGAGGAGGCTTCCGGACTGCCCGCGGAAAGCGTAGCTCCTGCAACGAAGATCAACTCTTCCAACAGATAACCTAACTAGTTTATAGTTTGTCAACAGTCTGAAATCCCTGGCATTTATCTAGAACATACTCTACATTTTTTAACCATTATTAATTAATAAATCCGCAAGTTCTAGAGCATTATCGATTTGGCCGGTTTTTAAATGATAGTTAAAAAGTTCCTTTTCATAGCGCCTTACTAAAGAAACATAACCACATTTTTTATAGTAAGGTAAAGCTTTAGTACTTAAGTAATGAAGGTATTCCGGATTTTGATTGTTGATCTTATACAGAAGAAGTTGGAAATTTATTGTATAAAGAGTTTGGTTAATCTCTCTTGCAATCACTAATCCCTCGTTTCCAAGCTGTTCTAATTTATCATTTGATAAAATTCTTCCTTCATAGCAACATCGTATAAAAGCTTCCAAAGAAGTTAAGTATTCAGCTGATTTTTTGACTTTTAGTAGCATGGATTTATGATACAGTCGGCTAGAAGCCTTATAATCTTTTCTGCAATAATGTTCATGTGCTAAATTATGAAGAACGCTTGCCTTTTTATCATGGGCATGGCAAAGATCACAGGTTTGAATTAAAACTTCATACTGCTCGACTGTTTTGTGGAAATCACGTTGCCCTTCACCTTCCCGAGTTATTAGCATAATCAGTTCGGCATCTATAGCCCTTAAGTAATTATTGGTTCTGATGAAAAATCGCAAAGATAATTCTGCATAGTAATAAGCCAATATCTTCGAATTCACTGTAAGATAAGCGGTTGCTAAAGTTAAATAATGGTCTGGATGATTATAAACATCGCTGTTAATCGTTCGTAAAATATGGACTGCCTTTATCATATCCTTAGTAGCGAGGTAATAGATCCCTAATATGTGCTTTAGTAGGTTATTTTCATATGGAGGCAATTTTATTTGTTTTTTTTGGACAGTATTTATAATTTTGTCTGCTTCTATTAAATTGTTATGTAGAAGATGATATCTCGCTCTAAGTAAATCATAAAGGATTTGATATTCACTGATTTTGATTAGTTCTTCTTTTTCTAATTCCTTTTTTATTGTTTCAATAGCTCCGATTCGTTGCATAATGATCGCATCATGCCAGCGAGTAAGAGTTTTCTTTAAGTTATGAAAACGGCTTAATTCCTCTTCGATATTTATTCCAAGCCGTTTAGATAGCAGCATTGTGACCTCTGGGGAATATTCTGTCATCCCCCGTTCGATTTTACTTACATGAGTGTCAGAACATATCCCATCCCCAAGCTGCTGTTGTGTTAATTTAGCTTTCTTGCGAAAATATTTTATTATTCTTCCTTCATGCATGTTATTTTCTCCCCTAACAAAGTTAGATTCTAAGTTTATCCGAATATATTTAAAGGAATGGAATTTTAAAGCTTGAAAAATCCTATCTTGCACCTTTTATAACCTTATTCCTTTTATTATAATTAGATTTGATAGAATAATAATTTTGAAAAATTCTATCAAATTTTTATACCATAATTTGTTAATTTTTTAATAAGAATAGGGTGAATAGGAAATATGAATGTTATGCTTTTTCTTGAGATCCAAAAATATATGCAATGGAAAGAGTGGAATAAAACGGAACTTTCGAAGAATTCAGGAATTCATATTAGCGAAATAAGTCGTATCCTCAATCATAGACAGCCGCTTTCTTTGCAAAATTTAGATACTATTACAAGTGCTTTCGGACTAGCTGAAGGTACACTCTATTCATACTATATAGAAGAATGCTTGAATGAAGGAAACCGCATCGATAAACGAAGAAGTACACAGTTCTTATATAAGTGCGCATCCAAAGGCTATAAAAAGCATTGTAATGATTTATTAAGTTTTATGTTGGAAGAAAATTCGAAAACAATTAGAAAGAAAAACTTACTATACATTTTTTCAGTGGCGGAAAAGCTTTTTCATGAAGGAAAAGAAAAACAAGCACTACCTCTGTATGAGGTAATTATTGATAATGAGGTGGATCGCTTTTCTGAAAAAATATCGGTTAGCTATTTTCGGAAATTTTATATCGTAAGAATGACATACGAGGGCCAGCATGCACTAACTCATTTACTAGATCAACTGGCAAATATGCCAATTGAAAATAGGAAAGAAGCATTCATGTGGATCATGGCAGATTACTATCGGCGCGAAGATTGGAGTCAGGTTCTGAATTACGCTGAAAAATTAGAGAAATTGGCATCTGAAGGCGAGTACTATGGGCGGGCTCTAATGTATAAGAGTTTTGCGTTGACAAGATTAGGGGCTTCGCTTGAAGCAGTGCTAGATCTTATAAAGCAGTATGCACAAATAAACCATTTTTTTGCGGATATATCTGTTGGTAATCGGTATGTTGCCCTATTGGACTTTGGACAGACAGAATATGTAGATGAATATCTCTCCTGGCTGGAGGGGAGAGAAGATTTGTATGTGGGCCTGCCTAGAATATTGGAGACATATGTTCGATTAGATCGTATAAATGATGCTAAATATTTAACAAGAAAATACAAACATATTATTGATGATATGGCTGTAAGTAAGGAACCATGGTTAAAAGAAAAAATGAATTTGGATTTCCGCTATGCATATGCTTTGTTTCAATGTAAATGCAGTCAATATGAAGAGGGGATGATAGAGCTATTAGACGTGGCAGAATTATCTAATAGAATAGGAAATATGGAAAGGTTTAAAAAATGTTTGTTAGCGTTTTGGCAATATAGATCCTATGCTACTTGGGAGCATGATGAGAAATATACCAATTTATTGAGAACAGGGAACAGAATTTAAAAGATACGAACCTAAAAACAAGGCAGGCGTTTGTAATATAAAATTAAAGTTGAAAAGCAACAATCTTAGAGAAAGTTATAAACTCCATTTTTCAGTAAGATGCATGCTTCTACTATATGACTCTGTCCCATTATGGACGGAGTTTTTTTTTGAATAACATTCCCATTGTTGCAAAAACTAAATATTACTTAATATCAAGTAGGAGAAAAGCATGAAACTAAATGAATCAAAATCAGAGCAATCAGCGAGTGCGAAGAAATTAAGTAAAGACCTTGACAGTAATATGAAACTCCTTAAAATGGTCATGTCCCATACGGATGAATTAAAGGAAAGAACGATATGTGTTCATAAACACCAGGTAGTAGTGGTTTATTTGGATTCTATGATCGACAAGCGCGCATTAGAGACGAATATTATAGAACCGATAGTTGAATTACACACAAAACAGACTAGTAAAAGGTCTTTCTCTAAAGATTTTATTATGTCATTAATCACAGCAGCTGAAGTTAGCTTTTCCGAGAATTTAACAGAGATCTCATCGGGTTTGCGGTCGGGAGCAAGTATTCTTTTTTTAGATATTGAAAATACCGCTATTATAGTATCGGTACCGAATTCTGAAAATCGATCGATTCAGGAACCAGAAGCCGAAAAAATCATAAAAGGATCTCGTGAAGGATTTTCAGAAAGTCTAAATACAAACATATACCTTCTACAAAGAAGGAATCAAGATGAAAATCTCATTGTGAAAAATTTTTCAATAGGAACTAAATCAAAAACGAAAGTTTCTATGATGTATATAAATGATCTTGTAAATCAGGATATTTTGTCTGAGGTATTGAAAAGAATACAGAATATTAAAGCAGAAAACATACAGTCTTCAGGAGAATTAGAAGAGTTAATAGAAGATAGTCGGTATACCATTTTCCCCCAAGTGTTAACAACTGAGAGGCCCGATCGAGCAAATTCTTATTTATTGGAAGGAAAAATAATTATGATTGTTGATCGAACTCCTCAAGTATTGATACTGCCAATCACATTCTTTAGTTTTTATCAATCCCCTGATGATTACAATAATCGCTGGATGATTGGTCTGTTTTTTCGCTATATCAGATTATTGAGTTTTTTAATAGCAATCACTTTGCCTGCCTTATATATTTCCGTTGTTTCTTTGCATTCAGAGATTCTTCCAATTGGATTGCTTTATGCACTTAGAGTTCAAACGGAATTTATACCATTATCCCCACTTTTCGAAGCAATAACTATGCAAATAATTCTGGAATTATTGAAAGAAGCAGCGATACGACTCTCCTCCCCAATTGCTCAAACGGTTGGTATTGTTGGCGGATTGGTGATAGGAACAGCGATTGTGGAAGCAGGTCTTGTCTCGAATATCATGATTGTGGTGATAGCGTTGACGGCTATTGCATCATTTGTAGCGCCAGTCAATCAAATGGGGACCGGTGTAAGGATACTCGCTTTTCCTATTATGTTAATGGCGAACAGTTTTGGATTTTTAGGAATAACAGTGTCCTTGGTTATCTTATTCACACACCTTTGCAAATTGGAGTCCTTTAAGACTCCGTATATGTATCCAATTGCCCCTTTAGATTTTAATGGAATTAATAATGAATTTGTGCGTAATAGAAAAAAAGTTCATTCGTGAATGTGAATATGAAATTTTATCAAGATTAAAATAAATGGAAAGTGATAATGAGGTCTGAGTATTATGGGCACAAAACTTGGGTTAACAAAAACGCAAATTTTCTTCTTGATTGTTCATACACAGATAGGGATTGGAATGCTTAACTTGCCACATAAAATACAAGGTACCGCTAAACATGATGGCTGGATATCAATCTTATTGGCAGGGTTATGTATTCAAGGGATTTTATTTCTTTATTGGCTACTGATGAGGCGCTTTCCAAATTCTGATTTTTATAAGATAACGCAGAGTGTTTTGGGGATCCATTTAGGAAGAGTATGTAATTTAGCCATTTATGTCTACTTAATCATAACCTCTGCATTTGTACTGCTGGTAGCTACACAAATGATCCGAGAAATCCTATTAAATCGGACACCCTATTGGGCAGTAGGGCTATTAATTTTTATTATGTGCATGTACATATGTAATAGCAGCATACATGTATTGGCTAGAATCCTAACTGTTTTGTCCGTGACCTTTTTGTTTTTATTTCTTCTATCGTTGTTCCCCTTTACTCTGGACATGGATTTAAAGAATCTATTGCCGATTGGAAGTTCAGGGGTTAAAAATATAGTATTCGGAGTAAATGATTCCTTAATATCTTTATTCGGATTTGAAATTATATTGTTTCTATATCCACTCGCAGCCGAGAAAAACAAAGCGTTTTTAAAAAATATTTCGTATATTAATTTGTTTGTCGTTTGCATAACCGTATATTTAACGATCCTTGCGATGGTGGTGTTTTCCAATAAAGTTATAGCACAAGTGAAATATCCGGTGATCTACATATTTAGACCAATACAGCTTATGTCTTTAGACCGGATTGATCAATTATTTTTTTCTATTTGGTCCATTCCCATGGTATTATCCGTCTCCGTCTATGTCTTTTTTGCAAGTAAGTTCTTAAAGAATAATCGTAAACACAGATCAATACCGATTTTACTTACTGGTGGTTTGGCGTTTGTGTTATTTCTTCTGGCAGAAAAAACAGATGCCATGATAGAACAATATTCAAATATTGTTACCATATTTGGTTTTTTGATTATAGGTATTGTTCCCCTAGTACTTTTAGTGACGTCCATACTATTGAGAATTGAAGAAAAGGAGGATACAATTTGAAACCATTCCAATTGGCTGTTTTATTCATTTTAGCTACATTGATACTAGCTGGGTGCTGGGACAAAAGAAATATAAAAGACACAATCATAATAAATGGTCTGACTTTTGATACTTTTGAAGAAGATCCTGAAATGATCCAATCTTCCGTTCGAGCATTAAACATACAAGGTAGTGGTGGGGGGAAATTTAACATAAATGATGAACTGGTTACAACAGAAGGAAAAGATGTAATTGAAATAGATATCAACTTTACTAATGGAATTTCCGGTGAAATGGATATCAGTAAGGCCCATGTAGTCGTTATCGGTGAAGATTTAGCTAAATCAAAAGGGGTCTTACCATTATTGGAACCGGTAGTGAGGTCCAGGTTTGGTTATATCTCATCAAAATTGCTGATCGCTGAGGGTAGAGGCATGGATATCCTCTCTGTACAAATGGATAGTAGTCCCATAGCCTTTAGATTATTAAAGATGTTCAAATCCGCAGAAGAAAGGACACATATACCAGATGAAACGGTTTTTTCCATTTGGAACACAATTGAAGATGTTCAGCGAGATCCCATAATCCCTCTCGTGAAAAAATCTGGTGCCAATGAGATTGAAATTTCAGGAACTGCTCTTTTTAACGGGGATAAATATAGCGGGTATTCTCTTTCGCCTGAGCAATCAACTTTACTACTATTTATGATGGACCATTTTAATAAATTGAATTTCTTCCACATAGAGCACAATGAGGAAGATATGTCCCCATTTAGTATTATAATTAATGAAGTAAAACAAAAGAAAAAGTTAAAGTTAGATGAAGTGAATGATGTTGAGGAAATTGTGTATGAAGTAGATATTAAATTATTGGCTGAAATCAATAATTATGGTGGCAGTATATCCAAAACAGATATGAAAAAATTCAACAGTCTAGCTTCTCAATACATGACCGAAAAAGCGAAGGAAGTGGTAAATATATTAATTGCTGCTGAAAGTGATGTTCTAGGCATCCAAAAGGAAATCTCCGTCCATTATCCACAATATCTAGACAATAAAGAATGGAAAAATGTTTATAGTAACATTCAAATCAAACCGAATATTACTGTAGAAGTAACTGGTTCCCTAAATATAAAATAATACCATTTCAAAAGTCCTATTATTTCTTGGGTTTCGTTTGTTATATTTTTGTTTATTACCATTTACAGCAATTTTGCCACGAGTTTATCGTTTACCCCTATTATCCCATTTATTTAATTTTATGTAAGTGTAACCTATCAGTATACATGCAATCCCTATCTATTTTCCCATATGAATGTAATGAAGTCCTGATTACTTATTGTCTTTCATGATTTCCCCCCAATGCTGCAGTTTCATAAGTTATAATAAAAAAATTCCAACAGGTCATTGATGACTTGGCGGTCAGTAAGGTACGCTTTGTTTGAATGTACATGCAATCATTACGAAAATGGTTTGATGGAATTAGTGGATGTGGCGGACTTATCCAAAAGAATAGGAAATATGGAAAGATTTAAAAAGTGCCTGTTAGCATTTTGGCAATATAGATTCTATGCTACTCCTAGACATGAAGAAAAAGATACCCAACTATTGAGAACAGGGAACAATCCACAAAAATCATAAATAGATATAGTGTCAGTGATTTGACAGAGAATTGTTACCTAGGTTACTTTTTGTACTTCTTAGAAAATAAAAGACAGTTTCCCTTTAGTAGGGGGAATGGGTCAGCGTGCCTCACTCCCCCCGGGAACCCTGTCCTCTTAGTTCGGCTCCACATGTACATGAACGTCATGAACGCCATGCTCCATCATCAAAATCGTTTCCACACGGGTTGCGATATCATGTGCTTCTACTATATCCAGTGTGGATTTTACGAGGATGACGACATCGATGACTTCGTTGTTTCCGTAGTTGCGTCCGCGGATTTCCTTTACGCCTTTTACCCCATCAAGCTGTAAGATGATTGTGCGATAATGTTGGATCTTTTCTTCATCAAATCCGTCAGACAGTTCATGAGAAGCTTCACGAAAAATTCCCCAAGCCGTTTTACATATCAGTAATCCAACAAGAATCGCTGCCACACTGTCCAACCAAGGCATTCCAAGCTGCGAGCCGACTATCCCAATGGCCGCCCCGATACTCACCCAGGCGTCAGAAATATTATCTTTTGCCGCGGCCATCACGGACTTGCTTTTAATTTTTATGGCAAGCTTCTTGTTATAGATGTATACCAAATACATGACGACAGCTGAAAAGAAAGCAACATATGCTGCCATCACATTTGGTGCTTCCTTGCCACCTTCGAACATGGTGCGAAATGCATCTAAAACCACTTGAATCCCGACTGCTGCCATAATAAAAGAAGCAATCATGGCGGCGATGGTTTCACTTTTCCAATGGCCATAGCCATGGTCTTTATCTGGAGGTCTCTGCGAAAGTTTAAGCCCTATAAGCACGGCGAGAGATGCGATGATATCGGTGGTATTATTAAGTCCGTCCGCCTTTAAGGCAGCTGAATTGGTCATAAAACCAACCACTAGTTTTAGGATGGATAGACATATGTATGCGACAATGCTGATGATTGCTCCGCGTTCCCCTAATTTAAGGTTATTATATTTTTCTTGTTCCATGGTTTTCCTCCCTGATTTGCACTTACATATAATAGCAAGCAGCAATCGAGTGGGTCTAGAGCAACCTTTTTGCCCTGTGGTATATGAATGGGAGGCTTGCAAATAAGTTGTCTTAGGGAAAAATAAAAAAGTAGGGATTTGCTCCCTACCTACCCTAACAGCACCTTAACGGTAGTTCCACTACCAAGCTCACTTGTTATGGTGACTTTTCCGCCATGGGCTTCGGCTATATCTCTGGCGATGGCCATTCCGAGGCCGGTGCCACGAATGTTTTGGGTGTTTGTTCCGCGGTAATATCGTTCAAAAATATGCTCTAAATCGTGTGGTGGGATTCCTTTTCCAGTATCTTTGATTACGATGCCATTTGACATAACCTGTATGCTCACTTCAATATCCTCCTCATTATGAATGAGCGCATTATAAACAAAGTTAAGTATGGCCCTCTTCATTAAATGGCGGTCCATATTCCATTTTAATTCTGGTGACAAGCTCTCAAAAGAAATATGGTATTTGCCGAATTGAGGGTCATTCAATAGGTCGATGACGATTTCTCTTATAAAGCTCTCCACCCGTGTTTCCTCTAAATTTAGTGGCATCTCATGATTCCTCAATCTTATCGTGAGATTAAAATCATCAAGCAAATCCTTCATATAGATGGATTGCCGTTCTATGACTTCCGCATATTCCAATCGCTCTTCTAAAGTTAAATCCTGATAGCAGAGTAACTCCGCATATCCCCTGATGGAAGCAAGTGGTGTTTTTAAATCATGAGAAACGTTGCTGATCCAATCATCTCTCAATTTCTCAAGCTTTAATCGTTCATTCTCATGGTCTTGGAGGGTTTTGGATACATCATTCAGATTGGCGAATACAGGCTTGAAAATACCCATTCTCTTCATTTCCAAAGTAGAAAAATTACGTTTTTTCAATTGTGTTATACGGTCGATCATCCTTGTTATCGGCCTTGTTAATATAGTACTGAACAGTAACCCTACAATGGATGCAATGAGTAGGTCCACGATAAGAATGACAAGTATGGATTTGGAAAGAAAAGTGAAAATAGATTCAGCTTCCAGCATGAAGACCACACGTTGCTCTTTAGAGTTTGGAACTCCAATTAGATAGTCATATGGTTTAAACTCCCCAATAAAATACGTGACGAACTGATCATCCATGTATTTATAAATATGTATAAGTTCTAAGGGACTATAATGGTCAGGCGCATTTTCTGGTGCTAAGGAAGAGGTGACGACATTCCCGTTGGCATCAAGTATTTGAATCCATGCACCAAATGATTGCAGAGCTTCCATTCCTTCTTCGGAGACAGCAGGCTGTCCGTTTTCCATCACTAAGTACTTGTAGAAATGACGGGAAAACACCTCTCCAGAATGGCTTGAAACATCATCCATTCCTTGTCCTTGTTGATGAATGAACATACCGATAAGAATTACGGTGTTAATCAAGATCACAATAAAGACAATGATGAGAACAGACACTAAATAACGCCCGGTCAGTTTCCATTTCACAAGTACTCACCTACCTTGGGATGAATCGATAACCAAGCCCTTTTACAGTAATGATATAGGTTGGCTTGGACGGTGTATCTTCTATTTTTTCTCGTAAACGTCTGATATGTACCATTAATGTATTGTCCGCACCGTAAAATTCTTCTCCCCACACTCGATTAAAAAGTGTTTCTTTACTGAGAATATGATTTGGGTTTCTCATGAAGCATGACATTAACCCAACTTCTTTGGCGGTTAATTCTAGCATTTCCCCATCCTTCATCACTTCCGTTTCCTCATGATTGATGGAAAAGGGACCAACGGAAATCACTTTTTCAATTTTGTTGGAAGTTGGTTCGCTAACCGTACTGTAGCCTGCACGACGAAGCTGGGCCTTTACTCGAAACGCCACTTCTTTTGGACTGAAGGGTTTTGAGATATAGTCATCGCCGCCGATTGCCAGCCCCAAAATCTTATCCACTTCTTCCGTTTTGGCTGATAGAAATAACACAGGTACCCGCGATATCTCACGTATTTTTTTGCATAAATCATAGCCTTCACCATCAGGTAGCATGACATCCAGAATGACGATGTTTGGGTTGTAGTCGGTGAACTCTTCCCATCCCTGTTTAACGGTCCCGGCCATTCTTATTTCAGAAAACCCCTCTTTTATCAGGGCGGTTTTAATCAATATACACAGATCCTTTTCATCATCCACTATTAATATTCGTGGCTTGTCCATTATTCCAATCACCTCCTCATATATATATAGCTATCTCATTTCTACTAGTATAAATCAATGCCTGAACTAAATGTATGTCTTTTCCACCTGTCTTGCGTTATTTAAGGATTTTGTAAGGTACCGTTGATTTTGATGTAAGGTTGGCTCGTTATAGTAAGGACATACGAAAGAGGTGCATATTATTGGAACCATTATTAGTGGTAGATAAAGTAGAAAAAATATATGGCAAGGGAACAAATACTTTTAACGCACTTCAGGATATCTCATTTGAGATACATCCTGGGGAGTTTGTTGGGGTGATGGGTCCTTCAGGTGCCGGGAAATCCACCTTGTTAAACGTCTTGGCGACAATTGATTCTCCGACCAAGGGAGATATTTTTCTTGGAGAAGAAAATATTTCAAAGCTGAAGGATGAAGCACTTGCCGATTTCCGTCGTGACCATCTGGGGTTCATTTTTCAGGACTATCACTTACTGGATTCTCTAACAGTAAGGGAAAATATTTTGCTGCCATTAGCGATTGCAAAAAAGCCGGCAGCGGAAATAAAGGGAAGGGTAGAGGCGATGGCAGAGACATTTGGTATTTCATCCTTGTTAAATAAATATCCTTATCAGCTGTCAGGCGGGCAAAAGCAACGGACTGCCGCAAGTCGTGCCCTTGTTACAAATCCGAAGCTGATTTTTGCGGACGAACCAACAGGTGCACTTGATTCTAAGTCTGCATCCGATTTACTCACAAGCTTAAGTAATCTGAATGAAGAACATGAGACGACTATCATGATGGTGACGCATGATGCTTATGCAGCAAGCTACTGTCGCAGAATCTTGTTCATAAAAGATGGGGAATTGTCTAAGGAGTTATATCGCGGAACAAAGTCGCGTAAGGAGTTCTTTCAACATATATTAAGCGAGCTCGCTACATTGGGCGGTGACGTGCATGACGTTATTTGATTTAGCTTTAAAGAATATTCAACGTAATGTAAAGAGCTATTCCCTTTATATTGGTACTACCATCTTTTCCATCGTCATTTACTTCACATTTGTGACACTTAAATATAGTGGGGACATTAGTGCCCTTGCAGAAACATCTAAGCAGATTCAAGGGATCATGAGTGCTTCCGCATTCGTATTGATGATATTTGTGGCAATCTTTATCATTTATTCAAATTCGTTCTTTATGAAAAAGAGAAAAAAGGAAGTAGCGCTCTATTCTTTATTGGGCGTACGTAAACGTTCGATTGGATTTCTACTCTTTTTTGAGAACATGGTGATTGGCCTGTTGTCGCTAGTGATCGGAATCGGGCTCGGCTTTTTACTATCTCGTGTTTTGCTATCAATCTTGATGAAATTAATGAATATGGATATGATGGTCGGTTTTGCTTTCTCCATGGACGCCGTACTCAACACGTTGATGGTGTTCTTCGTTATTTTCCTATTTACGTCATTGCAAGGATATCGGGTTATGTATCAATTTAAGCTTATTGATCTTTTCCATGCTGAGAAAAAGGGGGATGAAATACCGAAGGCCCGGCTGATCCCAGCGATATTGGGAGTTGGTGCTTTAGCTGGAGCGTACTGGCTCGCTCTTCAGGATCTTTTGACATCAGAAGCGTGGCGTACCCTTGGACTAGCAATGCCCATCGTCATTATCGCTTTGACTGTCATTGGTTCAGGCCTTATTTTCCACAGCGTTCTGGTCTATATATTGTCCTTTTTACAAAAGAGGGAAGCTTGGGCTTGGAAAGGGCTTAATCTGATGACGGTATCACAGCTGCTCTACCGGATCCGCGGCAATGCCAAAACTCTTACGATCATCGCCATATTAAGTGCCACTACCATCACTGCAGGTGGGGCGGTCTTTGGCATTTACTATAATGCGGAAAAAAGTGTCCTGGAAAACGCACCGTTCACCTTTATGTGGGAGGGTGACCCAATTGCGATTGATGCTAATGTGATCGAGCATGAAGATACCATAACAAGTAAAGCAATCCGTGTGACAGAGGATGGATATGAAAGAGAGTATTCGGTCATCAGTCAATCTACTTTTGAGAGGATCGCCGGCTATCTGGAATGGACTGATTTGCATGCCATCAAAGAAGGTGAAACCCTACTGATTGATGCTTTTTATGACGAAAGGTGGTCTTTCAAACAAGAATCGCTTGTCATTGATGAAAAGGAGCATACAATCGTCAAGCAATACGACAAAGCATTATTAAATACCTTTTCCTTTGGAAGCATCACGGTTGTCGTAACAGATGAGGAGTATAGCAGCATCGCATCTGATGAGCGTACTTTTCAAGCGGTACAGGTGGAGGATTACAAAAATCAACTGGCTTTGTCAGAGGAATTAGAAGCTTCACCTGTCTCAGAAAATTTTTCTAGTGCCACAAAGGATTATCAAGATTCTATTGAAGCATTTGGCTCACTACTGTTTGTCGGAAGCTTTCTAGGATTGGTCTTTCTAGTAGCGACAGGGAGTATCATCTTTTTCAAAATGATGACAGAGGCTGAAGAGGATAAAGAAAAGTATGTGATGCTTCATAAGCTTGGTGTTTCAACTCGGGAGAGAAAACGCACAGTTCGAAATCAAGTGGCGGTTATCTTTACGGCACCGCTCGTGTTAGGTCTGATTCACGGTGGGGTTGCCCTGACCGCATTCTCCAAGCTGTTCATGATGAATCTGCTCGTTCCTGTTGTCCTGTGGATGCTTGCATACACCTTTATCTATACCATTTACTATTTTGTGACTGTTAGAGGCTTTAATAAAACTATTCAACAACACTATTTGGGGGGATCTTGATGAAAAAGTTCATCATTTTTATTAGTGGTATGTTCATTCTTCTTGTGGGAATCGTCCTTGTCTTGGCAAACGTTGATTTCAATAGGCTAGCAAAAGACAATGCATATGTCCAAATTACAAAGGCCACTTCTGTGGAGGAAATGAAGTTGGATTCTGGTGAAATCATTACTACCTACTGGTACACGTTGCCCGCATATCATGAAGACGGAAGGATGATATCAGTAGAATTCTCAGCCACCAAAGAATTGCGCGAAGATGCCTACCTCATGCTTTACCTAACAAATGACGACAACGTAACATCATATGACGAAGTTTCCTATGAGGAATACCAGAGGGCTGTGGGTGGAGGTTCCGCCACTCAGTAAACATTATCTTGGTCTTCTTTTGCTCAGGGGCAGAAGTTATTTGGAGCTCCAGGGGCCATGGGTGTTGCAAACTCTTGAAGGTTAAATAAATTTACAAATGGAGCAGGGATTTCTTTCCCTGCTCCATTTTTTAATTCTGATTTAAAATGCTTTCCTCCAGGTATCCTTCTTTTGTGCCATGCACTTTGATGATGTGCTGCTCGCCCCAATCGCATAGGAGCGATAAGATCCCTTCTAAAGAACGGCCGTAATCGCTTAGCTCATATTCCACACGCGGGGGAACTTCATGATACAGAGTACGAATAATCACGCCATCTTCTTCTAGCTCCCGGAGCTGTTGCGTCAACATTTTTTGTGAAATGTTTGGCATGAGGCGCCGCAGTTCATTGGTGCGTTTTTTACCATGTGTTAAATGGCAGAGGATGACGCATTTCCATTTTCCTCCGATTACTTCGAGTGTTGCTTCTACGGATATATTATATTTTTTTGCTTTCAAGTCATTTCCTCCCTTGATATCACCCATTAGGAACAAAAAGGTACCTATATAACAAAAAAGTACGTACTTTTCAATTTGTTCTTTAGGAGTAATAATAGCATGTATCGATCGAAGCGTAAAACTCATGAGTGATTATTATAAAGGAAGGTTGATCAAGATGGCATTGGATAAAAAGAGAAGCACATTGGCATTGCTTGCATTGGCCATTACTGCTTTTGCGATAGGAACAACGGAGTTTATCAGTGTAGGTTTATTGCCGCTGATAGCAGAAGATTTGGAAGTAACAACGACAGTTGGAGGTTTGACTGTATCCCTGTACGCACTTGGTGTGGTGATAGGTGCTCCTGTACTCACTGCATTGCTGTCAAATATATCTAGAAAGACATTATTATTGTGGATTATGATCGTTTTCATCGCTGGTAATACGATTGCGGCATTCTCTACCACGATTGGCCTGCTACTTACTGCGAGGGTGATATCTGCCCTTTCGCACGGGGTGTTCATGTCGATTGGTGCGACGATTGCAGCAGATCTGGTCCCACCCAACAAAAGGGCGAGTGCCATTTCCATCATGTTTACCGGTTTGACGGTGGCTACCGTAACGGGAGTGCCGTTTGGAACCTTTATCGGCCAACAATTTGGCTGGAGAATCGCCTTTATGGTCATTGTGGCCATCGGTATCATAGCATTGGTCTCAAACCTGATCCTTGTGCCATCGAATTTAAAAAATGGGGTTCGCTCCACTTTCAGTGACCAACGTAAGCTTGTGACAAATGGCCGCTTGCTATTGGTGTTTCTGATCACAGCCCTTGGATATGGAGGCACATTTGTAGTATTTACCTATCTCTCCCCGTTATTGCAAGAGGTTACCGGTTTTTCCGGAACGAATGTCGCCATTATATTACTCGTGTATGGGGTGGCGATTGCCATTGGAAACATGGTTGGTGGAAAGCTTGCTAATGCAAACCCGGTCCGGGCTCTCTTTTATATGTTTATTTTCCAGGCGGTGGTCTTATTTATCTTGGCGCTAACTGCGCCTTTTAAAGTAGCCGGATTGATCACTATTTTGGTGATGGGGGTATTTGCCTTCATGAATGTGCCTGGCCTGCAGACCTATGTGGTGACATTGGCGGAGCGATTCGTTCCTAGTGCTGTTGACGTGGCATCTGCCATTAATATTGCCGCTTTTAATGCCGGGATTGCGATTGGATCTTATGTAGGCGGAGTGATTGCGGATTCCATTGGGCTCATTCATACGGCATGGGTTGGTGGTGTGATGGTAGTATTGGCCGTTCTATTGACAGGTTGGAGTCGTCAGTTGGAGAAAAAAGATAGAAAAGAAAATCAGACAAGTATTCATGCAGAAATTAAAATGGTGGAGGTTTAAGAATATGACAACACATTTACAAGAAAGAGTGACATTGAATAACGGAGCAAAAATGCCTTGGTTGGGACTTGGGGTGTTCCGGGTAGAAGAAGGGGCAGAACTTGTTGAAGCAGTGAAATCTGCCATCAAACAAGGCTATCGCAGCATTGATACTGCCGCGATTTATGAGAATGAAGCTGGGGTTGGGGAAGGAATTAAACAAGGATTGGAAGAAGCAGGATTGAACCGGGAAGAGTTATTTGTGACCTCTAAAGTATGGAATGCGGATCTATCCTATGAAGGCACCATTCAGGCCTATGAGAAAAGCTTGGAGAAACTAGGGTTGGAGTACCTTGATTTATACCTAATCCATTGGCCGGTGGAAGCTAAATATAAGGAAGCGTGGCGGGCACTGGAACATCTGTATGAAGAAGGCCGCGTGAAATCGATCGGTGTGAGCAATTTCCAAATCCATCATTTAGAAGACTTACTAAAAGATGCGAAGGTAAAGCCGGTCATCAACCAAGTGGAATATCATCCGCGTTTGACACAAAAGGACCTTCAGGCATTTTGTGAGCAGCATCAAATCCAATTGGAAGCATGGTCCCCATTAATGAACGGACAAATTATTGAGCATGATTTGATCAAGGACCTTGCGAGCACCTATCGGAAAACACCTGCTCAAATCGTCATCCGCTGGGATCTTCAAAATGGCGTGGTAACTATCCCTAAATCGACAAAGGCACATCGCCTAGCCGAAAATGCCGATGTCTTTGATTTTGAATTAAGTGAAGGGGACATGAAGCAAATTGATCAATTGAATGAGGACCACCGCATAGGTCCAGATCCTGATAATTTTGATTTTTAACCAGTTGACCAAGAGGCGCATGAGAAATATTCATGCGCCTTTTTCTAATGCAATCTTTTTCCCATTGAAAAAGATGATGACCTGGTTACGTCGTTTACGGGTCAGATTAAACTGTCGCAAGGTTTGAATCAGGTAAATTCCAAGAAAGTAGATGACTGCTATGATGTTGAGCAGAATGCGGAACTCGAGCATGGCTTGTGGTTCCACCATTCCACTGACCAAAAAAGAAATCGCCCAGCAGCCTACCAATAGCCAAAAACCAACCAAATATCCCAATGTCCCGTTGTTGCTTTTCTCATGCTGTACCATCCTGCACCTCCTTATGTGCCCTGCAATCACGGTATCGTTAAACAGGGTATGTTGGGTGGACGGTTATTAGAACGGGGGCAAGTTTTGTGAGCAAAGCGCTTGTCCCAGTTTCAAAATTGTGGAAAAATGTAGAAGGATGTAGGTTGTGTAGATGATTCTTTATTTAATGGGGGTTATTTTAATATGAAGAAATGGACGACCGTTCTTGCTTTTAGTATATCGATGAGCATGCTTGCAGGCTGTGCCGACGATGAGCGTACCAAAAGTGTTCCTCCTGCTGATGAAGTGAGAGAAGAAGCGGGTATTGAAACGTCAAGTAGTGAGGAAGGAAATGCAACTGCAAGTGAGGAAAAGGAAACTTCAACAAATGAAGCTACTAACATGGATTCAAAAGAAAATGAGTCTGCCAATGGGGATGTAGTAGAGGACCATGAGCCCTTGGCTCAGTACTCCAGTGAACAAATCGAATATGCAAGAATCTGGTTGCAACTTGGTCCAAACCAGGATGTGGACGGATTGTATGTCGAGCATATCCCGGCTGGGACAAAGCTTGATCCAGATGGTGATATAGAGGTTATCTACCCAGAAGATGTCATCCAGATAACTGGTAGCCGATTAGTGGATGGAATTGTCACATACAGGGGTAACGGCGATGGCTCAATCTATCTATATGAGATTCCAAGACGTTGGTATGGCGGCATGACTCCGCCAAAGGATATGGATGAAGATAAAGTTCGGGAAGACATGGAGGCAATTTTAGCAAATAAGGAACTTGTGTATGTAGATCCAGGGGACGATGAGGAAGTTATCAGGTTGATAGAGAAGATCCAGTTGCCTTAGGATGAGGAAACAAACTCTCAAGTTGGCGTCCCTGATTTGTTTTGTTATTTGTGTGCTTCTTTGGGTTCCTAATGTGTTGCTGGAGGTTGCTAGTCCCTTTTGGATGTTGACATTCCTAGTAGGACCAATTGGCCTTGCATTGGGACTTGTAGGCAAGCATTATTTTTTGGCGATATTAAACTTCATCATGACCTTCAGCTTCTTTTGGATCATGGCCATTGGTTATTATTTTCTAGGTCCTTAAGGTAGGTAAAGTGAAATAAGGACGGTGCTTTTCCTCCATGCGTAATGGATGCGGAGTACCGTTTTTTAATAAGTTTTCACACGGAATGCATATATCTTTTCTCCTTTTTCATACTAAGAATTGAAAAGGAGGGATTAGTAATGGCAAAACGTAATGGCAAGACGGACGCTGAGCAAAAAAATAAAAAGGGATTCGACTCCAGTCAGACGGATTCGGAGTTCTCCAAAGAAATGGGCAGTGCAGCTGCTAATCGTGCACATAAAGAAAAAGCCAAAGAAGAAAAGGCGTCCAAAAATCAAGGAGAATGGAATGGGATGAACTAATTATATTCTTGATTTCCTAAAGAAAGATAACAATCTAAAAATGCAAGGTAAACAAACAGGAAAAGGGCGGCACTTTAGTTCCATAAAGTTTATGGATGCGGAAGTACCGTCCCTTTTTGAAGAGGAGGTGGGGCGGGGTGCCTGTCCCTATGATACCTTGAAGGCCTCGAAGTTGGAGCTGTAGGCGAAGTCAGGGATTTCGACGTCTGGTTCGATGACTCCGTTGACGGTGCTTTGACCGAAGATTTCGACGAGGTCGCCGGCTTGGAGTTGAAGGACGGCAGAGACATTGACGACGTTGAGGTTAGGTAGTTGGTTCCAGAAATCATTATCGACTTGAACGGTGACGCCATTTACAACAATATCTGCACGCGTGCGATACGGAACATTTGCTTCCGGGGCAAATGTAAAGCTTGCTGCTACATAGTAGACGCCACTTTCGCGGGGAACAAAGGTGGAAGAGTTAGGATTATAAATGTTCCCGATATCAAATTGCTCCTGTTCAAACGTGATTTTAGTGGATTCGCCTGCTACAAGTGGCTGAATGTCTTCTTTCAATGCCCTGAACGCAGGATTTCGGCGGCTTCTACCATGATCGCTACCTCCACAATCAACTTTAATGGTGATATCTTTGGAGCCTTTCTTGTGGTTTTGATAAAAAGGAGTTCCTGGATCATTTTTATAATGGTAAGTTTTCATCTATTCACCTCTCTTTCTTCTATTATTGTATGGAAGTCTAGTAAAAAGGTACGGGTGTTTGAGAGGGAAGGTAGTTTTTTTATTGGAAAAAGTGCCCTTTGGTAGTGTCTATTGCTGGAACATTCGGATAAAATAGAGTTGTACATATTAAATACTAGGGGTGAAGTTAGTGTCAGTTGATGTTTATCTTGTATTTGATGGAAATTGTAGGGAAGCGGTCGAATTTTATGCGAAGGTTTTTCAAACAGAAGCTCCGCAGATTATGACTTTTGGGGAGAGCCCGCAGCATCCGGATTATCCACTTCCAGAGGAGGCCAAAGAACGCATCATGCATACCCGTCTTTCCATTGACGGTAGCAATGTTATGTTCTCTGATACCTTCCCGGGCCAGGAATATAACCAAGGCAACAATGTCACACTGGCTCTGGTAAGCCACAACATGGATGATTTGAAATCGTGGTTTGAGCAATTAAAAGAAGGCGGCAAGGTAGAAATGGAACTGCAAGAAACCTTCTGGAGCAAGCTATACGGACAAGTAACGGATAAGTTTGGTGTGCATTGGCAACTGAATTATGGTGAGTAATTATTTTAAGGAAATAGAATAGACTTTTGAAAAAAATGCCTTCACATTATGGGGGCATTTTTCTTTGTGTTTTTGCGCCTGGTCGATTTTTGTTGGTTTTTGTCGCTTCGTTTGTACTAAGGGTAGTTCGAACAGTAAGTGAGAGTGGTAAAAAAATGAAGCGAACTTTTTGCAGGAAAGCAACCGCTACATCTTAAGTTGTAGCCATTCCAACAAGTTATTGGTTACAAAGCAGTACTCAAAGTTCCTCCCTATGCTGAATGTTGCCCTTTCCCTTTCCATTTATGATAAAGGTATCAAAGGTGGAGAGGGAGACCGGCATGAACAGTTTATATAGGGATAGAAGGTTTCGGTTTATTATTTTGGCAAATGTGGCATCAGCGATTGGGAGCGGGATCACGATGATTGCGATACCGTGGCTGTTGGTGACGAGCGAGAATGGGAATGAAGTCTTTGGCTATGTGGCCATTTGCATGACGATCATCAACTTTATGCTTACACCATACTTGGGGTATTTGATTGATAAAATTTCCAGGAAAAGAATGATCGTAAGCAGTAAGGTGGTCAGTCTCATCGCATTAGCTCTATTTTCAGGTATCGGTTTCGTTGGGTTGGAATACGAGCTTTGGCATTACATCGTCATTTACATGATTGGCAGCCTTTATTACACGATTTTTTACCCAACGATGTTTGCCCTAAATCAGGAGCTGTTTCATAAAAATCAATTTAAGGTCCTTAATGGCACGATGGAGGTTCAGGGGCAGTTATCTAGCATGCTTGCTGGTGCTATTGCCAGTATCCTTTTATTGAAATGGGATCTTCATTACATTCTCCTTTTGGATGTGTGTACGTACGCACTAGCCATCTATTTTTTCGTGAAAATCCCGTATGTGAGGAAGCGAGAAGGGGGTGCACCGGCCGCCGGAACAAAGGTGAGCGCATCGGCGGCTATTGAATTTGTGAAAAGGAAACCAGGTGTGTTCCTGTTTCTGCTGGCATCATCCTTGCCGTTTATCGGTGTGATGCTCACAAACTATCTGTTCCCGGTCTATTTGGCAGATGTGTTGAAAGTAGAGGGGAATATTTACGGGATCCAGGGGATGGTGTATGGATTGGGAGCTGTGTTGGCTGGTATCTTTGTACCGATTGCCGCCCGGAAATTCGAGGACGAGAAGCTGATTGCGGCAGCCATGGTTCTTTTTACGCTGGCCATTTCTGTCATGGTGTATCTATCTGTTGGAGGCTATCTAATCATGATGTTATTCATCGCCATCGGGAACAGTGGTGCAAGGGTTGCCCGGAATGCCTTCATGATGGAACGCATTCCAAATGAAATTATCGGAAGGGTCGATGGCTTGCTGAGAGCATTGGGGCTTTTGCTGCGAATTGTGTTGTTGGGTTTGTTTACAGGGTTGGTTTCGATGGGGCAGATCTTAGTGTGTTTTTCCATTCTAACGGGGTTTCTGATGGTCGCTTCGGTTTATGTGGTCGTATTTTCGCGGAAAAGCGTTAGTGTGGCTGGGCGTGAAGTTGTAAAGGTATAGGGGGAGGGGAGGCGTGTCCCCCTTCCATTAATAATTCCACTTCTCGTATGTTCCATTCGGATAAAACGCCTTAATCTTTTCTAACTTTTCTTCGCTTATGTGAAACCAAAATTCGAAATTCTTGTGTTCGAAGTACCTTACTTCATCACCATTAATGGTTAGGTGAGAATAGACCGGTTCAAGTTTCCCGCAATAGATGGAAGGGGAGATGTTAAGGTTAGCATTCATTTTGGACTCGCAATTTACATTCTTTTTAAACTCCCATTCATTCTTGTCTTTTTCAAAATAGCTGATTTGCATGGAGTGATCAGGTTGATTTTTTGTAGAAGTGGTGTAAGCAACAATGCCAGTTAAATGCTCCTCACTTGAATACACAATAGTATAATCAGTTATTTCGTGGTTCTCTTCAACAAGAGAGATGATCTTTTCATCTAAAGACGGTTGATTACTACAACCAACTATTACTAGTAAAAATAAGGGGATCATTAACTTATACATACTCTTCCCATTTGCTCCTTTATCTTTGCTTATGTACTGGATATTACAGGATAATTATAGAGAAGGGAAATAGAGTGTTAATCTAAAAATATAGGTTACTGGGATTATATGATTCAAAAGTCATGGAATCTAATGTTTATTTAGTAGTTTCCTGTAAAATCATTGGAAGAAACTATGGTTTCGGTGAAATATTGCTTATTTTTATATTTTTTGTGAACGGGAGAATGGGCAGCCTGGGATTTTATAGTCCAACTTTTTGATTTATGAGCCAACTTTCGATTTTATAATCTACTTCTTTAATTTATAAGCCACTTTAGGTGATATAATTGCCATTCGATTAAAACCGCCATAATTCTACAAGTGTAATCCTGCCAGCTGTCGGAAACAGTGTTCCTCACCCCACTACAATCCCACGACCTTTAACCAAAACTAAGTTTTATTTTTCCTGTGATCGGGAATGTAAAAAAAAGGTAGTGCTTTTAATGATGGGAATTCTGACGGATTTTTTTGAAGTGAAAATGGGTCAGAGTACCTGCCTCTAGGCTCCTTTTTAAAGCATAACTCCTATTTTATATGGGTTTTGGAATTGGTAAAATTAAACTATCTATGCAGGTGGTGATGGTAATTGAAGACATTGGAAGTAGCTTCGTTTCTTTCAGATATTCAATTGATTTTGGAAAAGCTGGAGCTACAGAAGGAAGCTGTTGAAAAAGTACATAGGGATGTGATGGGAATCATTGGACTTGAAGATGCTTTAAAGGGCGCAGGGGGCAACGCGATCAGGTCCTTTTACCAGGATTGCCATATTCCTTTATTAACCTATTACCAAGGTTTGCTCGATGAGTATAAAGGTGTGTTGAATGGAATAAAAAGTGCCATACAGACAGTCGAACCAGCGAGCAATGGATATATAAGTGAAAGCTTCTTGAATAATGATCTTTCTCGTTCGTTGGATAACGTGAGAAGGATGGCAATGGAACTGACCAATGAGACCAATCAAGTCATGCACTCTGTCAATGACATTGTTTCTTTACCTCAAATGAGGGATGATAACTTTGTGGAACAGGTAAGGGTAGCAGAAAAACAGATTGATCAGTCGCTTGAAAAGTTACATGTTTTTGATAATGAGCAAACTAGAAAACTAGATACGGTCTCGGAAAGTAGTTTTGTTGCCAGTGGGTATATCGAACAAATTAACTCAATGTTTAAAGGGAAGAAAATAAGCATCAGCGGGTACGAGTCAGGTTCATTAATGAAAAAGCTGGCAGAGCAAGCCATTCAATCTGGCGTGAATTCTTCTGGCAATTCGCCGGGTGTTACGCTCACTAGTAATTCCACCAGTGAACGCGCGCTTGGCTTATTGATTTCCCATGAAAGCAAAATGAAACTTGTAGACGCCAGAGCCGAAGAAAAATCAGACGGTATTCTGCATGCAATAAAGGAAGGCGCATTCGATGCCTTTGCCCCACTTGCTGTTTTGGTGGCAGCACACAAATCAAAGCTTCTTCGGATTGAGTACACGAAAAAAAAGAATCATTATACGTTTAAATATAATAGGAAAGTTTCACAGTTTCTTAAAGGTAGAATTGGGCCGAAATGGTCACGGTTGCTTATTCAGAAGATTAATAGGACTTCTAAGCAGTATAGGAACTTAGAGAAAACCTTGAAGGCGCAAAAGGCTTCGCTTGGAAAGGAATTTAAGGATCCTAGAAGTACTGTGCAGAAAATAAAAGGGGCCACTTGGAAAGGTGTTACTGAGAACAGTACTTTAACAGGAGTTGTTAAAGGTAAGGTTGTTCAGCACTCTTCAACAAAAATGGTCATACCTAAGGAAGCTTTTAAGAGAGTAGCTGCAAGAGCGTCTGGATTAGGTGCTTTAATTGTTGGCGGCCTTTCAACTGGTTCAAGGATAAGAGGCAGATGGAGTGAAGGGGATACTTTAAAAGGGAAAGATCAATTCAGTGTAAGGGGGCGGGGAGTAGCAGAAGAACTAAATACATTTGCTGGAAGTTTAGCCGGTGCTACTGCGGGAGCTTATGTTGGTGCAGCAATCGGCGGTGTTCTTTCTGGTCCTTTGGCACCGTTTGGAGCTGCAGCTGGAGCAGTCATTGGAAGTGCAGTCGGAGCGACGGTCGGAGAATGGGCTTCAAAATATACCAAAAAATGGGTTGGAGATGCGGGAGCTGTAATCGGTGAGAAAGCTTATGATACAGTTGAAAAAGCAAAAGGTGCCCTAAAAAGTGCTAATAATGCATTAAGCGATGCGAAAGATTCTTTATTCGGCTGGGTTGGGTAATGTAGTAACTAATTATAAAAAATAGAGAAGGTAGTGTTTAAGGGTGTTAGATGCCTAGTGGGGATAATCGGTGATTTTTTCTTTCTAATTGGAATACTTATATTAATTAACTTCTTTTTCAGTCTTTTATATATATTTAGTAAAACAGTAGCAAATGGATTTTACCGTTGGATAGTTCTTGATATGGACTTCCTAGCGATTTTATTCTACCCAATTTTTGGTGTGACTCATTCTGTTGCTAATAGAATGTACGATCGATTTAATTGGTTTGTTGCAAGGTTGTTGCTAGTTTTATATGCAATATTACTATTGATTTTAGCGGTACTTAGCTTCATTTTATTTGGATATATTGCAGATAGGCATTGATTAAATGTGGGGTTATGGGTTATGGAAAGACCAAGACTAGAAATAGTATAGGATGTTAACTAAACAATGGAGTTTATCGGAACTTTTTTATTTATGATTGGAGTATTTCTATTATTTAATTTCCTGTTTTCCCTCTTATATTTACTTAGTAGATCAGCAGGAAATGGCTTTTATCGTTGGATAACTCATGACCTGGATTTCCTGATAATTTTATCTTTTCCCCTATTTGGATTGACACAATGGGTGGCAAGTAGTGTGTATGAGCGCTTTAATTGGTTTATAGCAAGGTTATTGATAATTATATATTCTGTTTTCATATTTATTATAGCGATAGTTTGTTTTTATATGTTTGGAGCAGTTGAAGGTTGGTGGTAATTTATTTTTGAAGCAACTGTAAAAGAAACTTCGTAAAGGTGGTGCTAACTACTTAATGGGATTAATTGGTACCTTTTTCTTTGTGCTGGGAGCATTCTTGTTTTTAAATATTCTCTTTTCCCTCTTATATATACTTAGCAAGTCCGCTGGGAATGGATTTTACCGATGGGTTACTTATGGTGGTCTTCTGAGGGCTTATATTCCCCAATGATGGGCTTAACTCAATGGGCTGCAACTAGTATTTATGAACGGTTTAATTGGTTTGTAGCGAGGTTGCTTCTAGTTTTTTATTCCGTATTAATATTTATTATTGTAATACTCTGCTTTATCGGGTTTGGGTATACTTTAGAAAATCAGTAATTGAATGTGATTTGAGTAATCTATTTAAGTAAGTTAGTGTCACAAACATTAATAGAGTTAGTTTAAAAGGATGCTAAATAATAATGCAATATATCGCGATTTTTTTCGGTATGCTTGGGTTTTTCTTATTGATAAATGTCTTTTTTTCCCTCTTATATTTACTAAGCCGGTCAGCAGGCAGAGGTTTTTATCGGTGGCTTACTCATGATCTTGATTTTCTGAAGACTATGGCTTCCCCGTTTTTCGGTTTGACTCAATGGGCAGCACCTAGTATTTATGAGCGGTATAATTGGTTTGTAGCGAGGGTGCTAATCCTCATATATGCCGTATTTATATTTATTATTGTGATACTCTGCTTTACCATGTTTGGTTATCTAGCAGATAAGGTGTGAGTTCGTTTTGAAAACTTGTATAGAGGTAGTGTTATAGGATGTTAGAAACTATTTACTTTGTAATTGGGGCAATGCTATTTACTAATTTCTTCTATGCCCTCTTATATTTACTTAGTAGAACAGCTGGTGACAGGTTATCGGATGGGTTTAGTAAGTATGCAGATTGTCTAGGAGTTTTGATGTTTTTCCCGTTTTTGGGATTAACGAATTTATCAGCAATGCTTATTTATGATCGATTTAATTGGTTTGTAGCTAGGCTGGTATTGCTCTTATATGCCGCATTATTATTTATTCTATTTTCCGTTTTAATATTAGTATCATAGATAGATTGTTGGTAAACAAGTTTGGAAAAAGAAAGGAGTTACTCAAATGACGTATACTCTTACTGCGGAAGAATACATATTATCGCTGTTATTGCTTGATGGGGCTGAAGTTGCAGCTTCAATAAAGGACGAGGTGTTTGGGGATATTTCAGATCAATTATTGGAGTGCCGGTTGGATAGTGCGACTAGTGGGTTAATTTCTAAAGGTTTATTGAAGGTTGACGGTAATCAAGATACGGTGGATGAAGAGTTCCGCAAGTTTTTGATGGGACTGACAAATGTGAAGCGCGTCATTCGTTGCCAACTCGCAACAGAGGGGGGAGCAAGCACCGTGTCGCTTTTTTGTCATGAAGAATTTACTGTCCAACAATCCTTGTATGATAATCGGGTCTTTAAGTTGTTTAAGGAAAACGATGAAGAGAAGCTTAGCAAATTAATTGACATGAGTACGATCAAGGTAAATGGGAACCAATTCACTTTAAAAGAATCTCAATTTGAACCGGTTGTGGACAAATTATTAGCGGGAATAGAGCTGAATAAAGAAGAGTCCGACTTGTTCTACCCGGACTTCCTTCGAGTGCTGGTTTCTAAAAAAGGGAAGTTGAATTCTTTATATGATTATCATCTAGGTGAGCAGGTGATGATTGGTACCCTGTTATACGTAACAGATGGGGAGCAGACATGGTTTATTGAAAATAATGATGATGTACTGGTAATTGCCCCATTTTCGTATGGGACTTTGTTTGAATAGTATACGGACAGGCACGGCAATCCAATCGGGTCGCCCTGCCTGTCCCCTCAACCCACCCCTCACCCCACCACCGTCAACACCACCGCTAATCCATTAAACACTCCATGAACAATTATTCCCGGAATGATCGACCCTGATCTCTCATAGGTCCACGCAAAAATCACACCAGAAATGAAGTTGACCGGCAGCGTATTGTAGGTCGGAATATGGACGAGGGTGAATATGAGTGAGCTGACCAATATACCTGCCCCCATACCCCACCTACCACGAAACCACTTATACAAAAACCCTCGGTAAAAGATCTCCTCGTATATGGGGGAGACAACGGCGGCTGAAAGAAAAGCGATGGTGAAGGTGAACCAGGTGACCTGTGCATTCAAAGATTCTGTTTTATGGTTGTCGACGCCGACTCCCAAACCTTCCATAACGACTACGAGTAGAATACTAGAAACAATCAAGATAACGGTCCAGACCGGGATCCATTTCCAATAGCTTCTTGAAAAGGTACGGAGGCCGACAATATCCCATCCCAACCTTTGTGGCATAAGTGCTACCAAGTAAACACTTAGTGTAAAGATAATGGACATGACAAAACCTGTCATAGTGCCTGCGTAGAGTGTGTTCTCAAATAGACGCAATAAAAATCGGTGCAGCCAAAACTCAATTAAGATCGGCACAAAAACGAGTGCCATTAAGAGTAGCAGGATCAATTCTTTTAAATTCCATTTTGTGTTAATATTCAATGTGATTTCCTCCAGAATTTTTGTATGATAGATGTAGGATAAATGGTGACGTTACGTAACCTGCAAGTAGTTTAGGGGGGATTGCATGAATTATTTTTCATCGGGAGAGGTAGCAAAGAAATTAGGAGTTTCTTTGCGAACGGTACGGTATTATGACGATATTGGATTGGTAAAGCCGACAAGCAAGGACGACAGTGGAAGGCGGTTGTATACGGCAAAGGATATACTGAAGCTTCAAAAAGTAATGCTTTTGAAGGAAACCTCCATGCCTCTGAAGGACATTCAAAAAGTATTGAATCAGATCTCGATGGAGCGGATTCTTCTTTTACATAAGGAAAAGTTGGAGAGGGATCTTAAGCAGTTAAGTCTGTCCCTCGATCACACACATTCTTTGTTAAACATGTTCAAGCTTGAAAAAGAGATCCAATGGGAGCATCTCATTCCTTTATTGGGAGAGGACTTAGAAGAAAAACGCCAGCAACGATCGGCAGCAATGGAAATGGTGTTCAGCGGGGAAGAGCAAGAGATTTTACAAAGGTACATGCCTAAGTTGGAAGATAAATCGATGGAGGTTGCAAAGTGGATCAATATCATCAAGCGGATCGAGCTTTGTATTGCGGATGGAAAATCTTCGGAATCCGCAGAAGCCCAACTGATCGCCGAGGATGTGATGATTTTGTCGGAGGAAACCTTTAGTGGTAATACTGAACTGGCAGAAAAATTTTGGAGAGTGAGGAAGTCGGAAGAAGAGTCAGCAAGGTTGGGGTTATATCCGTTGAGTAAGGAAGTTTTGGAGTTTTTGGAGAAGGCATTTTTAAAAAAAATTTAGGTATCTAAAACTAAATAACAAAACTTTTTCCGTATAGTTTCGTCTATTAATTGTAGCCAAAATAATCCAGTGATAGGCTACTCCACATACATACATAATGCAGGATTAGGGTGAGAGAGATGAGATTAGAAGAAATTACAGGGATACTTAGTCGATATTTTGAGTTGGCATTGATTGCGGTCGTTGTAATAGGGGCAGTATTAGCTGTCGGCTATTTTTTTGTTTATCGAAAACTATTGGGTGGAAAGAAGCGGCTCTCTATAAAAAGGTGGCTCGTTGGAGGAATGTTTACGGGCTACATCATCATGGTGTTAGGAGTTACATTTCTGAGCAGAGGGCCAGGATTTGAGAACGAAATGAATCTCTCGTTGTTTTATAGTTATCGCGATGCGTGGTATACCTTTAGTGTTCGGCCTTGGCAGTTTGTCATCCTTAACATCGTCATGTTTGTTCCGTTGGGAATCTTATTACCACTATTGCATCCACGTTTTCAAAAGGCTGCATGGACACTTGGTGCTTCCTTTTTGTTCACGCTATTTATTGAAAGCACTCAGTACGTGACGAAGTTTGGAAGATTTGTCGTGGACGATCTTTTTAATAACTTTATAGGTGGCGTGATCGGGTATGGCATTTGCATGGGCGTGATGAAGTTGAGGGAGAAGCGGGTGAAACCGGCCATTCTATATTTCTCGCCTATGTTGCTTGTAGTAGCCATGTTTGGCGGGATTTTTGGATATTATCATTTGAAAGAGTTCGGGAACCTCGCGATAGTGCCGGCAATAAAGGTAGATATGAGTAAGGCATATATCACTACAGATGTGGAGTTTGATGATAGGAAAGTTACTTCCACCGTGTATAAAGCACCGTTTTATACACAGGAGGAAGGGGATGCTCTCGCTTTAGACTTGTTTGATAGAATGGGTGTGGATACTTCTGACTTGGAAACTATCTATTATCCAAATGAAGGGATTTATAGGGCAGGAACTAACGGTTCATATAGTTTATGGTTTTATGGTATAGATGGAAGTTACAATTATTGGGACTGGTCAGCCAATGGTGAAAGTGTAGAACCAAAAGAAGTTGAAGAGGAAGACCTTAGAGGGGAATTGGTAGATTTCGGGATTGTCTTGCCAGCTGAAGCTTCTTTTAAGCAAGTAGAAGATAGTGGCCATTATAACTTTACCGTAGACAAACTGCTAGATGGGGACAACCTGATTGACGGAAATTTGACAGTCGGCTACTACAGCGACGATACAATAAAAGTGATAGATAATTCTCTTATCACCTATGAAAAGGTCAGGGACATTGAAATGAAGAGTGAACAGGAAGCCTATGAGCAGATATTAAAAGGGAAATTCCGACACTTTTCTCATGATAGAAAGTTAGAAAGGTTGCATATTTACGACGTAACGGTCAGCTACTTTTTGGACTCAAAAGGATATTATCAACCTGTTTATGCTTTTTATAGTGAGTTGGATGGGGAAGAAGTGACTATTTTGGTTCCTGGAATATAAAGGCTGAGTTACAATTGTTTTTGTTTTCCCCTCAATCCTCTATTGAACTCTTGTCCTGGGGTGACTTATGATAGAGAAGTAAGTTGGTATATATTAGAAATGGAAGCAGAAAATCCAATAGGAGGGGTACTATGGGAAGATTAATTCATTTCGAAATTCATGTGGATAACATGGAGCGTGCAAAGGGGTTTTATGGAGAGGTATTCGGTTGGTCATTTCAAGATTGGAGCGAGTATGCCGGAACGCCTTATTTTGGAGCCGTGACAGGGGACGAGAATGAGCTTGGAATTAACGGGGCGTTGATGCAACGAAAAGGTGCCGCGCCTGCAGGAAATCAGCCCTTAAATGGGTTTGCCTGCACAATGGGAGTGGAAGAGTACGATGTCACAGAAGAGTTGATCCTTGAGAACGGCGGTAAAGTGGCAGTGCCAAAGTACGCATTGCCTGGAATGGCATGGCAGGGGTACTATGTGGACACAGAAGGAAATGTGTTCGGCATCCACCAGCCAGATCAGAATGCAAAATAGATAGAGTGGGAAACAAGACCTTTTTTGGTCTTGTTTTTTTTGGGTGTTTGGGATTGGTGTGATTGCTTTCCGGATTTCAGGGTTTTATCGTCTGTTCACGTGAATTATTTTCCATCCCAAAAATTAAGTGCTTTTCGAGGTCCCCCAATCATTCCCAAAACCCAGCACGTCTGCCCCCCTCAGCCCTCATCCTCCATCACCGCAAATCCGACAACCCGCGATTCAAGAACCCGTTCAGTATCCCCGCCATTTCCTTGGGTGACTTGTTCATCCCGCTCTCCAGCCAGTTTTTGATCAAGTAAATACTTCCGCTGACGAAGAATATACTTAAGTATTCAAAGGTTTCGGGGTCAAGCTGCTTGTTTGGACTCCAATTGTTCAATATGTACTCCTTGGCGATCATCATGCCTTTTTTCTGGAATTGCACTTCGGTGTTTTCACTTAATAGAATCCGGCAGATATCGCTTTTGGAGGCGATGTAGGCGAATATCTTTTCGGTCATTTGGTATGCTTCGTCTTCTTTGGAGAAATTATATTGGTTAAGTGTTTTGACCATGTCCTCAGTAAATTCGTCGTCAATTGCATTCAGCAGGTCATATTGACTGGAATAGTGGGCGTAAAAAGTGGAGCGGTTTATATCCGCCTTTGTACATATCTCTTTTATAGTAATACTTGCAATGGATTTTTCTTTTAATAAATCCAACAAACTTTCCTTCAGTACCATGCGTGTGTACTGCTTTCTTCTGTCCATCTTTGCACTCATCTTCCACACAACCTTTCATGAAAAACAACACAATAGAATCATTTGTTGTCTATCTAACATTCAGAACACAACTGTCTGTTGAATACCCAACACCGTGTCTAATATAATAATAAGATGTAAAACTGTTTTCGTAAAGCTGTTGCTTTTTCGTTTGTGTAAACCAGTCATTAAATTACTGGAAGACCGTATGGAACCACGAGAGCCCGAAAAAAGGGAAAGTCAGTCGTCATAGAGGGCGAATGGAACCACCAGAGCCCGAAAAAAGGGAAAGTCAGTCGTCATAGAGGGCGTATGGAACCACCAGCACCCGAAAAAAGGGAAAGTCAGTCGTCATAGAGGCCGTATGGAACCACCAGAGCCCGAAAAAAGGGAAGGTCAGTCGTCATAGAGGTCGTATGGAACCACCAGAGCCCGAAAAAAGGGAAGGTCAGTCGTCATAGAGGGCGTATGGAACCACCAGAGCCTGAAAAAAGGGAAAGTCAGTCGTCATAGAGGCCGTATGGAACCACCAGCACACAAAAAAAGGGAAAGTCAGTCGTCATAGAGGTCGTATGGAACCACGAGAGCCCGAAAAAAGGGAAAGTCAGTCGTCATAGAGGCCGTATGGAACCACCAGCACACAAAAAAAGGGAAAGTCAGTCGTCATAGAGGCCATATGGAACCACCAGAAACACAAAAAAAGAGAAAGTCAGTCGTCATTGAGAGAAGCTATAAAAGTCCTAATGCCGACAGAGCTACAATACTTTGAAAAGAGCCTCGCAAAGGGGAAAGACACAAGAGAGGATGAAAAACGATAAATATTGCATCACGTATTATTAAACATAAAAAGGCTGTCCTGATCATATTTGCTTTGGTGACCATCATCTCGACCGTGGCGCAGTTTTTTGTCTCGGTCAATTATAATATGGTAGATTATCTGCCCGAGGATGCCCAGTCGACCAAGGCGATGGAGATCATGGAAAAAGAATTTACAGGCTCTGTTCCGGATACGAGGGTCATGGTGACGGATGTATCCCTTCAGGAAGCAGTTTCGTATAAAGAAAGATTAGAAGCCATAGAGGGCGTGGCTGAAGTGATCTGGCTCGACGATGTGGTAGATTTGAAGACGCCACTCGAAATGGCGGACATAGAAATGGTGGAATCATACTACAAAAATGAGAATGCCCTTTTTTCCATCAGCGTCCGCAGTGGGGATGAGGTGGCGATCACGGATACTATCTATGAATTGATTGGAGACAATGGCGCGATTGCTGGGGAAGCGATCAATACGGCAACCTCACAAAAAATGGCGGGGAACGAATCGATGTATGCGGCCATGCTGCTTGTGCCGATCATCATTTTCATTCTGATCATCTCCACGACCTCATGGGTGGAGCCGGTTTTCTTCCTGACCGCCATTGGGGTGTCAGTGCTTATCAACTTAGGAACCAACATCTTTATAGGAGAGGTTTCCTTTGTGACGCAGTCGGTTGCTCCGATTTTGCAGCTTGCTGTGTCACTTGATTATGCGGTGTTTCTGCTACACAGCTTCGCAGAATATCGTAAAAAGACAAACAATCCGGAAGAGGCCATGGAGCTTGCGATGAAAAAGTCGTTCCCGGCCATCACTGCAAGTGCGGCGACGACATTCTTCGGATTTATTGCCCTTACGTTTATGGAATTCGAGATTGGTTCTGATCTTGGATTGAACCTGGTGAAGGGGATTGTTTTGAGCTTTATTAGTGTCATGGTGTTTTTGCCGGCATTGACATTGTTCTTTTATAAATGGATGGATAAAACCCAGCACAAGAGCTTTATCCCAAGCTTTGAGGGAATCGGGAACTTCGTGGTGAAGTTAAGGGTTCCTAGTTTACTAATCGTACTCGCATTATTGGTTCCGGCGTTCCTTGCGCAGACCAATACATCTTTTACATATGGATTTGGTGAACTGCCAGACCATACGAGAGCGGGTTCGGATTATAAGCGTATCAATGAATCCTTTGGGGAAATCACCCCGATCGTGCTCTTGGTGCCAAAGGGTGAGGTGGCCAAAGAGGAGGAGCTTGTTGCGGAAATCGAGGCCATGGATTATGTCACAAGTGTGGTGTCTTATGTGAACATGGTGGACCCGGTGATTCCGCCGGAGTACCTGGATGAAGAGGTCCGGAGTGAATTCTATTCGGTGAATTACAGTCGGATCGTTATCAACACCAACCAGGCGACAGAAGGAGACATTCCTTTTGCCATTGTGGAAAATGTGGATAAAGCCGCATCTGACTATTACGGGGATTCTGCGCTCAGCCTTGGGGAGAGCGTGACCTTGTATGATATAAAAAATACAGTCACCAAGGATAATATTCTCGTCAATGTGCTGACGGTCGTAACGATTGCCATTGTGCTACTGATTGGTTTCCGGTCGATTTCCATACCGGTCGTGCTGCTGTTGACTATTCAGTCCGCGGTATGGATTAACCTGTCGATTCCGTATTTTACGGAGACTTCCCTCGTGTTTGTGGGGTACCTCATCATCAGTACGGTGCAGTTAGCAGCAACTGTAGATTATGGGATATTATTTACAGAGGCCTATACGCACCATCGTAAGGAGATGTCTGCGAGGAAGGCAATTATAAAAACGCTGGATGAGAAGACCTTCTCGATTTCAATCTCGGCAGCCATTCTATCGAGTGTCGGGTTTATTTTATGGATTACGTCTTCTAACCCGATTGTCGGATCGATCGGACTGTTGCTTGGAAGAGGGGCGCTGCTGGCGTTTATCATGGTACTATTCTTCCTGCCGGCGATGCTGCTTGTGTGTGATAAATTCATCAAAAAAACAACATATAAGTCCAATTTTAAAGAGGAGAAGTGATGATGAGAAAGAAAAAACTACTTTATGCTGTACTTGCCGGAATGATTTTCTTGCCTTCATTTCTTGGGAATGCGAGTGGGGTTTGGGCTGAGGATGAGAGGAATGTCCGGTCCAAGGAAGAGGTCGTGTATGCCACGTTGAAGGCGAACGGGGACCTCGGACCGATCTATGTGGTGAATACCCTTGAGGTTGCAAAGGCTGGGGAAATCCTGGATTTTGGAAACTATAAAACAGTAAAGAACCTTACAGATAGAACAGAGCTACAGCAAGAAGACGAACGGGTTGTAGCGGATGTGGAACAGGAAGGAAAGTTCTACTATCAAGGGGACTTGGAAGAAGGAACGGAACTACCGTGGGATGTGACGGTTACTTATCTGCTGGATGGAAGTAAAGTGGAACCTACTGAACTTGCAGGAGAGAGCGGTCATGTTGAGATTCAAGTGGAAACGAGAGCCAACGAGAATATGGACTCCGTCTTTTATGAAAATTATTTGCTGCAAGTATCCCTGACGCTGCCAAATACGTACAAGAATATTGAAGCATCCTCTGGTGGCATGCAGGCGAATGCCGGGAAAAATAAACAAATTACGTTTACCGTGATGCCTGGAAAAGAAGAGCAGCTTAGTGTGGAGGCGGATGTGGATAACTTTGAATTCAATGGAGTGGAGATTGCCGCAGTCCCATCCAGCCTTCCGATTGATACAACCGGAACGGAAGGGATGACCGATGATATGGCAGAACTGTCAGATGGCATCGGGCAATTGAATGATGGGGTTTCTGAACTTCAGGACGGTGTTTCGCAGTTGAATGACGGTGCTGGGAAGCTTCGAGATGGCTCAGGAAAATATAAAAATGGCATCAGCCAACTGAATGGGTCCTCTTCACAGCTTGTTGGGGCATCGAATTCTATAAAAGAAGCGCTTGGGACCATTAACCGTGAGCTTTCCGGTGGTGCGGCTGACGTTGATTTGAGCAGTTTGATGGAATTGCCGGCTGGGTTGCGTGAGCTTGCGAAAGGCTTGAATGAAACGGCAAACGGCCTCGCTACTTTACAGGAAAACTATGGAGCGGCATATGCTGCACTTGATGGTGCGATCACAGAAATCCCTGCTGGAGACCTTTCTGAAGCAGAGATTACCTCGTTATATGAAAGCGGAGCAGATCCTGCCGTTGTGGATAGGTTAGCAGCCAATTATGCGGCTGCACAAAAAGTAAAGGGGACTTATGCACAGGTTCGGGAAGCATTTGCTGCAGTGGAGCCATCTCTCACGCAGGTCGATGGAGCTGTAAGAGGAATGAGTGGCACGTTGACGACGATTGCCGATGAGCTCTCTGCTTCCTTAAAGGAAACCGACTTGAGTGGGTTTGCGGAACTAACGAAAGGGATGGAAACATTGGCAGCCAATTATAATCAGTTCCATTCAGGACTTGTGAGCTATACAAACGGGGTCGGAGAACTATCCACATCCTATTCACAGCTTCATAGTGGCTTGATTGGCTTGACGGATGGTACGAGTGAATTGTCTTCTGGTGTCGATGAGTTATCTGAAGGTACAAAGGAATTGCATTCCGAAACAAAAAACCTGCCTGAAAAAATGCAAGCCGAAATCGACAAAATGATTCAGGAGTACGATAAATCGGACTTCAAGCCGGTGTCGTTTGTATCAGAAGAAAATGAGAAAGTCACTTCGGTTCAGTTTGTGATTAAGACCGAAGCAATTAAAATGGAAGAAAAGAAAACGAAGGAAGCGGAACCTGAGAAGAAGAAGGGGTTCTGGACTTTGTTGAAAGAGTTGTTTCAATAAATTAAAATGAGGGAGGTTTCTACTGATGCACAGAAGAAACCTCCCTTTCCTTATAGGGCTAAATTTCACTTGGCTCGACGATATCTTTCCGTCTGTAAACACTTAAGATAATCCCTAAAACGGCGGAATAAAAAATCAGTGTGGTTCCGCCATAACTGATAAAAGGTAAAGGCACATTTATAATTGGTGCAAACCCTAAGCCCATTAGTATATTCCATATGGCTGGGATAGCGATTAAGGTAACTCCGCCCACTACTAGTATCCTTCCATAAGAGTCCTTTGTCTTGAATGCATTTTGTGAAATTTTCCATATAAACACTATCAATAGCATACAAAGAAATATTCCGAATGCCCAGCCGAGTGAGTGAACAAGATAGGGGAAAGCAAAATCTGTATGGGCGTCCGGAAGGGATTGAATGGCACTGTTCCCATTTAGCCCATTTCCGAACCAGCCTGCGTCAGCAAGGAGTCCCTTGATTAAGATATACATATAACCCGGTCCATTTAAATATTTTTCAGGAGAAAGAAAAGAGAATAATCTTTCACTTAAAAGGCTGCCCCGAGAGCTGATTAAAATCGGCAAAATAAAAAGTAGACACGTGGTCAGTTTTCTGTGATCATGATGAATTTGCTCTTTTTCGGTATATGGGAAAAAGTGAACATTATTAACACACAGAAAAAATAAAAAATACTGTAAGGAAAGGAAGGAAGCATCATGTAAAGAATGACTGGTACCCAAAATAGACCAAACATCATTCCTTGTCTCCACCCGTTAAACAATCCAGGTTTAGTAAAAATACCAGACCACGCAAGGAAAATCAAAAGCATAGAAATAGTAGCTGCATCTATCGTAAATCCGCCAAAAGAAACCCATCTCTTGACTCCGCCTACTGAAACGCCGAATACAAGAAGGTATAAAAGCAAAAGCACGCCACTACTATAAAAAATGAACCACCAATTTTTCAGTTTTCTATAATCAAATAATAGGAACGAAATCAGGACGACTGTTCCCAGGCTATACCAGATTGCCTGCTTCTCCAAAAATAAAGAGCCTGGTGCATTCCCGATTAAGGGGAGAAAGCTAATCGCTCCTATAATGGTAAACAGAATGATGAGCATCCAATCCATTCTAGGTTTATGAAGCTTATTTAATTTCTCCCCGATTGAGTAAGGATTCCCCATTTCTTGAACGGCTTTTTCCTCAGCTTTTTCTTTGGAATCCTCACGATTCTGGAATGACTGGCTTAGTTCTAGGAGGTGATGATAGAGTTCTTTTTTTATCATGCTGTGAGCATCTTTGGATTTTACTTTTGACATTACTTTTGTTAAAAATTCATCAAATATTGGCGAACTCATAAGGCTGCCTCCTCTAGCAAATCTTTTAATAGAAACGGGTGTTTAGCATATTCTTTTCTAGAGGCGGCTGCCAAGTACTTCCTACCTTTTGTGGTTAGTGCATAATACTTCTTATCCGCTCTCCACATAGAAACCAAAACTTCTTTATTCTCTAACAAATGTAAAAGTGTATAAAGTTGTCCTTCATTGTGCAAAAAACTGTGTTCTTCTTTTTGGAAAAGTTGTGTGGAAATCTCAAAGCCGTGTTTGGCCACCAGTTGTAGAGATTTCAAAATTTCAAGGACGGTATCTTCATTAAATGAGTGAAGCGTAGAGGATGAACGCTTTGCCTGTATCGCTTCGTTCACTCTAGCTTTCCTTTCTTCCGTAAAAGAGAGATCCTTGAAAACATTCTTCTTCATAGATTTTCTGAAATTTAGAAATGGATCATTCATCCTTTATACCTCCACCATCATGTGTTCTTTTAATATTTCCCTTGCACGTTTCAATCTGGTTTTTAATGTATTGACATTGACTGAAGTAATAGCACTTATTTCAGTCAAAGGGAGATCCTCATAGTAATGAAGTATTACCACCTCACGGAATTGTATCGGTAATTCCATTACTGCTTTGGTCAGGCTGGCTTCTTCACTTTTAGCTATTACTTCAAGCTCTACATCTTTAGCTTTGGAGGGTATATAGTTCAATATTTTCTCATTGAGTAATAGCTTTCGATAATGCCAGCTCTTTAGATAGTCTTTGCAATGATTGCTTGCAATGCGGTAGAGCCAAGTTTTTATAGAAGACTGATGATGGAATTGCTCTATCTTTTCATAGCATTTAATAAAAATCTCTTGTGTCAAATCCTCCGCTATCGTCCGGTTCTTAACATATGTAAAAACAAGGTGGAGAACCGCGTCCCCGGTCTCATTCATTAATTCATTGATAAGCTGTTCTTTATCTGAAACAAATTCTTTAGAAACAGCCTTATGTTCTAGTTCGTTCATGTAGATATCCCCCCTCTCACCATTTTAGACGAAGCACCTACTGTTTGGGTTTGGGTAAAAAAGAAAATATTGTATTTATCATTTTTCAGTGACGCTCTTTTCCAAAGATTGTTGCTATATACTAGTAAAAAGTCGGTAGAAATACGCAAAAACAACAAAGTTTACGAAACAGCCTTCAGTAAAAAAGCCAATCCCACCAAGGATCGGCTTTCTGCGTTATAGCACTCTATCAATAATCTTCTCGAACTCATCACTCACAGATTTTCTATCATTCAGAATCTGCTCATTCTTAAACGTGACGCTGCCTCTTGTTTTATCCAAGGTCAACTTATCCATCATGGAGGATAATGGATTTCTCCGCAACTTATCTCCTATACTAATTAGTACGATACACTCTAAAAGGTAAAAATGAAATGAATACAGTTAATTGAACATTTAAAAGTGATTTTATCAATTTCCAATTTTTTCAGTATAACTTCAGCTTGTAATGCCAAACTATTTATAGGGTAATTTTTCCTGTATTCCTTAATAAATTGAATGGGGTGTTAAGTAAGTTGAGGAAAAAAGAGCAATCAAGAAATTTAGAAAATAAAAAGGATGAACAGCTGGAAGACTATCGGGTTGATCACAAGGATACAAAGTTGACGACAGATCAGGGAGTGAAGGTTTCGAGTACGGTGGACTCGTTGAAGGCCGGTGACAGGGGACCGACACTGATGGAGGATTTCCATTTTAGGGAGAAGATGACGCATTTTGACCATGAGCGTATTCCTGAGCGCGTGGTTCATGCGAGAGGATTTGGTGCCCATGGTTATTTCCAGGTGTACGAGCCTATGACAGAACTGACCAAGGCAGGATTTTTACAGGATCCTTCCGTTAAAACTCCTGTATTCGTGAGGTTTTCAACGGTTGTAGGTTCCCGTGGTTCAGCTGATACGGTTCGGGATGTCCGGGGATTTGCCACAAAGTTTTATACAGAAGAAGGGAACTATGATTTGGTGGCTAACAATATGCCCGTTTTCTTCATTCAGGACGCGATAAAGTTTCCAGATGTGGTACATGCGATCAAGCCGGAGCCTGATAATGAAATACCTCAAGCCTCCGCTGCCCATGATACGTTTTGGGATTGGGTGGTCAATAACACAGAATGTGCCCACATGATTATGTGGCTGCTCTCAGACAGAGGGATTCCACGGAGCTTCCGGATGATGGAGGGCTTTGGGGTACATAGCTTCCGCTTTGTTAACGAACAAGGAAAGGCACGTTTTATAAAATTCCACTGGAAGCCATTGCTTGGTGTTCATTCCCTTACATGGGACGAAGCGCAAAAGCTTGCGGGCAAGGATCCGGACTATCTTCGCCGCGACCTTTGGGATGCAATTAACAAAGGGGAATATCCTGAGTATGAATTCGGCGTGCAAATCTTGGAAGAGGAAGACGAGTTTAAATTCGACTTCGATATTCTCGATCCCACGAAGATATGGCCTGAAGAGCTAGTCCCTGTGAAAATTATCGGAAAGATGACGTTGAACCGGAATCAGGATAATTTTTTTGCGGAAACGGAACAAGTGGCCTTTCACACAGGGAATGTCGTGCCAGGAATTGATTTTACGAATGATCCGTTGTTGCAGGGCCGTCTGTTTTCTTATACAGATACTCAGCTACTCCGGCTGGGTGGTCCGAACTTCCACGAGATTCCGATCAACCGTCCGATAGCGCCGATCCATAATAATCAGAGAGATGGATTCCACCGGATGACCATTGATCGTGGAAAAGTGAGCTACACAAAGAATTCGCTTCAAGGCAACACGCCGGATGTCGATAAGGAGAAGGGGTTTGTTCACTATGCCGAGAAAGTGGAGGGGCATAAAATCCGAAATCGTAGCGAAAGCTTCAATGATCATTATTCGCAAGCGACCCTTTTCTGGAATAGCATGTCTGACTATGAGAAGCAGCATATTATTAAAGCGTTCCACTTTGAGGTCGGAAGTGTAAAAGATAAAACGATCAAGCAGCGTGTGGTGGAGATGTTCAACAATGTGGATGGTCAACTGGCAACTGAAATTGCCAAAGGGGTAGGGGTTGCACCTCCAACCGCTGTTGGTGGTACCGGTGTGACTGCTGCATCCCCTGCTGTGAGCCAGGCAAATACGATTATGGGGGCAAGAACAAGGAAAGTGGCCATTCTGGCCTTTGATGGGTTTGCCCTGAATGAACTACAGCAGGTTCAAGCCGCATTGCAAACTGCCGGAATACATGTGGATATAATCAGCAAGAACCTTGGAATGATCCAAAGCGCAAACAATCAGGAAGTCGAAGTCAACAAGAACTACGCCACTAGCGGAGCGATCATGTATGATGCCGTCTATATCGCCGGTGGTCAGCAATCGGTTGATAACCTGATGATGCATAAAGAGGCAAAAAACTTCATTAATGATGCATTTGTTCATGCCAAACCTATCGGAGCGACAAATGAAGCAGTTGACCTCCTAGCAGTAACCGACATAAAGAACATTACTCTTGCGGATAAGGAAAGCAAAGGAGCGGTGTCTGCAGACATGGGAATCGTGACTGCACGTAATATGAATGACCTGGCAGGGTTTACTGAGGCTTTCGTATCCGCGATTGCCCAACACCGCCATTGGATGCGGGAAAGTCTGGACGGGAAAATGTCAGGATAAAGATAAAGTTGAACGAAGAAAAACACAAGGACGGATCTCTTGCTTAAGAGAGGCCGTTCTTTTTATTTTGTGATATTACTATTTTTAATAAATTACTTTGACACACACAGTAATGTGTTGTAAATTAATAACAGGAGGTGATGTAATGTGGTCAATAAAATATCAACAGATCTGATACGAGGACACACGGATACCATTATTCTGAATGTCTTGCGCCAAGGGGACAGCTACGGCTATCAGATCTACAAGACCATCATCGAACTGAGTAAAAACCAGTATGAACTGAAAGAGGCAACCCTTTATACGGCTTTTCGGCGCCTTGAGAAGGAAGGATCTATTGCTTCTTATTGGGGAGATGAAACGCAAGGCGGGCGGAGGAAGTACTACAAGCTTACCGAAGACGGCAGAGCACGCTATGATCGATACAAGGAAGAATGGAAATTTGCAAAAGAGATATTACATTACTTAATAGAGGGAGGAATCGAAATTGATGAGAAACCAGAGTGACTTGGATAAGAAAATTCATGCATATGTGAATGGCCTGTTTTCCGGCGTAGGGGAAAGTCAGCAGTTATATGATCTAAAGGAGGAGCTGGCAACCAATCTGAAAGAAAAAATTGCGGACTATAAAAAAGAAGGAATGGATGAGTCGACTGCATTCAAAGAAGCAGTAAGTTCGATGGGGGACCTTAGCGGACTTGTGGATGATATGCGTGAAGTGGGTCAGAACAAAGCGAAGCAAGCGGTCTATTCGTCGATGACAGAAAGAATAGCTGTCGCCGGATTGATTACGGGAATTTTGCTAATTATATTCGGGGTATTAACATCTGCCATGTTGTTTTTCATGGGTCTGCAATTGGAAACTGTCACAGGTACTGCGATATTCGCCGTTTTTGGGATTGCGATCATTACGTATAGTATGCTTACAAGAGAAACGAGTAAGAAGTATGGGATGAATAAGGTACGGGCTATTTTTTATGCTGTTGCAATAGGGTTGATCGCTTTTAGCCTGTATGTGGCATTCACTTCAGGATTTGCGACTGGCGAGGTGTATATCGCTATCAGTTCCTTCATGATTTTCTTTATCATCGGACTCGGACTATGGTTAGGGCTTTTATTTACGGGAACGGACCGCAGGAAGATGGTGTCGAGGTAGTGATTTCACGAGTAATCTGGACAAAAGAAAACCACCTTATGCTTCGGTAAAAGAAAAAGGTGGCTTTCCTACTAAGATTGAATCGGAGAGAGAGGTGTTGGCGCACTTCTCTCTTTTTTAATATACCCCAGAGTGTTAGATGCACCTAGCTTAGGCAGCCACATCCCCTTTAACCTGTAAAAGGTTCGCCTGCTTCAGACGCCTTCTTACGGTTATACCTATCCAGCTTGCCAAGAATGCTTTAATCAGACCCACCACAATAAAAGGATAGACCCCGAATTTTAATGCATCTGCCCATGTCATAGCCATCACCATTTTTAACTGGATGGTTCCTGCAACTAAGGTAATGATCATTCCAACGGTGTTTGCGATCATGGCCCATTTTAAGGTGAAAGATGTTTTCTCCAAAATGTACCCAGTAAAGAAAGCTGCTAGGATAAAGCCGAATATGTAACCACCAGTTGGACCGACGAGCACACCAGCTCCGCCCTTCATTTCAGCAAACACCGGCAAGCCGACAGCTCCAAGAAGAACGTAACAGACCATCGACATTGCTCCGTATCTGCTTCCGAGGATGGTTGCCGCAAGCCCCACCGCAAGGGTTTGCCCGCTGATCGGTACAAGCGGTAATGGGATTTCCATTTGTGCCAGCACTGCCGTGATGGCGGCGAACATTGCACATAATATAAGCCATCTTAGTCTTTCGTTTTTTGCGTTCATTTGATGTTCCTCCTGATTTGTTAACTTAGTTTATAATTAAGTTTACATAAACTTTTGGATAATGAAAAGGCTTTTTAATCCATTCTATTAAAGGATTTTATTGAAATACATAGAATTTGTTACCACATAAACCTTAAAGGAGGAAGAAATGATGATCACTAAACTCGGCCAAATCATGCTTTATGTTAATGACCAGGATGAAGCAGTTAAGTTCTGGACGGAAAAAGTAGGGTTCCATGTTATTTCAGAAGAAGACAATGGGGAAGGGATGAGATGGATTGAAATAGCAGCCTCTAAGGAATCGGAAACAAGCATCATCATTCATAATAAGGAGTTTGTTGCTAAAATGTCACCAGGCCTTAACCTGGGTACACCTTCTTTGATGTTTTTCGCGGAGGATCTTGAAGGGCTATATGGAGATTTGACGGGAAAAAATGTAACGGTTGGCGAGATGGTGAATATGCCTTCCGGAAAGGTGTTTAATTTTGCCGATGGGGAAGGGAATTATTTTGCGGTGATGGAGAAAGGAAAATAACAGTCGGCTTGATATGCCTGGCTCTAAACGGTCCTCAATGATAGCTCCTTGTTTTGTCACTACTCCTGCAGGGAAGATAAAACGATAACCTATTTTACAGGAGGAGTTCAAATGGCTAAAACAATATTCATTACAGGAGCGGGAACCGGGCTTGGAAGAGGGGCTGCGTTAGGACTTGCGGAGAAAGGCCATAGAGTCATCGCAACGACGGAACTGACATCCCAAAAAACCGATTTGATGCGGGAAGTTGAGACCCGAGGGCTGGATATGGAAGTGTTCAAGCTCGACATTACCAACCCTCTGGATTTGGAGCAGATGGAGAAATACGATTTTGACGTGTTTGTGGCGAATGCTGCAATCAATGAGGGAGGGCCGCTTGGGGAAGTGCCGATGGAAAGATTCCGCGCCCTTTTTGAAATCAATGTTTTCGCGACCCTTGAAACTGCCCAGATTGCTGCAAGGAAGCTGGTGAAAAGGGGAAGTGGAAAGATAGTCTTCATGAGTTCCATGGCGGGCATTTCCGCGACTCCATATGTGGGTCCTTACACGGCAACCAAGCATGCATTGGAAGGCATCGCGCAGACAATGAAATCGGAGCTGGAAGAGTTCGGGGTAAAAGTGGCGACAATCAATCCAGGGCCATACGCCACTGGCTTCAATAAACGAGCTGCTGAGGAAAAGTGGAAATGGTTTGATGAAGAAAAGCATTTTACAAGAAAAGCAGATATGAAAGAGCAGGAAGAGCAGTTGAAAGAGTTCCATCCTGAAGATATGATCGAAAAGATGGTGGAAATCATTCCGGCTGATGACCATAAGTTCCGTACCGTTTATCCTGAGGAAACGGAGAAGCAGTTGAAAGAGACGGAGCGAGAGCGATGGGATATGAGAATATAAATAGAGAATGTAGAAACCGGTGACCTTCATTCCAGGAGGTCGCCGGTTTTTTTACATCTATTGAATAAATATAGAGTATTTAAAGTTATTATAGGGATGGTTCTTCTGCTTCTAATTGGGTTGTGGGAGTGCCATCCTATTATTTTTCCTTTTTTTAAAACTTTTTCGAAGTTCGAGCGTCTATACAGTGTCAAAAAAATGAGGGGGAAAACCTGGTGTCATTTTATAAAGAAAATGAGATAGAGGAATGGTATAGCCAATACCATCAGACTATCTTCAAATATATTATTCTCATGGTCAAAGACAGTCAGCAGGCAGAGGATTTGACGCAAGAGACTTTTTTAAGGGCATATAAGCACCATCATACATTTAAAAGGGATTCTTCACCGAAGACATGGCTATTCAAAATCGCACATAACACTACTGTCGATTATATCCGTAAAATGAAGCCGATTAGGTTATTCCATCAAGTATTTAACAAGGAACTGACAACATCAACAGAGGATATCGTCATCCTTAAAGAGAATTCCCGAGAACTTTACGAGGCTCTAAGTAATATGAAAGCTACATATAAGCAGGTAATCATTCTTAGGAAGATCAAAGGATTTTCCATTGTGGAAACAGCTCATATCTTGGAATGGTCCGAAAGTAAAGTGAAGTCTACTTTGTTTCGGGCGATGCAGACCTTGGAGGAAAAAATGAAGGGGGAGGTAAAAGATGATGAAAAGCAGGTTGGAAGGTGACTCCCGGTTGGAGCAATCATTGAAGAGATTGGAGCATGATTTGGAGTGGAATCAGGAGCGTGCCGGTTTGGTAAGAGATCAAATTGGGTGCAATATCCGAAGCATCAAAAAAAGGCGAGTTGCCTCAAAGTTTCTAATTGCCATTGCAACATTGTTACTGATGATAAGTATTCCTGTTATCGTGATAGAAAAACAGGAAGTGTCTGTGAAAGAGGAAAATCTTTATCAAGCAGTTCCAAATACGGAGAAGAATGCTGAAACTAAAGGTATCGAATTTGACCCAATATTTCAAGTGTTTCCGATGAATGCAGAAGATTATATTGATGCCATCATTGGTGAGCCATTAATTACGGAGGATAGTATCTATGGCGCTTACTTTTACCAGCTTGGTAATCGTTCTCCTGAATTACTTCATATTAACACTTATGAAAATGAGTATTCCATAGAACAAAGGATGGAAATGTTATTACCACACCCGAAATTTCCATCAGCATCCTATGAATCTACAGAGATTCTAGTAGGGGATCACCGGGCAGTATTGACTGTTTCAAATCAAGAATATGGGGGAGTGAAACTAGACGTCGTAAGCGACAATTATGTATACAGTTTTTTCCCACCCTTTCAATTTAAGGATATGACAGACAAAGAGGCAGAGCAGCTGAAAAGGGATATAGTCGAACTTGCAAAGCTTTTACAGTTTAAATAAAGGAAGATAAAGTTCCATTTGCTTTCTAGTGTAAACTAGAGTTGCAGGTGGACTTTTTTTGTAAAAGTGTAACCAAAGCACGTTCCTCACGTCCTTAAAGTAAGCAAATTTGCGATAGCTATAGAGAGATAGGTGAAATACATGGAGGGAGAATGGTCAATTCGAAAGCTGAATGATTGGTATGAGCGGTATAGCGATGAGGTTTTTCGTTATGTTCTGATGATGACCGGTGATCCAGAGATGGCGAAGGACTTGACGCATGATACGTATATCAAGGCTTATCAAGCAATAGATCGATTTAAAGGGGAGACAAGTGAAAGGAATTGGCTGTACCGGATTGCGCGGAATGCGACAATTGATGAGTTTCGGAGGAGGAAGCCTTTTCGTTTTGTGGCAGATTCTTTTGTAGCTACTGCCATGCTTTCGACATCTGAATATTTACCCGAACAAGTGGCGCAACAAGGCGAGTATGAGGCATACCTGTATCGTGCCCTGCAGCAATTGAAAAGATCATATCGGGAGGTCATTATTTTACGAAGAATAAAGGATTTGACGGTGCGGGAGACAGCAGAAATCCTGGGTTGGAGTGAAGGTAAGGTGAAGACCACTTTGCATAGAGCGTTGGAAGCCTTGAAGAAACAAATGCTGAAGGAGGGCTATAACCATGACGCATGAGAAAGAGGAGAATCGCCTGGATCGGACATTGAAAGGGTACCAGGCAATTAAGTTGGATGATGAAGGGAAAAAGGAACTTCATGAAAGAGTGATGGGGTCGGTTAGGCAACCAGAGAAAAGACAACAAAGGAGATGGGATATGAGGCCGGTCGTTTCATTTATGTTAGCTGGGGTGTTATTGGTGATAGGTGGGTACTTTCTTGCGACAGAGGTGATTTTTTCAGATACGGAAAAGAGCTTGACGGTGGAGGACGAGACTGAAACTGGTTTGGATGCTGGCAATGGAGGGGTGACTCCGTATACCAATTTAGAGAAAATTGCATCTGCCAAGCTAGGGACAGAGGTTCATATACCGTTTCATGCTGATGTTCCTTTAAAGGTGGCTACCATTATAAAAGACGGGTACATTATTGATGATGAAGCTCATATCGGCGAGCCAGTTTACGGAGTTTTCATTTATAGTACATTGGATGCTGGAGAAGAGGAAAAGGAGCAGTCAGATGAACTGGAGAAACGATATGGGGGCGTCTTTGGAGATATCATTTACGGTGAGCCATTGGTTGTTGATAAACACATGGTTAGTCTAAGCATCTTAAATGGAGATACCAATCATATAGATAATATCAATAGAATGTTGATTGGAGAAGAAAAGAGAATCGCCGGCAAAACTGTCTACTATAGTCATAGAAAAGACTCTATACCAGATTCATTAAGGATAAGTTTCCGGGTCAATGACGATGTATATACATTCTATTTTAATACAAAAAGAGTGTCTGAAGACTATGCGTATTCTTTTGTGGAGAAGTCGTTGAAGCAGATTCAGGAATGAGGGAAGGACGGCTCCATTATGATTTCTAACTTTTGTAGGTATGAAGACAATCTGGAAGGTGATTTTTAGTTAAGATTGTCATTATACTGCTTATGAAGACAATCTGAAAGGGGCTTTCTAGTTGAGATTGTCATCATACCGCTTATGAAGACAATCTGGAAGGTGATTTTTAGTTGAGATTGTCATCATACCGCTTATGAAGACAATTTGGAAGGTGCTTTCTAGTTGAGAATGTCAACATACTGCTTATGAAGACAATTTGAAGGTGCTTTCTAGTTGAGATGGTCATTATACTGCTTATGAAGACAATCTCGTAGCTTATTTCTTGTTGAAAAGGACTTCATATCGTTTATGAAGTCCTTTCCACTGTTATTTTCATGCCAAAATGGTCTTCATCTTACCAAGTTAGATCTCTACTACTAAATCCTATTCCCCGTTTCCTCCCAGCACCTGCTTCGCCATATCCATATATTCTTCCAAACCAGATTTAATCGCAAACTCAGCTATGGCGATCGGATAGGCTGCAGTCAGTTCCACCACGTGCTGCGCCATCCCTGGCCATACATAGCCTCCAGCCTTTTCATAGTGATGGATCAACTCTTTCAACACATCTTCTCCAAATGTGCGGTAGTGAGCTACAAAGTCGATGGCGATGTCTCCTACGGCAGCTTCGGTCCAGTCGATAAAGCCAGTGACCCTATTCTCTTCATCAATCAATATATGACCGGCATGAAGGTCGCCGTGAACAAGTGCGGTTTGTTTTGGCCAGAGGGAGTCATTCCCCAACCAGTCCTGCCACCTTTGCCAAAGCTCCGGATTAACATGGAACTCCTCTTTCACTTTTTTCATTCTTTTTGCCATATTTTCACGGGTCTCCTCATGCGTTTCTACAGGGAGCCCGGCAGCCCGGGCTTTCTCACGGTCAATACGGTGTAAGGATACCAAGGCTTCTGCAAGTGTTTCATTAAACAAAGTTGGAACGTTCTTTTCGTCGAGTACCCAGATATATGCCTGAGCCTCGGGATCGACAGTAGCGGCGGGTACTCCGGTAAGTCGATTATACGCAATCAGTGAATCGTTATAGATCAACCAGTTTGGCGCTTCCACAGTTAGCTGTTCCCTTACTAAATCAAGGGTGCGCTTTTCTTTTTTGGTGGAAGCCATTACATCTTCTCTTCTAGGGAAGCGTAATACCCATTCCTCCCCTTTGGCATCTTCAGCAAATACTACAAGGAAATCTAGTCCGGATTCGTTAAATGTCAGTGAGTCGGCAAGGATATCCAAGCCATTATCCTTTGCTATTTCTATTACTTTTTCTTTTGTTAATGTCATCATTCATTCTCCTCTTAATTTTTATTTGGGCGTCCTGTGAGAAGAGTTGATGGGTAGGCAAAATAAGCCCTTAAAGGCTGCATTTAAAAAAGGCATAACAAAAAGAGGGTAGACTGTCCCCCTCTTTTTTCTACAATCATATTAGCATCGTAAAATAAAGGTTTCCTAAAAGTAGGCAGACCAATCCCATTTACCCTGCACACAGGCAGAGCCTTTGAACGTATTTAATTAACGGTTCAAAGCGTGGAATCGAAGTCGCATACTTGCAGTCATAGGAAAACCCTCCATTTCTTTAAAAGTTACTATAAGTGTAGCACGGGAGATTGAAGGGAGGCAAGGGAGTTTTGTTAGAAATCACTCCATTTACACCTTTCACGGTTATTAATAGTGGATTAAAATGTATAGTATATAAAAGTTCTGAAGGAGGTTTTGGAATTGTTGCTATCCCTCTCATTTCTCACCATGCTACTCGGTATTTTTTATCTTATTGTGGTGGAAAAACATATTAAATCATGGACGTATCTTTTAAAGCCAGGGACCATGGTTATCATTATTTTGATAGGGATAATGGGAGTGGGGAATTCTCCCTCTACCTATAGTTGGTGGATCTTGGCGGGGTTGTTATGTTCTATTCTAGGTGATATTTTCCTGATGCTACCAAAGGATCGTTTTGTATATGGATTAGTTTCCTTTTTGGCTGGGCATATATGCTATGTCGTTGCTTTTGTAACCTTTCCAGGAAGTGGGGAGGTAAATAGATGGATTACTGGAGCGTTACTTGTTGTCGCTATTCTCTACCTTTTAAAGCTGTCAAAAGGGGTTCTGGATTCGGGAGGCATCTCTATTTTTCTTCCCGTCACGGCGTATGTAGCGATCATCACCACCATGGTATGGACCGCATTCTATAGTCAACAGCCACTTATAATAGCAGGGGCAATTTTGTTTTTCTTTTCCGATGCCATTCTTGCGTGGGATAGATTTATCGAAAAATTACCTTATAGAAATTATCTGGTGATGATCCCTTATTATTTGGCACAATACCTTTTTGCGATGTCCTTACACTGGATGTGACTAGTTATTAGATTTGAGAGGACAAGTGCCAAGTTTATGGAAAAGAATCATTTTAAAAGAAGGAATATGTAAATAAATGTCGAATCCTTTCTTTGTATCAAACTATAATGGAAGGGATTGATGTAATGAAGAAGTTTGAAACAATTGATAATGTAGTGGGGTTTGCTCAGTCGGCAACACATTCGGGAGAGTTTAAAAATGACTTGCCAATCTCCGAGGAGCTAAAGGCAGAGTTACTCACAGAGGTTTATAACGACTTTGCAAGAGAAGTAGTTGGTACCCATTTCAAAGATTTTCAGGAACTGATGGAGGGGTATATCGATGAACACCAGATCCCCGAGGAGAAAAGGCACTCCCTCGAACACAACCTCTTCTGGTGGAAGGTGCTATACCAGTCAAGCAATGGTATCGAAATTCCATTTGTGCAAGAATACATCGCAAAAAATTACTCAGTCCTCAAACACAAACCACTCATCATCTCCTGGCTCAAAAAATGGGAGGAAGCCACCACCAAATTCTACTATGTCGGCTATAAGTATAACGACCGCACCTTGGTACTCATTGATATGCTTACCGAAGAGACACTTGATGTGGTCATATACGACCGGAACGCCATCCCACCCCAAAAAGGCGAAATAGTGGTGGGAACCTTACTCCCCATCGGAGACGCCCTCTATTTCCCTATCCTTGACTTCTATCATTTTGACTACCAAGCAAGAGAACACATCGCAACCCTCCTTCCCCACTATTACGACCGTCATAAAAAAAACTCAACCGAACAAGAAGCCTTCATACACGTCCTATCTACCCTTCTGCAGGTTGAGAGGATGATACGGGAAGAGGAATCCATTGCTATAAAAAACTAAATAACATGATTTCAACCCCTAGGCATATGTATTGCTTAGGGGTTTTTTGATGCTAGTTTCATTAAACAATAGCCCCAACCTACATAATGAGATTTTTAGCGTTTTTTGAGATCGTTCGGCCGATTTCATTAATTTCCATATAATGGACTATTTAATCAAGTGGAAAAATCAAGCGAAAAGGACTTTAATATGGTAAATTTATTGTTAGAATAGTAGAAAAACTTTAAAGGCGTTGAGAGTCATAATATGTTGAATGAACTTTTACATAAAAATCCTTTTGAGCATGATGATACAGTGGAGAAGATTCTTTCGCGTTTGGTGGCGGAGTTGCAGGTGATGCTCTCAGAAGATGCCATCGTGACGACGATGATTTTTGATGAGGTTAAGCAAAGCTTAAGTCCAGGCCCTGGGTATGAGTCATTTCCCGATATATACGTAGAAAAAGTGAAGAACCTTCCCTTGGGTGTTGGCGGATGTGGGATAGCGGCGAAGGAAAAACGTGTAGTCGTCTGTGAAGATATGCATACAGACAAGGTTTGGATCCCATTTCTCGATCTTGCAAACAATGCTGGAGTACGAGCTGTCTGGTCGATTCCCATCTATTATCGGGAGAAAATCTATGGAACCTTCGCAATCTATCATCCTTATCCATATACTCCGACTGAAATGGATATCCGTCTTTCCATTTTAATGAGCAAGCATGCGGTGACCGCCTTTACCTTTTTACGAAAACAGGAACTTGAGAGCATGTATCAGCTCATATCTGAACATGCCAAGGACATCATCGCCATTTCTTCTCCGGAGGGTGTGGTGCAATACATAAATCCTGCTGTGACTGATATTCTTGGATATAGCCAATGTGACATAATTGGAAATGATTTTACTCAGTTCATCAGTCCGGAAGATATCGACACTATCAGAAGATACAACGGGGAAAACAATTATCCCCAACCCTCACTAAGTAAAGAATTTCGCGTGGTAGCAAAGGATGGGCGGCAGATCTGGCTTGAAACGGTGGCCAAGCCTGTACTTGATGAATATGGCCAATTAAACAAAATCATTAGCACCTCCAGGGATATTTCCGAGCGGAGGGAATCCGAAGAGGCACTTGTAAATTCAGAAAAACTCACTGCGGTGGGACAGTTGGCCGCAGGAGTCGCCCATGAAATACGGAATCCGCTCACTTCGTTAAAAGGGTTTCTGCAGCTAATCAAAATACAAGGCGGGGCAAGCCCTGAATATTATGCGATTATGGCAAGTGAGCTTGAGCGGATTGAGCTGATTTCTAATGAAATGTTAGTGTTGGCAAAGCCGCAAGCTAAATTGATGAACAATGTGGACATGGTTGAGGTGTTAAAAAACGTGGTGTTCCTCTTGGACTCCCAAGCGTTGATACTGAATATAGAAGTGAAGCTCGAAGTATATGAATCGTTGATGCTTGCTTGTGTGGAAAGCGAGATGAAACAAGTTTTCATCAACCTATTAAAAAATGCTTTTGAAGCCATGCCACGTGGTGGAGTGGTTACCATTCGGCTGAAGGAGACAGCTAAAGCGGTAATTATAGAATTCGAGGATCAAGGCGTCGGCATTTCTCCTGAGAAAATTCAGGAGCTCGGGAAGCCATTTTTCACGACAAAAGAAAAAGGAACAGGCTTAGGCCTGCTTGTTACAAATAAAATCATAAAAAATCATCGCGGCAAACTCGAATATGAGAGTGAAATAGGCAAAGGAACGACTGCAAGAATCACGCTAGAAAAAAGAAATCCGGAAGCCGGAGACCTGAAAAATGCAGCGGTTGTCGCCGAATAGAGAGAGAGTGCCGATGAAGCGGCACTCTCTCTTTTATTTTTCGGGGTTAAATCCACTTGTCAGCTTGGAAGCCAACGCTTTACTTTCCCTTCTTCTATTGCGTCGAGCCTTTGCCCGATCCTCTCCAGTTTTATTAAGGTAAAATTCTTCTTCTGTTTCTGGAGTGATGGAAGGGACCTGAGCAGGCTTGCCCTGATCATCGAGTGCAACAAACGTTAAAAAAGCTGTTGCGGCAATGTTTTTCGTTCCTTTTGTTAGATCTTCAGCTGTTACTTTCACAAAGACCTCCATGGATGAATTTCCAGTCCATGTTACAAATGATTCAAAGATAACGGCATCGGTTGGCCGGATGGGTGAGAGAAAATCAACCGAGTCCATAGAGGCTGTCACACATTCGCAACGGCACAAACGGGCTGCAGAAATAGATGCAAGCATGTCCACATCTGACAGCAGTTTCCCTCCAAACAGGGTGTTGTGGTTATTGATATCATTCGGAAATACCCGGCTGGTTCGGATGACACGGGTATCTTTGCAGGTTTTGTTCATGGATATTCTCCTTGTATGTAAATGTGATTGGTGATTATTTTAACATTATTTTCCTCAGATGCGAAATTTGAACTCTCTTTTTTGAAGGCTGTTTTCGTATACTTTGTTGCTTTTTCGTATATTCAAATCATCCGTTATATTGCTTACTGTCGTGCTCTTTTCCTTGTTGTGCTAAGAATACTACTTGCAAAATCAAGAGTATGTAAGAAGCAAAAAGTCCAATAGCCGACTTTTTGCTTGTGAATAGCAACAAACTTTGAGAAAAGAGCCTTTTTGAAAGTCTGATTTTATTAATATAGGTGGCATAAAGGGTATAATAAATATATGGACTAGACACATGATAGGAAGGGGATTAGATGAACACTACAAACGAAATAGGTTGGAAATTCGATAATAGCTATGAATCACTGCCCGAATTATTTTTTTCGGAAATTAAGACAAATCCTGTGGAAGCGGCGGAACTGATCGTGCTAAACGAATCAGTGGCTAATGAACTTGGATTAAGTGTGGAAGCTTTGAAAGAAGGCTCTGGGGTAGAGGTGTTTGCTGGCAATAAAGTCCCTGATGGTGGTTCAGGTATTGCCCAAGCTTATGCAGGACATCAGTTTGGCAATTTCACCATGCTTGGGGATGGGCGTGCTTTATTGGTAGGCGAGCAAATCACCCCGAGCGGAGAACGGTATGATATTCAATTAAAAGGTTCCGGGCGGACTCCGTATTCCCGAGGTGGAGATGGGCGTGCTACTTTAGGTCCGATGCTGCGAGAATATATCATCAGTGAGGCGATGCATGGGTTGGGGATACCGACAACACGAAGCTTGGCTGTGGTCACAACCGGGGAACAGGTGTTGCGTGAACGTTTGTTGCCTGGAGCAATCATGACCCGCGTCGCATCTAGTCATCTCCGTTTTGGGACATTTCAGTTTGCTGGACAGTGGGGAGATATGGAAAAGTTAGAAGCCTTGGCTGATTATGCAATGAAACGCCACTACCCTGAATTGGAAGCTGGCGATTATCTTGGCTTTTTTAGAAAGGTGATGGAACGCCAAGCGGAGCTGATTGCTAAATGGGAGCTGGTCGGCTTTATCCATGGTGTGATGAACACAGATAACATGACGATCAGCGGGGAAACCATTGACTATGGCCCATGTGCATTTATGGATGTGTACGATCCGGCGACCGTGTTTAGCTCCATTGATGTGCAAGGTCGTTATTCGTATGAAAATCAGCCGAAAATTGGGGGCTGGAACTTGGCAAGGTTTGCGGAAGCTTTGTTGCCGTTGTTTGAACAGGACCAAAATCGTGCTGTCGAGTTGGCGCAAGAGGAGCTTAATAAGTTTTCTGATTTGTATAGAGGACATTGGCTGGCAGGAATGCGTGCGAAGCTTGGATTGTTTGGTGAGGAAGGTTCAGATGAGGCTTTGGTGCAGGGTTTACTTGATGTGATGGAGGAGAGCAAGTCGGACTTTACGAATACGTTCCGTGAATTGACGCTAGGTGAGCTTGGTAAGAAGGCAGAGTTTCACAAGTGGCATTCGTTGTGGCAAGAGCGATTGGGAAGGCAGTCTGCGAGTGAGGAAGCTGTTCGGGAGCTGATGCAAAAGAGCAACCCTGCTATGATCGCACGTAACCACCGGGTGGAAGCAGCATTGGAAGCAGCTGTGGAGCATGGGAATTATGGAGTGATGGAGAATTTGGTGAGGGTTCTGCAGAATCCGTTTGCTTATTCTGGTGAACAGGAAGATTATTGTGTAGCGCCTGGTGCAAGTGTTACAGCTGGGTATCGAACGTATTGTGGGACATGATATGGAGTGGCATGAATGATGGGGGATTTGGCACGAACTCGGTTGATTTCGGCATGAACTCAACTGTTTTTGGCACGAACTTTATATAAAGTTGAGCCATTATAAAGAGGACGACAAAACGCCCAAACACAAATTGATAAAGCATTAATAATGCTCAAGGGTTCACCACCCTTGACCATCATTGTTTCAATCAAGTCAGCTGTTGCTCCGCAAATTCCCGATACAATTTATGCGACCCCACTAACTCCTGATGAGTCCCCATACCGGTAATCTCACCCTTTTCAATGAAAATTATCTTATCCGCATTCACGATGGTAGACAATCTATGTGCAATAACAAAAGTAGTACGGCCTTCCATCAGCCTCGTCAACGCTTGCTGCACAATTCCTTCTGACTGACTGTCCAGACTTGCTGTTGCTTCGTCCATCATCAAAATCTTAGGGTCGCGCAAAAAGGCTCTTGCAATCGCAATTCGCTGGCGCTGTCCGCCTGATAGCATGACACCTCGTTCGCCCACCTCTGTATCAAGCCCTTTTGGAAAGTCTTGAATGAACTGGTCGGCATAAGCCATCTTGGCCACTTCCCATAAGCGGTCATCTGTGAGCTCCTCTTTATTTTCCAAGCCATATGTTAAGTTATCTCGAATGGTTCCAGCCATCATCGGGCTGTCCTGGGAGACATAACCGATCTGTTCGCGCCAGGATTTCATGGATAACGAGCTGATTGGCAAAGTGCCTACGAAAATTTCCCCGTCTGTGGGCTCATAAAAACGTTCAAGTAATCCAAAAAGGGTGCTCTTCCCGCCGCCGCTCGGTCCTGCAAAGGCCACCATCATGCCAGGTTCTACATCAAATGAAACATTGTGCAAGATAGGCTCGTCTTCGTTATATCCAAAGGACACATCTCTAACAAAAACAGGCTGATTGGTGATATCCGCAGCCAATCCTTCTTGTCCTGGCTCGTCCTTAATTTCCAAAATGTCAATAATGCGTTCCGTCGCACCCTTCGCTTTTTGCAACTGTGTGAAGAACATCGTAAACGAAGTGATCGGAAAAATGATTTGGAACAGGTAAAGCAGGAATGCCACAAGGGCTCCGGTTGACATCGTTCCTTCTGCAACACGAATCCCACCGTAACCGATAATCACAACGATGACGAGCATGACCACCATATACATAAGCGGTCCAATGATGGCAAAAATACGCGCTTCTCTAAGTCCAAATGTCAAAAGCGTACGAATGCCGGACTGCCCCTTTGCTTCCTCTGCCATCTCAGCATTGGATGCTTTCATGAGGCGAATTTCGCTTAATGTCTGCTGAACGCTGCCGGTGAAATTGGCCGTCTCATCTTGCATGCCACGCGAAATTTTCGCCATTTTTGTGCCAAGAGGAATCATGACTAACGTGGTTACAGGAACAGAAATCAGCATAAGTAAGGTCATTTTCCAATCCATTATGAAGAGGATGGTGACGGCCCCGATAATGGTGATGATTCCTGTGATGAATTGGGGAAAATGCTGGGAAATCAAGTCTTTCACAATCCCTGTGTCATTGACCACGCGGCTGACCGATTCCCCGCTTGTTTTTGTATCAAAATAACTGACAGGCAGGCGGATCAATTTGAACCACATCCTCTCACGGAGGCCGGCAACGATGCTTTGGCCGACATAGGCGAGGGAGTAAGTGGATAGACCGTCAATGACCGCCTGTATGATAAAGACAGCTGCAATTGCGACAATCAGACCGACACTGAGTGCTTCCATGGAAAATCCGTCGACCAGCTGCTGGGTCAGTAATGGGATGGTCAATCCGACCAGTGTCGTGATAAGACTACCGACTAACCCAAGGGTCAAAGCAACCTTTGGTATATTAGTAGAAAGAATGAGTGATAAGAATTTTTTAAGATTGGTGTTTTTTTTTGTTGGTTCGGTTTGCATGTTATAAATAGCTCCTTTGGAAAAGTGGGACGGCTTCCTTCCCCCATTGCATGGTAGTGCTGGGAGAAAGGACCTTTCCTCCATTGTACGTTTTATATATGGTTAGTTCCCATCTGTTTATGACAGTTTCAGGAACCTTCCTGTGTGTGAGGCGTTTACTTGAGCAATCTGTTCTGGTGTCCCTTCCGCGATGATTTGTCCGCCCTGGTGTCCGCCTTCAGGTCCGATATCGATGACCCAATCGGATGCTTGGATTGCTTCTGTTGTATGTTCGACGATGATGACGGTGTTTCCTGCACTAACCAGTTTATTGAGCAGTAACAGAAGCTTTTTTACGTCCGTAGGGTGAAGTCCGGTCGTTGGTTCGTCAAGCAAATACAAAGTGTGGTTCGGTTTTTGTTTGTACAGCTCTTTTGCAAGCTTCAGGCGTTGGCCTTCCCCGCCGGAGAGGGTGGTGACAGATTGTCCCCAATTGAGGTAGCCAAGACCTACGTCGCACAACAGTTCAATGATTGGGGAGAGCTTCTTATCCGATTTGAATAAGGACCGACTTTCTTCTATTGTCATATCCAGTATGGATGATATCGTTTGTTTTTTATACGTAATGTCGAGAATGTGATCCTTAAAACGTTTTCCCTTACATGCAGGGCATGTCACTTCAAGGTCTGGAAGGAAATGCATATTGGTCAAGACGAATCCAAGACCCTGGCAGTGTTCACATCTTCCGCCCGGGGTGTTGAAGGAGAAATCTTTCGGTTTTAGTTTTTGCTCCTTGGATTGAGGGAGGCCTGCAAAAAGGTTCCTTATAAAAGTAAAAGCATCTGTGTAGGTTGCGATATTGGAACGTTGCATCCTAGTCAGTGGGGACTGACCCACTGTAATAACGTTTTCCACCTCTTCAAATCCGATGATTTTCTCACATCCATCTATTATTCCGGTTGCCCCTGATGCAAGTACATCGAATACCAATGTTGATTTTCCAGAGCCGGAAACACCGGTCACTGAAGTAAGGGTGCCGAGTGGGAATGAAACCGTAACATCTTTCAAATTATGTTTGTTAGCATGCTGAATAGTAATCGTTTGCCCGTTCCCTAGCCTTCTTGGAAATGTTTCAGCATTAGGCCGGCTCAAGTAGTTACCTGTGATCGATAGTTCCTGGACCATCAACTCCTTGAGGTTTCCTTCTCCGACCAATCTCCCTCCGAACTTGCCTGCTCCCGGTCCGATATCGATTATATGGTCGGCCCCACGCATCATCTCTTCGTCGTGTTCAATGACAAGGACGGTGTTGCCCAAATCCCTTAATTCTTTTAAGACCTTCATTAACCCATGTGTATCTTTTGAATGAAGTCCTGCAGTAGGCTCATCAAGAATATAGAGCACGCCAGTCAACGCTGATCCAAGGATGGTAGCCAGTCTTAGGCGTTGAGATTCTCCTCCTGACAATGTAATGGTCTGCCTGTCGAGTGATAAATACCCTAAACCAACATAAAGGATCCGTGTCACCTTCGTTTTCAATTCGTGCAGCAAGGGATTAAGGACATCCAAGTTCCCATCCTCGAAATAGGCAGGGAGTTCCTCTACCCAGAGAAGTATATGATCCAATGATTTTTTAGTAAGTGTGGTAATGGAGCTTCCTGCTACAAGTATTTGCCTGCACTCTTTTTTCAATCGCTCTCCGGCACAGTCTGGGCAGGTGGTATTGAAAAATAAATCCGCCTCGCTTGATTGGCCGCCCTTTTCTTTGTATCTTCTCCAGATACCTGTTACCACCCCTTCAAATTTCCCTTGGCCGACTTGCTTTGGCGGTTTGGTATCTGGACGATGGCTGAGGAATTGTTCGCTTTCCACCCCATAATATAAGAGGTCCTTCTGGATATTGTTGTATTTATTTAATGGAAGGTCGAAGTCGAAAGGGATCTCATAATAGGTTGATGCGGCTTTCAAGATGGCAAGCTGGTAATCGCGGAATTGACCTTTCCAGATAGTGACGGCGTCCTCGTTAAGGCTAAGCTCCCCAAGAAATACCGAACCCTCATGCAGTTCGCTTACCTTTCCAAGGCCATCACAGGTACCGCATGCCCCTTCCGGTTTATTGAAGGAAAAATGACTGCGTGTTAATCTTTCCATCCTGTGATTACAGTGAGGACAATTAATGAACTGTTTGAACCCAGAATTTTCTTCGTATTCCTCTTTATCAATCAATGGGGGGATGGACTCATGACATTTGGGACAAGGACGCTCCCCAAGCTTTTCAAAAATGACCCGGAGGTATGTATACATATCTGTGATCGTTCCGACGGTCGAACGTGGGTTTCGGTTGGTGATATGCTGACCGATGCTGATGGAAGGGGACAGTCCGATGATGGAGTCGACTTTTGGCTTGCTTATAGCATCTGTGGTCATTCCCATAGACTCCATATACTGGCGCTGGCACTCTCGCTGCAACGTATCAAGGGCCAAGGTTGATTTCCCAGATCCGGACGGTCCGGTTATCAATACAAGCTTATTTTTGGGGATTTTAAGCGAAAGATTTTTCAGATTGTGCTCCCGTGCACCATGGATTTCGATAAATTGATTCAATTTCTTCACTCCTTTTTTTAGCTTACCTTTCTATTCTATAACATTGATGCAAATGGTAACCTTATGTGAAGTATATATTGATATGATAAAATGAACCTTATCATGTTACTTTAATGTTTTACAAGAATGTTTTTGGGGGGATGGGTCATGTTCAGGCCAATTGATATTGCCAGAAAGATTGGAGTGAGTACAAGTGCTTTGCGTCACTATGAAGATTGGGGTATTGTTCCCCCGGTGAGGCGAAATGAGAAAGGGTACAGAATTTACACTGAGCTGCATGTAGCGTACTTCGAATGTATAAGGGCAATGAGTCCAGGTTTTGGTATGAAGCTTATCCGCGACATCATGCCTCTAATACAGCGAAAGGAAATAGCGGAAGCGCTGTGGATGGTGAGTGAGGTACAGGCTAAACTGTACAATGAGAATAAAAAGGTAGGAAAAGCGCTGGAATTACTGGAGAAGGATCAAATGGAAGAAATGGAAGAGAAAACGCCTATGAAAAAGAAAAAAAGGTATTCCATCAGCGAGGCGGCTGATGCGATTGGTGTAGCAAATTCCACACTCAGGCACTGGGAAAAAGAAGACTTGATTGTGCCAGAACGTGACCCGGATAGCGGTTACAGGCTTTATTCCGGGAGCGACCTCCGGAAGTTACTAATCATTAGAACTCTTCAAAATGCTGTTTACTCACTTGATATCGTCAGGGAGGTCCTTGCCGAAATGGACCACCATAATATCTCAGAAGCTATTAAAATAACCCGTGAATCACTGGAATATCTGGATTACTTGATAAAGCAACAGCTACGGGGGATGAGTTATTTGTATTATTTATGTGAGCAGGTGGAGAGGGAGTCACCAGCATGAAGAATGAGCGGTGAACTCTCTCTGTTCCAGACAATTGATAATCTTCATTCCAGAGCTTGACTTTTTGCCACTAGGCTTTCCTTAACCGATAAATACCAAATAGATTTTTCGTTACAACCTTTAACACCGAATACACCGGGACCGCCAACAGGATTCCAATAAATCCATACTGCTTTCCTGCTGCAAGAAGAAGCAGAACGACTGTCAAAGGATGAATGGACAGTTTGTTTCCGAGGATTTAGAAATGTTCATTACATAGTACATGCGCCTACGAAAAAGTTGTGTAAACGCACATATCAAAAAAATGGCTTTACTTCCCTCACTTCCATACTGTATGATACATAGTATAGATCATACTGTACGACATATAGTATAAAAAGAGGTGAGCAGATGGGCGATGGGTTATTGCAATCTTTGACGACGGAATTGAGAAGGGGAACGTTGACCCTGGCGGTATTAAGTCAGTTGAGAACCCCGCAGTATGGGTATTCACTTGTCCAATTGCTTGAACAAAGTGGAATCACTATCGAGCAAAGTACGCTTTATCCGTTACTCAGGCGGCTGGAAAAGCAGGAAATGGTGACAAGCAGTTGGGACAAAACAGAAAGCAGGCCTCGCAGGTATTATGTGTTGAGTGAATATGGGACAGTGACTTTCGAGAAATTGAAAAAGGAATGGGAGAAAACGTCTCAGGAGTTAGCGATTTTGTTAAGGGAGGAGAATGAGGAAAATGAAACTCATTGATCTATATGTTCAAGAGGTGACAAGAAGGCTGCCTGAACGCCAACGGGAAGATATTGCACTCGAACTGCGATCGACCATTGAGGATATGTTGCCAGATAACCATCAGGAGAAAGATGTCAAAGCAGTCCTTTCCGGTCTTGGCCACCCGGCTAAACTTGCTAGCGCTTATCTGGATAAGCCGATGCATTTGATAGGACCGCGATATTTTGATGTCTATGTCAGTCTGTTAAAGTTAATCATTCCACTTGCGATGATCATTTCGTTTTGCGTGGTGACCTTTGTCGGTATTTTCTCTTACAGTGGAGAAGGGGAAGTGATCCCGGTACTATTGGGCATGATTGGGGATGGGGTCTGGAACAGCCTTAGCGCAGGGATGCAGACATTTTTCTGGATAACACTTACGTTTGCGATCGTGGAAAGGTACGATACCTCCAATAAAACCAACCCGATTACATCAAACTGGAAAGAATGGACACCTGAGGATTTGAAAGATGTTCCATATATACCAAAAGAAAAAGCAATTACAAAGGTGGAATTGTTCGGCAGTGTAATTTGGACGGTCATTTGGGTAGCTGGCTACTTCAATGCCAATAGACTGCTTGGAATCTATGAAAAAGGAGTAGAGGGACTGACACTTGTGACGCCACTTTTCAATCAAGCCCAATTAATTTCCTTCTGGCCACTGGTAATGTTGGTGATCCTGTTGGAGCTTGGATTGGTAGCATATAAATGGAAACTTGGTCAATGGACCATGAAGCTTGCCATTGCCAATGCGGTTGTCCATTTGGTATCGCTTGCAGTATTCATCCTCGTTTTCAGCAATTTAGCCGTGTTCAATCCAGCATTTTTTGACTATTTTCAAGAGCTATTTGGCTTTACCCACCAGCTTAATCTGATTTATTGGGTGGCGGTACTGATATTTCTCCTTTCTTCTATATCGGATATTTATCAAGGTGTGAAAAAGGCGAAGAAGTGATACAATAAGTCTTAAATACAAGTAATGATGAACAAGGGAAGGGTTATTAAGACTTCTTTCCCTGTTTTTGTCGAATAAAAGAGGAAGTAAATACATGAAAAGGGGATAATGAAATGAGTGTGAAATTTATCAGCAATGGAGAGGTAACCGATTTTCTTAGTGAACATAAGGATGAGTTTGAGGCGATTCTGTTATCAGAAGCTGTAAATGTCGCATCCAAAATCAATGATATTTTGCAACAGGGAAATATCGATCTTCTTAAAAATGCTCAAACCTTGATTCAACGAGTGGTGGAGCAAAAAGAATCAGAGGTTATCGCATTCGCAGAACAGGAAGGGGTAGCCTGGGCAAAACACGCCCTCACTTTATCTTTTAAGCTGGAATGGGTGCAGGCGATCAGAAGGACACTGTGGAAATTCCTACATAGATATATTGAGGAAAGAGGAACATACCTCACCCCGGAAGACTTTTTTGAAATGGAGAAGAAAGTAAATAACAATATCGATTACTTCTTGAACAGTTTCTTCCTGAGCTATTCTCATTACAAGGATGAGTTGCTTAATTCTCAAAGAAAGCTGGTGGAGCATCTATCTGTTCCCATCATCCCTGTCAGTCCGACCGTTGCGGTGTTGCCATTGATCGGTCATGTGGACGACTATCGCATTCGTATCATTGAAGAAAAGGCCTTGTTGGAAATCTCCAATTTAAAGCTACAGACACTTGTCTTAGACCTCTCTGGTGTCACTACTATGGAGGAGAGTGTCATCTCAAAGTTTGAAGATATTCTTACTGGCGTGTCGATGATGGGGTGCAAGGCGGTGCTGACTGGCTTAAGGGCAGAGCTGGTTCGTGAGATTGTCAGCTTGGGAGTGACCTTCCATCAGTATGCAGAAACGCACGGAACGTTGCAACAGACATTGAAGAAGTATTTGGCTGTACAGGAAGTATAAAAAGAACCGGTGGGATCCTTATGTATGGAGCCCTACCGGTTCTTTTTATATCCGTTCTACTGTGAATTCCCCAATTTTCTTCCCTTCTTTTCCTTCTTTTCACCTATTGTATGATTTTTTTCGACCTTTTCAGATAGATAAAAAGTAGAAAAACGTCATTTTCAGGACTTATTTCCCGAAAAATAACCCCAAGAGGTATTTTAAAAGCTTTCTATAATTCTTTATTAACAGGGGCACTAGCTTAGTTATTAAAGGAGAGATTGTTATGGTAGTGGGGGGAATTATTAGATTTTATCGTGAACGTGCAGGGTTGACACAATCCCAGCTTGGGGAAGGTATTTGTACGACGAACCATGTAAGTAAAATTGAGCGGGGGAAAACGGCTTACTCAGATGAAATCATTTCACTATTATCCGAAAGATTAAATATAAATATTCGGGAGGAATTGGCATATCTCCAAGAGGTAAAGAGACTTTTACAAGAGTGGCACAATGCCCTGATCCTGCGTAGAAAGACCAAGATAGAGGAACTGAGGGATAAATTGGGTAAATCGGAGGTGGTGCAGGCCTCTAAGTATGCTGCGCGTTACCATCTGTTGATGGCTCGGTACTATCTGCATCACAATAAATTAGAAGAAGCAGAGGCTTTGATCAAAAAGGTAGAGAAAGAGTACATAGATAAGATGCCTTTTGACTGTAATCTATATCTTCATATAAAAGGAATCTATTACTTGGGGTCTTCCAACAATGAAGATCATCAGAAGGCGATAAGTGTGCTAAATCAAATCAATCTAAAGGAATACGGAAACAAGGAATATTATTATCACCTTGCGACGGCTTACTTTTTGATTGATTCCAAAGTATTGTCTTATCACTATATCGAGAAGGCGCTTAAATACTTTAAGAATTCAAATAATTTTTTTCAGGCAAATAGGGCGGAGGCGATGATGCTTTTGCAATTGAGCAGCGACATTTACAGTGACTTCGATTTTATCGTGGATAGATACAATAACCTGATCACCAACTGTGAGCAATATGGGCTTATCGAAAACAAAGGACTTTTGTTGAATAATCTAGGATATGAATATTACAACAGGAAGCTGTATGATGTGGCATTGCATTATTTTAAAGAGGCATTGTCCCTAGCAGAAGAGAAATCGAATAGTTATCTGATACGCCTATATAACTATATCGACTGTAGCATAGAAGGGAACTTCGGTAAGAAGCGGTTCTTACTCAGGAAAATAAAAGAAGGGCTGGAAGACGCAAACTTGAGTAACAATTCCTTGCATAAGACCTTGTTCATGCTATTAAAGTATCGTATGGAAGCAAACTATGAAGCCTACTATCTGTTCATGGAAACAGTAGCGCTGCCTCAATTTTATTCAGGAAAGCATGTGGCCTTGATGAAGCGATATGGAAAGGTCCTTTTTACGCATTACATTGAAAATAAAAACCATGAGAAAGCTGCCAAAATGTCCACGTACATCTAAAAAAGGCCAGGTTTCTCACCCACCTAAAGGTGAGCGGGGAACCTTAGCCTTCTCTCTATTGTTCGCTTCCTTCTGTTTGGTGTGCATTGAATATCCACTAAAATTCGAAGGAAAGCTCTCCTACATTTTAAGAGCAAGGGGTCTTCCTTTTACTTATCTTTTATATGTTTTCCAAAAATGAATGTCATGAGCGCAAATAGAATGAAGCTGATCATTAATATTGTCCCGCCCACGATATAGAAAATCAAGGTGAATGTCTCTGGAAGTGCTCCAGGTTTCAGGAAGTACATCCACATCCCTGCTGTAAGCCCGAAGCTGCCGATGATTGCCGTCCATACATGGAAGGTTGCGAGCTTGGATGTTTTAGGGATGGCAAACAAGGCGTAAAAGACAGCAAAAGCAAACAGGGAAAGCCAGCCGACCACAAGGATGTGGGCATGGATGGCACGGAATGCGTAAGAGCCAGCCCCTGCCATGTGTCCTCCTATGAAGGCTCCAATTACCGCATATAGTGCAGAAAATCGGATTAACAGTTTGGTCCTATTCATATTATTCTCTCTCCTTTTGACTCTTTTGTTCTATGACTTTTGAAGGCCACCAGTTCCAATTTTTCAATGAAGTAACAATTGCAGGCACCAGCATGCCCCTTATGAGAAAGGCGTCCATTAATATACCTATACAGACAATAAATCCAAACATAAATAGCTCTAGAATAGGTTGTGTCATCAATACACCGAATGTTGCGGCAAGAATGATACCTGCAGAAGAAATGACCCCTCCAGTCAACGCGACACCGCGTCTTGTAGCTTCTTTGATGGAGAAGTAACGATTCTCTTCCTTTATTCTTGAAATGAGCATGATGTTGTAATCGACCCCAAGGGCTACAAGGAAAACAAATGCGTAAAGCGGAATGCGATAGCTCATCCCCTCAAAGCCAAAAAGATTATCAAAAATGAACCAACTTAAGCCAAGTGCTGATGCGTACGATAACAATATGGTTGTCATCATGTAAACAGGTGCCACCAGCGAGCGTGTATGGAAAATCAGCATTCCGAAAATCACTACGGTGACAGCAAGTACAATAATTATTGTATCACGGTCATTGGTGGAACGGATATCAGCGGAAGCAGCGGTTTCCCCCGCAAAATAAATGTCATAATCTTTAGCGTTAAATCCGCTTTCTCTCAATATTTCTTGTTTTGACTCGTTCAATCGGTCGAGAAGGTCCATTGCTTCTTCTGCATATGGATTCATCGTTAAAATGATATCAAATTTCAATGCATTACCATCTTCACTTATTATGCGACTTCCTTCTCTGCCGCCAGTAGCCACGATTTCTTTTTCAGGGAGAGTAGTACTGGAAACTCCACTCATGCCAATGAAACTCTCGTTCAATGCCTCTATCGCATCGAGCTCACTATCAGAAAACGTGAAGCCGGTCTCTTTTTCCACCAACACATTTACAGGAGCCAGTTCCCCGGCAGGGAATTTTTCCTCCAGTTTTTCAAAACCAATCCTGGATTTCATCTCTTCCGGGAAGGATTGGATAATATTATAGGAATAGTTGGCAGTGAACAATTGGGAGGCATTCAAAAGTAAAAAGACCAGTACAATTCCTCCAACAAGCTTAGGTTTATTCGTCACAAGTTCCCCAATTTTCCCCCAGAAACGATTCTTCTCTAATGTTTCTTCGCCTACTTTAGGGATGAAGGGCCAGAAAGCTCTGCGACCGAATATAGTGAAAAGTGCTGGGATCAAGGTAAGTCCAGCCAGTAATACAATGGCAATCGTAATGGTGAATACAGGTGCAAAGCTATTGTACGGTCCATAGTCTGCCAATAAGAGTACAAGCATTCCGGCAAAAACAGTTCCGCCTGAAAAGACTAGCGGCTCGGCTATCCCTTGGACAGCTTTTTGCATCGCGTGATGTTTGTTTTCCTGCTTCCTTAATTCTTCACGGAACCTGGAAAAAACAAAAAGGCTGTAGTCCACGGTTGCACCGAATAAAAGAATCATAACAATGGATATGGACTGTGCTTCAACGGTGAACACTTCATTTTTCGCTAAAAGTCCAAGTACACGATCTACAACCTGGTAAACGAATGCAACGGCCACCAACGGTATAATCGCAAGTAACGGGGAACGATAGATGACAATCAGTAGAATGAGTACCAATGCTATAGTAGAAAATAATAAAATCAAATCGGCGTTTGAAAAAATAGCAATGGTGTCAGAAGCGATTCCTGCTGGTCCGGTTATCACCATGGTTCCTTCCGTTAAGACTGCGTCCGTAAATGCTTCAATGGATTGTACGGTATCATGGACCTCGTCCATTTCCAGGTTATCTTTTAAAAATAAAGGGAGAACAAGGGTCGTCCCGTCTTCGGATAAGAAATCTCCTTTCGTTTGTTCGGGAATATGATGGAATGGAACGGCAGATTGAATGGTTTCAAGCTTGGAATCTTCCTGAATCCATTTGCTGACTACATCCACTTCCGTAAAATTTTGAGTATTCCATCCGTCTTCATTATGAAATACCAGTAAGGCGAACAAACCGTTATCATCCGGAAAATAAGCGTCGAATTTTTCACTTGCCACAACGGATTGAGCTTCTTTTGGAAGGTCGTTCTCTCCTGTGTTGACCTTGTAGTCATTGACAGAAGGTGCTGCACTTAAAGCACCGGTAAGGATGATCCAGGCAAGCAGAATCACCCAGACCCCTTTTTTGTGAGATGCGTATTTTGCTATTCTTTTCATAATTAACCTCTTTCTCTAATCGCTTTTTAAAAATCGTGCTTAACAGTATTGGAACGATGTAAGAATAGCATGGGAATGTTAATGAAATGTTAACGAGAAATTGGGATTATATGTGTTAACGTACTATTAACAATTAACTGGCATAATGGAGTAAGTAGTTCTTAGTGGAGAGGAATCAATCATGAAAATATTAATTGTAGAAGATGATATCAATATAAGAGCCATCATCCAGATGTACATGTCTAAACAGGGGTATGAAACCATTCTGGCAGTAAATGGCGAAGAAGCATTGGAGCTGTATTATGAAAAAACTCCCGATTTTATCATACTGGATCTGATGTTGCCCGAAATGGACGGGTGGGAAGTGTGCAAACTGATTCGTCTCGATGACCCGGTCATCCCCATAATCATGTTAACGGGAAAAGGGGAAAGCTACGATATCGTTAAGGGACTGGAGCTTGGGGCAGATGATTATATGGTCAAACCCTTTGACCCCAATGAATTGACTGCAAGGGTAAAGGCAGCTTTAAGAAGGGTAATACCGGCCAATCAGCAAAGGGATATCATTCATTTAAAAGATTTTATGCTTAATTTGCAAGAATTCAGATTACGCATTGGCAGCAAGGATGTAAAGCTTGCCCCAAAGGAACTGGAATTGCTCTATTATTTTGCCTATCATCATGATCAAGTCCTATCAAAGCAACAGCTATTGGACAAGATTTGGGGCTATGATTTTGATGGAGACCCCCGAACGATTGATGTCCATATTAAACGGGTGAGGGACAAACTACTTTCTAGTGGTTCCGCCTGGTCCATCACGACTATCCGCGGTGTAGGCTATCGATTTGAGGAGAAGCTCGATGAATAAAATATTTTATAAACTTTTCTTTAATTATGCCCTGATCATTACGAGTTTGTTCATCATCTTTGGACTTATCTTTTTGTATCTGTTTCACGTCGATCTTTATGAGGATTTTGAACAGACATATACCCATCAACAACAACAGATTACCAAGGTGCTCAAATCAAGTGAAGATTTTGGATGGACGGAAGAGGAAACAAAGGCTGCGCTTGAACCGAATTTAGATGAAAAGGATTTCCATGTATTCCTGTTTGATATCTATGGTAATAGAATCTTTAAGGATGTGCCCTTTGAACAAGGGGAGATAGGAAAGGGGCTATTGGAAAAAGCGAAGTCCGGAGAGTATGTTGCAAAAGGTGGCTGGAATAATGGGGATTTGAGTTATATGATCGCCTCACCGATTGAGGGGGAAGTGATCATGATCATGGTCTTTCATGATCTAAGCCATGCTTATCAGCAGGTTTTGTATATGATCTTGCTTACATTTGCCATCACCATTGCCATTGCTGGCATCATCATATGGTTCCTTTCTGCTAAAATAACTGCCCCGCTAAGGGATATGAACGAGATAGCTTTACGATATGCGAAAGGGGACTTCTCTCAATCTGTACAAATATCCTCTAAAGACGAAATAGGTCAACTTGGAGAAAGTTTCAATCATATGGCAGCAGAGCTGAATTCCTTGGAGGAAACCAGAAAGGCCTTTATAGCTAACGTCTCCCATGATCTGAGAACACCGCTTACTTCGATAAAAGGATTTTTGATTGCCCTGTTGGATGATACAATTCCAGCCGATCAACGAAAAGAATTTTACCTATTGATGAAGGATGAAACAGAGCGTGTCATCAAGCTTGTCAACGATACCCTTGATATGTCGCAATTGGAAGCAGGTCAAGTTACGTTAAAGCCCACTTCTTATAATTTGACGAAACAACTGCAGTTGATTGCCGCGAAGCTTGAACCTCATCTTGCCAACAAGAAACTGGAGATACAACTCATCCCGGACAATCAGGAAATTATGGTGGTTGCAGACAGAGACCGGATTGAACAGGCACTCATCAACCTTCTTCAAAACGCCATCCAGGTGTCATCCAATCATCAGAACATACAAGTGTTTTTGGAAAAGAAGACAGAGGAGGTTGTTGTAAGAATAATGGATCATGGTGAGGGAATAAGTGAAGAGAATCTCGAGCACATCTGGGAACGTTTTTATAAAACCGACAAAGCAAGGTCCGGGAAAACCGGAATTGGAATTGGTCTGTCCATTGTGAAATCCATTATGGATTTACATGCAACGGCCATCAAAGTGGAAAGTAACGTCGGGGAAGGTACGGTGTTTAGTTTTGCATTGCCATTGATGAAGCAAGAGTCGGATTATGAAAGATAGAGTGGAGTGAGGTAGTCATATGTCCGACTTGTTTCAATTGGGAGAAGCTGTCTGTCACCTACATACAAACTGTGGTAGGATAAGAAAAAATTAGAACATAAGCACAGGGGATGACAGCATGCTGGAAGGTAAGATTATTAAATTTTATCGTGAATTTCAGGGGTTAAAGCAAAAGGATCTAGGAGATGGAATTTGTTCAAGTACCCATATCAGCAAAATAGAGCGTGGCCTGACGGAGGTATCCGGGGAGACCATCGATTTTTTATGCAAGCGGCTGGGTATCGAGATGGAAGCCGAGTTGAAGAATTATAAGGAGATCGAACAGCTGCTAAAAGAGTGGCAGGATGCTATCGTAAAAAAACTCAAACCGAGGGTGGAATCCATCAAACGACAGCTCCAGAACTTCAATTTATTACACATGCAGGACTTCTACCGCTTATACACCCTTATCCTCACAAGGTATTATCTATTTGTTGGAGAAGGGAGGAAGGCGGACCGTTTAATCGAAGAAATGTCGGTCTGGACGGATTTGACACCTTATGAAAAAAATCTGCTCTTGCATGTAAATGGAATCTATCACTTATTAAATAAAAATAATTATGTGAACGCACTAGCCTGCTTAAAGGAAATCAATCTTGAACACTACCCTAATCAAGAATACTATTATGATCTCGCTCTAGCCTACCACTCCCTTAACTCGCGGGTGCTCGCATTCTTCCATGCAAACAAAGCACTGCAGTATTTTACTAGAATACGCAGTTTCTCCCGTATCATTGAATCAGAAATGCTCATGGTCATCCAACTCGAGCAATCAGAAGACCATCCTACCTTAAGCAAGGAATATCATAGATTGATAGAAATGACAGAAGACTATGGGCTTGAGCATCAAAAAGCGATGCTATACCATAATGTGGCTTATCTGTACTTAAGAAACGGGGAATATCATAAGGCCAGCACATTTTATAAAAAATCAATGGATGCAAGAGAAAAGAGTCATCCCAATTATTTAGGTTCCTTAGAAGGCTATGTGAATGCCTTGACGAAGGAAGGGAAGACCTCAGAAGAAAAACTTCTTGCCCTCGTGGAACAAGGTTTGGGTCTATCCAAATCTTCTAAAGCTTCTACTTTCATCCATATTTTTAACATGCATAACTTTTATCTCTCTAATCGAATGGATAAGTATTACGATTACTTGGAAAAGGAAGCATTCCCATACTTTAAGGAGAAAGGCTATATGCTGCTGGTGGAGCATTATACTGTGGTTCTTTTTGATTATTATATGGAGAAGAATGATATGGAAAAAGCCAACCGTTTTGCTGGGCCGGTTATTAATAAGTTCAGGCGGAATAATCAGTTTGTCTAAAAATAGTGGAGCATGGAGACCATTGAAGGTTCCATGCTCCATTTATTTGTTAGCGTAAACCGTAGGCTTTTATAATTTCTTGTGTGATTTTGTTGCCTTGGTCGTCCCATGCAGAAGTTCTGAGGGACACGCTCGTAGCTGATTTCGGGTTTTTAATGGATGCGGTGAAAGTATTATCATTACGGTTCAACTTCACTTCTTTCCATGTTGCTCCTTCATCAAAAGAAACTTCAAGTATTGCACCATCTACCTCTCCGTAGCCGATAGCATCTTTTACTTTTTCCACAGAGATTACAAGTTCCGTAGGTGGGTTCAATGGTGCATTCCCATTTACATCAGTGTCAACTTGGTAGTGCAATGTAAGGAATGGAAGGTCATATTGCCATAATTCATCATCTTTCTTCGCCTTGAAAATCCATTCTGTGTTGGTGCGGACAGATGTATTCCAACGGTTTGCATCACGTTTCGCTTCTGTTACGACCCGGAACTCTTTATATTCATCCGTCAGGACGTCAAAAACATTTACAGCCTGTCCTCCGCCTTCACGAATTAGCGTATCACCATGGAATAGTTTGGTTCTTTGATTTTGGACGGAAATAGCATAATCCGTTCCGCCGGTAGTACCCATTCCTGCATCTGCCCAAGCTGGAACGTTGATTTGTAAGGAACTCCCTTGTGCTCGAGGTGCCCAGTAGTTTTCCCCTAATGCTGGACGAACTACAGGAGAGAACCAGTTTTCTTCTAGTTTCTGTCCTTTTTCATAAACCACTCTTGGTTGACGAACTTCCCATGTTGCATCTAGGACCGTTGCTTGGTGGTACCAGTACGTATCCTTTGTGGCAGAAACATATTCCGTTCTTGTTGTAGGCATGGAAATTTTATGAAGGAAACCGATGGCACGTCTAGTATATGGTCTCATGTCATAACGGAACTCTCCGCCATCTGTTTCCACATGGGAATTGTAATTTGTTTCAATTATTGCAAGGTCTTTGTTCTTCGGTTCATATGCCAATTTTTTAGGAACACTTCCTTGATGGACATAATCCAGGTCATAGACATATGGAGAGTCCTTAGTTCCTTCCACCTGCAATTTCACATTTCCGGAACGGACAGCTTTGATCAGTTTGTCTCCTTCTGACTTACTGATAGCAGCGGCAGTAAGAGGCACTTCCCCTACATATGCATTGAATTCCACATTTTCATAGTTGGCAATAATCAATAGTTTTGCCCCTGCTGTGACTGCAGCTGCAGCTTGGTCTGACACACTGATAGTTTTACTGCGATCGATGACAACCGCCTTGCCTTCTGCATCCAAACTTTCGTAGTCAGCTTGTGTCCCTTCTCCCGCATAAATAGCCTCAAGATTATGCTTTCCTTCTAGAAGTGTACTTCCAGGCATCACGATATCATCCAGTTCTGTTCCATTATAATTAATGGTCAGGTATGGCTTCGTTAAGCGCCAACGCGTTAAAAATTCAAACTCTCCAAGCGTTGTCTTCTTGGTAGGTGCCGCATAAAGTTTATCCACCCATACTGGCATCAGATAGACACTGTGTACAGTTCCAGTTCCCATCGTCTGATAATATTCCATACGTTGATAAACCGGTTCTGTTTTCTTTGGAACTTTGACTGTGATTTCGTTGGCTTTTCTTGCATCCAATTCCACCGTCTTCGGTCCATCAAGTACCACTTCTGGTTCGCCGACAAGGGCAACTCCCATTTGGTCTGTACTCACATCGACGTCCATCATGGACATCACGGAGTAAGTGCCTTTTTTCAAGCGGAGTTCTCTTGTTCCTGGCACTGCAATAGACTCTGGTTGCATGTTTTCGTTGAACATTACCACATATGCAAGGGCAGGTGAGCCATCACGGTCTGTGGCATTCAATGTTAGTGTGTATCTTTCATCTTCTTTTATAGTAGCCATCGTCGTGTGGACCAATGCTTCCCCATTTGCACTTGCTGTTAAATGACCTTGGTAACGTTGACCGCTTTCTCCATGTGCAGGGTCTACTGTTACTTGTACATCTGCAGTTCCATTAGCTGGAACAGTAACGGTTGTTTGCGCCAGTGACAGCATGCCCTCAGGAGCCGAATTACCATTCGCATCTGCAAAAGTAGCTTCAAGGTCAAGGGTGATGTCTTGGTCGCTATCATTTGTGTAAGTTACTGTTTTCTCTACAGGTGCTGCCTCATCATGCGGCCATTGGAAGAAACCGAATGAAACGGATCCTGTTGCTCTTATGTCTGTATTCAATGCTTTTACTATATCAATGCGTCCTGTTCCGATATGGTATGGCTGATAGTTTGGTAGTTTTTTCGCTGTATTCATCAGTGTTTCTTTTAGTTCTTGAGGAGTGGCTTCAGGATTTTGTTGTAAAAGAATGGCCACTGCTCCTGCTACGTGAGGTGTAGCCATGGATGTACCGTTCAAACTTTTATAAGAACCTGTGCCTGATGAGTATTGAGAGCGCGCTGCCATGATCCCTACCCCAGGTGCGGAAAGGTCAGGCTTTAATGCCATATCCCCAAGTCGCGGTCCTTTGGAAGAGAACCAGGCAAGTTGGTCATTTTTGTCAACCGCACCTATCGTCAGGGCAGCATCCGCTGCACCAGGGGAGCCTACACTTCCTTCTGCACCAGCATTACCTGCTGCAATGACGAATAAGGTTCCATATTCCTCAGTCAGTGTATTCACGGCTGCTGCCATCGGGTCAGTACCGTCACTGCCGACAGAGCTTCCAAGACTCATGTTTACAACATCCGCGTTTTGAGCCGCCCATTCCATTCCTTCGATGATCCAAGATGCAAGGCCAGAGCCGGAGTCAGCGAGTACTTTTCCGACTAGTAATCTAGCATCCGGTGCCACACCTTTGTTTTGGCCGTCGGAAGCAGCGCCAGTTCCAAGAATGGTAGAGGCTACATGTGTGCCGTGTCCATTTTTATCTTGCACCTCTTCCCCGGGTACAAAGCTTACTGATTCATCCAGCTGTGGAGCGATGTCAGGGTGTGTCGGATCAATCCCGGTATCAAGTACGGCGACTTTGATGCCTTCTCCAGTAAGACCGGACTCCCAAGCAGTGTGCGTTCCAATCTGTGGGACACTTTCATGAAGGGTTGCTTCGACTTTAGCGTCCAGCCAAATTTTTTCGATTGCGTAGTTAAGTTGTGTGGATTCCGGTATTGATGGATCCGTTTTCTCAGATTGCACATCATTCCAGAAAGTTGTTGCTTCATCTTTGTTTGTTTCAAGAGCAGCAGCGTTGATGCTTTTAAGTTCACGCTGTTTCTTTGCGCCTTTAGGGGTTGCTTTTGTGGAAGCTGCTTTTGCTTTCGTTTCCTTGTATTCCACGATGACAGGGAGGGTGTTGCTGTTGTTGTCATCAAACTGATATTCTACCAGTTTTGTGATGTTGAAAAGGTTGTGGCCAAGCTTCCCTTCCGCCAGATAAGGCATCGCGGCATTCGGGTATACATATGTGTCGTCACCGACTGTGAGGACGCGAATTCCATCACCGTTGTTCTCGGCAGGTTCTACATTAATGACACTTTGGCCAGTTGGCAGTGCGGTTACATGAACGATATCCCCGGTTATTAAAGTGATTTTAGAGTCGCCAGTCCCAAGTTGATCATGGATGATGGTAGGCTCGTTAGCAGTTGTAGATTTGGTGGCTGCCCCATGTGCCTGGCCCTGAAAAAGGGACGTGGCAAGCATAAAAATCGCGACGATTGCTATAAGGAACGTTTTCAGTTTGGGCTTTCGCATGTACATTCTCCTGTTCTGTTGGTAGTTTAGTAGACTATGTAATTCTTAGAAGTAAATTGATTGATGGGCAGAGTTTGGCGGGATTTCACCTCCTGGGTTCGGTTTGCTTGCTACATGTTATGAGATTCTAGTTGTTAAAGCCATGAAGAAAGGTAATGAGGATGTCATTCGTGATGCGAAGTTAACTGAATTGTAAAGGCTGTCGGATGCTGCTGACAAATGGTGTTTTCAGTGGGACTAAAGCACTGTATATCGTGTCAGGGAAGTGGAAGAATGGAGCGGAATTAGCTTTGGGATGTATCATAAGTACTGAAAAGGGGAAGGGGAGTTGGGGTTTTGAGGTCTAAAAGGGGTTTTTGAAGGGGTCTGACCCGCTGTGCGTTAATGCGTTAAAGTGCTGTGCTGTAGATGGAAGATAGTCACCATGAGGTGGATAAAGACAATCTCGTGCAGAAAAAGTGGTTGAGAATGTCATGAAGAGGTGGATAAAGACAATCTCGTGCAGAAAAAGTGGTTGAGAATGTCATGAAGAGGTGGATAAAGACAATCTCGTGCAGAAAAAGTGGTTGAGAATGTCATGAAGAGGTGGATAAAGACAATCTCGTGCAGAAAAAGTGGTTGAGAATGTCATGAAGAGGTGGATAAAGACAATCTCGTGCAGAAAAAGTGGTTGAGATTGTCATGAAGAGGTGGATAAAGACAATCTCGTGCAGAAAAAGTGGTTGAGAATGTCATGAAGAGGTGGATAAAGACAATCTCGTGCAGGAAAAGTGTTTGAGATTGTCATGAAGAGGTGGATGAAGACAATTTCCTCCGGGAAACTTAGTTGAAAATGTCTCCATGTCCAAAAAAGAAGACAAGCGTGAGTGGAAATTTGCACTAGCGCCTGTGTTCAGTCATTCTAATCTATAATCTAATAATCTTCGTAGCACTCTGTACTCCAAGTTACCTACTGTCCGATTTCATATAACTCTCCACAAGTTCTTGAAGACTTCTCCAATCCGCTCCACCTTTAGAAACAAAATCATTGTGCCCATTAAGACTCTCCATCGCACTCTCCACCAAAAAGCGGCGCGGTGAACTGCTGTTTTTTCCGCTTAACTCCTCTTGGATAAAGTCCAACAGTTCTGCTAACCGCTCATACCCGGTTACACCGGAAAGTTTCTTTTTCAAGTCGCCCACTGCATGTGCGATAGCATGTGGCAGTGGCAGCTCATTCTCTCCTTCTTGTGGTACCCAGCGGGCCATCGATGCAGCATCCACTAAGACTTCACCTGAATTGGATACTTCCTCCACGATGTTCACCAACCGATTGACGCTATACTGGACAACTCTGTGGATATCCAGTTTCTTGTCGTGGGTCATCGTGTAGTATCTAATGCCATGATTCAGGATTCCGAGGTACATGATGGCACAATCCCAAAGATATTCTCGCTTTTCCTCTCCGAATATCTCCAAGAAACGTTGATGGACCCATCTCAGCATCCTCAGCTGACTTTTTTGGATGAAATCCTTTAGTTCCGAATCATTGATGAAGATGACTTCCTCGAATAAAGAAATCAATTTGTTTGCCCGATTCGTCTCCATTTGTAATTCAAACTGCTTGATGAAAATATTTATATCGGACGGATCCTGGCCAATCAGCAGGTCGTTCCGTTCTTTTTCCATGTCTTGATATAAAGTTTTGAACAAAGAGATTAAAAGTTCGTTTTTGGAAGAGAAATAATTATAAAAGGTGCCCTTGGCTATCCCGCTCTCATCTAAGATGTCTTGTATGGAAGATGCCTGGAATCCCTTTTCTATGAAAAGTTTATGGGCACATGTGAGAACATGCTTTTTTCGATCCTTCATTTTATCACCTAACTAAATTGGACTGTTGGTACAAAAATAATACTACACGAAAGATAACCTTTATACAAATAGCAAATTGACAAAGTTTTCATGATTGATAATTTTGGACAGATGGTATAAAATCGATATAGATGTAATAGTAGTATAAAAAATGTACTGTTAGTATAAATGGAGGAGAAAGAATGCAACAAACAGCACCAAACACAACGATAAATCGTCCGCCATATGGTATTTTGGCCATTTTAATGATCGGCGCGTTTATTGCTTTTTTAAATAATACATTATTGAATATTGCCTTGCCATCGATCATGACAGAGCTTCAAGTGGGTCCTTCGACGGTACAGTGGCTGACAACCGGCTTCATGCTGGTAAACGGTGTTTTGATCCCGACCACGGCCTTCCTGATCCAAAAATATTCTGTTCGGAATTTGTTTATCGTGGCAATGGGTCTCTTCGCAGTAGGGACGGTTATGGCCGGTTTTGCACCGGTTTTTGGTGTTCTTTTGGCAGGAAGAATGATGCAGGCCTCCGGGTCGGCGATACTAATGCCATTATTGATGAATGTGATGCTCGTCAGTTTCCCGATTGAAAAGCGCGGAACAGCCATGGGGATGTTCGGACTAATCATGATGGGGGCACCTGCAATCGGGCCGACGCTTTCCGGTTGGTTGATTGAACACTATGATTGGAGAATGCTTTTCCACTTCGTTTCTCCGATTGCGATTGCCGTCTTGCTTTTAGGGGTATTCCTACTTAAGGATAGAAAAGAAAAGCAGGATATCCGCTTGGACCAAATTTCGGTTGTCTTATCGAGTGTCGGTTTCGGTGGATTATTGTATGGATTCAGTTCTGCTGGTTCCAAAGGGTGGGACAGTCCGCTTGTTTACGGAACAATTGCAGTTGGTACGTTGTCGTTGGTTTGGTTCATTTTACGACAGCTTGGAAAAGAAAAACCGATGTTGAACTTCCGAATCTATCGTTATCCGATGTTCGCTTTATCATCTGCTATTTCCATGGTCATTACGATGGCGATGTTCTCTGGGATGATTTTGTTGCCGATTTACGTGCAGACGATACGTGGAATTTCCCCATTGGATGCAGGATTGTTGATGTTACCAGGGGCGATTGTGATGGCGTTGATGTCGCCGATCACAGGAAAGTTGTTTGATAAGTACGGGGGGCGCGCTCTCGCGATTACAGGTTTGACGATTACGGTTGTCACCACGTACTTCTTTAGTCAATTAACATTTGAAACGACTTACACTCAATTGTTGATTCTGTATACCGTGCGTATGTTCGGGATGTCCATGGTGTTCATGCCGGTTTCCACGAACGGACTGAATCAACTTCCAACGAGGTTCTATCCGCACGGTACCGCGATGAACAACACCTTGCAACAGGTATCCGGTGCGATTGGAACGGCATTGCTTGTAACATTGATGTCTACTAGGGCAGAAAGTGTGGGGCGCGAGCTTTCAGGGGATGCGATGGCAGCTTTAGGAGCGAACCCATCCACAGAGGCCATTGCGGGTGTGCAGCAACAGGTTATGATGCAAGGGATGCTAGAAGGAATCAACTTTGCCTTTTTCGTTTCAACGTTCATTGCTCTGGTTGCGCTAATATTGGCTTTCTTTATCAAGAGGGCTACGCAGGCGGAGGATCCTGTGGCAGAAATGGAGCCCGAGCCAATGGGCGAGCTTGCGGGAACCGGTAAGCATGAGGTAAAACCGAAGTTGGTTGGAAATAATTAAATTTTAACTGGATGTGTGTTTATAGTCCGCTTCCACCTTTGATGGTGGGGGCGGACTTTTTTGTTTGGGAGGAACGGTGGATTATGCGGGAACTGTCGGGCTGGGAGCGGGACGAAGGGAAGGTTGTTTTTGTAGGTTGGTGTTGAATGGCATTTATATGGAGCAAAGTGGCTTATATAATGAAAAGTTGACTCATGAATCCACGCCACAGACGGGTGAGCGCTTTACTTGTCCCAAGAGCTCTGCTAGATTGGGTGTAAGTAAAGGCTGTTTTCGTAAGCTTTGTTGCTATTTCGAATTCCTAAATCAGCCGTAATATTGCTTGCTGTCGTGCTCTTTTCCTGCCGTACTTAAGAAACTACTTGCACCTTATAGAGTATGAAAGCAGTGAAAAGTCCAATTGCCGACTTTTCTCGTAAAAAGTCCAATTGCCGACTTTTCTCGTAAAAAGTCCAATTGCCGACTTTTTACAAGTAAGTAGCAACAATCTTTGAGAAAAGAGCCTAAGTAAAAGGAGGCATAGCCATGTCAAACGCACCATCAAACTACGACCACCAACTTAACATCAAAACCTCCGACATCCAAATGGGGATCCATCGCTCTTTAACCTATCACCGCTATGAGCCGACCCCCTATGAGGCACTTGACCGGCTTTTTGAAAACTATGAAATCAAGCCCTGGGATCATGTGGTGGACTATGGCTGCGGAAAAGGGCGGCTGAATTTCTATCTGGCCCATCGCTTCGGGGCTAGAGTGACGGGAATCGAGATGAATGAAGTTTTCTACCAGGATTGCCTCAAAAACATAAAGGCATATCAAGGGAAACACCTACAGAATATTGAATTCGCAAAAACCCTGGCAGAGGAGTATGAAGTGCCTCCCACTGCCAACCGTTTCTATTTCTTCAATCCGTTCACCATTGATATATTCAGGACAGTCGTGAACAATATTCTTCTCTCTGTGGAGCATTCATACCGCACTGTGGAAATCATCCTCTACTATCCCGCCCCGGATTATGTTTTTTACCTGGAGAATCATTCTGTGTTCCGTTTCAAACTGGAGGTTCATTTGAATGAATATGAGAGGAACATAAATGAACGGTTTTTAGTGTATGAGTTTGCTTATTGATTGGCTGTCTTCGTAAACTTTCTTTTGTATTTATCAACTTACTGTTGTGCTCTTTTCCAAATTATACAAAGTAAGCTACATGCCTATTTTTAGAGTAAGCTGTGAAATGTCCTGCAACAATCATTGAAAAAAAGCTTATTGATTTGGTCGAAATGATAGAGTCTGCCACATCAATGAGAGGTTCACAAATGTTGTCCCAGCTTCATATAAATATAGAAAAGCTACTCTATTAATCTCTCTAGCATTCTCCCCAAACCATCCAGTTCGTTACTAGATATCATCGCATACCGGCACTTGCCGCTCCGCAGATAACTATAGATGATCTGCGCCTTATCAATTTCATAACGTGTAACTTGCTGAACCTGTTCTCCGGCTTCTGAAACGACTCCATCCAACCAGCTCCATACCTGTGATTTTATCTTTGCAAGCACATTATCCGATTCAGAACTGCCAACCTCAAACACCCCACTGAACAGTACATCCGTCCTCCTGATTAAAAAGAATTTCACTTTTTCTTCTTGCAATCTTTCCGCAACCATCATGACATGGTTTCCTTCAGTGAAATCCATCACTTCCTCTTTTTGCAATAGAGATTGTAAGGATTGGATGTAATTGCGATATTGGGCGGCACGTTCAAAAGCGAGTTCCTCTGCAAGTTCCATCATTTGACCTTGCATATCTTCCAGGAGCCTCGAATCCTCCCCTTTAAGCAAGGAAACTAACTGTTCCACTAGTGTGTTGTATTCTCCGACTGCCTTGCCGCCAAGGCAAATGCCGCGGCATAAACCGAGGGAATAGTTCAGGCATGGGGAGCCTTTGATTGCAGGGTTGGAGCATTGCAGGCGGTAGACATCCTTCAGTCCCCAGATGGCTCGGCTGATCGTTTTTTTATTGGTATATGGTCCAAAGCTCCAGCCATCGTCACCACTTAAGGGTTGAGTGGACATGCGGATGCGATAGAGTTTGCCGACTTTACGGACATTCAGGAAAAGGAAAGCTTCCGGTGTTTTCATCTGGCGGTTGTATTGGGGGCGGATCTCCTGGATGAGCTGCCATTCTAGCAGAAAGGCTTCAAATTCGGTATCGGTCTCGACAATCTCCACATCCCGTATATGTTTGACAAGTTTTCGGACTTTTGGGGTATGTGTGGGCGAGCTTCTAAAATACGATTGTACTCGCTTACGAAGCTGCTTGGATTTCCCGACGTAAATGACTTGGCCAGCGGAGTCTTTCATCAGATAGACCCCTGGCGCGTGAGGGAGTTCTTTTACTTTTTGAGAAAGACTCATGGGCTCTCTCCTCTCTAGGAATATAGTTCTATGTTTAAATTTTCATAACCTTACAAAAAAGGGTTAGTTCCTGTAGAATGAAAAGTATATTTACCTAATAGAGTACCAGAGAAAATGTGAGAAGAACAACAAATAAGAGGGGGTCATTACATTGAGCAGGGAAACGTGGAAAAAGGTATTCAGTACGATTCCGGATGTGGAGCTGGTGGAATTGGTGGAGCTTTGGTCCATCCAGGTGAAAGGGTTCCGCTACATCAATCAGGAAAACATCAAGCAGGCAAGGGCGTTGGTCATTGCAGAGGCATTGAAGCCCAGAAATCTGAAGATGATCAAGGCCTATTACACCATAACAGATGAAGACGGGGACGAAACGGATCAAGATGATGAAATTACACTCTCAGGCCTGATGGAGCTTTATGAAGGGGGCAAAAAGCTGCATCTTATCCTTGGGGGACTGTATGCAAGCGAGGATGAAGAACTTGAGAAGCTTGCCGTGGAATTGGAGAAAGTGTTGTTGGAAAAATATAAGGCAGATGACTTAAGCAGTTTGATAGTTAGAGAGAATAAGAAGGTCGAAGAAAAACCTGAAGATAAAAAAGAAAAGGTACAGGCTTCCGATTGGGAAAAGAAATGGAGCAAATCCGAAGAAAAAAACAGGGATCTTCGCGCCAAAATCAATGAGTGGGAAAAGCAGTATTCTCAACTGAAGCAGCAGTTGAAGGAAGAGAAACAATCGATGCTGGGTGATAAGCAGAAGCTGCAACAAGAGCTCGGTGTGGAAAGGTCCCACCATAGGGAAACGGTGGAACAGAACCGAGAGACGTATGAGGAAAATAGACGTCTTAAAGCAGAAATAGCGAAGCTAAAGGCGGAGAATTCGCATCTCAATGCCATGCTGCTCAAGAACCAGCAGGAAGTGGCAGTAGCCAAATTGGATGAAAAATCACCAGAACAATCAGGCTTAACAGGAAAAAAACAAGTCTTGCTCTTAGGAGATCCAAAGAACAAATTGACAGAAAATTCAGCAAAACATACCATTCAGGTACTGGAACTTAAAGATATTCCAGAAGCGCTGGAGTCCGACCTGCTGGAAAGATGCGATGAAATATGGATGATGACCTACCTCGTCCCGCCACAACTGAGACGTAAAATCAAGCGTAAGACACAAAAAAATATCATGGAATTTACCGATTTTCCGACAATGAAACGTTATATCGAGAAAGGTTGAGACATAGATGAACAAAGTTTGGGAGAACGATTTAGTTGGAGTGCTGGCGGATGTGGACCAGAGCGAGCTGATTTACCGGGACTCCATTTTAATAAACAAGCAGGATAGTCTTCAATTTTTTGTACGCATCATTTCACAGCCTGCCGATAGTTTTCCGAATGTGAAGGCTGTTACCGGATTTTATTCGGATTTGGAGAAATGGGGATTTGAAGATGATTACCAGCAACCGGAATTTGTCCGGAAAGAAAAACTGCGCGAATGGCTTGCAGACCGCCTGTTAATTTTTAAGGTGGAAAAGCGGATTCGCTATAACCATGAAGAGGTATATAACATGTTTCAGGTGCGTGTGATGCCGAAACTTCCGAGCTATGAAAAGAACTTGAAGTTGATCCCGGTTCCCATCTTCAGTGCACAGGTAAACGGGTTGAGTCAGGACGAGTTCATGTCCCGATTGGCAGGGAAGAAATATGTCGGGCGCATAGAGGAGGTTTCCCACGAAGAGAATGACACGCCGCCAATAGTCCTGTGGAGAGAGGAAACAGAAGAAGAAGAGCGTTTCTTTTCATTTGGGATGTTTGAAAATCATCAGTATGCCCATGGCGGCTTTAACTTGGAACTGCGGGATGAACTGAAGCGAATCGTTTTGGAAGAGGAGTGGCTGGATGAATGCTATCTGACGGACGAGAGTCCAAATGTTGCATTTATACCGATTGGGAGCTATCAAAAATTTATGGAAATAATGGAGGAAGTGCCGGTTACTGTGCCTATCGGACTAGAGGAAAACAGGAAACCTGCGGAAGAAGCTGGCCTTAATGGAGAGAGCGGCGGTATTCCTCAACAGGAAAGCAAGCACGAGGTGGCGGTTTCGGTTTTGGAAAATCCGTCAGGAATGGATCTATCAGGATTTTCCCTCGTACCGGGAGTGAACGATAAGGAGCAGGAGTTCCTGGAGCTTTTGTATAGCCACACCCAGGATGCGGGCCTTATTTATCGAAAAGAAAACCTGATCAATTTCCACACTTCCATGAAATCGTCATCGCTTGTGATCTTATCAGGCATGAGCGGGACAGGGAAAACGAAGCTAGTGGAACTTTACAGTCAATCGCTTGGGTTAAAAGGGGAGCAGCTCACGGTCATCCCGGTAAGTCCGTCTTGGACGTCGGATTCGGATTTGATTGGATACGCGGATACATTGAATATGGTGTACCGGCCTGGGGATTCCGGTCTGATCAATGCGCTCCGTAAAGCCGAGGATGATAAAGATAGACTGTATATCATTTGTTTTGATGAAATGAATCTGGCTCGGGTGGAGCACTATTTTTCCCAATTCCTATCGATCTTGGAGATGGATCATGGGAAACGGGTGTTGAGATTGTATAATGACGATTTAGAGAGCAGGCTGTACAATTCCGCACAGTATCCGCCAACCATTGTCATCCGCGAGAATGTCTTGTTTGTCGGGACGGTTAATATGGATGAATCGACCTATCATTTTTCCGATAAAGTTTTGGACAGGGCCAATGTATTGACTCTTGATGTGATGCCGTTCACCAAGATGAAGCAGCTTCCGGAAAAGAAAAAAGGAATGGTGGCAAGAGCGGATGAAATCGATTTTGATACATTTGAATCGTTCCAGTATAAAAACCGCAGCTTGAATCTTCATGATGATGAGCTGGCGCTATTATGGGAAATCCATCAGTTCATGCAAGAGGTAAACAGACAGGTGGGAGTAGGGCCGCGGATCGTGAAGCAAATTGATCAATACTTGGGCAATCTGCCGGTACAGAATTTGATTTTACGAGAAGATGCCTTTGACCTACAAGTGGTCCAGCGCATTCTAACGAAGGTGAGAGGCTCTGAGGACCAGCTTCGCGATTTGCTTGGGCGCTATAATAGGGAAAAAGATCAGGTGGAAGGCGGTCAATTGAACAGGTTGTTTGACCGTTACGCCCAAGTGTCAGGATTCAAAGAGAGTCGTAATGTGGTAAAACAAAAAGCGAAAGAGCTGAAATATAATGGATACTCCATGTAGCACACAGTCTTTCTCGGTTGTGTTCACACATATTTTTCAAAATGGAACACGGGAGGAAACGGAGGTTTCAAGCTTTGTGGAGCATCTGTCCGACTGGGATGAGACGATGCATACCTATACCGTGCTTAGGGAGAACGTCAATCTAGAGCTAAGGTTCCGTTGTGAAGATGAGGATGCCAGATGTTATATGGATGGATTTGATGGGCTGACTGATGGGCGGTTGCTTGTAGACCATGATAATGAGGAAAATTATCTTGGCTGCAATGGAAATGTGACGCTTTACAGGCACTCGACTTCAGATAATTATTATCCATATATTCCTGGGCTCTATAGCTTGCGGGTTGAAACGTCCGATGGGAGGACCTTTTACACGCTGGTGAAGGTCATTTCCAATCGGCTGTTCGAGGACCAATTAAAAACGATGAGATCTGAGGTAGAGTCAAAGTTGAATGGGGTTGCCCTTGATGTCATCCGCAAACAACACAGTCCCAAGAGCTTGGAGGCATTGCGGGTCAATCCGGTACTTTTCCGTCAATTTCAAGTCTTACAACATTATTTTGCCGATATTTACGCCATCGTGTCGGACCTCACCCAGAAAGTAAGGTCGTCTGTTAAAAAGGAATATGATATGCAATCGGCTGAAAAGTCTGCCCATGTGGATGTTGTATCCATTCAGCACCGACTCAAACGTCCAGACACCTCAAATCTAGTTAAATCCGTACAAAAACGGATGGATTATGATCTACCGGAAAATCGCATGCTGAAGGCAATATTGGAAAAATGGATACGTCTGTTGCATGAATTCGTGGAGTCGATGGACAGAACCATTAAAGGGTTGACCTTAAAAAGCAATAAGGATTACTCGTTCACTATTTCCCTCCCATTAGAACGCAAAAGGCGATTGGTGGAAGAATTGAAGGAATACCGCGGTAAGGCGATGCGAATAAATGGTGCTCTGAGTCAGGTCAAATCAAGTCATTGGTATCAGGAGGTTTCCTATAGGAAAGCCCAATTGGTTCCAGAAGTGATGTTTGTGGATGTGCGGTACCGCAAACTCTATCAGATTGACCAGGCCCTATATGGAGAGGAGCTTCCAGTACATACCGGACTTGGCCACCAGTGGAAGCGGACAGATCAGCTGTATGAGATCTGGGGGTGGCTGCAGGTGGTTGGAGTGGTGGAAGAGTTCCAGCGGTACCGTGACTTTACCAAGTTTACTAGGAGAACGGGGCTGGAGGATGGTGATGGAGTGGTCAGTCCGGCTCGCCCCATGAGGCTAGGTGATAGGCTCGTTCATGATTGGGGACTGAATGGTCGCGGTGAGCGGGTTGGTGACAGGCTTGTCCGGGGAAATTGGCCGATCGGTAGACGTGACCACCCTGATGATGATGCACCTGTTCAGCCAGTTGCAAAGGACAACATGATTATGTTTTCATTTGGTGAAACGCGCCTGCATATTACCTATGACGGGACGATTCCAGGTAATCCGGAGGCAACTGAAAAATTCGGGGTGCCAATCTACACGACCGGAACGAATAATAACCCGGATGTGAGGGTAGATCTGTTTTTGCGGGATATCTTCGTGGGCACCATCATGATTGACATGAAATATCGTAAAAAGTATACCCTCACCGACTCGATGCGCCAGCTGACAAGCTATGCAGATAACGTAAGGTCTCCTTATATTTATGGGAAGAAGCGTTGGCAGAAGTACCGACCTGTTCATCAAGTGCTCGTCCTTTATCCAGAAAAGCATGGGGGGATGGAAGTGGATGAACTTGACGGCAGGAGCATCAGCCTCGTACCACTCACCCCGGCCGGGGATCAGACCATTTTTAAGGAAACACTGCGCGGTCTTGTGGTGGAAATGCTGCAAGATGCAATGGAGGAAGGGATATGACTTCGTATAAAAAGGATACCTGAATTTTAGGTATCCTTTTTTATTGATGCCTATCTTATCGCCGGCACCTTGATTTTCACCGTAAACTCCTCGTTTTTATGGACAAAATCCAGGAAGCCCTGATGCTCCTCGACGATATCCTTCATCATTTTTGTCCCCAACCCCTCGTGTTTACCACCCTTTGTGGTATGCCCATAGGAATGGAATAGCTCATCTAGTACTTCAGCAGGAACAGGCAACGAGTTATTTTTGCAGATCAGCATATATAGTCCGCTACGTTTATAAAATTGCAACGTGACCACGGCCTGGCCGGCACGCTCTCGCTGCCATTCTTCACATGCGTCCAATGCGTTGCTTAATAGGTTTCCAAGCAGCCCGACCATTTTCTGGTCGCCAATTGGCAATGTAGAAAGCGGCAAATCCAGATCATACACGACACTGATACCGGAAGCTTTGCCTCGGCGATACATCTGATGAAGCACCCCCGCGACCACCCCGCGCTCTCCCTTGATGGAGTAGTTTGTTTCCTCATAGTTTTCCACCAAATTGTCCAAGTAGAGTTTCGCTTCTTCTGGCTTACTGTCCTCCAGCATGAAGTGGACAGCTGATACGTGCTTAAGGAAATCATGCCGTTCGCTCCGGACGATGCGGAACGTTTCATTGATGTGCTCCCGTTGCTCTTCATGCTGTGCGAGATCTCTATTTAGCTCAGTGAGTTTGCGTCCAATCCGCAGCCGTACATATTCAATAGCAATAAATACGCCCATTATCACAACTGAAAGCCAAATCTCATGAGACCAACTTAGCGAGACCAAAACCAGCAACACTTGCAATACTGCCAGCACACTATTACTCTTCCAGTCTAAGCGATCGATTTCCACTATTGTTTTTCTATGAAAATAAAACGAGAGGGCAACTGCGATCAATAGGCTCACATAGAACGGCGCCCACTCACCGATGGTTGCATGCAAATGTAAAAACAGGAGCGCCCCGAGCGCCAGCCAGTATATGGAGGAAGTCTTCAACATCATTCATTCCTTTTTAAAAATAGTTCTCTTGCAGAAAGTCCACCTTATCTTTTGTGATCATCGCCTGTTCCTCCATGCCTTCAAATGTGACGATATAAGAGTTCTTCGCATAGAGGGAGAAGTTTTTCACATGGTGTATGTTGATGATAAAGGAGCGGTGGGAACGGAGGAAGTCACGCTCCCGCAGTTCCCCTTCCAGCTCATCCAATGTTTGATAGGTTTTAATTGGTCCGCTCTTTGTATAGATGGTAGTGGAGCGACCGGATCGTTCGATAAAAACAATATCCTTCTTCTGGACAATATGGATGTCGTTTTTTTGCTTAAGGTAAAGTCGGCCGGCGATTTCGGCAGACTTGTTCTTCTCAAGCAATCTTTCAATACTTTTCACAAGCCTGTCCTTAGGATATGGCTTCATGATGTAGTCGTGCACATTCAGCTCAAAGGCATGGACGGCATAGCCGCTCGTTCCGGTTACGAAGATGACTGCGATATCCAATGCATGGGAGTGAATGATGTCAGCGAGCTCATAACCGGAGAGGTTCGGCATTTCGATGTCTGCAATAAGCAGGTCGACCTCTTCCTTTTTTATATGTTCATAGGCTTCCTCGGCAGATTGGGTGGAGAAGACAATCTCCACATTCGGTAGGCCTGCCACGATGCCATTTAATTTATCCAAATCTATGTATCTGTCATCTACAAGACCAACCCTCATTGATTTCGCCTCACCTTGTTGTTTACTGAATCCCATTTCAAGGGTATTTGCCTTTATTTTACCATTAAAAAGGATGAAATAGTCATTTTCGCGACATCAAACGGAATATTCGCGACATAACTACAGATTCACTTGAAAAATGTTTGTATGATAAAAACAAGAAATCAAACAGACGAGGTGAAAGGAACATGATCGAAATCAATCAAGTGACAAAGAAGTTCCAGGATAAGAAGGTATATGTAACAGCACTTAAGCATGTGACATTTACGGTAAATAAAGGGCAGGTCGTTGGACTGCTTGGGGAAAACGGAGCAGGGAAGACGACTCTATTACGATCGATTGCCACGCTTTTAACGCCAACAGATGGTGCCATCCAAGTCGCAGGGTTTGATACGGTGAAGAACCCAGATGCCATCAAAAGAAAAATTGGGGTGCTATTCGGCGGGGAAACCGGTTTATATGATCGCCTGACTGCTCGCGAGAACCTAGAATATTTTGCTACCCTCTACGGTTTGAGCAAGCATGAGACAAAGGTGCGAATTGAAGAGTTAGCAAAAATGTTTGGAATGAGAGATTACTTAAATCGTAAGGTCGGAGGGTTTTCCAAAGGGATGCGTCAAAAGGTGGCGATCGCCCGCACGTTGATCCACAACCCGGACATCATCCTATTCGATGAGCCGACAACTGGTTTGGACATTACCTCATCCAACGTGTTCCGCCAATTGGTCCATCAGCTGAAGCGGGATGGGAAAACGATCATCTTCTCCAGTCACATCATGGAAGAAGTTAGCATGCTGTGTGATTCCGTCGCGATGATGCACAAAGGGGAGCTTGTCCATCATGGTCCATTGGAAGACTTATATAAATCAGAAGGTTCTAGAGATCTTAACTACATTTTCATGAGCAAACTTGTAAGGGGGAATGAGCATTATGCTTCGTAAAATATATTTTAAAGAGATGAAGGATTCGTTCCGTGACAAACGTACACTGCTATTAACCGTATTATTGCCGATAGTGATGATGACCGGGCTTGTATTGTTTTATGAAAGCATGCTGTCAGATGGGGAAGGAGAAACTTTCACCCTAGCTGTGAATGAATCCTTTGGTACACAGGAAGAGGCTTTGTTTGCAGGGGTAGAAAATATTGAGTTTGTGAAAGTGGCAAATCCGGAAGCTGTTTTGGAAGAAGGAGATGCACAGGCTGCATTGATCATGGAAAGCGGCTTTTTTGGAAAAGTGGAAAATGGGGAAGCTGCAAGTGTGACCCTTGTAGGAAACTCTTTTAGTCAAAATTCTTCTATACTGATGGGGCAGGTGACAAAAGTCCTGGGTGCCTATGAAAAAATGGTCATTGCCGATCGGTTGGAAGCCCAAGGTACTCCTCAGGAACTGGTTCAGCCATTTGTGATTGAGCAAAAGGAGCTGACAGAAGAAACAGCCGGCATTAACATGGTAGCGATGCTCGTTCCGTTAATCCTGGCATTGGCGATTGGAATTGGCGCTGGACCAGCTGCATCTGATTTATTTGCAGGCGAAAAAGAGAAGAAAACGATGGAAGCGTTGCTGATGACACCAGTAAACCGCATGACTTTGTTGTTTGCCAAGTGGCTGACCATTTCAACTATTGGCGCACTGACTGGAATTGTCACGTTGATTGTGGTGGCGTTGGAGATTAACTTCCTGACAGAGAATATGAAAAAAGCCATCTCATTCGGAGAGAACGTCTACCTGGTTGTTGGGTTTGCCATCCTTGTCTCTGTTGTGTATGCCATGTTCATTGCGACATTGCAAATGATCACAAGCATTATGGGCAAGACTGTCAAGGAATCACAAAGCTATAGTACACCAATCATGATGATTGCCGTATTCCCAATAATGATCATCTCAGGCATTGGTATCAATGAGTTGTCTTTTCAACACTTTGCCATTCCCATCATGAACATCTTCACCGTTTTAAAAGAACTAAGCTTCGGCATCATCAACTACGAACACCTCGCAATCATGATCGGAAGCAACCTCCTCTGCATCATTGTCGCATTTATCATTGCGAGAATCATGTTTTTGAAGGATAAATGGGTGATGAATTAATTAAAGGGGTCTGACCCGCTGTGCGTTAATGCGTTAAAGAGGGGTTTGACCCCTCTTTATTTTTGCTTAATTTAATTATGTCAACAATAGATTTGCCAAATGGGTCTTTAGTAACAATGGATTGTTGGATGAAACCGCTTTATCATAAGGGTATGCAAGAATTATATGATAAGGGGGCAGAAAAATGAGCTCTGAGACAAAATCATCTTCTAACTTCAAAGTGAAAATACAGCGTTTTGGTAGTCATCTTAGTGGAATGATCATGCCTAATATCGGGGCATTCATCGCATGGGGACTTATCACGGCATTATTTATACCTACTGGCTGGTGGCCAAATGAAGAACTAGCGACACTTGTAGGTCCAATGATTACGTTCCTATTGCCGATATTGATCGGTTTTACTGGGGGGCGCCTTGTTTATGACCTCCGCGGTGGGGTTGTCGGGGCAACAGCAACCATGGGGGTTATCGTCGGAGCAGATATTCCGATGTTCCTTGGTGCGATGGTAATGGGTCCTCTTGGTGGATATGCCATCAAGAAATTTGACCAAGCGATTGAAGGAAAGGTAAGACAAGGCTTCGAAATGCTTGTGAACAACTTTTCTGCTGGAATTATTGCCGGTATCCTTACGATCATTGGTTTCAAAGGGATCGGACCAATTGTTTTAACATTGAACAAGACGCTTGCGGCAGGGGTGGAAACACTAGTACAGGCGAATCTGCTTCCGCTTGCAAGTATTATCATCGAGCCTGCAAAAGTATTATTCTTAAACAATGCGATCAACCATGGAATCTTGGGTCCGATTGGAATTGAACAGGCGGCACGTGAAGGAATGTCTATCTTGTTCCTTCTTGAAGCTAATCCTGGACCAGGTCTTGGGATCTTGTTGGCATTTGTCATTTTCGGAAAAGGGATGGCCAAACAATCCGCTTCCGGAGCAACAATCATCCACTTCTTTGGTGGAATCCATGAAATCTACTTCCCGTATATCCTGATGAAGCCTGCACTTATCTTGGCAGCAATCGGTGGGGGAGCAGCTGGTGTGTTCACCCTTCTATTGTTTAACGGAGGGCTTGTTGCCGCACCATCACCTGGTAGTATTTTTGCAATCGCTGCAATGGCTCCAAGAGGTGGATTCCTTGCAGTCATAGCTGGTGTCCTTGTAGCAACTGTGGTTTCCTTCTTGATTGCATCTGTCATCTTAAAAGGTTCTAAATCTACGGATGATGATTTGGCAAAGGCAACAGAAAAGACGTCTGCACTAAAAGGAAAAGAAAGCAGAGCGAGTGCTCTTGTAGCTAAAGAAGAGGAAGCTCCTGTGGAAGAAAAAGAAGTAAACAAAATCATCTTTGCATGTGATGCAGGAATGGGTTCAAGTGCCATGGGTGCATCCATCATGAAGAATAAAGTGAAAAAAGCAGGGTTGTCAATTGATGTGACTAACTCCTCCATCAGTAATATTCCAATGGATGCAGACATCGTCATCACGCACAAAGATTTAACAGACCGTGCAAAAGCAAAGCATCCGAAGGCAACTCATATTTCTGTTGAGAACTTCCTGAACAGTCCTAAGTATGATGAGCTTATTGAAAAACTAAAATAATCATAAAAAAGAAGGAATAGAGCAAAGACTCTCTCCTTCTTTTTTTGATACAGGGAAAAGGTTGGGGAAATGTCATTATTAACTTTTGTCAACAACGAGTCTGACGAATCCTTATTTTCCTTTCATTGAATCAATAAAACAGGTGATTTATGATGAAACTATAAGCATAGTAATTAAATTTTGTCATCATCCAAGGGTATTGGAGTGAGAGCTATGTATATTACCGCAAGAGAGCGGCAGATCCTGGAGATTCTATTATCAACGGATAAAGAACTGACAGTCAGTGATCTGGCCAATGAAATAAATGTCAGTACCCGAACCATCCACCGTGATTTAAAAGAAGTCGAGGGAACCTTGGCTCAATATCAGCTATCTTTATTAAAAAAATCAGGTGTCGGTGTCCAACTAATCGGGGAACAAGAAAATATAGAACATTTAAAGCTCTTTCTTTTCAATGTAGATCATAACCAGTACACCGCTGAAGAAAGGCAGATAATCATTTTATGTGCACTATTGGAATCGGTCGAACCGGTCAAGTTGATTGCGCTCGCTAATGATTTGAATGTCACCATTGCGACAGTGAGTAATGATCTCAATAAAGTGGAGGAGCGGCTAGCCCAATTTCGGAATCTATCACTTATCCGAAAAAGAGGATATGGTGTACAGATTGAAGGCGACGAGAATGCCAAGCGTAAGGCGATGAGCAAGGTAATCACTGATAATGTGGATGAGTATGAACTGCTGAGCCTTATAAAAGAGAGCATCCAAAAGAAGAGTAAGCAGTCATCCGACCCGATATCGGAAAGATTGCTCGGTCTAGTGGAAAAAAAGAATCTGCATATAGTAGAGCGGACAGTGGATGAAATGAACAAAGAGCTGCCCTATTCCATCGCAGATAGTGCTTATATGGGGCTGGTTGTCCATTTGGCATTGGCGATGGAGCGAATCATGCGCGGGGAAAATATTACAATCGATCAGAGCTACCTTTCCGAACTGGAAGGGACTCCTGAATACATGATTGCCAAAAAAATCATTGAGAAGCTTGAAAAAGTGTATCAAACAGAAATTCCAGACGCCGAAATTGGCTACATCACCATGCATCTAAGAGGAGCGAAGTTAAGGCAGGACAAGGAATATTTTGCAGAAGAAGCGGGAATGCAGGATGCGTTAAAAGCAAAGCACCTTATCCGTTATGTAGAAAAAAGGATCCACCAAAATCTATCCGATAATCCTTCTTTATTGCAAGGGCTTGTTGCCCATCTTGGTCCGGCGTTGTTCCGCATCAAGCAAAACATGGGAATAACAAACCCGCTCTTAGATCGAATCAAAACGGAATATGCAGAATTATTTTCCATATTAAAAGAAGGTGTCGAGGTGACATTCCCTGATCTCTCGATTCCAGAAGAAGAAGTCGGTTTTCTGGTCATGCACTTTGGATCTGTCTTATTGAACATCCATCAAGCCATGCCGATTCAGGCACTTGTCGTCTGTTCCACAGGCATTGGAACCTCAAAAATGCTGGCAACAAGGCTTCAAAAAGAAATTCCAGAAATAAAAGTATGTCAGAATGTATCTCTATTTGAGTTGAACCTGTTAAATCACGCAAACTATGATCTGATCATCTCTACGATTCGTTTGCCTGATTTCAACAGAGACTATTTTATCGTCAACCCGATCTTAACAGAAGAAGAAATAGACAAAATCAAACAGTATATCTATGTGCAGCATAAAAACAAATTGATAGAGATTAAGGGTAATTTCGAACTAGAGGAAACCTTTCATCACCCAGAGCTTCCAAAAGAAGCGGTGGCAGATAATCTCGAAAAGGTTTCGCTCTATTCCAAAGCAGTTTCAACCTTATTGAAGGGCTTTAATTTTAAAAAGGGAGAAGGTCGCGAATCCATTCGGATTGCGTTGCAGACTCTTTGCAAGGAATTGCAACATATGGAGCAGCTCTCCGATGCGGAGCGGGTAATGGGGGATCTATTGGAGAGGGAAGAGCTTGGCGGGCTTGGGATACCGGGTACAAAGCTTGCATTGTTCCACGCGAAAAGTGATGCCGTGTTACAACCATCCTTTTCAATTTTCAAACTGGCTCATTCTTGTCCGACAACAGGCATGGATCAGGGACCAATGGAAGTGGAGTCGGTCCTCCTTCTTCTTGCCCCCTCAGAGGCGGAGAAAGAGGTATTAGAAGTACTGAGCCATATTAGTGCATCCATCATAGAAGATGACCGAAGCATTTCACGATTTGAATCAGTGGACGGGGTTGCGATTGGGAATCATCTTGCTGCCACATTAAACCGCTATTTTAACGAAAAATTAACTGAATTAAGGAGTGTTTGAATCATGACTTTACCAATCTTAGCAAAAGAAAACATCCTATTAAACGAATCTGCAGGCACAAAAGAGGAAGCAATTAAAAAAACAGGGCAACTATTAGTAGACCGCGGGTATGTAGAAGCAGCATATATTGAAAAGATGTTGGAACGTGAAGAATTAACTTCTACTTACATGGGTAACTTTGTTGCGATCCCACATGGTACAGAGGATGCAAAAAAAGCAGTGAAAGAATCCGGGATCGCTATTTTACAAGTTCCGGCTGGTGTGGAATTTGGTGCAGGTAATGAAGTGAAATTATTGATCGGTATTGCAGGAAAAGGCGATGAGCACCTGGAGATTCTTTCGCAAATTGCGATTGTCTGCTCCGAAGAAGAAAATGTTCAACAGATTGTGAAGGCAACATCTGCTGAAGAGATCCTTGAATTATTTGAAGGGGTTCAATAACATGAAGGCACTTCATTATGGTGCAGGCAATATCGGCAGAGGCTTTATTGGAGCTTTGCTTTATCAGGCAGGCTATAAGACCACTTTTGTGGATGTAAACAGTGAAATAGTGGATTTGATTAATGAAAAAAAAGAGTATCGAGTGGTACTGGCGGATAAAACGCAGCAGGAGTTGGTTGTACGTAATGTGTCGGCCATCAATAGTATGAAAGATAGTGGCGGGTTGGAAAAGGCGATTGTGGATGCGGATATCATTACTACTGCAGTCGGCCCCTCCATCCTCCCGATCATCGCGAAATCGCTTGTAAGTGGTTTGCGTAACCGTCTGGAAACCAACAAGGCCCCATTAAACATCATAGCCTGTGAAAACCTTATCGGTGGAAGTTCCTTGTTGAAACAGCATGTATATGAAGGGCTGGCACCAGATGAAATCGTGTTATTCGATGAGCTGTTCGCGTTTCCGGATGCTGCTGTCGACAGGATCGTGCCAAATCAGACGAATGCTGATAAGTTGATGGTCACTGTGGAACCGTATTATGAGTGGGTGGTGGATGAGTCTGCACTTGTTGGGGAAACACCAGCCATTGGAGGGATCACGTTTGTCCATGATTTGACCCCGTATATTGAACGTAAGTTGTTCACGGTGAATACAGGCCATGCCACAGTTGCCTATTTAGGTTATCAAAAAGGCTGCAAAACAATAGACGAAGCACTGACAAATGAGGGGGTTCGTAAGGTAGCGGAGTCCGCTTTAAAGGAAACAGGAATGGTCCTTGTCGGGAAATATGGATTCGATAAGAAGGAGCATGAGGCATACATCGGCAAGATCCTTTCCCGATTTGAAAACTCCTATATCACGGATGATGTCACAAGGGTAGGACGTGCTCCGCTCAGAAAGCTCGGTGGGAACGACCGCCTAGTTGGACCGGCAAAACAATACCTCGAGCTATTCGGTCATCCTCCAGCTAACCTGATAAAGGCGATCGCAGCCGCCATCACTTACGATATGCCAACTGATGACGAAGCCCAGAAGATTCAACAACTAATCCACGAAAAAGGATTGCAGGAGGCCATCACGGAAATAACCGGACTTGAAGCTGACAATCCTATTACCGAGCAAATCGTGAAGGAAGTAGGGGTCTGACCCGCTGTGCGTTAATGCGTTAAAGAGAGCTCTCTTTTTTGAAGAGGGCTCTTTGTTTTGGGGGCTGGGCTGGTCGTTCTTTGCTTGCTTTACGGTCTGAGGGGTGTGTCGATGAGGGGTGCTTTTTGTCGAATGGAAAGTATTTTGCTCTTAATGGATCGTAAATTTAGTTAACGGAAAGTATTTTGCTCTTAATGGATCGTAAATTTAATTAACGGAAAATAAATGCTAGAGTTTGAATAGTAAACCTAGATTGTACTCCTACCGGTATGGGTATCCACCAATCTCTCCATGTTTCGCCCTGAATAATCTCTTGGAACATGCACCTCCCCGCCCGTCTTCTGCATAGGCTATTAGGCAGAAGTCTAGTTAGAGGAGGTTTTTTTATGTATTCAAACCAGAACTTTGGGCAGTATCCATATGCATATCGGCATACACCAACAGATGAGCGGCTGGTTTTTTTCTATCCAAGACCGAGACCACGGCCATATTATCCTTATTATTATCCATACTACCCAGCTCCCGCGCCATATTTCTATCCATACTATTATCCTCGACCACGTCCATACCCGTATTATCGCACTGATGAAACTGAGATGAGGGCAAGTTGGCGGGAGTGGGAGGATCTTGGGTCGCCTTTACTTGGGATGAAAGGTGCACCGGCAGTTGCATCCTGGTCTACGAACCGCCTCGATACCTTCGTGCGCGGGGAAGACAACCGGATGTGGCAGAAGTTTTGGAATGGCAGAAGGTGGAGTCGTTGGAATGATCTTGGTGCGCCGCGGGGCGGTTTGAGAAGTTCACCGGCGGCAGTATCATGGGGACCGAACCGGATCGATACATTTGCCCGGGGCGCCAATGATGGCATGTGGCATAAGTGGTGGGATGGACAGCGCTGGAGTCAGTGGGAAGATCTTGGTTCCCCGCGCGGCGGTTTCAAAGGTACACCATCCGTCTCTTCCTGGTCTGCCAATCGTTTAGACTGCTTTGTACAAGGCATGGACAATAATATGTGGCATAAGTGGTGGGACGGTGCACGTTGGAGTCAATGGGAGAATCTTGGATCCCCACGGGGAGGACTTACTGGATCACCTGGTGCGGTATCATGGGGACCAAATAGAATTGACTGCTTTGTGCGCGGCATGAACGAGCGCATGTGGCATAAATGGTGGGACGGAAGAAGCTGGAGTCGCTGGGAGGACCTTGGCACACCAAGAGGCGGATTTGAAGGAGCGCCAGCTGCAGCCTCGTGGGCACCAAACCGGATTGATGTCTTTGTAAAAGGGGACGACAACCGCTTGTGGCAAAAATATTGGAATGGTCAACGCTGGAGCCAATGGGGCAACCTTGGTGCACCGAGAGGCGGCGTGCAATCCCATCCAGCTGCCGTTTCATGGGGACCAAACCGCTTGGATACGTTTGTAAGAGGAAACAATAAGAAAATGTGGCATAAGTGGTACGAATAAGTCAGAATATTATTGAAATTACTAAATACTAAGTATAAACTGGTAATACCAAACATAAATCTGGTATTACCAGTTTTGTTTTTTGAAGGCTCTTTTCTCAAAAATCGTTGCTATTCAAATCAGCAACTGTACTTTTCACTGCTTACCTAAAATAGGCATGTAGTTTACGCTGTATAACCGGGAAAAGAGTACGACAGTAAGGGATATAACGATTGTTTAAACAATACGGAAAAGCAACAAAGTTTATGAAATAGCTTTTATGAAGAAAAGGAGGCCGCCATACCTATGCGGGCAACAGATAAAGTCGAAAAACAATTTATTCGAAAAGTCCTTCAAGGTTATTATTCACCAGGATCCCAAATTCCGTCAGAACGCGAATTGGCCGCAGAGTTTGAAGTGGGGCGCCCTGTAATCCGCGAAGTCCTGCAACGGCTGGAGCGGGATGGGTGGCTGACTATCCGTCACAACCAGCGCGCCACGGTGAATGACTATTGGAAGGAAGGAAACCTCATGACGATCGTCCATATTCTGAACGAAGAAGACGCAATCCCAAATGCCTTTATCAACCACCTTCTGGAGCTTCGCAAGGACCTTTCACCATCATATGTAAAAGGGGCTGTTTCACATAAACCGTTAGAAGTTATCTCTCTTATAAAAGAAAGCGAGATTGTACCAGATGACCCGCAAGCCTTTGCGGAATATGATTGGTACCTCCAAAGAGGTTTGGCTGCAGCTGCACCGAACCCAATCTATCTATTGATTTTAAACAGTTTCCAGCACCTTTATATTAAAATGGCAGCCTATTACTTTGCAGAATCTGTTTATCGGGATGCCTCGAGAACCTATTATGAGAAACTCATGGAAGCGGCTCTGGAAAAAGACGGTGAAAAAGCCAAACAGGTTGTACAAGAGATGATGGAGCAAAGCATACAGATGTGGAAGGAACAAACAGCTATAAAATAAGCTGGATAAGGGGAGAAGGTAGATGAAGGGATATTACAGGGAATTCTTTTTATTTCCAGATATCAGTGTGTTGGTAGTGCTGATTTTGGGGAGTATTGGTGCGCTGTTGTGGAATGGGATTACGTGGGGGGGACTTGGGATATTCGCTTTGGGTATGTTGGTTTTCATGTTTAGTGAATACCTGACCCACCGCTTTGTCTTTCATCTGAAGCCGCCGAAAAGTCCTTTTCTATTAAAAATGCTAAAACGATTGCATTATGATCATCATACCCATCCTAATGATCTGCATTTATTATTTTTACCATTGTGGTACAGTCTCCCCAATTTATCTGTGTTGGCCATTATCTTCTATATGATTGCGGGTAGTTGGTGGCACACGCTAGCTTTTGCGAGTGGATTGATGGCGATGCTTTTCCTCTACGAGTGGAAGCATTACATTGCGCATCGTCCAATCAAGCCCCGAACGAAATTTGGTAAATGGGTTAAGAAAACACATATCCTCCATCATTTTAAGAATGAAAACTTCTGGTATGGAGTGTCCACGCCTTTTGTCGATGTGCTGTTTGGGACATTGAAAAATGAGAAGGAAGTGGAAACGAGCAAGACAGCGAAGGATTTGGAGAATAGAGTGTGATTGGGAAACCGGGAGGCAAGCATGGCTTTTCGGTTTTTTTCTATAAATCAGTGGAAGCCAATTAGTGAATCATAGGCGTGGTGCGATGGTGGTGATTTTATTTGAACAACGGCATTATCATAGCTAAGAAAATGGGTATGGCAGGAACTAGGGTTTGTTTGGCACGAACTTACTTCATTTTGGCACGAACTCGGTGCATTTTGGCATCAACTTCCCCCCGTTTGGCACGAACTTTCAAAAAACCAGTCTTGCAATCTCGCAAAGATAGACTCCTTCAAACAAGTAAAGCGAGGAAACCGGAGCATCTTTAACCTTTCAAAAGGAATCCTCCTCCTGCTTAAGATGGATGCGTCATAAAGCACTATATCACCCAATACTCTTAATTATCATCCCTCCGCGCTTTTTCTAATTTACATGTATTGTGGTTTAATTAATAGGCATTGTAGGGAATAAATCAAAAAATTAAGAAGAGGGATGTTGATGCTTATGGATAGGTCGGTTTTTAAGATTTCAGTGGGGATTGCCGCAATTTTTGTATTGATTGGTGTATGGATACCAGATCAATTGGGAAGTGCAATGGGAGTTGCCCAGAGTTTTGTTCTAGAAACGTTTGGTTGGTTTTATCAGCTTGTAGCTACGTTTTTCCTCTTATTTGCCACTTTTATGATCTTCAGTAAATATGGAAAAATCAAACTTGGGAAAAAAGATGATAAGCCGGAGTATAGTCGCCCGACTTGGTTTGCGATGCTGTTTTCTGCCGGTATGGGTATCGGGTTGCTTTTTTATGGAGTGTCAGAACCGATTTCTCATTTTTCCACACCGCCACTTGGTGAGGGGAGCACGGAACAGTCCGCCATTTTGGGGTTAAGATATACCTGGTTGCATTGGGGGCTTCATGCTTGGGCCATTTATGCAATCGTCGCGATGGCACTTGCTTATCAAAAGTTTAAGCATAATGCACCAGGACTGATGAGTGCTACACTGCGTCCTGTACTTGGTGAAAAGGTGAAAGGCCCTATCGGGAAAACGATAGATGTCGTTGCTGTGTTTGCGACGCTATTTGGGGTTGCTGCATCCCTTGGATTGGGTGCACAGCAGATTAATGCCGGATTGGAATACTTGATCGGTATCCCCAATAACTTCACGATACAGTTCATCATCATGGCTGTCATCACTGTACTTTTCATCATTTCAGCAACTACAGGAATATCAAAAGGAATTAAGTATTTAAGTAATATCAATATGTCTATTGCGGTGGTCCTATTTTTTGCGATGCTGATTTTAGGACCAACTCTTTTCCTATTAAATATGTTTACTACAACATTAGGAAGCTATGTGCAAAATGTGGCGTTGATGGGATTGCGATTATCACCGTTTGATGAGACAGAGGCTGCGTGGACACAAGGATGGACGGTCTTCTATTGGGCATGGTGGATTTCGTGGACGCCATTTGTCGGAATGTTCATTGCCCGTGTTTCTAAAGGTCGTACAATCAGGGAATTCACGATTGCTGTCTTACTTGTGCCAAGCCTTGTTTGTGCACTTTGGTTTACCGTGTTTGGCGGTACAGGCATTTACCTTGAGTATGTGCAAGGGTTGAATGTATCGGGCCAAAGCCTTGAGACGGCATTATTCTATGTGTACCAGCAGTTGCCGTTCGGTGCTTTGTTATCCGTCTTGACGGTCGGACTCATCACAACATTCTTCGTCACTTCTGCCGATTCTGCAACATTTGTGCTAGGCATGCAGACAACAGGTGGCAAATTGAATCCTCCGAATAAGATCAAAGTTGTGTGGGGAATCATTTTGGTGGCGGCTACATTGGTGCTGATGGTGTCAGGTGGTCTGGCTGGACTGCAGACGGCTATCATTGTCAGTGCCCTGCCTCTGACCTTTATTGTCTTGGTCATGTGTTATGGACTAATGAAAGACTTAGACAAAGAGTGGAAAGTAGAGAAAAATAAAGATAAATCAATAAAAAAAGCAAGTTGATGAATGGGTCTGCCTGAGAAATTCGGGCAGGCCTTTTGTGTTGAATTGGCAGAATGCGTAAGTGTTTTTACTTTAAAAAAAGCTGATTTCGTAAACTTTGTTTTTTTTGAATCAACCGTTATCTTCCTTACTGACATGCTCTTTTCCTTGTTGTACTAAAAATACTACTTGCAAGTTTTAGAATATGTAAGCAGTGAGAAAAGTCCAATTGCCGACTTTTCACTATTAATAGCAACAATCTTTGAGAAAAGAGCCTTATAAAAAATGGCACCAACACCCACACCCCCTAACGCACTAAAGGAATCTGCGTCACCTACAATAACATTTTCAATCTCACCTGAACCTCAAACATTACACCTATCTTTTTATAATATTCTGAAAACGCTAGTGTTTTCGTACACTATTGAAAATTTGTCCAAAATATGAAAACGTTTTTATGGTAAATAGAAAGTTTTTTCTGTATAATTTAGGTGTGAAAGTAATTGGTAAGGGTATAGGAATTGTAAATGTTACTGCAACGGTAATTTACAGCGAGTAGACAATACGATCATTTTACCTGAACCTTTATATATTAACGAATCTAGAGGCATTTTTAAAACGTCACAGCCTAAGATGGGGGCATGTAGGAATGAGTAAGGTCGAAGTAGAACAAATTTGGGAGCGCTTTTATGGCCCGAATATGGGTTATGTGTATGACATGTATGAAAAGTATCAACATGATCCGGAATCAGTAGACGGATCTATTCGTGCGCTATTTGAGGAGTTGGGTCCACCGCCTGGAATGGATTCCATTTCCATTTCTGCTGAAGGATCAAAAAGTGATGCCAGCATTCAACAAGCAGTGCCACAGACGGCGATTAAAAAGGTTATTTCCGCAAACAAGCTTTTGCGCAATATCCGTGAACTTGGACACCTTGCAGCGAACATCAATCCACTTCACCAAGAACCTCAGGATGATGTTGGGTTTTTGGATGTGGAAACGTATGGGTTAAGCAAGCAGGACCTGGTTCAGATTCCCGTCGACCTTGTGTGGGAAGCTGCACCTGAGGCGATTTCCAACGCGTGGGAGGCATATGAGCATCTTAAACGCATCTATACTGGCACGATCGCGTATGAGTTCGGTCATATCCATGACGAAGAAGAGCAAACATGGCTGAACTCATATATTGAAAATACAAGAATTGAGCGTCCGTTCAGTAAAGAACAACGAGTGGAACTACTCGAAAGATTGATTTCTGTTGATGGCTTTGAGAAGTTTTTACATAAAACATTCGTGGGCCAGAAACGATTTTCCATTGAAGGATTGGACATGCTTGTACCGATGTTCGACAAGCTTATTCAGTCCGGCTGTGAAGATGGAACGAAGAATATCAGCATCGGGATGGCGCACCGTGGCCGTCTGAACGTACTTGCGCATGTGCTTGGCAAGCCGTACGAGCTTATTTTCTCTGAATTCCACCACTCTCCAAACAAGGAGCTTGTACCTTCTGAAGGTTCCCGCGGCATCAATTTTGGTTGGTCCGGGGATGTGAAATACCACATGGGTGCAGACCGTAAAGTTACGGGTGAGAAGGAACAGGTGGTACGCATCAACCTTGCACACAACCCGAGTCACTTGGAGTTCGTGAATCCGGTGGTTCAAGGGGTGGCACGAGCTTCCCAGGAAGACCGTTCGGAAAAAGGGTATCCAAAACAAAATAAACAGTCATCCTTCAGCGTACTTGTACACGGGGATGCAGCGTTCCCTGGTGAAGGTGTCGTAGCAGAAACGTTAAACCTGACGAAGCTGAAAGGCTATGCAACAGGTGGTACGATTCATATCATTGCGAATAACTTGCTTGGATTCACCACAAACTTCGGTGATTCCCGTTCCACGAAATATGCAAGTGACCTTGCAAAAGGATATGAGATTCCGGTTATCCATGTGAATGCCGACGATCCGGAAAGCTGTTTGGCTGTCATGGTGTTTGCTTATGAATACCGCAAGAAATTCAAGAAGGATATCGTGATTGATCTTATTGGTTACCGTCGTTTCGGTCACAACGAAATGGACGATGCCAATGTGACACAACCACTTTTATATGAAAAAATCAACAATCATCCGGTAATTGCAGAAAAGTACGGAAAAGAGCTTGTGAACAGAGGCATCCTTTCGGAAGAGGATGTTACTGGCAAGAAAACGGAATTCATGCAGAAGTTGCAGGGGATTTTCGATGAGCTGCGTAAAGAGGACGAAGGCAATGTGAAAATTAAGCAGGTGCCAAAGCCGATCAGTGATCAGGTACCTGAGCTTGAAACGGCAGTGCCGGAAAATGTGTTGAAGTCCATCAACAGCAACCTTGTGAAGTTCCCGGAAACATTCACCGTTTATCCGAAGCTTGGACGTATTTTGAAAAAGCGTGAAAGCCTGCTTGCAAATGCCAACAAAGTGGATTGGTCTCTTGGGGAAACACTTGCCTTTGCATCCATTCTGGCTGATGGCACGCCGATCCGTCTGACAGGTCAGGATAGTGAGCGCGGAACGTTCTCACATCGTCACCTTGTATTGCATGATAACAAAACGGGAGAGCGCTTCATTCCGTTGCACGAGCTACCGGAAGCAAAAGCTTCCCTATCCCTTTACAACAGTCCGCTATCTGAGACGGCAGTTCTAGGTTTTGATTACGGATATAGTGTCCAGTCACCTGAATCCCTTGTGATTTGGGAAGCACAGTTTGGGGATTTCGTAAACGTGGCGCAAGTAATCATTGACCAGTTCATCGCATCCGGAAGAGCGAAATGGGGCCAAAAATCAAGTCTGGTAATGCTTCTGCCACATGGTTATGAAGGACAAGGACCTGAGCACTCCAGTGGTCGCGTGGAGCGTTTCCTGAACTCTGCTGCAGAAAACAACTGGATTGTTGCGAACGTGACAAGTGCGGCGCAATACTTCCACCTTTTAAGAAGACAGGCAAAGCTGACGACAAAAGAGGATGCAAGACCGCTTATCGTCATGACACCCAAGAGCTTATTGCGTAACTCGATGACTGTTTCAGAGGTATCTGAGTTGACGGAAGGCAAGTTCAAGCTATTAGTGGAAGAAAAGCGTACAGGGCAAAATAAAGACCAAGTGAAACGCCTTGCTTTATGCACAGGTAAAGTGGCGATTGATCTTGCAGCTAAAATTGATGAAAAGGGCAGTGACGAAGTGGAGTCCCTTCACATCGCACGTGTCGAGCAACTATACCCATTCCCTCAAAAGGAAGTGGAAGAGCTTGCTGCGCAATTCCCTAACCTAGAAGAAATCGTATGGGTTCAAGAAGAGCCGAAGAACATGGGAGCTTGGCCGGTTGTCAAAGCGAACCTTCATGAAATTGCAACAGACGGCATCTCTGTGGACTATATCGGGCGTCCGAAACGCTCCAGTCCGGCAACAGGGGAGCCACATATTCATAAACAAGAACAAGCTTGGATCGTCGAAGATACAGTGAACGTAGACAAAGGGCATGGAGGGGAAAACAAATGATCGAAATTAAAGTGCCAGAACTAGCAGAATCTATCACAGAAGGTACGATAGCAGAATGGACAGTAAAAACAGGTGATGCCATTGAAAAGGGAGAAACAATCGCAGAACTTGAAACAGATAAAGTGAACGTTGAAATTAAAAGTGACTTCAGTGGGGTAATCCAAGAGCTTTTGGCTGAGCCGGGCGACAATGTTGTCGTTGGCCAGGTTATTGCAAAGCTAGGGGAAGAAGGCGCAAGCGCTGCTTCTGAAGCGGCACCAAAAGAAGCACCTAAAGCGGAAGAGGCTCCTAAAGCTGAACCAGCTAAAGAAACAGCACCAGCTGTAGAGGATAAGCGAACCGGCAAGTCCAGAACAGTAGCTTCTCCGGCAGCGCGCAAAAAAGCAAGAGAGCTTGGCATTGATCTTGATGAAGTTTCCTACCGTGACCCAATGGGCCGCGTTCGTGTAGAAGATGTGGAAGCACACAACCAAGCTAAGAATGCACCAAATGTTGAAGCTCCATCCAAACCGGCAGCTGCACCATCTAAACCAGCTGCAGCAGCATCGGCTCAAGATGACGCACGCGTAGAACGCATCAAAATGAGCAGAAGACGCCAAACAATCGCAAAGCGCCTAGTGGAAGCACAGCACACAGCAGCAATGCTAACTACTTTCAACGAGGTTGATATGACGGCAGTGATGGACGTGCGTAACCGTCGCAAAGATGCTTTCTTCAAAAAGAATGGCGTTAAACTAGGTTTCATGTCCTTCTTCACAAAAGCCGTTATCGGCGCGCTTAAATCTTTCCCATTATTAAATGCGGAGATTCAAGGCGACGAAATCCTGTTGAAGAAGTTCTATGATATCGGAGTTGCGGTTTCAACAGAAGAAGGCCTAGTCGTACCAGTTGTACGTGACGCTGACAAACTAAGCTTTGCAGGTATCGAAAAAGAAATCGGTGACCTTGGTAAAAAGGCCCGTGACAACGCATTGGGACTAAAAGATCTTCAAGGTGGAACGTTCACGATAACAAACGGTGGAATCTTCGGTTCCCTTTATTCCACTCCAATCCTGAACACTCCACAGGTTGGTATCCTTGGAATGCACACGATCCAACGCCGTCCAGTCGTGGTGGATGATAACGATACAGTTGAAGTTAGACCGATGATGTACATCGCACTTTCTTACGACCACCGTATCGTCGATGGAAAAGATGCTGTACAGTTCTTAGTGAGAGTGAAGCAATTGTTAGAAGATCCGGAAGACTTGTTGTTGGAAGGTTGATTGACTTGGGAGGGCTTATCATGATGATAGGTCCTCTTTTTAGGTATACCTTAAAATGGAAGGGCATTTTAGGGTGGATATTGTCGGAATACTAGCAATTCTGTGAAAATATGCAGTATAATCATTTTTATACAGAAAAAAGAGAATTTCAGTCACACAAGGGGGAACGCCAAATGAAGAAATACCTATCACTTCTTTTTATAGGATTATTGGTAGTGGTAATGGCAGCTTGTTCAGCAGATGACAAGGAAACTACGGAAGTGAATGAAGAAGGTTTTGCAGAAGAAAGGGAAGCGAGTGAAGATGAGGAAAGCTTGATTCCGATTGGTGAAACTGCAGAAACGGAAGGCGGCAGTTTTACGTACCATGCAAGAAATAATCGCTTAAAGCCAATTGAAACGGATTCCTTTTCCATCAATGTGGACAAAGTATCTGTGATGAGTGGGAAGCTTTCTGGTGGATTTAAGGAATATTTAGGTCAGGATGAAATCCAATATATCCAATTTGATTTAGAAGTGGAAAATACAAGTTCTAATTCCTTGAATTTTGAAGCGTACCAAGCAAGCATTGTAACTAGTTCAGGTGAAGAGATTGAAGCACCAGATTCCCGTTTAACCACCAAGAGTGAAGATACCGGTGAATTGAATGAGAGATTCACTGGCGGCGAAAAGAAACAGGGAGCTATCTTTTTCTTGCTAGAAGAGACGAAAGCAGAAGATGTGGAGTGGGTCCAGATCAAAATGAAAGCGCCTGTGGATGAGAACAATGAGAAGGTTGGGGAAGATATCAAAATTAAGGTGAAGCTATAATTTTATATGGCTTGCAAAGGACAGGGGGCACTCTGTCCTTTTTTGACGAGAGGCAGTATGATAGTTGGCTACCATTCGGATTAATTAGCCTCTTTCTCTCCAATCAACTAAATTTACATTCAGAAGAAGATACGTATTAAATAGAAGGAGGCACCATATATGATTAAAACGGCACTACTTAGCAAATGGCATGTTCATGCACAAGAGTATGCAGAAGAAGCGATTCAGAACGAGCACATTACCCTCACACACGTTTGGGATGAGCAAAAAGAAAGAGGCCAAGCTTGGGCAGATGAGCTCGGTCTCACCTTTGAAGAAGAGATCGATAACATTTTTAGGAATCAGGAAATTGATGCGGTCATTGTCGCTTCTCCAACAAGCATGCATACAGAAATCATCACCAAAGCAGCGGAGCACGGCAAGCATGTTTTCACGGAAAAGGTGCTTGCCGAAACGGAAGCAGATGCAAGGGCCATTCTCCAAGAGGTAGAGAAACACGGGGTCAAACTGATGGTTTCCCTGCCTCGTTTAACAGCTGCCTATTATCTATACACGCAACAAGTGGCTGATCAAGGGTTATTGGGGAGGATTACCACCATCCGTTGCCGTGTTGCACACAATGGGTCCGTTCCGACAGAGCAGCACCCCGAAGGTTGGCTGCCACAACACTTTTACGATAAGGAACTATGCGGAGGCGGTGCATTCATCGATCTTGGCGCCCATCCCATCTACCTGACAAACCGTCTTGGCGGAAAAGTGAAAGCGGTAACCGCCCGCTTCAAACAGACCTTTGATCATGAGGTGGATGATAACGCGGTTGCGATTGTTGAGTACCAATCAGGTGCGCTTGGTATCTTAGAAACAGGGTTTGTTTCTTCCGGTAGCCCCTTTCAATTGGAGGTTTATGGAACAGAAGGAACTTTAATGATCGAAGATGATACCATTCGGATTAGAAGTATAAATCTTGAAGAAGGCTGGCATTCACCAACTCAAGAAGAACTCCCTAAGGACGCACCATCTGCAATGCCTCAATGGGTATCACATATCAGGTCAGGGACAAAGCCGGATATCAGCTATCAAGACGCCTATCTGCTCACCTTGATTAACGATGCTGCCCGTCGTTCCAATGAGGAGGGACGGAGAATCGAGATATAAACAAACACAAAATCGAAAGGTTGGATACCGTTTGAGTCATTTTGAAATTACTGTTATTCCCTACGAACCTAAGTATGCCGAAGAAACAATCATCATGTGGCGGGATAGTAAATTTGGGGCTATTGGTAAAAATGAAATGCATAGCTTTGAAAGTCATGTTAACTTTCTGAATCAGATCCTACCCATGGAATTTACCGTTGAACTGGCGATTGTTGATGAAAAAGTGGTTGGGATGATTGCCTATAATAGATTGCAAGTAAGCCAACTATATATTCATAGCGGATTTCAAAATGTTGGGATAGGGAAAAAGTTACTTGATAGAGCAAAAGAACAATCCAATGGAACTTTGACTTTATACACATTTGAGGTAAATAAAATAGCCCAACGATTTTATGAAAAGAATGGGTTTGTCATTATTGGGGGAGGGAGTGATAATGAAGAGAACCTGCCTGATATTAAGTATGAATGGAAAGCTAAATAAATACTTTTCAAAACGAAAACGACCAGACATATTCTGGCCGTTTTTGTTTCTAGATCATTTACTTTTCTCTTCTTCTTCCATATTAAACCAAAGAGGGTCCATCTCATCGACATCGCCGTTATAGTTGATGAGAATCTCCTCACCAGCTTTGATATCCTTATAAGCAAAAAAGTCAAAGACATGTTCATCAAAATTGATTTCATATCTTGCATTTGGTTCATATGAATGATTGAAAAGCATGCCATAGCCGAGCAAAATGGCAGAATGGTTAATGCCATATTCAAACGCATAGTCTGCTAATAAAGTCTTTTCGATATGTTCGTGCTGTTCGTTTGGATAGGATATAACCGGCGCGGAATGAAACAGAGTCCCCGCTTTGATATCCTCTGTTGCAAATACGCCTCTATTGAATTCTCCATCACTGACTGGAGAGCTTTTTACTTCGATCATGGTCATCACCTTCACGTTTCCGAAAAATTTCCTGACCTATTAAGGGTGCCACTTTCTGTAACGGAATGCAACTGGTTAGTTTAAACAATTGAAAAAAGCTCTCTCACATAATTTCTAGTGAGAGAGCTTCAGACTGTTGACAAACCCAATTTATTTTTAAAATTGCGTATAATTGTTGATCTACGTTTCAGACGCTTCGCTTATCCAGAGGGCGGTCCGGGAGCCTCCTCGGGCTACGCCCTGCTGGGTCTCCCATGTCCCTTCCTCCCGCAGGAGTCTACGCGTCTTCCACTACGATCAACATAGTTATTTATTGCATACCTTGAAGATTAAAATAACTTTGTCTACACACTGAAGCCCTCTCACATAACCTCTTGTGAGAGAGCGTTTGTTATATCCCGATAAAGAAATACTGCTTATCGGAGCGTTCTATTGTTGAGACCTGATTAGTATAATCAACCCAGAATACTTGTTGCATCCTGTCGAGAGTGTCTTTTTTTATCTCCTGCTCAATCTCGACCATCAGTTCACGTGCTGTTTCCACAGGTATTTGGAAATGCTCTGCTGCCTGCACGTATGGATGATGTTTCACCAGTAGATCAAAATATTGATCAGGGGTTTCCGCTTGTTCTTCATAAGCATATTCCACATCCTGAACAAAGTGATAGAAAAGTTGCTTTTCAGGGGGAAGCCCCGCCACACTGCATTTTATAAGGTATCTATATAAGCTTTCCTTCATCTGTAACACCTCATCATCTGTTCCGGGTTTTTACCATCATATGCAAAGTTCGTGTTAAAAGACGTTTTATTACCAACTTGCCTTCTTCACACCAGGAACCTGACCCTTATGAGCAAACTCACGGAATGCAATACGTGACATTTTGAATTTACGGATATAACCCCGCGGTCTGCCAGTTACCTCACAACGATTTTTCAGGCGGGTAGGGGAAGAGTCGCGTGGCAACTTGCGAAGGCCTTCGATATCACCTTTTGCTTTTAATTCTCTGCGAATTTCTGCATATTGCTCAACCAGTTGCTGACGTTTTCTTTCTTTTGCTACTTTTGATTTTTTTGCCATGAATGATACCTCTCCTTTTATGATAATAGTAATCGTTACGATTTATTAAATCATATATTACTTACGAATTCAAATAAAAAGTGTGGGCAATAAATTCTTTATACTGGTTTATCTGGATGCTAAGTGCACATTCACCAACAGCAAAAGCCCCAATCCCTACAAAATAATTTTTACTCGTTCTATGTCAGAATGGTATAATTAAATAAAGGTCAGCCTAAGCAGTGTTCCTTTGTTTAGGTTTATAACTAAAAAAGTCCAGATACCGAATTTTTACTCGCTAATAACAATAATTTTTTAAGAAAAGAACTTAGGTTTTTTTATTTTTCTATAGGGGTACACCCCTTTACATATGACTTATCTACTGACGGAGTGATGATTATTTATGCAAATGCGGACGCGTCTTATTAAAAGTATCCCCAACATGTTCACACTGGGGAATTTATTTTGCGGTTTCTTATCGATCGGCTTTGCCGCAAAAGGAGAATACAGTAATGCAGCTATTTTAATCCTTATCGGGATGATGTTAGATAGTATGGACGGACGTCTGGCTAGAATGTTGAATGCAGACGGGGAATTAGGTAAAGAACTCGATTCCTTGGCTGACGTTGTTACATTTGGTGTGGCACCTTCCTTTTTAGTTTATTATACTTATTTTTATCAGTTCGGCTTACTAGGTATGGCCATTGCAGGCTTGTTTCCGCTATTCGGTGCCTACAGATTGGCGCGTTTTAACATTAGTACAACCAAATCTTCCGGAAAATACTTCACAGGGGTTCCGATCACCGCAGCTGGTGGTATCCTTGCACTGTTGACTCTCTTCGGAAACTTTATCCCACAGATTGTAACAACGGTCATTTTCACTGCGTTTTGTTTCCTGATGGTCAGCAAAATAAAGATCCCAAGCTTCAAAGATGTTCCACTTCCAAAGTATGGAACAATTGTCACGTTATTTTTGGGAGCGTCTTTATTTATTGTTTATAAAGGGACTTATGCACAATATCCTTATTTGATTTATATCGCCATTCCATTATACATTGCTTATCTTGCATACAGATTTGTTAAAGTGCGAGGGAAAAATAGGCGGGAGACGGACTGATAACGTTCGAATCGTAAACCGAGTAGTAAATCGACAAGATTTTGCTGCTCGGTTTTTTATATGCTTTTTTTCCTAAAGGAAAGGGAAATTTTACTTAATGTTGAAATTTACTAAATGGGTAGCATGTATCCTGGGAGTATACCAAATGATTTATTAAGGAGAATGACAATGAATTTAAGAACCAATAGGTTATTGATAAGGGAATTTAACGAGAAGGATTGGGAAGCAGTCTATGAATACACATCCAAGGAAGAGGTTATGAATTATATACCTGGAGGGATTCATTCAAAAGAAAAAGCAAAAAAATTTGTAATTGAAAACGAAGGTGCTGAGGCCGAAAATTATGCTGTTGTGGAAACAGAGAGTAATGGGGTCATAGGTCATATAGTTTTTCATAAATATTTTGGAGGTCACACATATGAGATTGGGTGGGTGTTTAATCCATCCTACCAAGGCAGTGGGTATGCTACCGAAGCAGCCAAGGAAGTGCTGGCTTATGGATTTAATCAACTAGGTTTACATAGGATCATCGCAACATGTCAGCCTGAGAACATTCCTTCCTATCGTGTGATGGAGAAGATTGGTATGAGAAGAGAAGGATTTTTCAAGAAATGTATCCCAAATGGTGAGGATTGGTGGGACGAGTATTATTACGCTATATTGCAAGAAGAATGGAAATAAAACGTTAAATAATCTTTCCCTTGAACTTTACGTTAACGTCAATGCTAAACTGTTACTATCTATATTTTCTGAAAAAAGGAAGGTTCTTCATGTACACGATCTCACAGCTAGCGAAGGAATTCGATATATCCACCAGAACCGTCCGCTATTATGAGGAGCTGGGCCTCCTTGAACCGGCTCGATCGGAAGGCAATCAGCGGCTATTCTCCAAAAAGGAGTATGCCCGCTTGAAGCTGATAATCAGGGGCAAGCGGTACGGCTTTCAACTCGATGAAATCAAAGAGATGGTCACCTTGTTTGATAAAGACCGCACCGGCACGAAGCAACTTGAAAAGACGATTGAATATGGCACACAGAAAATAGCGGAAGTGGAAGAGCGGATTCGAGAGCTAACCGAACTGAAAGAGGAAATGAAGGAGCTTCTCACAGATTTTCAAAATAGATTGGGAGGGGAACCGCATGACACGTAATTTTTTCACAGAGGATAAGCATCTGCAACATGTTCTGAAACAGCACTTAAAACCGGAGTTCTACGAGTGGGCGGAGAAAGAGCTCACAGAATTTGGGGAGAGTTGTGCAAATGAAATTGATGAGCGTGCGATACACACCGATCGGGAAGGTCAGCCCAAGCTCATTAAATACAATAAATTGGGGGAGGACATTTCCGAAGTTTGGGTGAACGAAGGGTACAAGAAGACCGTCGAGGAAACTTATAATAGAGGGATTGTCGGGTATGTGCACAAGGAAATCCCTGAGCTCGGCCAACAAGGAAACTATCTTTATTCCTACGCACAAGGTTACCTCCTTTCCCAAACCGAACCAGGATTCTACTGTCCAGTCACGCTAACCATGGCTACTGCATATCTTTTAGACCATTATGCTGATCAGCACATTAAGGATAAATTCCTGCCTCATGTCATTTCAACTGGAGAAGTGGAGCTCTTTGAGGGAGCAACCTTTCTAACTGAACGACAGGGTGGGTCCGATGTAGGGGCCAACGAGACGAAGGCGGTACGCAATTCGGACGGAAGCACCTATCTTTTGACCGGTGAAAAGTATTTTGCCTCCAATGCTGGGCAGTGTGGTGTAGCTATGGTGTTGGCGAGAATGGAAGGAGCGCCAAAAGGGACGAAGGGGCTCAGCCTGTTTGCTGTGCCTTGGCGGAAGGAAGATGGAAGCGGCAAGTTGAATGGCATTGAAATTAGGCGCCTGAAGGATAAGCTCGGCGTCCGTGCAGTGCCTTCAGCGGAAGTTCTTTTCCATGATGCTGAGGGATACCTTGTTGGGGAACCGTCCAAAGGTATCTATTATATGATGGAAGCTTTGAACCTGTCGCGTGTTTGCAATGCAATTGCGTCGATCGGGATCATGCAAAGAGCATACACGGAAGCACGCAACTATGCGACGAGCCGTGTGACGTTTGGCGATCAATTAATCAATTTTCCGATGATCCGTGAATCATTGGTGGATATGGCTGTAAAGCAAGAGGTGGAAACGAGTGCGATGTTTGAGCTAGTTGCACTTTTTGACCGGGTCATGCGAAAAGAAAGCAAACAAGTGTCAGAAGAAGAGGTCATCCTGAACCGATTGCTGATCGCCCTTTTGAAAAAAGAAACCGCAGAGCAGGCAGTACACTTTTCCCATGAAGCAATTGAAATGCACGGAGGAAATGGATTTATTGAGGATTTCGTGACGCCAAGGCTGCTGCGAGATGCCCAAGTGTTGACGGTATGGGAGGGAACAGCGAATATTCTCGGTATGGAAGTGCTGAGGTTGATGGGTAGATTCAAGGTGGACCGCATTTTCATAGATGCTATGAGAAAAAGGCTTTCTGCTATTGATACCTTGGAAACCCCCATGAAGGAACCGGTCGAACAGGCTTTGATAAGACTGCAGGAGCTTTGTGATTTTACAGGCAGTTGTGCTCCTGAGATTCAGACCGTCTACTCCAAAAAGATTGCCAGTTTGATGGTGAAGATTTTTGAGAGCTTGGTGGCATTAGAGGGTGCAAATACTGGTGATGTCCGTGAAAAGGCGAAGGCGAAATTGTTCCTGCAGGTGAGCTGGAAGGATTCCGACTTGTGGTTTGACAGGGATAATAAGAAGCTGGAATACTTCGACTTGATCGTGAACTGGGAAGAGAGCATGGTTGGTGCGGAGTAATATAAAGGCTAATATCGTAAACTTTGTTGCTCTTACGTATTTAAAAACCAACCGTTATATACAGCGATGTAAGCACTAAAAAGTCCAATTTTCGACTTTTTACTAGTGAAGAGCAACAATCTTTGAGAAAAGAACCTATATAAAACAGGCAGCCTACCAAAGGCTGCCTGTTATCATTCTCAAGCTATGCAACACGCTTTTCCACACCGTCAGACTTTTCTTTATGATGCTTCACAACTTGGCTAACAAACCAACCCAATACAACCAAGGTTAATACGGATCCTAGAATCAGGGAAATATTATAATTCATCCCCAAACCTTCTGGCGCGTAGAAGATATACGTACAGACTACGCCTGTCATGAACAGTGCTGGCACACTCGCGATCCAGTGGAATTTGTGCTCTTTTAGTAGATATATGGCTGCGGTCCAGAGCATTACGGTTGCTACAAGCTGGTTCGTCCATCCTACATATCTCCAAAGGAACGTATAGTCGATAGTAGCAAGGAAAAGTGCTGGTGCTGCCAATAATAACGTTACCAAAAGGACTTTTACTTTCCCTTCCATGTTAAAGAACTTGGAGAACACTTCTGTCAAAATCATACGAGAGGAGCGAAGTGCTGTATCTCCCGTTGTGATCGGCAGGATGATGACTCCTAGTATTGCAAGGATCCCACCAAGTGTCCCTAGTAGGGAAATGGAAATTTCGTTGACTACATAGGACGGTCCGCCAATCGCAAGTGCATCTTGCAGCCCGCCTGTACCGTTGAAAAATGTCATGCCTGCTGCTGCCCAGACAAGGGCGATTACGCCTTCTGTAATCATTGCTCCGTAGAAGATTTTACGTCCATGGGATTCTTTCTTCATCGTGCAGGCGACAATAGGACTTTGTGTACAATGAAAGCCGGAAATTGCCCCACAAGAGATGGTGACCATCAAGAGCGGCCAGATTGGAAGTTCCTGTGGATGTAAGTTTGCAAATGTTAGGTTCGGAATCTGCTTATCTGTGAATAAAAGTGCAACAGCAATGGCAACAGCCATGAACAGCAGGATCGCACCAAGTAAGGGATATATTTTACCGATTACTCGATTGACAGGTAATAGAGTAGCCAATAAAAAATACCCGAAAATCAATAGTAGGGCCATCATGAAGCTAAGCGGAGTCAATTGGGCAATCAATTGGGCGGGTCCAGCTGTGAAGGCCGCCGCCACAAGTACCATCAACACAAGCGAAACGACATAGATACAAGACTTCACAACATTCCCTAAGTATTTTCCAACGATGGTTGGATATTGGGCCCCATTGTGTCGTAAGGATAACATTCCCGAAAAATAATCATGTACTGCGCCAGCAAAGATACAGCCGACAACAATCCAGATGAACGCGACCGGCCCATATAATGCACCAAGCACAGCCCCGTAAATGGGTCCCAACCCGGCGATATTCAATAGCTGGATCAGGTTCCCCTTCCACCATGGCATGGGAACGAAATCAAAGTTGTCCCTTTTTGTATAGGCCGGAGTAGGATTCTGATCATCAATCACAAAAACTCGTTCTACGAATTTAGAATAAAAGATATAACCTAGAACTAGAAAAATAAGTGCGCCAAAAAATGTGATCATGATGTTCTCCCCCTGTTGTTTAAAAATTATAATTTCAAATATTCTATCATGTTTACAGGGGAAAACAACAGATTAATCAGAAAAATTAAAACTTTTTGTTAAATAAACCGTTTTCATGTCGGATTATTGGATTTTTAGGGGATGTAAGTCTATTTTGTGGTAAGCTAGTAAGTATATTGAAATAAAGAGAAGTGATCTTATGTATTTATCAATAAAAGAGACAGCGGAATACCTTTCCTGTTCAGAAGCATATGTCAAAACACTGATACAGGAGAAGAAAATACGTGCATTATTCGATGGCGAGGACTACTTAATCAACAAAGAACAATTCACAACACATATGAAACAAATGGAGAAGTACAAGGAACTTGTTGAAGAGGTCAGAAACGAACCAATTCCAGAAGATATTGATATAAAGGATGAAGATTGAAAGAAAAGAGCACCTGTTAGCGGGTGCTCTTTTTATTGGGGTGATCCAGCCAAATCTCTTGACTACTTATTATTAAATGTTTAAACTCTTAAACATAATAACAAGGAAAAACTTGTCTAATTCATTCTAATTGTAAGAGAATAGAAATAACATAATCTGAATACATGAGAAACTGGAGGAACCTTGTATGTCGATATCAACAACCAACATAAATGAGACGGTAGAAAGACTTCTGACCAACCATAAAAACTATTTTGCTAAAGATAAAACAAAAGATATTGATTTTCGTCTGCAACAGCTGGCCACTTTAAAAAAGGCTGTTCAGAAATATGAACAAGAATTGATGGATGCTTTAAAAAAGGATATGGGCAAATCCATTTTTGAAGCGTATGGATCCGAAGTTGGATATATTTACGATAGCATCGGTTTTTTCATGAAAAATCTAAAGAGTTGGGCAAAAGTTAAAAAGGTGAAAACCCCGTTAGTTCATGCGGGGTCGAAAAGTCTGGTTTACTCTGAACCATATGGTACGGTGCTGATTATCGGTCCATTTAACTATCCTGCCCAGTTGGTGCTCGAGCCGCTCATTGGTGCAATCTCTGCTGGAAATTGCGCTGTCATTAAACCGTCAGAGTTTACGCCGACTGTTTCAGGGGTGCTCGTGAAATTGATTCGAGAATTTTTCGATGAGGAGTACGTCAGTATCGTCGAAGGAGCGAAGGAAGAGACGTCCGCTCTGATCCACGCACCGTTCGATTATATCTTTTTTACGGGAAGTGTGGAGGTAGGAAAGATTGTCATGCAGGCAGCAGCCAAACGTCTTGTCCCAGTGACACTGGAGCTCGGAGGGAAGAGTCCTTGTATCGTTCATAAGGATGCCAACATAGACGTGGCTGCACAGCGAATTGCATGGGGGAAATTCATGAATGCAGGACAGACGTGCGTGGCACCGGATTATATACTAGTGCATGAAGATGTTCGGGAGAAACTGGTGAAAGCCTTTAGAAAAACGATCCATGACTTTTATGGGGATGATCCAAAGCGAAGCAAGGACTATGGCCGAGTGGTCAATGAACGCCAGTTTGATCGTCTCGTTTCTTTGGTGGACCCTGAGAAAGTGGTTTCAGGTGGAAGCTGGAACCGCGAGGAGTTATATATGGAGCCGACAGTACTGGATGGTGTTACATGGGCGGATACGGTCATGCAGGAGGAAATTTTCGGCCCTATTCTTCCCATCCTGACGTACAGGGATTTGAAGGAAGCGATGAGTCAGATCAATGACCAGCCGAAACCGTTAGCGTTATATGTTTTCACTGAAGACAAAGAGGTGGAAGAGCAAGTTATTGCTGGAACCTCCTTTGGCGGAGGGTGCGTAAACGATACCGTCACCCATCTGACGAATCCGTATTTGCCATTTGGTGGAGTTGGGACGTCCGGGATTGGATCCTACCATGGAAAAGACAGCTTTGACACCTTTTCCCATAAAAAAAGTGTGATGAAGAAAAGCACGAAATTCAATTTAAGTTTTCTGTACCCGCCATATTCGGATAAAAGTATCAAGATGTTGAAAAGGTTTATGAAATAATAAATCTTGGTCCATGCGGGAAAATAGTTGTAGGAAGTTCTTAACATTTCTTTTCATCGTCTTCTGTGTTAATATTTAGACAGACGAAATATATAGTGGGACGCAGCTTTTCATGCATGTAGGGAAATGGGATCTTCGTTTGTGGAGATTCTTTTTCTTTTTTACAGAAGGCTGGTCCAGTTATATTAGGAGAGTGTAAGAATGGTACCGATTCAGAAAAAAGAAGTGTTATGGACAAAATCGTTCATCATGTTGATGGTTGGCAATCTGTTTGTATTCATGTCATTTCAGATGTTGATTCCTACCCTTCCGCCATATATTAAATCACTCGGGGCCTCAGGTCTTGAAATCGGATTGGTTACCGCTTTGTTTTCGATCGGTGCAGTACTGAGCAGGCCGTTTATCGGATACATGCTCGAGTACCGGGCGCGTAAGCCACTTGTGTTGATCGGTGCGGTCGCTTTGCTTGCGGTGACGGTGATTTATCCATTGTCCCAGATTGTGGTTATCTTCCTTTTGTTCCGTTTTATCCATGGTTTGGCCTGGGGATGGTCAACAACCGTCAATGGTACGGCAGCCGTGGATGTTATTCCCCGTTCCCGCTTAGGAGAAGGAATGGGTTACTATGGGTTGTCGATTACAATCGGGATGATTATCGCCCCGAGTTTAGGAATCTACCTCTATCAGGTGACCGAGTTTTCTAACCTGATCATTGTATCAGCCGTTCTCGGTTTGATTGCACTTGGATTACTCGCGATTGTCCACTATCAGACGCCTGCTTCTGTGGAAAAAACAAAAAGGGAAGACCTGAAGTTTTCCTACTTCGGCTCCTTAGTGGAAAAAAGCAGCTGGTATCCGGCGTTTATCACGTTGATTGCAACGTTCGGATACGGTTCGATTGTCACGTTTATTGTTATTTTCGGAGAAGAGCGGGGAATTGACCAGATTTTCCTTTTCTATCTTGTAAATGCCATTATGGCGTCCTTGTCACGCCCGGTAGCTGGGAAATGGTTTGATAATCATGGACCGCGTGGATTGGTGCTTATGTGCATGTTCCTATCATTTGTAGGAATGTGGGTGTTATCCTTTGCGCATTCCAATCTGTTCATTATTGTGGCAGGTGCCTTGTTTGGGGTAGGGTTTGGTTCCTTGATTCCAACCTTGCAGTCATGGACGTTATCCATGACACCGGAAAACAGACGTGGCGTGGCGAACGGCATGTTCTTCTCCTCCATTGACCTTGGAATCGGACTGAGCGGCATCATCTTCGGCATCCTGGCCCAATTTGTCCAAACCGCCGTCCTCTTCCAAATCTCCAGCACCTTCATGCTGATCGCCATGATCTTCGCCTGGATCGAAGGAAGACGAAGAAAACGAGAAGTCCTCGAGGAGATGAGGGAAGGCGCTTAAGGGGTCTGACCCTCACAACGTTAAAGTGGTAGAGAAGTAAAAGGGGTCTGACCCTCACAACGTTAAAGTGGTAGAGAAGTAAAAGGGGTCTGACCCTCACAACGTTAAAGCGGTAGAGAGATAAAAGGGGTCTGACCCCTTATTATATTGAAAAAGCGTAACCGCCTGCTTCTGCAGGGGTTACGCTTTTTTGTTTTTTATTTGTCTATTTCTTTGACCCTTCCGACTTGGCCGTCTTGTAGGCGGACTTTGATGCCGTGTGGGTGGTTTGGGGATTTGGTAAGGATGTCTTTGACGATGCCGCTTGTCAGTTTTCCTGTACGCTGATCCTGTTTGAGTACAATTTTCACTGGTAGGCCAATAGATATATCTGCCCGTTTTTGTCCATTCATTTTAGGAGCCTCACGTTTCTGTATTTACTATATCCTAATTATATCATAGTCAAGCGCCACCGTTTTTAAAACCCATCTCCTCCATCACTTCAAGAAGTAAGTCGGGCCGGTTGGTCAAGATTCCGTCTGCACCCCTTTCAAGGAGATAACGCATCGTCTCCTTGTCATCGATGGTCCAGTAGTGCATCTGAACGCCACTGCGCTGTGCATCGCGAATCAGCCGCTGATTGGTCAGGTCAAAGATGCTTTCTTGAAGGGGTACCTGAAAGGCATCCACTTCTGGTTTATAGAGGTTACGGACGAACAACTTGTGGAAGAGGACGAACCTGGTAATTTCCTGCCTGCCTCCTACAAGTGCCACTCGCCCTTCTGTGAAACTATCGAAGGTATTTAAAATCTCCTGATCGAAGGAGGCAACCAATAAGGTATCCTCCCTTTTATATTGAACAGCAAGCTCCCATAGCTTTCTTGCAATCTCTTCGTATTTTTCGGGTGGATTGGTGTCTTTGATCTCTATTTCGATGCGTGTATCTGGAAAAGCCTTAAACAATTCCTCTACTGTCGGAATGGTCACGCCTTTGCCACGAAAGCTATTGTTGCCTTCCAAATCCACAAAACGATAGCCTGCATCAAGCTTTTGGATCTCCTCTAAGGTCATGTCTGCTACATGACCTGTTCCGTCGGTGGTACGGTCGACTGTTGGATCATGGATGGCAACAAGATGACCGTCATTTGTAATATGTATATCTGTCTCCAACACATCGACACCCATATTCACAGCTTGTTCAAAAGCAATCATGGTGTTCGAAGGAGCGAGATGTTCACCGCCTTGATGTGCAATGACAAGAGGCAGTCCTCCATTTTCAAAAAAAGGCTTGGTAGTATGTTTGTGTACTGGGAAAAAAGTGAATATAAGTCCAAGTGTGCCGATGGTACCGGCAATAGTACCAAGTACTAACCACCCTTTTCTTTTCTTACGGGGTTTCTTTTGGGAAGGAATATTAATTTCGGCCATATGTGATCTATACCTCGCTCTCACGTAAACTCCTATCTCTTAAATTATAGAATAATTGGAAAATAAAAAAAGAGGGTAGCCATAAATTTTTGGCTACCCTTATGTTCAAATTTACTTTGCTTCACACCCAAGTTCTCTCGCCACGTCTTCCACCAATTCTTTTCTATTGTACTCATGGTAAAGCCCCATTGCCAAACGGGTCGGACAACCAAAGAAAAAGCGTTCATATAAGGTTTGTCTGGAACCAAATGCGCTCATGCTGACATCCCATGCGAGACGGAACAGCTTGATGCGGGTCTGTGCATCTGTAGTGGCTGATTGCAGATATTGATCTATGTCGGGCCGTATCGGTGATTCCAAATCTATCTCTGTTGGAATGGACACTAACCCGCTGGCACCGAGAAGTTGAAGAATCTCTATGAATCTTGGATACACCTTTGGAAATTGAGCGATTGCAACGGAAAGAGGGTTCACATCCGGAACCATCGTCCCATGTTTATCCGGTTTGGCATTGATTTCCGAAGCAAGAAGCAAAGCTTTGTGACTTTCGACTGCTATGATGATTTCGCTGATTTTTTCTTTGACATGCCCATACTCACCGATGGCGATGGTGTTGACCAGTAATTGTGCCACACCTAGAATGAATTCCGCTTTCATCACTTGTCTAGAAACTACCTGATGGGTGACAAGCGGTTTGAAATTGCTTATGGCATAGAGCTTATTTGCCACTTCAATGTTTTCCGATACAAATACGCGGTCCCATGGTACCAAGACATTATCAAGCACGACAATAGCATCCATCTCTTCAAAACGCGATCCAAGTGGATGGTTAAATTGTGAGGAATCATAAGAGAAGGATTCCCTGCAGATGAATTTTAACCCCTCTGTGTTACTTGGGATACTAAAAGCATAAGCGAAGGGCTCATCAAACATCTTTAATCCAGATGAGGAGATGATAATTTCATCGGTGATGCCACCTTGTGTTGCCAATAAACGGGCACCTTTTATGACAATACCTTCTGAGTTTTTATCGATCATCCGTGCCGCCACGATATTTTCATCATCTTCATAATGGTATGAAGAGCGATTTACCTGTGGCGAGATGAATGTGTGGGTGAAGGAAAGATCAGTTTCTCTGGCATATTCATAAAAGTTCCTTAGGTTTTTAGGAAACTGTGGACCTTGTTCCTCCAAAAGGTCTGCAGAAGAAGCCAGTGCCATCAGGGTAGAATTTTTATAGTCTGGAGACCGGCCCATCATACCGAACGTTGACTTTGCCCAGAGTTGTATCATCTTTCTTCTTTTCTCCAAATCTTCTTTTGAGGTTGGACGAAGAAAGGAGGTACCCACCAAATTCCCCGTAGTATCAGAAGTAAATGTCATAATATCTTTATGTTTATTTTCATGTTGCATATCATATAAGGCTGCTTGGCTTTTCATCACACCGGAAAATGCGGGGTGCTCCGAAATATTCCCTTTAATCTGCTCCCCGTTGTACCACACGTTTGATTGAAGCGAGTTGATCCGGTCCAGATACTGTTTGCCATTTATTATTCCCATTCTGCTCACCCTTTGCCCAGGTTACTTCCTTCAATGTATGCATGTGGGATTGTCTGATTTCCAAACCACTTCATTCAATTTTGAACAGCTCTTTGTACGTGGTATAGTGGGGGAAAGATGGTCTGGGGGGAGAATGAATGAATCAGAAATGGAAGGATCTTGATACACCTACATTATTATTGGATAAGACGACTTTATCGGCAAATATCCGCACGATGAGTGATTTTGCAAAAGAAAACGGCTTGAAATTACGGCCTCATATAAAAACCCACAAATCAAAAGAAATCGCCAAGCTGCAAATGGAGCATGGTGCCATAGGGCTCACGACTGCCAAGCTAGAAGAGGCGGAAGTATTGGCACATGCTGGTATCACTGATATTTTAGTGGCATACCCGATTTCGAGTCAGGTGAAAATAGAGCGTGCCATCGCTTTGCTTCAAAAAGGAATCGACCTGAAGATTGCAGTCGATAGCTTGGAGCAGATCAAGCTATTGCAAAAAGCCCTGGAGAAGACAGGACACAATTTGGAAGTCTGGATCAAGGTGAATTCCGGATTGAATCGTTGCGGCGTGGAGCCAAGGGGAGATGCTGTGGAGCTTGCTAAAGCGGTGTTATTTTTGTCCCAGCTTCGAATAGGAGGAATCTTTACCCATGCAGGACATTCTTATGGGGCAAGGGATGCAAAGGAACTGGAGCGCATCGCGATCGCAGAGGCCGAAGCGGTGGTCAGCAGCGCAGAAGCTTGCGAGAAAGTGGGAATTCCAATACCGGTGAGAAGCGTGGGTTCCACGCCGACCTACCGACTAGCAGGTTTGGTAGAGGGGATTACAGAAGTCCGACCAGGGAATGCGGTGTTTTTTGATAGCATCCAAGTGGGACTTGGGGTAGCTAAAAGAGAGGACTGTGCGCTGTCCGTACTGGCTTCAGTTGTTGGCGTTTATCAGGATAGAATCGTTTTAGATACCGGAAGTAAGACATTATGTCTCGATAAAGGGGCACACGGTTTGGATTCAGTAAAAGGATACGGGTATGTGGTGGACCATCCGGAGCTGACGATTGAAAGGCTGTCTGAGGAGCATGGTGTGGCTGTGTTTGAAAGTAGCAGTGACTTGCGTTTGAATGACAAAGTCCGGATTATCCCCAATCATGCCTGTACAGTGGCTAATATGTTTGATGAATATACGCTAGTGGAAGGGGATGGTGTTGTGGGTCAGTGGAAAGTGGATGCAAGGGGGATGAGGAAGTAGGTGGATCATATTAAATGCTCGGGTGTGGAAAGACTAGATATTTGCTGTTTTTAGATGAAATTAGGGGCTTATCATACTGTGTGAAATGGTTCGGACACTTATGTGAAACGTTCGGACAAGATTGTCGTTGTTTTCTGGTAGGTTTGGACAAAACAGCTCTCCCTTCGGACCAGAAAGGAGAGCTGTTCGGACATTTCAAAATTCGGTTCGGACAAGAAACGGAAAACTTTGGACAAGTTAGTGGAAACTTTGGACAACTTCTTCAAATCTTCGTACAAGTTTCGGACAACTTCGGACATTTGAAGGAAACAGCCCACCAGAGAACTCAGCTGTCCCTACTAAGTGCTACTCACTCCAACCATCATCGGCCTCATTCCACATCCATTACCCTTGCCAGCTCCTCCCAATACGCACAAAGCGTCAGAAGCCCTTTATCAAAATTCTTCAGCTTGAAATTTTCATTTGGCGCATGCACATTATCAGATGGCAAGCCGAACCCCATCAGCACGATCGGTGCCTGCAACACTTCATCAAGCGTGGAGACAATCGGTAACGATCCGCCGCCGCGCGTAAAGGTGGTCGGGACTTCCCATACCTTTTCAAAGGCACGGCTTGCCGCTTGGATGGCAGGATGATTAAAAGGTGTCACAAACGGCGCACCTTTATCAAAAAGGGAAACCGAGATTTCCACACCAGCAGGTTTGTGCCTTGCAACATGATCTTGTAATAGGGCAAGAATTTCATCTGGGTCCTGGTCTGGCACGAGGCGGCAAGTAATTTTTGCATTTGCTTCGGAAGGTAGGACGGTTTTAATCCCATCGCCCTGGAACCCACCGTATACACCATTCACTTCCAATGTCGGTCGGACCCATGTGCGTTCATAAAAACTGTACCCTTTTTCACCATAAAACTCCTGCACACCAACTTCTTCTTTCACGGCAGCCTCATTGAATCCAATCGCTTCAAAAGCGGCTTTCTCTTCGGCTGTCAAAGGAACCACTTTGTCATAAAATCCATCTACGGTCACCACACCATTTCCGTCATGGAATGAATTCAACAATTCCACCACCGCATGAATCGGGTTGGCTACGGCCCCACCATAAAGCCCAGAGTGCAGGTCGCGCTTCGGACCTTTCACATCCAACTGAAATCCACACATTCCGCGCAGGCCATAGCAGATGGTCGGCTTGTCCTCTTCAATCATGGCTGTGTCTGACACTACCACGACATCTGCAGCAAGCATTTCTTTATTTTCCTCCACAAAAGATGGTAGGTTCGGGCTCCCGACTTCTTCTTCGCCTTCTATACAAAATTTGAAATTGAAAGGCAATGTTCCCGTTGTGGCAAGAACTGCTTCCAAAGCCTTTAAATGCATGAATGTTTGCCCTTTGTCATCACTGGCCCCGCGAGCATAAATACGCTCGTCTCGGATTGCGGGCTCAAAAGGCGGGGTATTCCATAAATGGAGGGGATCAACAGGCTGTACGTCATAATGCCCATAGATCAGCACGGTCGGCTTATCCCCAGCTTTCAACCATTCGCCGTAAACAATCGGATGACCTTTTGTAGGGTGTAGCCCCACATTTTCCATGCCAAGCTTCCTTAATGAATTGGCCACCCATTCCGCAGCGTCCAATGTATCTGCATGATGTACGGGAAGGGCACTTACGCTAGGGATGGCGAGCAGTTCCTTTAGTTCGTTCAAATGTCTTTCACGATTTTCCGTCAAATAGGAGGTGATGGTTGCTATTGTCATGAATTTACCTCTTTCTTTTGTAAAAGTTGTTTTCGTGAACTTTGTTGCTTTTCGTATTTATAAACTTACAGTAATATTCCTTGCTGTCGTGCTCTTTTCCTGGTTATACATGAAAGCTAGCACTTTATTTTAGAGTTTCTAAGCTATGAAAAGTCCAAGTGCCGACTTTTTCCTGGCAAATAGCTCTATCTTTTAGAAAAGAGCTTTTGTAAAAGTTGTTTTCGTGAACTTTGTTGCTTTTTCGTATTTATAAACTTACCGTAATATTCCTTGCTGTCGTGCTCTTTTCCTGGCTATACATGAAAGCTAGCACTTTATTTTAGAGTTTCTAAGCTATGAAAAGTCCAAATGCCGACTTTTTCCTGGCAAATAGCTACTATCTTTGAGAAAAGAGCTTTTGAAAATTGGGTGCCCTGCGATGCTTTGTCGCCTGTTCATATCCGTAAGCAATCTGAATGAGCGTGCTTTCTTCAAATGCTCTTGCCGTAAATGTCACACCAACCGGCTTTCCTTCCTTGGTGTAGCCACCCGGAACGGTAATGGACGGATATCCTGCTTTAGCAGGGATGCCAGCACCGAAGTTATTCGGTGTTACTATTGCATCAAGTTGATGCTCTTCCATGACAGCATCCAGTCCTGCTTCCCTTGAGCGGTAAAGATCCTTTTCGCGGCTTGAAATATACTCTTCTTCGGTCAAAGTACCGCTGTGTTTTTCACTTTCCTCAAGGACGGTTTGCTTATACTGCAGCATTCTGGCTGAATCTTTTTCATTAAATGCTATCAGTTCCTTTAAGCTCTTAATCGGAACGGAAGAGCTAGTATTGCGTAAATATGCGTTCAGGCTTGGTTTAAATTCATAAAAAAGTGTATGGTAATCCCATGGATCTTTTGCAAAAGGTATGTCTATGGAACCGAGCACTTCGGCACCTTGCTCACGGAGGCTTGCGATAGCCTCTTCCATGATGAGGCCTTCTTCATCTGAAAAATAAGTGAAATATGGGTCCCGAGCAACTCCTATGCGCATTCCTTTTAGTCCTTCTTTTAATAGGAAGGAAGTATAGGAGATGCCAGGGGTTGGATTCGCCATGGTGGCCGGGTCCTTCTCATCCACTTCTGTCAACGCACTTAGCAGGATAGCGGCATCTGTGACGGTTTTGGTCAGTGGGCCTGCGGTATCTTGACTGAAGGAAATGGGAATGATGCCCCTGCGGCTGATCAGTCCGACAGTTGGTTTAATCCCCACAACCGAGTTGGAGCTTGCCGGACTCAAAATGGAACCGGAAGTCTCCGTACCGATGGCAGCCGCTGCAAAGCCGGCCGCGACCGCAGAACCGGAACCGCTGCTAGAACCACCGACATCAAAATGACCAGGACCATATGGATTGAGGACTTGTCCGCCTCTTGAGCTATAGCCATTCGGCATCTTTTCTGTCATGAAATTGGCCCATTCCGTCATGTTCGCTTTCCCGAGGATGACAGCACCTGCTGCCCTGAGTTGGCTTGCAACAGCGGAATCCTCTGCTGCTACATGATCTTCCAATGCGAGCGAGCCGGCGCTAGTGTGCATGTTGTCTCCGGTGTCGATATTGTCCTTCACTAGCACTGGTATACCATGGAGGGGACCGCGTGCTCCGGATTTTTTCCTTTCAAGGTCGAGCGCTTCCGCAATAAAGACAGCATCGGGATTGATTTCGAGGACCGAGTTGAGCGTCGGCCCTTTTTTGTCATATTGACTGATGCGATGAAGATACATCAGAACCAGCTCTTTGGAGGTCACTTCGCCATTTTTCATTGAGGCCTGCAACTCCTCAATGGTCGCATTCGGCAACCAATCTTCCACAAGCTTAGAGAGTTTCGGGTGGTACATCAGAATAACCTCCTTTATAATTTGGGATATAAAATGGAAAAAATGTTTATATACTTACAGACTCTACCCTGTTGATTTGAGCGGAAGGCGCTTGACTCCTGCGGGAGGAAGGGACAGAGGAGCCCCCCAAGCGTTGTGAGGAGGCTCCCGGACCGCCCGCGGAAAGCAAGCGTCTGGAGCGCAAATCAACAGGGAGTGGTGTGAAGTTAACTACAACTTTTTTCAACTTCCTACCAATAATAATAATTCAAACTATTTAAAAAACATAGTAATAAAGGTATGATAATAAGATAATATATAAATTTCAAGATATTCGTTTCGCTAAACGAAGGATCGTTTGTGCGTCAAATAGATTTCACCGTTTCAACGCAGACTAAACAGAGTGAATGGTTTGGAGGATCAAGTATTATGGGGAAAATATTTTCGTATTTAAAGCCGTATAAGCTGGCAGTGGCAATCGCCTTGTTCCTGATGCTGACAGAACTTGTCGTGGAACTCATGCATCCTTTGCTCATGGCAAAAATCATTGATGAGGGAATATTGACAGGGGACTTGGATGCAGTCATGAAGTGGGGGGGCATCATGGTGCTGTTCTCCTTTATCGCTTTTGCGGCAGGTATCATCAATTCCTTTTTTGCAGCCCATGTCAGTCAAAGTTTTGGGTTCGATATAAGAAGGGGACTGTTTGGGAAGATACAATCGTTTTCGTTTGCGAACTTTAGTTTGTTTCCGACATCGTCGTTAATTACACGGATGACCAATGATGTCACGCAAATTCAAAATACCGTATTCATGAGCTTGCGGATCATGTTGCGCGCACCATTACTTGTCATCGGTGGGGTAGTGATGGCATTGATTGTCAACTGGCAATTGGCGCTGTTCCTTGTTATCGGTGTACCTGTCCTTTTCATCTTCCTTGTCTGGGTGATGAAAAAAGGTGGTGCATTATTCAAATCGGTACAAGAAAAACTCGATGGTGTGAATAATGTCATGAGGGAAAACCTTGGCGGAATTCGTTTGATTAAAGCCTTTCTCCGTAAAAAACATGAAATGAAGCGCTTTGATAACGCAAGTGAAGAATTGAAGGACCAGACTGTCTCCGCTCTTCGCTTAATGGAAATAACCATGCCGATTCTCCTGCTTATCATGAACGGAAGTATCCTTGCTGTCCTTTGGTTCGGGAGCATTGGCGTCACAAACGGAGGAGCACAGGTCGGAGAGGTGGTTGCGATCGTCAACTATGCAACCAGGATCACCGGGGCACTTTCCATCTTTTCTTTTATCATCATGGCATTTGCCCGTGCAAAAGCATCGGCTCACCGGATAACGGATGTATTGGAAGAGGAAATAGATTTAGTGGATAAAGTGGATGTGGATAAGGAAGCTTCCTTTGAATCTGGGGAAATAGAATTTGATCAAGTTTTCTTCCATTACCCAAATACCGACGTGCCGGTGTTAGAGGATATCTCTTTCCATGCTGAGGCTGGTTCCACAGTCGCTATCATGGGGGCCACTGGTGCAGGGAAATCCTCTTTGTTTCAGTTGATACCAAGGTTATATGATATTGACAAGGGAACCATACGGGTAGATGGGAAGAATCTAACCGACTTGTCCTTGAAGGGTCTCCGTAAAAAAATCGGATATGTCCCACAGGAAGCCCTTCTTTTTTCCGGCTCGGTAAAAGACAATATCGCCTGGGGAAAAGAGGATGCGACATTGGAGGAAATCATCCAGGTCGCAAAGGATGCGCAAATCCATGAGACGATTGACCGTTTGCCAAACAAGTACGAGACAGTGCTTGGACAAAAAGGCGTTAATTTGTCCGGAGGTCAGAAACAAAGGTTATCCATTGCGCGCGCCCTTGTAAGAAAACCGAAGATACTCATGCTCGATGACAGTACGAGTGCGCTTGATTTGAAAACAGAAGCAAAACTGCTCACCGCTATAAAGAACTATCAATGCACGATGTTTATTGTGACACAAAAAGTTAGTACGGCAATGGAAGCCGATAAGATATTACTGATAGAAGACGGCAGGCTGCTAGAAGAGGGAAGTCATGAGAATCTGCTTGCAACCTCTAAACTATATCAGAAAATCTATCAGTCACAGTTTGGAACGGAGGTGACAGAGCATGTCGAAGCGTATAAGTAGCAGCGCAGCCGTTGCGGGTAAGGCCAATCCGAAGCCCAAAGCCAAGGACTGGAAAGGAACCATCAAACGGGTTTGGCGCTACCTTGGGGAAAACAAAGGACTATTGATGCTTGTTCTGCTAATGGTGTTCGTAAGCTCAGCACTTGGATTATTGGGGCCTTTTATTGTAGGGATGGCCATTGATAATTATGTGGTGGAACAGAACACTGCCGGTCTTTTAAATGTCTTGATTGGCCTTGTTTTTATCTATATATTCTACTCTTTGTCCATGTGGCTTCAAAACTACTGGATGGTGGGCATTGCACAGAATACCGTTCTGAAAATGCGGACGCAGTTGTTTGAGCACCTGCATAAGCTTCCGATCCCTTATTTTGATAAAAGGCAGCATGGGGAAATGATGAGCCGGGTGACAAATGATATGGAGAATGTCAGCTCCACCCTGAACAGCTCAGTCATTCAGATATTCTCCAGTATCCTGACACTCGTTGGAACAGTGTCTGTCATGTTATATCTCAGTCCCTTACTGACTGCGATAACCTTGATTATTGTACCTGTCATGTTTCTAGGATTAAAGTGGATTACGAATCGGACAGGTCCGCTTTTCAAACAGACCCAAAAAAATCTCGGTGAGTTAAATGGATACATTGAAGAAACCATTTCCGGCCAGCGGATTGTCAAAACATTTTCGCAGGAAGACAAGGTAATGGAAGAGTTTACGGAAAAAAGCTTAAAACTCAAAAAATCCGCTTACTGGGCCCAGACTTATTCAGGGTTTATACCCAAGTTGATGAACATGCTGAATAACTTGAGCTTTGCTATCATTGCTGGTGTCGGCGGCCTCTTGGCATTAAATACACAGTCAGGTATCACCATTGGTGTCATCGTTATTTTTGCAGAGTATTCAAGACAATTCACGCGCCCGCTGAATGACCTTGCCAATCAGTTCAACACATTGTTGTCCGCTGTCGCGGGAGCGGAGCGCGTGTTTGATGTATTGGATGAAGAAGAGGAAGAAAGTGATGAAACAGAAGCAATCGAGTTGGATTCTGTAAAAGGAGAAGTGGAATTCCGTGATGCGACGTTCTCCTATGAAGATGATGACACGACTATCCGTAATATCAGTTTCCACGTAGATGCAGGGGAGACCGTAGCATTTGTAGGGCCAACTGGTGCAGGAAAGACTACTGTCATCAATCTGATTTCCCGTTTCTATGATCTGGACAGCGGGACCATCCTATTAGATGGCCATCCGATCAACAGGATAAAGCGCTCGAATTTGCGTAAGCATATGGCCTTCGTTTTGCAGGATTCTTTCCTATTTGAAGGGACTGTTCGGGAAAACATCCGATACGGACGTCTGGATGCGACGGATGAGGAAGTGGAGGAAGCGGCTAAAATGGCGAATGCCCATTCCTTTATCAGGAAATTGCCAGGTGGGTATGATTTTAGGTTGAAGCAGGATGGAAGTGGAATCAGTCAAGGACAAAAGCAATTGCTTTCCATTGCAAGAGCAGTCCTGGCAAATCCGACGATCCTGGTTTTAGATGAAGCAACAAGCAGTATTGATACGATAACGGAAATGAAAATTCAAGAGGCGCTCCAACGCTTGATGGAAGGACGAACAAGCTTTGTCATCGCCCATCGTTTGAATACCATCCAAAGTGCCGACCAGATTCTGGTGCTGAAGGAAGGAGAAATCATTGAAAAAGGCTCCCATGATGATTTGCTAAAAGAACAAGGATTTTATTACGAGTTATTTACGAGTCAGTTGAAAAAGGAAGTAGGATAAAAGGGACGGTTGTCACTCCGGTACGTTCATGAAGAACTTTCGTGAACTTGCCGGAGTTTTTGGTTGTCTAAAAAATAAAAAAACATCGGAATTTTCCCGGGAAATACGTCGCTATATAAAGATTCATGTCAGATTAGCGCACATGATAATAGAGACATGTATTGTCTATTTTCCGAATATGATTTATAATGCAGTACAGAATGAAAATTCTAAATATTACAAATGTGTTAAAGGGGGATTACAATTTGGAAGCATTTTTTGAAAATCCGATTGGCGGCCTAGTAAATCTTCTATGGAGTACACCAATGATAGTCTTCTGTCTTGGGGTCGGATTGTTATTTACCATTTTGACAAAATTTGTACAAGTAAGACTGTTCGGAGACATGATCAAGCAATTATTCTCCGGTAAAGCTTCCAGCGCAGGGGTTTCCTCGTTTCAGGCCTTATCTATTTCTTTATCGGGACGTGTAGGAACCGGTAATATCGCTGGTACAGCAACAGCTATCGCAATGGGGGGACCTGGTGCGGTATTTTGGATGTGGATGATCGCATTCATCGGAGCATCAAGTGCCTTTGTTGAATCCACTCTTGCTCAGGTTTACAAATCGAAGCAGGAAGGGGAATACCGCGGGGGGCCAGCCTATTATATCGAGAAAGGTATCGGCTGGAGATGGTATGGTATCATCTTTGCTTTTGCGGCTCTTTTAGCCATGAGTTTATTGATGCCTGGTTTGCAGGCGAATGCAATCGGCTCCGGTTTGAACAATGCATTTGGAATTAACAAGCAAATAATCGCCATCTCGTTGGTAGTCATCATCGGACTAATCATCTTTGGTGGAGTAAAGCGTATCGCCTCTGTTGCGCAATTTGTTGTACCATTCATGGCAGTGGCGTATGTGTTAGTATCTTTATTTATCATCATTTTAAATATCACTGAACTTCCTGCAGTATTCGGATTGATTTTCCGTAGTGCCTTTGCGGTTGATTCCGCATTCGGTGGAATTGTCGGGGCAGCCATTGCGTGGGGTGTAAAGCGCGGAATCTTCTCGAACGAAGCAGGACAAGGAACTGGACCACATGCTGCAGCAGCTGCTGAGGTATCGCATCCAGCTAAGCAAGGTTTGGTTCAGGCATTCTCTGTTTATATCGATACGATTTTAGTTTGTTCGGCTACGGCATTTATGATTCTATTCACAGGATCTTACAATGTTGTCGACCCTGAAAACGAAGGACAGTTCCTTCGTAATAACCTTGGAGATGCGGTAGAGGCGGGTCCAGCCTATACACAGGCTGCCGTTGAATCTGTGATTCCAGGCTTCGGTGCCGGCTTTGTAGGTATCGCTTTGTTGTTCTTTGCTTTCACAACCATCATGGCCTATTATTACATTGCAGAAACAAATGTTGCCTACTTGATGCGTGGACGAAGCAATAAGATTCCTATGTTTATTCTGAAGGTAGTTCTTTTAATGGCCACTTACTTTGGGGTGGTAAGAACGACCCAGGTTGCTTGGGATCTTGGGGACGTTGGACTTGGTATCATGGTCTGGCTCAACCTCATTGCGTTGCTCCTGTTGGCAAAACCTGCACTTGCTGTATTGAAGGATTATGATGAGCAAAGAAAGCAGGGGCTGGATCCGACATTTAACCCTGAGAAGTTGGGAATTAAAAATGCGGAGTTCTGGACGGAAGAATACAAGAAGGACGATGAAAGAGCTTCTTAATAAATAATGCTGAAAGCCCTCACCATTCAATGTGGTGAGGGCTTTTGTGCTGTTGATTTCCGTTCCAGGGGCTTCGCTTTTGGGCGGTCCGGGAGCCTCCTCGCTTTGTTGCGGGGCTCAAGATTGTCACTACCCTCCCGCTGGAGTCTTCGCCTATTGCGCCAATCAACAGCTAGAAATCATCTAATAGGTATGTAATTAGATACTTCAGTTGCTTTGCCTTTATGCCTCCGTTCCAAGATATCGGGTCCAGGCTTTCCAATCAGATATCCTTGACCGTAATGGATGCCGATATTACGGCAGAATTCCAATTCTTCTTTTCTCTCGATTCCTTCGGCCAACACTTTGATGTTTAGTTTGGCAGCGACCCTTACAACGCTTTTTAGGAAAAGTTGCTTCTCGAGAATGGAATCACAATGTGATACATACTCTCTGTCTATCTTCACAAAATCTGGTTGAAGCTTTTCCAGCACTTCCAAAGTGGCATATCCTGCTCCAACATCGTCTAACGCAACTTGCATCCCTGATTTTTTATACGTTTTGAAAATGGATTCCAGGTGGTCGATATCATGGATTTGTTCCGACTCTACTACTTCAAAAACAAGCTGACTTGGGAGCACACTGTTCTCACTTACGATTTTAAAGGTGTGCTGCAGACAGAATTCCGGGTTGTAAATGGAAGAAGGTAGAAAGTTGACGAACAATTTCACTTCTTCGGGAAGCTGCTTTCTGCTGGCGGCAACGATGGAACTCTCCCGTGCTTTTTGATCTAGGTAATTATGAAAATTTGTTTCACGGGCAAACTCAAATAGCTTAAATGGTGGAAGGGAATTCCCCTGCCATTGAGGTCGCAGCAGGCACTCATAGGCAAACAGTTCATCCCTGTTCTGTAAATCAATGATTGGCTGAAAATGTGTGGTGAAGGATCGTTCCACAATTAGTTCTAACAGTTCATGATTCTGTACTAATTTCAAAAAATGTTCTGGTGAATAATTGCCCCGCATAGAAGAGGTTCTTACGAAAAGCTCGGAAGAATTACTTTTAAATATGAGTCTTTGAATCTCCTGTTCCAACTCTGCAATGGTATGGTAGATAACCACTACTTGCTTATCCCCATCTTGAATCAATAGTGTTCCTGACTGCTCAATGATGTCAGGTACCCCGCAATCTGTACAGTACATGTATCTCCACCTCTTTCAAATAGAATGATAGGATAATTTTACTACTAAGTTAGGAGATAGTGGGAAATCAAGCGTGAAATGTTGAAAAAAAAGGTTTGAATGGAGAATGACTAGTAAAATATATACACTTTTCGGTCGAACGAACAAGGGTTTTCTCTATAGGTGTCGAAACACTATAAACATACACTTATTGCTGAAGTTAGGAGCGGGCTGAAATGTTGGCGGAAAAGCTACTTTTACATGTATTGATCATATTGGCACCGGTGCTAATCTACTATGTGGTGTCAGAAAATAGAAGGTTTGGACAATCTCCTTATTTTATTGGGATCTTACAAGGACTTTCCGCAAGCCTTTGTTTATTGTTTGCTTTTTATGATTATGGTCTATATTGGGATCTCCGCTATATACCGCTTGTATTGGCGATTCTTTATGGGGGACCTAAAGCGGGGATTATCGTTCTGGCTGCCATTCTTGGAACGAGGACGTATCTTGGAGGAGATGCACTGACCTTTGGTTATATCAGTGGGCTTGTAGCTGCTTCTGTTCCATTTCTATTTCTAAGACGATTCAATCGAATAGAAACAAAGAAAAAGAGAATAGGCCTCGCGGTATTGGTGGGTCTCTGGCCTAACTTTGTCATGCTGTCGATACTGATTGCCTATCTGTTGACTCAACCTGCTAATGCAAGTGAAGGGCCAAATCTTGTCCTCTACATACTTCTGTTCGGACTTATTCAAGTGGTTGGTGTTGGCTTTGCTTCTATGCTGCACGAAGCAGTGTTGGAGCGTGAATTGATGAAGCAGGAGATACGACGGGCCGAGAAACTGAATACATTAGGGGAGCTTGCCGCTTCTATCGCACATGAGGTCCGAAACCCACTGACGGTTGTGAAGGGATTCTTGCAGCTCATGCACAAGGAAGACAAGGGGAAAAATTTTCAGTACACCGGACTTATACTAAGCGAGCTGGCCAGGGCAGAATCCATCATCAACGATTATCTTAACTTCGCTAAACCGGAGTTCAAGAAGATAGAAAAAGTGGATTTGGGCGAATTACTGAAGGATGTAAAGATGCTGCTGAATCCACTTGCCATAAAGGATGGCATCCATCTAGAAAGTTATCTCGAGAAAAATGTCTTTATGGAAACGGATAAAAATCAGTTCAAGCAAGCACTTGTCAATATATTAAAGAACGCGATCGAGGCGACCCCTCAGGATGGTCGGGTGTATATCAAACTGCTCTCAAATCAGCAGGAAGGCATTCAAATTGTCATAAAGGATACCGGAAAAGGGATGACAAAGGAACAGGTTTCCCGAATCGGTACGTTGTTCTATACAACCAAGGATAAGGGAACTGGACTTGGGACCACGGTATCGATGCGGATCATTGACACGATGAATGGTAAAGTGACGTATTCGAGTGAGCTCGGAAAAGGGACGGAAGTGAAAATCTCCTTTCCACCTGTCCGTCAGGAGTAGCGGGAGAGGGAAGCTTCTGTCGTAGGGTGAAAATCAAAGAGAGAAAGGCGAGCTAACGCTTTCTCTCTGCTTCATGCACACTATATTTTATAGTTTTTTCAATGGCTTATCTGCAGGACCTTCGAGGACATCGCCGTGTATCGAGAATCTTGAGCCATGGCATGGGCAGTCCCAGCTTCTGTCACCATGATTCCATTCCACTTCGCAACCAAGATGTGTACATGTCGTATCCACACAGAACACGTCGCCTTTATCATCTTTATATGCTCCAGCGCGACGTCCATTAATCGAGACAACCCCACCTTCATCAAGACTTAGCTCCTCAGGGCTTTTGGTTGGACGATCAAGCTTTCCTTCAATTAAGTGGCCGGCCACATCCATATTGGTGCTGATGAATTTCTTCAAACTAGGATCGGCTACAAAGCGGGATGGGGAGAACAGGTTTTCATACTTGTTTTCTCTTCCAAGTATTAAATCCTGAATCAACAGTGCCGCTACCGTTCCATTTGTCATGCCCCACTTACGGTAACCTGTGGCAATTAGAATATTAGGATGGCCTGAAGTGATCCGTCCGATATAAGGGACCTTGTCTAGTGTATATAGATCCTGCGCCGACCAGCGATAAAGGATTTCTTTAATCCCAAGCACTTCCTCTCCGAAAGTTCTCAAGGCTTCATAATGCTTCAAGGTATCCTGTCCTTGTCCGGTTTTATGTCCGTCACCGCCAATCAAGGCAACTTTTTCACCATTGATCGTTACATAACGTATAGATCTTGTAGGCTGTCCAGCACTGTAATACATGCCTTCCGAAAGATTTTTCTCTGTTTTAGCCGCAAGGATATATGATCTTTCGGCATACATTCTGGTGAAAAAGAACCCCATGCCATCGTAAAAAGGAAAATGGGATCCTGCAACAATGTAGTCACACTCAATTTTTGCTCCGTTTTTCGTAACAACAGCCAAACCGCGATTTTCCTCCACATCGGTTGCTACCGTATGTTCATAGATTTCTCCGCCTTTTTCCACAATGCCTTCAACAAGTACCTGCAAGTATTGCAAGGGGTGGAACTGTGCTTGGTTTTTCATCACCACGACCGATTTCGTCTTAATGTCATAGGGGATTTCATACTGTAAGTCTCCATCAATCCCAAGCTTCTGATATGCCTCAAACTCTTTTACTACCTTTTGGTCATCTTGTTCCGACTGGGAATAAATATACGCATCCTGTTGACTAAAATCACACTCAATCCGTTTTCTATCAACCAACTCTTTAATAAAGTGAAGAGCTTCTTGGTTTGCCTGGTAATAAAGTTTCGCCTTTTCCTCTCCAAGGTGCTGAATGAACTCATCATAAATGAGGCCATGCTGTGCAGTTATTTTTGCGGTGGTATGACCGGTTGTCCCATTCAGGATTTGATCGGCATCGATCAGGATGACCTTCAGCCCTTCCTGTACAAGTTGATAGGCAGTGGTAATTCCAGTGATTCCGCCTCCCACTACACACACACCTGTTTTCTTGTTGGTATTCAATGTAGGAAAAGAGCTTAGTTTTGCGGATTCCCTCCAATAAGGCTCTGGTGACTTTGGAAGTTTATTAAATTGCGCTTCATTCATACTATTTCCTCCTCTTTCTGGATAGCTATACATAATTTTTCCAAATTGAGTGAAATCATGTATCTTTTTATCGGAAATGACAAGGATATTTCTATTGGAACCTCCTATGAAAAAGGGTAGAATGGAGAATAGCGTAAAACCCCGATGAGGGTCATAAAGGAGAAAATGATGTCTACTACATTAATTAATACATTACAGCCATTCATACAAAAGCTTTGGGAAAATAGTGAGTTTGAAGCTGCTACCCCGGTCCAGGAGCAGGCGATTCCAGTCATCCTTGAAGGAAAGGATGTCCTCGTTGAATCACCGACAGGTACAGGGAAAACGTTGGCTTATCTGCTTCCGATCATCGAGCGCATCGATCTTACCAAACAGCACCCACAAGCATTGGTTGTGGCACCGTCCAAGGAACTTGCCATGCAAATTTTCGAACAGATCCAGAAATGGACAGAAGGAAGCGATATCACAGGGGCATCGTTCATCGGCGGAGCGAATGTCAAACGACAAATTGAAAAATTGAAAAAAAGACCTCAGATTCTTGTGGGAACTCCGGGAAGACTACAAGAGCTAATTCAAGCGAAGAAAATTAAAATGCATGAAGTCACGACCATGGTCATGGATGAGGCTGACCAACTATTCGTCCCAGAACACAAGAAGACAATCGAGAACATTATTAAGTCTTCGATGCAGGAAAGACAGTTGTTATTGTTCTCGGCGACGTTAAGGGAGGAGACGGAAAAGCAAGCGATCGGTTTGTTGAAGGAGCCATTAGTGATTAAGGTAACGAAGGAAGACCTGCCACCAGCACGTGTGGAGCATCTTTATACAGTAGTCGACCAACGGGACAAGGCCAATGTCTTGGCAAATTTGCTTCGTGAGCCAGGAATCAAGGCATTGGCATTTGTGCGGGATATCGGAAATCTTGCTGTATTGACGGAGAAACTTCTGTATAAACAGCTGAACGTCGGCTTTTTGCATTCCGAATCCTCCAAGCAGGAACGAGAAAATGCGATGAAGAACTTCCGAAAAGATGAGTACCCGGTATTGCTTGCGACAGATGTGGCAGCACGTGGCCTTGACATCAAAGAGCTCAGCCACGTTATCCATTATGACTTGCCGGAAGAAGTGGAAAACTATGTGCACCGTTCCGGTAGAACCGGCCGCCAAGGAGCGGAAGGGACGGTCATCTCCATTGTCAGCGAACGGGAGGAGCGTAAGCTGAAGCAATTTGCAAGAGAGCTAGGGCTGACACTTGAAAAGCGTGTCGTCTTTGGCGGGAAGCTTGTGAAGGAAGAGGACATGAAGGGTGGAAAGCCCGGAAAGTCCGGCGGTGGATCTGGAAAACCTGCTGGGAAGAAGGCTGGCCAGTCTCGTGGTCCGAAGGGTGATTTTAAGAAGAAGGCTGGAGCCAAGTCTGTCCGTACTAATAATGGCCCTTCGAATGGAGCAGTAAAGTCTAGAGGGAAGTCCAAGAAAAAGGGCCCGGTAGGTGGAGGAAAGAAGAAATAAATGTTGATAGATACCACTCCATATTGGAGTGGTATTTTTTAGAGTTTTTTTGACTTTTCTCGCTCACTTCAGGAACGCCTTTACTATTTATTTTCCGTTCGACAAAAAATACGTGCCGACACTCTTTAAATATTTTCCGTTCGACATAAAACACATTCCATTCGACATAGAGTGACATTCTATCAGTTTCCAGCCGCCTGGCACCCCATCCAAAAAGACCCGTATTAACTAGATTCCTAGAATTAAAAAGCAGCCGCCCCCAGCGACTGCCCATCACCATTTCACTTCAAAATCCTTTAACGAACTTCCCCGCTAAACCTCAATGCCTCAAATCCCCGGAACACAATATTATTCCGCCGCAAAGGTTCTCCTAGCAACTCCACCTTATGCACACGTTTCAGCAATAGGTCCAATGCGATCACCGCTTCAAGTCTAGCAAGTGGAGCACCAAGGCAAAAATGCGGTCCTGAAGCAAAGGAAAGATGCTTCACATTTTCCCTAGCCACATTGAATGTATCAGGATCTTCATTCATGGCAGGGTCACGGTTCGCCGCACCTAATGCAACCATTGCTACCTGGGCTTTTTTCAGTTGCTGCCCACCAAGCTCCATGTCCTCACCAACCCATCTTGTGGTGAGCAGGACTGGTGGATCGTAACGAAGGATTTCTTCCACTGCATTTCCAATCAAGGACGGGTCAGCCACTAGCTTCTGCATTTCCTCTGGGTGCGTCAATAACAAATGGTAGCCGTTGGTAATGAGGTTGACTGTCGTTTCATGGCCTGCTATCAAAAGTAACAAACAAGTGGCGACCAATTCGTCCTCATTCAATTTATCACCGGCATCAGATACGGTAATCAGCCCGCTCAACAAATCATCACCAGGTTTCACACGCTTCGCCTCAATCAGCTTTCGCATGTATTGATCGGCTTCCTCGAGATAAGGCGCCACTTCCTCCAGGTCTGCCTGAGTGGTATTGAAATCAATGAATGTTACAAATGAATCGGACCAGATTCGGAACCGTTCCCTGTCTTCTTTTGGTACCCCGATAAGTTCTGTTATGACCATAACCGGCAGGGAATAAGCAAAATCCCGGATAAGCTCATGTTCTTTCATCCCTTTTCTGGCATCCAAAAGGTAGTTTGCCATTTCCACAATGGTAGGTCGCAACCGTTCAGTCATTCTTGGAGTGAAAGCTTTATTCACGAGCCCCCGCAGTCTGGTGTGGTCCGGGGCGTCACGGAAAAGCATCATGTTGCGAGTCAATTGGACAACAGGCATCAATGTCTGCGGGACAGGAGGCATTCCCTCCTGAGGTACGAGGTTTCTAATCTCTTTAATAAACCTTTTATCCTTTAACACAGCTTCCACTTCCTCATAGCCTGTCACAAGCCAACCTTCAGAGTTGAAGAAATTGATCCATTGTACGGGATGGATTTCATGCGCCTGTTTGAAAAAGGCATAAGGATTTTCGATAAACGTTTTTGCAAGATCTGTTTTAACACTCAATGATATGTCCCCCTAAAAAACATCTTTCTCTTACCATTCGCTAAAAACAGGGAGAATCCTTGGAAATTCAACAAAATAGGAAAAACTTTCTACTTTTTATTACCAGATTTACCGACCTCATTTGACACTTATCTAGCAATCTATTGTAAAATGGTGTAAGAACTAAAGCATGTTTCTTTTACTTTGGCTCTTTTCTAAAAGATTCACGGCAATTGGACTTTTGCCGCGTAAATACTCTAAGCGAAGAATATCGTATTTATAGCACATCAGGGAAAAGAGCACGAAAGTTAGGAATATAACGATCATTTTACAAATACGAAAGAGCAACTAAGTTTACGAAAACAGCTTTTACTTACAAGACTGATGGAGGTCTATATAGAATGTTTTGTCACAAATGTGGAAGGAAAGTAACATCCAATGCCAATTTCTGCTTCAATTGTGGAGCGAATTTGAAGGAAGACGTGTCAGAAACGGAAGAAGAGTGGTTAGAAGGCAGAGGGAGTTCGATAAACAAGAAGAAGCGATCTACATATATGCCCATCTTACCACCTATCATCAGCCTGGTTTTGGTGGCTGGTTCTGTAGGATGGTTTTATAACCATGAGCATAACGTGAATGCAGAAGTTCTCACCATTAAGAAGGAAGCAGAGGAGCTTGCTTTGGAGGGAGAGTACGATCAGGCCAAGAATGAACTGGCGAACGCCATGGAAATGCGGCCTGAGTATCATGTATTGAGGAATAACCTTGAAGTGGTAAAGATCGCGGAAGAGGTTAATGCAGAACTGGAAGATGTGAAAGAACAGATAAAGACAAAGAAATTTGAGGAGGCGGAGAAAAATCTAACAAGGCTCCGCGAAAAGATTACAAGGCTGGATGGTCCGTTAATTCAACCATTGAAGGAGGATGTCTCCGAAAAGGATGTCATGATCAAGGTTGGGAAGATCAACAATGAACTGGATCAGCTGAAAACAGTGGATGAACTTTCAAGAAAGCTTGCCATCATCTCCTCTATCCCTTCAGAAGAAGGAAAAGCGGTGAAAGAGCAAATCCTGAATCGTATTGTGCAGCTGACCGTGGAGGAAGCGGAAGAGAAAATCGAGCAGAAGCAGTTTACCAATGCAATGACACTTGCGGATAGAGGCTTGCAATATGCGGTGAACGATAAGCGTTTGCTGTCCCTGAAAGAGAAAGTTGATCAATCGAGACAGGAGTTTGAACAGGCTGAGTTTGATAGAATCGAGAAGGCCATGGAAGCAGCGGCCAAGGAAGATCTGAAGAACAAGAACGCTGCCCTTGAAATAGAGAAATTAAAAGTGGAAGAGGATGAAGTGGGTGGACTGACCATCGCTGGTGAAGTGAAAAATATTGTGTCCGCAAGCGTTTCATCCATCACCGTCTACTATAATATTCTGAGCAAGGACAAGAACGTACTCGATACCGGCTTTACAACCGTCTACCCGTTTAAGCTGGAAACAGGAAAAAAAGGAAAGTTCGAAGATTACTATTATGGTGTTTTTGAAGATGTAACGGTTGAGATTGAGAACATCACATGGGTGGTAGAGGAGTAAACAGTTCGTATTGAAACGGAAATAAAGAAGGTGTAGGAATGAATGTTAAATGGTTTTTAAGTATCATCATGACCATTATTTTGATAAGCGGAGGGATCATCGGGTATTTTCATATAAAAAATACCGTCCCGGCCCAACTGACGGCACCGTCCAAGCTTTACCTGGAGTCGGAAGTGAAAGAAAAGGAAAATGTCCCGCAGGCGCTGAAGGAGATCATCTTTGAATCTCAAAAGCTGGTCGTCAAAATTGAATTGCCGGATGGCTCGTTCGGCTCTGGTTTTTTATACAACGATAAAGGCGATGTGGTAACGAATGCCCATGTCGTTGCTAATGCTAAAGAAGTCAAAATAACCTCTGCCGATTCAAAGGAATTGACAGGAGAAGTAATTGGCATCAGCATCGATACAGATGTGGCGGTTATACGCGTTCCGGAACTAGAAGGCACCAAGCCATTCAGAATAGCCGAAACTAGAAAAGCGGAGCTCGGAGATGATGTCATCGCACTTGGAAGTCCATTGGGCTTACAAAATACAGTCACTACCGGAATCATCAGCGGTACCGGCCGGGAATTTGAAATCGACTCTTTCAAATATGAAGATGTCTTTCAAATATCTGCGCCGATCGCTCCGGGTAACAGTGGAGGGCCTCTCATTGATACCAAGACAGGGGAAGTAGTCGGGATCAATTCTGCGACCATGGATCAGGGCGTCATCGGGTTCAGCATCCCTTTGGTGAATGTGATGCCGTTGATTAAGAGTTGGTCTGAATCCCCGATGGAATCCTTGCCTAGAATAGGAACAAATGCACCAGGAAACAGTGCAGGGGAAACCTCTACAAACGTCGACATTGCCGATTATCTCGTGAACTATTTTTACGAAAGCATCAATTACCGCGATTATGTGACAGCCTACTCTTTGCTAGGCAGCAGTTGGCAGTCCAAGACGTCCTATGAAGATTTCCGTTCGGGTTATTTGGATTTCCTCACCATTGAAGTGGACGATCTTTTGACCAAGCAAAACGGTAATAACGTGGAGGTCATCACCGTCATTACTGCTCAGGAACGCTCGGAAAAGGGCGTGTCCTATAAAAAATTCAAGGTAACCTTTGAGTTGGGGCTTGAGAATGATCAGATGAAGATCCTTTCGGAAAAGCGGGAGAGTATGGAATAGATTGAATGGAAAGGGTCCTGGCAAATGGTATGCCAGGACCCTTATCTTTTAACTTATGCTTTGAATAACCTGTTTCTAGCTGGTGATTGGAGCAAAAGGCGTAGACTTCAGCGGGAGAGTAGCGACAATCTTGTGACCCCTCAAGTGTTGCGAGGAGGCTCAAGGTCGCCCTCTGGATAAGCGAAGCCTATTGCGGAAATCAACAGCGACGTTTAACAGAGCCAAACTTATAAATATTAGGAATCAGCAGCTGTATCACTTTTACTGAAATAATAGGTAAGTAATGCAGTGATGATCATGATGGGAATAGCATAAAACTGTCCGACGAAAAGTTTCCAGGCCAATACATCATGTCCTTCAGATGCAGGCTGGAATACAACAATAATACAAACAACCAAATACGCTATGATTGGTATCAACCATTTTTTCATCATTGTTCCTCGCAATGCGTTTTGTGTGGTGGGAGACTGTCTTCCGGTTGAAGGATGACATGGATATTTTAACATATATACCCAATGTGGTCTTTATTTTCTTTTTATAGAATGTGCTTTAACCAATCACGCGTCTTGCACCAATAATTTTTGTTTTCCAATAAGGGGTAAGGGATGCAATAGCAACTTTCTTTTCCACCCTTGATGTGTGCAAGATGGAATTACTACCAAGGAAGATGGCGACATGACCGATTTTTTGAATGCCCGTTAACTTTTGCCTCTTGGGAGTTGTGAAGAAAAGGAGATCTCCCCGTCTGACACTGGAGAGTGGAACAGGATTTCCGACTTGGAATTGCTGGCGTGAGGTTCTTGGTAGGGAAATGCCATGTGTTGCATATACATATTGAACAAACGAACTGCAATCAAACCTGTCCGTCCTACCGGATGCTGCACCGAATAAATAAGGCGTACCAATATACTTTTTGCCGGTTTTAATAATTTGCTTATGTTTTCATAAAGTCATTTGAAGGGACACCCCTTTCTATTTCCTGCTATATTAGTAGATGTAAAATGATAGAAAATGCTTGGACAAATTTCATGGATTTCAAAAAATGGGGGCAAGAAAATGAGTGCAAAAGATAAATTCCTGCATTATTTGGGAGTGAAGAAGAAAGAGCCTAATTTAACCTACTTGAATGAATTAATCGCTGCCCATCAGAAAATAGTGAGATGGGAGACTTGGACGAAATTTCTGGATTTTGAGGAGAGGGAGGAAAAGGATCTTTATCTGCCGAGTATCGAGGAATACGTGGACAGAATCATTCAAACTGGAACAGGGGGTACTTGCTGGACCTTGGCAATTGGCTTTCATTATTTATTGAAAGAGCTTGGTTTTAAGGTGGATTATCTGTATATGACACCTGGCCATCTGTGCTTGCAGGTGGAACTGGATCAGCCATACTACGTGGATGTGGGGTATTGCGCCCCGTTTTTCCAAGCGTTCCCGCTTCATACCTCGTTTGTCGTGAGTACAGAGATGGAAATTTTCAGCTATCAGGTTAATGGAGATGAGGCATTGGTGGAGCGTAATCCGGGTCCGACAAAATCCTTGGGTTTGAAGCCTGTTTCATTTGAAGATGTAAAGGGCGCTTTGCTTGATTCCCATGATTGGGAGAAGGGATTCTCTTTTCATAGCTTGAGGATGTTTGGTTATATTGATGGTGTTCCGTACCAGTTGAGAGAGAATGCCATCCGGAGATTTAAGGATCAAGCATACGTGGAAGCAGAACTGACAGATGAGCAGATGCGCTATTGGATTGAGGAGAAATTCGGCGCTGATTACGGAGTGTATGAACGGGCGAAGGAGATTTATCGGTTGAGGAAGGGCGAGGGGTGCTAGGGGGGCTATTCTATTGGCCTGAAGGCACCCAAAACGAGTGGGTAGTGTCTGATAGGAGCTGTCTATTGGGTTGAAGCCCTCCAAGCGAACGAGCAATCGTCCAATAGAAGGCATTTAAAACAAAGAACCTTTGATTGCAACGACAAAGCACTCAAAGGTTCTTTTCCTTTTCGTCCTTTAATCTGTCTTCTTTAATCTTCCTCCAAGCAACGCCATCACCAAGATCACAGCAGCCAAGGCATATGCCACATAGGCGACATTGCTATGATCCGCCATATTCTTCACACCAATTCCAATGAATGCCCATACAAACACAAGTGGGTAGACCGAGTCATCCTGAGAAATCCGGAACCAGACAGCTAACATTGTTGCTACCACCAGCATGATGATGGTCCATGTTACATCTGAAAGGCCAAATCCGTCCCAGCCTTTTTCCACCAACACATAACTGATATTAGCGATAGTGGCAACGCTAATCCAGCCAAGGTAAATGGAGAAGGTCGCAAAGTCCAGTTTGCCAGGGTTTGATTCTCGCATTTTTACATAAAGCGCAATGAGTGTCAGCAACAAACTGACCATGACCACGACCGTCGTCACCCAGAAACCGTAATGCCACAACACCACCCATGAACTATTTAAAAGACAGCTTAGAACAAATAGTCCACTTGTATGGACATAGATAGGCAGGTCTCTACGTGACTTAGAGAACTGGCGGATGACCCAGATTCCAAGCAATAGATATATCAGGCTCCAAATCGAAAATACATAACCAGCTGGTTGAAAAATTACGGTGATTCGGTTTGCGATATCGCCTGTCGTCAGACCGTTCAGCGGCAAGGCGTTGGCAAGATAATTCACAATTAAGACCAGTATAAATGCAGCGATATTTATCAACAGCCCCCACATAAAAATCAGCTCCTTTCTACCTTACTATTACTATTCCTTTCAGCAGAAGGACATAACCATCCGAGTGTGCGATAAGGAGAGAATAAGTAGAAGGTCACACGATAAACCAGCCATATTTTCACAACTTGTCTCATAAAATAGGAAGTGGATTTTCCTGAATGAGAGGAAGAGAGGGGACAATTATGGCTATGAATAAATTTTTTAAAGGGACACTACTCCTGGCAATCGCCGCCTTTTTGGGAGAGAGCATAGAATTCATCGTGAATATGGTACTTGCCAAGAACCTTGGGGAAGAAGGGATGGGGCTATATATGTCCGTCCTGCCTGTCATCTTTCTCGTAGTAGTCATCTCGAGCCTTGAGCTGCCGATTTCGATATCCAAATTTGTGGCGGCCAAGGAGGAGAAATACCATCAGAGTATGCTTCACCATGCCATGAAGCTGGCGATTGTTTTTACTATCATGGTGCTTATCGTGGCAGCGATTATCCTACCGTTCATCCCGGTATTTCAGCACTATCACCCACTTGTAAAATGGTTGATTCTCATTATGATTCCGGTCATCTCTTTTTCCTCCATTGCCAGGGGCTATTTTATGGGATTGCAGCATATGGGGAAAATTGCGATCTCGAACTTTTTAAGGAAAGTCGTTCAGTTGGGCCTGCTTGTCCTGGTTTATCATTTCTTTCATTTTTCTTTAGAGGTGTCCATACTCATAGCGCTCTGTACATTGGTAGCGACAGAGTTGATTGTCTGTCTTTATCTTCTCTATATGTACAGGCTTCAATATATCGAACTGAAAACGAAAGCCTTTGCGCGCATGGATGGAAGAACAGTAAGGAAAAATCTCTTGGAGGTGTCGATTCCGACCACAGGAATGCGTTTATTCCATGCTGTGACAAATGCCATTCAGCCCTTTCTCATCAAGATAGCACTTGTGAAGGCAGGACTCAGTCACACGATTGCGCTTGAAGAGTTTGGCCTGCTTGCGGGAGTGGCACTTACCATCGGATTTTTCCCTGGGTTCATCGCTCATTCTCTTTTGATTGTGCTCATACCAACAGTTTCTGAGGCACATGCCAATCATGATTTTGCTAAAATGCAGAAGCTGTTAAAACAAGTGATGATCATCACCTTCCTCTACGGTATACCAGTGGTCATGGTGTTCTATCACTTTGCAATCCCATTAACCAATATCTTTTTTGAAAATTCCCATGCGGCATCCTATGTGCAGTTATTGTGGCCATTTTTTCTCTTTCATTTATTCGTGTCCCCATTACAGGCATATTTGATAGGGCTTGGATTGATTAAGGATGCTTTTTTACATTCCATTTGGTCAACCTGCATTTCTTTTCTTTTAATGTTTTTTCTCGGGTCCCTTCCACACCTGCAAATGAACGGTGTTATCCTGGGTATGAATACAGGGATGGTTCTGCTGACCTTGATGCATTATTTGACCGTTTGCAATAAGATCAAGGTAACCCTCTGGTTGAAAAAGACCGGCTCCCAAGCGGCATAAGAAATGCGGAAAGTTTTTCTAGAAAACAGCTTTTGAACAAACGTTTGTTTCACGTGAAAAAAATTCGGCTTATTGATACGGTTTGCACAATTCCATAAAAAAAATTGACGCCAAAAAAGGATTTGTAGGATAACAATTTGTGTACAACCTCCTTAACCTGAAAATAAATTAATCCGCTTTCAATTTTGCAACTTCTTGCTTATGTGTTTACATGCCTGTCCTAGGTCTTTATAATCCCAACTAGACTGTAAAAATCTAGAGGGAGGCTGACCGGTATGAACAAACACTTGAAAACACTTTTATTCTTGCACGTAGGTCCTCTTTTTGTTGCGATACATGTTCACTTTTTCCTATCACCAAATAGCTTGGCGACAGGGGGAGTAAGTGGACTTTCCATTATCTTGAACGATGTTTTTCCGATGCTATCTATTGGTGTGTTGATGCTAATAGTTAATATAGTTTTATTTTTTGTGGGCTTTTTGCTGCTTGGATTCGGATTTGGGGCAAAAACGATTTATGCGAGTGTCATGCTGTCTGTGATGGTATGGCTTCTAGAGGCTTTTTTCCCAATCAGCGGGCCGATCAGTGACGATATCCTGATTCAGTTGATCATCGGGCAATGTATTGCGGCACTCGGTATGGCGCTTGTATTCAATCAGCGCGCATCCACAGGAGGTACCGATATTATTGCTTTGATTTTAAATAAATATTTTTCCGTGGATATGGGCCGTGGAGTATTGTTGGCGGATATTTTCATCGCACTTTCTTCCATCCTTGTATTCGGTCCAGAAGTTGGGATGTATGCGGTATTCGGTGTGATACTGAACGGATTGGTCATTGATTATGTCCTTCAGCAGGTCAACGAAATGCGTGAAGTCGTGATCATCAGCAGGGAGACGGATAAGATCCGTTCCTATATTGTGGGACAATTGGGACGAGGTGCAACCATTCACTATGCAAGAGGTGCGTTTACTTCAGATGAAAAAGAAGTAATCACGACCATCCTGAACAAAAAGGATTTCTCCAAATTGAAAAAATTCATCGGTTCAACCGACGAGCAAGCATTCATAACCGTCCACAACATGAAAGAGATCTTAGGTCAGAATTTTAAACAATTGGTGACGAAGTGAGTGATAGGGACAGGTTCCTCGACCCAGTAGTGGTCGAAGGACCTGTCCCTATTTATTACCAACATGTAAAACATTTCTTTTCCAAACCTAAAAAGTTTACAATGGTAGAAGGGAAATTTATTTGAGGTGGACATATTGATAGAGACGAACGAAACTCTTTTAAATAAGGCACAAGAATTTATTCTGCAATGTTATCAGGAATTAGGAAAGCCTGAGGACGAGGCGTCTATCAGGTTACAAACAATCAAGGATGAAATAGATCTTTACGGGTATTACGAGCATACATACGAGGAATTGACACATGGGGCCAAGATGGCCTGGCGCAACAGTAATCGTTGCATCGGGAGGCTTTTCTGGAATTCCCTTCATGTGATAGATCGGCGCCACCTGGAGACGGAACAGGACATTGCTGACGCGCTTGTGCATCACATCGACTTTGCTACCAACCATGGAAAAATAAAGCCGACCATCACTATCTTTCGCCAGCAACAAGAGGCGGGCAAGCAGATCAGGATCTGGAACCATCAGCTTCTTCGCTATGCGGGGTATGAATCGGAGCGTGGGGTGATCGGTGACCCTGCATCTATTGATTTTACAAGGAAGTGTGAGGAGCTTGGCTGGGAAGGTGCCCGCAGCAATTTTGATATTTTGCCGTTGGTTGTGCAGGTAGATGAAGCGGATCCAAAGCTATTTCCTATTTCAGGGGATGTGGTTTTAGAGGTACCTATCGTACACCCTGACATCCCTGAGTTCAGCGATCTTGGATTGAAATGGTATGCCACCCCGTTGATTTCCGATATGCGTTTGGAGATTGGGGGTATCCATTACACGGCGGCCCCGTTCAATGGCTGGTATATGGAAACGGAGATCGGTGCAAGGAATTTTGCCGACACGGACAGATATAATATGCTGCCGAAAGTGGCCTCGATCATGGGACTTGATACCAACACAAATGCGACGATGTGGAAGGATAAGGCGCTGATTGAACTGAATTTCGCGGTGGTTCACTCCTTCAAGGAAAAGGGAGTCAGCATTGTCGATCACCATACGGCGGCCATGCAGTTCAAGCATTTCGAAGAGCGGGAAGCGGAAAGCTGTCGCCATGTGACCGGCGAATGGGCCTGGCTGATTCCTCCGGTGTCCCCGGCCGCTACGCACATTTTTCATAAGTCCTATGAAAATAAGATCGTGTTGCCGAACTATTTTTATCAGGATCGATTGTATTGAGTACAGCACTGTGAATTTCAGAGTGATGGAAAGAAGGAGCTTTTCCCCTTGGTTTAGGGGAAGGCTTTATTTAATAGATAGGGTAGATAAAGCAGTTGATTTCCGTTCCAGGCGCTTTGCTTACCTTTTAACAAACAAAAACCGAGCCCTGAAAGGAGCTCGGTTTTGTTGTATTTATTAAAATCAAGTCGCAGCCTTCTGCAACTTATGGATTACAGTCAATGATTTACCTGTACCGATTGCAACAGACTCCAATGGGTTTGGAGCGACGTACACAGGAACAACGATTTCGTTGCTTAACCATTCTTGCATGCCGTTTAAGAGTGCGCCACCACCAGTGATGATAACCCCTCTGTCCACGATGTCTCCACTTAGTTCCGGTGGGCAATCTTCCAGTGTTGAACGGATTGCTTCTAGGATGTGAAGAAGGGATTCCTTGATCGCTTTTTGGATTTCGGAAGAGTGTAATTCAATGGTCTTTGGCAAACCTGTTACAAGGTCGCGCCCACGGATTTCCATCGTAAGGTCTTCGTGATCCACCAATGCATAACCAATTGTCATTTTGATCTGCTCAGCAGTACGCTCACCAATCAATAGATTGTAGTTTTTGCGTACGTGGTGCACGATATCGTCATCAAACTGGTCTCCACCCACTCGAATGGAGTTGCAGGAAACCACGCCACCGTAAGAGATGATGGCAACCTCAGTTGTACCGCCACCGATGTCCACTACCACATTAGCAACAGGCTCGTCTACTGGTAAATCTGCACCAATCGCTGCTGCAACAGGTTCTTCGATTAAATGTACGTGCTTAGCACCACAGTTTTTTACAGCGTCTTGAATCGCACGACGCTCAACAGACGTGGAGCCAGATGGTGTACATACAACCACACTTGGCTTACGGATGGAAAAGCCCATCGTTTTGCTTGCTTTTTTCATGATTTGTTTTAACATGCTTGTCGTGATGTCGAAATCTGCGATGACGCCATCTTTCAATGGTCGAACGGCCACAATTCTTCCCGGAGTTTTACCAATCATGTTTTTTGCTTCTGTACCAACAGCAAGCACTGCCTTAGTTTCTAAATCAATTGCTACTACGGACGGTTCATTGAACACAATCCCTTTACTTTTACTATAAACCAGCGTATTCGCTGTACCTAAGTCGATCCCAATTTCAGTTGTTGAAAACATAGTCAATCCACCCAATCATTTAGTTAGTTAGTTTAGGTCTCCTATATACGTTCTAAGAAGAATGTCGTTTTGTGGGGGTAAAAATACAAGAATAATATGGTAATATAAAAAGGAGGGACAGGGGAGCCTTCCTCTCCATTTTAATTTTTTGTTAAATGGATTTTGTTGGATGGTTATGTTATATTCTAGAAAAAAACGGGGAAACACGGCCTATGAATCAATGGAATGAAGATAAAGACTTAGAAGAATTGGAAGAAGAGAGTTTTTGGGAGTTTAACTCCAAAACGGTTACTTTTTTCTTATGCATACTGACCTTAATCGTCGGAGTCATAACCGCTCTTAGCTTCTATGACGGAATACAGGTAAAAAAGCAGGAGAAGGTAGCGGTCTATATCCATGAAATGAACGAGCTTTTGAGAAAAAGTGAGCAATACTCGAATTCTATTAAAGATGGTTTGGAAAACGGAGGTGCTTCTGCGATTTCGGTGGAAGATGAACAGGAGTTCCGTGCAATAAGGATGGCTGCCGGTCAATTGAGTACGCCATCAGGTTGGGAGGGACATAAAGAAGCAGCCACCGACCTGATATCCGCAAGGTATATGTTCTTTTATCACTATTTTCATGGTTCGGAAATGGAGGAGGAAGAACTAGAAAGTACGTTGGCAGCACTTGATAGGTTGGAAAATAAAGAGAAAGAAGTGTTGCTTTCTTCCTTTGAGGCTTCGGGGATCTCTTATCGGGAAACCGAGGATGGGAAAATTACCTTTTCTATTAAAACTTATTAAAAAACCTGAATTCCTCTTGTGATGACCGAGAGAAATTCAGGTTTCTTTTAATTCCGAGTTTATGACAAGGCGCTCTTGATGATTGTTTGTATTGCGGTCATAAAGCCCTGTGCATGTAATCCGGTTCAACTGTCTGTTATTAGTAGTCCCCAAAATGGATCTTATCGGAGCTGCGTCATAAGGGTAGGCTTCCTTACGGGTGACCGCAAAGGGGCTTGAAGGTTGTTTATAGCTTCTTCTTGTTTTACGAAAAGAGCCTTTAGAAAACAGCTTTAGAAAAACAAAGATTGTTTTATATAAGGAAACTGCGGGTATTACAACTCTATAAACCTGAGGAGGCGATTAAGTATGGGAAAACTATTCCGAAGAGTGTTCATTGCCGTATTACCTATTTTGGTGAAAGAAGGGTTCAAATATTATAAAGAGAGAAAAAGCACATCCACTAGCACTGACACGAAAAGTGCATAAGGGTTTGTGATTTTTGATGGGAGGGAATCCTCATGGAAAGGTATACCTATTATGTAACGATGGAAACAGGTCAGATACATCGGGAACCATTCGATGATCAGGTCAAATACTATGAAGTATTGGCATCAGAATCTGAGATCCACGAGATTGAGAGGCTTTTTGAAGAGCTGCACAACACGGAATACAGCCCAGATGCCTACACGAGTCCACTTAATGAAAGGAAAACACAGGAGCATCGGGATAAACAACAATTGATTCTTGATAAAATCTTTGTAGCCATTTATGAGTTGGGTACAGAACCAACAAAAGAGGAAATTCGTACAATGAATGGGTTGGACCAGCGTGTATAAGAGACGCTGGTTTTTTTATGGGGGTAACTTGGCAGATTGGTAGCTTCTGACCATGAATATGTACATTATGGAATATTCTTTCTGGAGAAAAGACCTATTTTTATCTGGGGCTTTGTGTTTCCGTTGAAAGTAACGTGCGACCGCGTTAGACTAGGTAAAAAAGTAGTGTTAGGAGTATTCCTGTGATGAGTAAACAAAAACCGATTAGCATGTATCCTGCAGTGGCAGTGATCATCTTTGATGAACAGAAACGAATTTTATTACAAAAGAGAGCGGACGTGGGCTTATGGACCATTCCTGCCGGACATGTAGAGCCAGGTGAGACGGTGGAGGAAGCGGCTGTGCGCGAGGTGTATCAGGATACTGGATTGATCGTCGATCCTCATCGCCTGATTGGAGTCTACTCTGATCCGGAATCGCAAACCTTCGAATACCCGGATGGTCGCTTGGTGCAGTTTGTAACTTCCTATTTCGAGGCGGAAATCACAGGGGGAACCACCTCTAAGAAAGATCCCGCACTGATCGAGCTCGAGTACTTTGCCCCAAACAAGCTACCGCACGACCTCTTGCCCATGCACCCCAGATGGCTCGTAGATGCATTTTCTGATCGACGAGAAGCGTTTGTGAGGTAAAGTTGTAGCCTAACCATTTAGTATTCGACATAAACCAAAAAAATCCTTGAGGGGTCTGACCCCCTCAAGGATTTTTTTTCAATATATATATCAATCAATCTCAAATTATTCTTCGAACCATCAATGCACATTTGTCAAAAACGTCAGGAAGAAGAGTGCCGCGATCACGTAGAGTGGGGCGGAGACTTCTTTTGCTTTGCCTAGTACCAGCTTCATTAGCGGGTAGGCAATGAATCCGAATGCAATCCCGTCTGCGATAGAGTAAGAGAATGGTATCATTACAATTACTAAGAATGCAGGGAAACCTTCTGATAGATCTTGGAAGTCGATTTGCTTCACTGATTGAAGCATCAGTACACCAATGATAATCAAGATTGGCGCAATCGCACTGCCAGGAATTATTTTAATGAAGGGAATCGCAAAGATGGAAAGCAAAAATAGGCTTCCTGTCGTTATTGCTGTCACACCGGTTCTTCCACCTGCAGCGATACCTGCTGCCGTTTCCACGGTAGAAACGGTAGGGCTGGTACCGAAAAATCCACTTGTTAAAATGGAGATTCCGTTTGCCTGGAAGGAACGTTTGAACTTTTCAGGGCGGTTGATCATTCCGAGGTGCCCGTTAATAAGCCCGATGTTCTCAAACAGGAGAACCATCGTTAAAGAGAAGACAGCCACTAAAAACGTGAACTCTCCAATCTTTGCAAAGGAAACGGCACCAAATAAGGAAAGATAGCTATCCATCGGTAAAGCACTTCCACCAACATCAGAGAAGTTTACCACTCCCAAAGCAGCAGCGATAACCGTACCAACAACAATACTAATCAAGAAGTTTGCTGGGACATTTCGCATAAACAACGTTACGGCCAAAATCACAGTCAGAATCGTGGCAATCACATAAGGACTTGAAACATCTCCTAGTGATAGTAGAGAGTTTTCACCCTTAACGATAAGTCCGCCTTTTTCCAACCCGATCAGGGTCAAGAATAACCCCAAACCAACCGTAATCGCATGCTTTAAAGAGCTTGGAATCGCCTCGAGTAGCACTTGTGCAAGCTTTGTGAACGAAATGATCGTCACAATCACACCAGAAACCACTACGACGCCCAATGCTTCTTGCCAGGTTAATCCCATAGAGTGAACCAACGTATAAGTAAACATAGCGTTGATTCCCATACCAGGAACAAGGATGATCGGCGCATTCGCCCAAAATCCCATCAGCCAACAGCCCACTACACAAGTGAGGATTGTGGCGATGATTCCAGCTTCGATAGGAATACCTGCTTCTGCAAGAATCGTTGCATTAACAGCAATAATGTACACAATGGTAAAGAACGAGATCATTCCGGCCATCATTTCACGCTTTAGAGTCGTCTCATGACCAGCCAGATCAAATGAATTCTTCATCCATTGAAGCATAAAAAACACCTTATTCAGTTTCCCTCTCCCACCCGGCCGCACAGGACCCACAAACAAGTATTATAACGCGCAAATCTTCATCCGACAATATAAATTGGCTCTTTTCTAAAAGATTGTTGTTATGGGCTATAAAGTTTGACCGTTCGCTTTCGCTGCAGTCACTCATTTTCCGCGGGGCGATGCTTGTGCCTCCTCACACCGCTTCGGGGTCTCAAGACTACCGCTGTCTCTCGCCGGGGTCGAGTGACTTCCACTTCAATCCACTCGTCTGTCTAGATTTTTCTATAAGGAACAAACGTTGAGAAAACAGCCAAAAAATTCACGGAACAACAGACTTGAATATTGTTAGAATGTTCAGAAAAAGTACACACTCTTTTCTTTTGAAATAGGGTACACTATTAGTAACCAAGTGGAAAAGGGTGAGTGCGGTGGACTTTTTTCGATTGACGGATGAAAAAATCAGAAAGGCCTATGAGGATGGGGAGTTCGAAAACCTGCCTGGTTATGGCAAGCGTCTGGAACTTGAGGACTTATCCAACGTCCCTCCGGAAATGAGAATGGCCTACAAAATGATGAAAAATGCCGGGATGATGGAAGAACAACAGGTTAGGACCGAGATTGAATACCTAGAGGATCTGATACAGGGAGCGCACAGCGAGGTAGAGGAAGCTAGATTGAGCCAAAGGCTAACGGAAAAACAGCTTAGGCTTCAGCAAATCATCCAAAAGAAGAAAAAGGATGCCAATTCCGCTGTTTTCAAAGGCTATCAGAACCAAATCATGAAAAGGTTTGATTAAATTAATAGAATCAGAACCGAGTCGCCTGTTGGGTTAGGTGTACTCGGTTTTTATTTTTTACAACGAAGTTACATAAACATTACACTTTCAATTTTCATCAAATTCTCATCCCATCCCCACCAATTATTAGGTAGTATTAAAGAGAGACTTAAAATCAGGTAATACGTCTAAAATATATCAAAGAAGCCACGCTTATTGTGGAGGTGCCACCATGTGCAGAGTCCTAATAATAGAAGATGAAAAAAACTTAGCCCGGTTCATTGAGCTTGAATTACAATACGAAGGTTTCAAAGTGTCCACCTCCTATGACGGGAGAGAGGGGCTTAAGCTAGCATTAGCAGAAGAGTGGGATATTATCCTGCTTGACTTGATGCTCCCAGGCCTTAGTGGTATGGAAGTGTGCCGTAGAATTCGAGCGGCCAAAGAAACTCCGATCATCATGCTGACTGCAAGGGATAGCGTGATGGATAAAGTATCGGGCCTAGATAGTGGTGCGGACGATTATATGTCCAAGCCATTTGCGATCGAAGAGCTTCTGGCAAGGATCCGTGCGCTTTTCCGCCGGATGGAGGGGAAAAAGGAAACATCAAACAATATTCTAACCTTTCGAGAGTTAAAGGTAGACCTTGATGCAAGAACGGTGACGAGAGCCGAGGAGCAAATTGAACTGACCAAAAGGGAGTTCGACCTATTGGTTATATTTATGACGAATATTAACAGAGTGCTGACAAGGGAACTTCTTTTGGATAAAGTGTGGGAGCTGGGTTCATATGCTGAAACAAATGTCGTGGATGTATATGTCCGCTATTTACGAAATAAGATAGATAAGCCAGAGGAAGAAAGCTACATACAAACAGTGCGCGGGACGGGTTATGTGATGAGAAAATGAATCGATTTCAAAGATATATGAAGCAACTGCCAATCAGGTGGAAAATAACCATATGGTCCTCTTTGGTATTATTCGTCCTGTTTGTAGCCTATAACTCTGTTCAATATTATGTGATGAGAACCTGGATGATTGAACAGGAGGAACGTAATATACAGGAAAAGATGAAAGAGATTCAGGCCTTTTTTTCGGAGCAGCCTTTTTTTGTGGGGCGCTCGGAAATCATCAACAGCAGTGGCTTTATTGAAAAGATAAATGAAACGAATGAACTGATCAGAGTAATCGATAAAGACGGAGCCCTCATTGTAGCAGTGGCCACTAACCTTCCACGGGAGCTTCTGATCACCCCTGTGGAGAGTGAAAATCTTGAACATGTGAAGGTAAATGGAAAACATTATTTAATTCATCGTGAACCTATGATAACAAATGGATTTATTGGGTACATAGAAATTATACGCGATTTGAAAAACTATGAACGTTTGCGAGGCTTGATATTCCTTGTGACTTGGTCTGCCGGTGCAGGGGCCATCCTGTTGAGCGGTGTTGGCGGGATGCTCATCGCCAAACAGCTGCTTGCCCCAATCCAGGCACTCACCGATACGATGAAACGCATCAAGATGCGGGGATTCAAAGAACGTGTTCCCCAAGATAAAAACCAAAAGGATGAAATTGCAGATTTGTCCAATGTATTTAATGAAATGATGGATGATGTGGAAATGTCCTTCCAAAAGCAAAAGCAATTTGTGGAGGATGCCTCCCATGAATTGAGGACACCTATCTCTATTTTGGAAGGACATTTGAAGCTTCTGAACCGATGGGGCAAAAATGATCCCGAGGTGCTGGAGGAATCATTGAAAGCTTCCCAGCAAGAGGTGGAAAGGTTAAAAATGCTCGTGTATGAGCTATTGGAACTGACCCGTTTGGAATCCGACCGACTGGAAGTGGTGGAGGACCTGGTAGAGCCCGTACATGTTGTGGAAGAAGTAATCAAAAAATTCACCTTGCTCCATCCAGACTTCATTTTTTCGTTTATTAACCATTTGAAGGAGCCGGTTAAGGTTGCCATTGCGGAAAGGCATCTCGAGCAGGTTCTCATCATATTGATTGATAATGCAGTGAAATATTCCAGTCAATCCACGACGATAGAGGTTACTGTAGAGAATAAGGACAACGGGTTCTCCGTCTCCATTAAAGACTACGGCATCGGGGTTCCACAAGAAGATCTGCAGAAAATTTTCGATCGTTTCTACAGAGTGGATAAAGCTCGTAGCAGGGAAAAAGGCGGCCAGGGACTTGGACTGTCCATCGCTAAAAGAATGGTGGATAACTATAACGGTTCCATTGTTGCCGATAGCGTAGAGGGTGAATGGACCATGATTACTGTGACCCTGAATGCTGTTTATGATGTAAATGAAACATAGCTTAGAAATACACCTGTATTTCTCATCGTATTCTCATTTTTCTTTAAGATTACTTTCATCGTACTAGGGTTTAATAGAAATAGATAAAAAAACATTCTCATGATGAGGTGAAGGAATATGGGTTATTATGACGATCATGTCACACAAAAAAGGACCCGTAAGGAAAAAACATTCGGAAAGCTCGTATTCGCTTCCATAACAGGAGGAATAATCGGTGCGCTCGGAGTGGTGGCAATGTTGCCGGTCCTTCTTGATTGGGGCTTTTACATGGACAGAAATGGCGAGGCTGCTGCGGACCCTCCAATGAGTGTTGAAACGAACTCGGCAGTCCAGACTGACCAGGTGGAATATGAAAAAATACAAACAAATATAACAAGTGCAGTAGATAACGTTTCCGAAGCTGTAGTTGGGGTAGTTAATATACAAAGAGGCGGAAATTCCCTTTTCGATCCCCGGGGTGCACAAGGGGACCAGGAGGCAGGAACAGGTTCTGGAGTGGTTTACAAGAAAGAGAACGGTAAAGCTTTCATTGTAACTAATGCCCATGTAATCGATGGGGCCTCCAAAGTGGAAGTGAGCCTGGTTGATGGTACGAGAGTGGAAGCCGATGTAATTGGCAGTGATGCATTGACAGATTTGGCCGTTTTGACGGTGGATGATGGAAACATCAAACAGGTTGCAACATTTGGTGATTCCGATTCCATCACATTAGGTGAACCTGTTATCGCAATCGGAAATCCTCTTGGACTGGAATTCTTCGGTTCTGTCACTCAAGGCATCATCAGCGGAAAAGAACGGATCATTCCCGTTGACATAGATCAAAATGGCCAAGCGGACTGGGAAGCCGACGTCATCCAGACTGATGCAGCGATAAATCCAGGGAATAGTGGAGGTGCACTGGTCAACCTTCGCGGGGAAGTGATCGGCATCAACTCGATGAAAATTGCTCAATCCCGAGTAGAAGGGATAGGATTTGCGATTCCGATTTCATCGGTAAAGCCAATCATAGAGGATCTTGAGAAGCACAAAGAAGTACAACGACCATTTATGGGTGTAGGGCTGGCCTCATTGTCCGATGTACCACTCGAAGCGCAAAGGTCTACTCTGAAACTTCCGGAAGAAGTGAAAAACGGAATTGTCGTAACAGGAGTAGAGTCCATGTCTCCAGCCGATAAAGCAGGGTTGAAAGAATATGATGTCATTGTAAAGTTGGATGACCAGGAAATTAAGGATGCCTTAGGATTAAGAAAATTTTTATACAGCCAAAAAAATATCGGAGATAAGATGAAAGTTTCCTTCTATCGTGACGGAAAACTGCAAGAGACGGAAATGACACTTGTTAAACAAATGTTCTAATTTATATAGAAATGTATGTGATCTAAGTCCAAAAATCTAACGAATAGAGGCGATTGAAACATGCAAAAAACAGTGGGAAAAACGAAAAAAGGGCTCGATGTCAGGAAGATTGTAGATAAATACAAAGCAAAAGGAATTAAAGTGGATGTTGTAAAGCCAAGACTGGATCTGATCAAAGGGTTAAGCCCACAATAATTGTTAGTCACTCCCCCCATTATATATATAAACGACCTGAAGCCATGATGGCCAGGTCGTTTTGTTGTAGACAAAAATAAAAAACCGGACATTTGTCACGGTTTTCCATCAAGGTTGATCTATGCTATTTCGTAATTAACTCTCGTACCATGTATTTTTGATAGATATGAATGATTTCTTCATCATCCATCCCTAAAACTTCTTCACGCAGGTGGCCTTTGTTGGTTAAAGTTTGTTCTACACTTTCACGTTCCATGTCGGTTAAAAAGTATCTCTTTGAAACTATCATCCTCTAGCACCTCGTTTGTTTTTTAGTATTTAACTATACTATTCCCAGATTAGTAGAATAATATACCTAAAACATCAAAAAAATCGAAAAGGATTTTTTATGTTCAAACTAATGATGATTTCCGTTCCAGGTGTTCACCTTCCGCGGGGCGGTGTTTGAGCCTCCTCGTTTTTGTCTGTGGAGTCTCAAGTCTACCTCTACCTCCCGCAGGATTAAGAATATTATTTTGGTAAAATTTTACTATAAAAGGTAAGGTTTTTGTATTTATTTGCGTTACTATACAACAGGTAATTGAAAATAGGATTGGGTTTTTGTCAAAATTATTTTCGATAATTGAAGGAGGAAAACTAATATGGATTTCCAAACATTAATAACCTGGAATGGAACTTTATATTATGATCAAATTACTGAATTGGAAGATGGAACTTTAAGAATCAAAGTGAAGTTCTTGCGAAATGAGAAGGAAAAGATAAAAAGTATTAATACCTCCTCAATCTCTCCAAATGATGAGTTATCCATTTTTCAATTAGATTTTCCAACAATTGTTTCTTATTTAGTTATTGACGAAGCATATACTTCTTTGCAAGATAGCGAGGTTTTTGATGGTGAAATTTTCAGAGTCTACAAAAAATCCAGATATTTAGATTTTATCCAAGCGCAAACATATGCATTAGAAATAGAACCGCAAAAATCTTATACGCATTATCAAATTCCAACAATGGATTATGTAATTGATGTAGTGTCTTTTGTTGAACCGATTATAACTCAAATTGATGATTGATCAAAGAGACCCATTTATTCTAAAATGGGTCTCAGACTGTTGACAAACTATAAACTATTTAGTTATCTGTTGGAAGAGTTGATCTTCGTTGCAGGAGCTTCGCTTTCCGCGGGCAGTCCGGAAGCCTCCTCGGGCTACGCCCTGCGGGGTCTTCCATGTCCTTTCCTCCCGCAGGAGTCTTCGCTCCTTCCACTCCGATCAACTAGAGAATTTCATTATTTTAACCTTTGTCTACACACTTAGACCCATTTATTCTAAAATGGGTCTCTTATTATAAAAGAAACCAGCCTTAAGGGGTTGCACCATAGTATTTTTTAAAAGGCTGGCCAGGAGTCACGAGACCCCAAGGAACGTGGAAAGTGAAGAAGATAATGAGAAAAACCTGCTCAAATTTGAGGGCGGCCCTAATACCCGAAAGTACATCATTATTGTTTTTCCATATACTCAAATAAAAATGATTGTCCGTTGCGATAAAATCTTGGGTCGTATATGCCGAGTCTTTGGTCGTCGTCCACGATAACAACGAAGGGGGACCACTCGTAGAGCGTTTTCGCTTCCGGTACTTGTGTGAAGAGTTCGTTTAGGTCGGCTTCATCAGCGGACTCGAGTGTGTATTGCAATTGTGGTGAAGTGAACAATGCATCATCGATTATCTCGACGGATTGCTCATTTTTTCCGATAACTGTGAAATGCCATGGTAGAAAGCTGGCGGATAAGGCAACCTGCTCGTATTTATCTTCATACTGTTTATACAATAGGTATCCTTGGCTTGTCTGAATGGTGACGTGTGCAAGGATTAAAATCCAAACTAGTCGGTACAGGAGATGTCTTTCTTTGTTCCAAAGCTTTCTTGCAAAAAAGGCGATGGCAATGATCGTCCAAATGACAAAGTCCACAATCGGAATCGTACCAAAGGTAATCCGTATGGAGGAGAACGGTTCTAAATACCCCGTGCCCCATGCGTTGAACAGATCTGCTGTGTTATGTATGAAAACGGCTATAAGCGGCACCCATAGAAATCGCCAATCTCTTCTTTTTAAAAACCAAATGCTGAGCAAGAAGAACAGTAATGCCCATATCGGCACCATGAATAAAGAATGTGTGATTCCTCTGTGCCACATCTGATACATTCCTTCTGTATCCCATAGACTGGATATGACATCGCTGTCCGGTATCTGGCTTGCTCCCACAGCGGATACAAACATCGCTATTTTTGTTTTTTTATCATCCTGTCGTTTATCCACAGCTCCATATATGGTCATACCAAATAGTGTGTGGGTGATTGTATCCATGGCGAAACCTCCCTAGTCGTGCAATAGGCCACTGAAAAACTACATTCTTTTAGAGGTCTGTATCATACCGCTGTTGATTTCCGCAAACGGCTTCGCTTACCCTGATGGCGACCTTGAGCCTCTTCGGGCTAACCGCCCTGCGGGGTCTCAAGATTGTCGCTACCCTCCCGCTGGAGTCTTCGCCTATTGCTCCAATCAACAGCTAGAAATCATCTAAAAGATATGCTATTAGGTTCTTTAGTGGCCTAATCATGCGTCCAACTATTTCCTATAATTCATTTTACCTTAAAAGAAGGAAATAAAAAAAGAAACAACCCTCTAGAGGCTGCTTCAGAGTATTTTAATATATTTTCCTGTTGTTTTTGTTCCAGACGCTTTCCTGCACTATCAATGTATCGCTTTTGTTTCTTCTTCTGTCGGTTCTGGAGGCAGAGGATCGATTTCAATGGCATCTTTTTTGTTCAATCCTTGAGCGACGTTGTAAAGAAAAATTCCCATTAATAAAAATAATAATAAGACAAATCCAATGGTTGCTGCATATAGAAAAATCATGATTATCCCCCCTCTGTACACTTATATGCACAAGCTAGTAGGGGTATTACTTCAAACAAAGGGAGATACGTATAGGAACAAAAAAACATCTACCGAAGTAGGTGTTTTCAGACTGTTGACAAACAATAAACTAGTTAGGTTATCTGTTGGAAGAGTTGATCTTCGTTGCAGGAACTTCGATCAACTAGAGAATTTCATTAATTTAAGCTTTGTCTACAAACTAAAACACCTACCGAAGTAGGTGTTTTCAGGTTAGTGTTATTGTTTTCGTAAGTTCCCAAGCTCTTCTGCAATCGCCTGCATTTCGTTCGGACTGAAGGAAGGTTTTCTCATGACAAGTTCGTAAATATCCTTAAGTTCTTCGTACATTTCTTCATCAAAGTGAGATGGTTTGATGGCACCCAGGTTTAAAACCTTTAATTTGCCTTTGATGGCTTCGATCATATATTCTACATTTTCGGTTGATTTTTCTGTTAAGTTCATTTTTGAACCGTCCTTTCGTACAGAAGCTTTTCCTTATTTTATCATGAATTGATGAAAAACAGTATCTTCTTCTGGGAAGTGGGGTATTAAACCATTACAAGATTCGTGAAAGTTACGAAATATGTTTATAATAAGGATAAGACGCTCGGAAGGGAGAAGTATTATGATACGTGTGCTATTTGTATGTTTAGGAAACATATGCAGATCTCCCATGGCGGAAGCGGTATTTCGGCATGAGGTGGAGAAACAGGGGTTGACGGACAAGATTGAAGTGGATTCTGCCGGGACCGGAGATTGGCATATTGGACATGCTCCTCATGAAGGAACAAGAAACCTGTTGGATGAAAAGAAGATAAGCTATGAGGGAATGGAAGCTCGACAGGTGAAGGAACAGGACCTCAGCGGATTTGACTATATCATTGCGATGGATGCCGATAACATGGGGAATTTGAGAAGAATGGCAGGCTATGGTAAAGCCGGCTTCATCGGACGGTTACTTGACTTTGTACCGGAGAGCCAAGTCAGTGATGTACCTGACCCTTATTTTACCGGGAATTTTGACGAAGTGTATGACATGGTTCAGGCAGGCTGTCAAAACCTGCTGGATACGATAAAAAAAGAAAAATTAAACGGATAGGAGAGAGGATAAGATGGGGAACAAAAATAGATTATTGGACGGCATGCTGATTGGGGCACTTGTAGGCGGTGCGATTGCTTTGTTAGATAAAAATACAAGATCTACCGTCATACATAATGGGAAGTGTGTTGGTGGAAAATTAAAATATGCCGTGCAGCATCCCCAGGAAGTTGCCGATGCCGTTCGCATGCGTATTGAAACGGTGAAAACGACAGTGGATGAAGTATCCAATGATATAGATTACCTAAGACTAAAAGTGAATCAATTGAAGGAAACGACACCTCAAGTGTTGGAAATCGTGAATGAAACAAAAGAAGTCATCTCAAAACATTTGGATTCTGCTGAGCATAAAAGTAAAAACCTGTCGTAAGCAGGACGTGCTCACAATAGAATAGAGTAAAAGATAAGTGCTGGAGGAAAGTGAATGGGAATATTACGTTTTGGAAAGCAACTGTTTCAGCGCCTGGACAGGAATGAAGCATTGGGGATGTCAGCAGAGTTAGCGTACTTTTTCTTATTGTCTCTTTTTCCATTTCTTATTTTTTTACTCACCCTGATTGCCTATATTCCAATCACCCAAGAAGATGTACTCGGGGTAATCCGGCAATATGCACCGGGTGATACAATGAAGCTGATTGAGACCAATGTGGTCAGAATCTTGAATGAACAACGTGGCGATTTGCTTTCCTTCGGGATCATTGCGACCATCTGGTTTGCCTCTAATGGAATCAATGCTATCGTCAGGGCTTTCAACCGTGCTTTTGACGTGAATGAAAACAGACATTTTTTCATTGTCAGAGGAACGGCTATCTTGCTCACATTGGCCATGGTATTCGTTATCATTGTGGCATTATTGTTACCTGTGTTTGGACGGGAAATAGGATTGTTCATTTTCTCCTCTTATGGTCTTTCTGATGAGTTTCTTACGATTTGGAATACGATTAGATGGGGAGTCAGTTTCGTGATATTGTTTTTTGTATTCAGCTGTCTTTATTTGGCTGCACCTAATATACATTTGCGGCTTAAAGATGTGCTCGCCGGCTCCTTGTTCGCTACAGTTGGCTGGATGTCTGCGTCATTATTATTTTCTTACTATGTGAGCAACTTCGGGAACTATACAGCCATGTATGGTAGCCTTGGAGGGATCATTGTGTTATTGGTATGGTTTTATATTTCTGGGCTTATGATTATCATTGGTGGAGAGATCAATGCCATTTTGTTGGAATGGAAGAAGAGCTTTGTTTGATAAAATATTCCCAGATAACTTTTAGGTTATAATGGGAAAGCTATGTTTGAAAGATACTCTAACTAATCTGGAGGGAACTTTCATGACAAAGCATACGAAAAAAGATGGCGGTACGAAGCAAAACTCCAAGCACAAACCGAAGAATAAAACTTCTGGAAGTGCGAATGGTCAGAACGGTTACCACTAGAAGCACAAAAAAGCAGCGAGGCTTGCACGCCCGCTGCTTTTCTAATTGGCTTTTTTCGTAAACTTTGTTGCTTTTACGTATTTTTAAACCGACCGTTGTATTCATTACTGTCAGCTCTTTTCCCTGCAATACTTATATGCTACTTGCATGTCTAGAGTAAGTATGCAGTAAAAAGTCCAATTGCCGACTTTTTACCAGTGAATAGCAACAACCTTTGAGAAAAAAGCTTTCCTATTTCATACCTACCTCAATAATCGCAGACCATTTAAAATAACCAAGATCGTGCTTCCTTCATGACCGATTACACCAAAAGGAAGGTCAATGATTTGAAGGAAGTTCGAGCTGATAAGGAGCATGATCACCACAATGGAGAAGATGACATTCTGTTTGATGATGCGGTTCATTCGCTTGGAAAGCTTGATGGCTTCCGCTATCTTTTCTAAATCGTTCTTCATCAATACGACATCTGCAGTCTCTAATGCCACATCGGTTCCTTCTCCCATAGCAATACCGACATTTGCGGTAGCCAAAGCGGGAGCATCGTTGATTCCATCACCGACCATCCCAACAATCTGGTATTCGTCTTTAAGGGTATTGACTGTTTCTACCTTTGTTTCAGGCAGGCATTCCGCCACGAACTTCTGGATGGCTGCTTCTTTGGCGATGGCCTCTGCTGTAAGCTTGCTGTCACCAGTGATCATGATGGATTGGACCTGAAGTGCCTGCAATTGCTGGATAGCCTTCACGGTTTCTTTGCGGATGACATCTTTTAATGCAAGCATTCCGACAATTCCCTCACCATCTTTTACATATACCACGGTTTTACCTGATTTCGTCAGTGTATCCGCCATTCCGTCTCTAAAAGTATAAGCGTACTCAGAACCGACAAAATCCGCTTTTCCAACATAGTATTCCTTTTCATGAAGGCGACCTTTCACACCCCAACCAGCTTTGTCATCCAATTGATCCGGACGTTGCAAGGCTTTTGTACTTTTTTTCTTCGCGTATGCGGTGATGGCCTGTGCCAATGGATGATTGGAGTAGCTTTCAATAGAGCCGACGATGTACAGGAATTCCTCCTCAGTCATTCCATCCCGGACGACAACATCAGTCACTTCCGGCTTACCTTTTGTGAGCGTGCCTGTTTTATCAAAAGCAATGGCTTGAAGGTGGCTCAGGTTCTCGAGGTGGACTCCACCTTTGAACAAAATTCCTTTCCGCGCACCATTGGAGATGGCAGATAAAGTTGCCGGCATGATAGAGGCAACAAGTGCACATGGTGAAGCAACAACTAGAAGAATCATGGCACGGTAAAATGTTTCATTCCAGCTCCAACCCAAAAGGAAGTGGGGGAGAACCATCATGATCGCTACTACACTTAAAACTACTTTTACATAAGGTCCCTCAAAGCGCTCAAGAAACTGTTGAGATGGTGACTTTTCACTTTGCGCGTTCTGAACAAGGTTGATGATTTTTTGAAATAGGGTTTCTGTAGATAGTTTCGTCACTTCCACCACAATGGACCCGTTGATATTCATCGTGCCCGCATATACTCCATCCTCCACTTTTTTCTCCAAGGGAATGGATTCACCGGTGATGGCTGCTTCATCAATGGCCGATTCCCCACTGACGATCGTGCCATCTGTCGGAATCCTTTCGCCAGGTTTCACAAGGACACGGTCACCGATTGCGAGTTTGGAAATATGGACTCGTTCTTCGGAATCATCTGTGATTCTTAATGCTTCTTCAGGTTGGATGTCCATGAGGGCTGAAATTTCTTTCTGACTTCGGTTCATAGTGTATGTTTCAAGCGCGCCACTTAATGCGAAAATAAAGATGAGGATGGCGCCTTCCATCCAGTACCCGATGATTGCGGCACCGATGGCGGCAATGATCATCAGCATTTCCACATTCAGTTCTTTTTCCTCGATCGTATCCTGAATGCCTTCTTTTGCCTTAAAATACCCGCCTATCAGGAAGGCGAGAATGAAGATGGGGATGGCTGCGGTGTTAATGTCCATCCGGAGCAATAACCAACCGGTAAGAATAAGAATTCCTGAAATAATGGCAAAAATAAGTTCAATGTGGGTCGTGAATTTGTTCATGAATGTATCTTTGTTAGCATCTGTCGTCATTTCTTTCATATTTCCAACCTCCTAATTGAGAAAAATAATCAACATCAGTACCCTTATTAAATGACGAAAGCTGCCATCAATGCGATAGCAGCAATACTTTATAAGGATGTTACTTTGTTGAGAGCAGTTATCAATAAATTATATTAATTATTATCTAATTTTTATTATAGATTAAATACTTGAAGATATCCACTATTAATTCTTTTCCAAGACTATACAGTATGTAGGTAATGGATATTCTGTGTATAATGTAGCTTGGAGAGAAGGTGAATGCCTTGACGGCTGAAAGATTTTTCACGAGCAGGCTTGGCATTATTGCAGCTGCGATATTGGCTACTTTTCTATGGGGAAGTGCATTTCCAGCAATTAAGCTGAGCTATACTGCTTTAGATATAGGTGCTAGTGACTACGATAAACAGCTTCTATTTGCAGGTTATCGCTTCCTGCTCGCAGGATTGATGATCTTTTTATTTTTTACCCTATTTAAGCAATCGCTAAAACTAAGGCGGCAGACCATTGTCCCTTTGGTGCAGCTTGGATTTATGCAGACATTTTTACAGTACCTGTTATTCTATTTCGGGTTAAGTTATTCAACGGGAATGCAGGGGGCGGTCATTGCAGGAACAGCATCGTTTTTTCAGATTCTATTTGCACATTTTTTATATGCCGATGACTCTTTATCGATCAGGAAATGGCTTGGAATCGCATTAGGCTTTGCTGGAGTGCTAGTGGTGAATCTGCCAAAAGCGGGAGCTGGTCTTCAGTTTGGGATAGGGGAGCTGTTGTTGCTGCTAGCGATGATGGCTTCTGCGTATGGGAACATCATGGCACGGGAACGGGCAGCGACGATGGATATTTCTTACTTAACAGCGTACCAGATGCTTTTCGGTTCAGTTGGGTTAATTGTTATCGGAGGAGTAAGTGCAGGATTCCTCCCATTTGCATTTGATCTATATACCATTGGGCTTGTGATATATCTGGCATTCTTGTCAGCAGCGGGCTTTGTGTTATGGAACAATGTAATGAAGTACAACAAGGTCGGGAAGGTCTCCATGTATTTGTTTATGGTCCCCGTATTTGGTGTTATGTTGTCAGCGGTCTTCTTGGATGAAGTGATGCATTATACGATCCTGATCGGACTGACGTTGGTGGTGTTGGGAATTATTATAGTCAACAGACAAAAGTCAGTTAGAGGGCAAAAAGAAAAACTGCAATCCTCCCCTTAAAGTGGGGGATTGCAGTTTTTTTATTGGGTTAGCTAAATGATGAAAGGTGATGCCAGGAAATATCTTATAAGCTTTGATGAATCATCATTTGTTCGTACACATTATTGTATAAGTGCTCGATATCTGCATCCGTCATAAATGCCAATGTCTCACGATCCGCTTTCTTCATCACTTCAATAAAATTAATCATGTTTTTACGTTCCTGTCTGCTCATGTTCCTTCCTCCTCCTTTGTATTAGTACAGTTTGCATTTAATTAATATTATTATATAACAGAATATTTAGAAATGGAACAACTTTTTGAAAGTTTTTAAAAAAAGGCTTAAAAGGGGTCAGACCCCTTTTAATGCAGTAACGAGTTGATATGGTGAAGTTAGTGCTTGTTTGATGGCAGTGGATGTTGAGGGTATATAGTACTTTTGTCACGAAAAGATGTTCCTATTTTTGGGTTGTTTGATATAATTGTATATATTTGGTTTTGTTTGGCGGATTAGATGAAAAGCGGGAGTTATATGAAATGAGGGGAAAGAATGTTTTTCAAGAAAACATGCTATTTTTGCAAAAAGAAATTAAAAGCCTATTTTACTTATAAGGAGAAGAACAAAAAGATCCATTGCTGTACTCTTTGCAAGACCTATGCTGATAGACGGGCATTTGCCACTTACAAGTAAAAATACAAAAAGGTTCATCCCTTAGCATTATATGCTTGGTGATGAACCTATTATTAAAAGACTTCTACCCCTTCACTGCAACCAACCCGCGCTCCCCGAATGAATAGGTCAAAAGGAAGATCACGAACAACAAAAAGCTGATGATGTGAAAGAAGCTGATATCGGAAAAGAAATGGATGAACAATCCACCAAAGAATGGACCGCCTAAACTCCCGATGCTGAAGGCAATTCCGCACATAAGGTTACCTGTCGGAAGCAGGTTCTTTGGCATTAGATCTGTCATGTAGCTGATACCGAGCGAGAAGGTGGATCCGACAAGCATTCCTGCGATGAAGATGCATACCGCCAAGGCAATGAAAGTTCCTTCTAAAAAGCTTGCCGTCACAAAACTTAAGCAGCCAAGAGACAGAATGACGAGCAGGATATTCCGCCGGCCAAATTTATCACTTAATATCCCGAGCGGAAGCTGAAACACAATCCCTCCAATGGCAAAGGATGCAAGTAAGATGGAAACACTCCCTACCTCGATTCCGTTACGCAATGCATAAATCGGGAAGCTTCCATTCAAGGATGCTTCCAAAAATCCATATCCCAGTGGAGGAAGAAACGCAATCCATCCGTACTTCCAGGCCTTGCGGAAGCGTTTGATGGTTTCGAAAAAGGAGTTTACTCCTATTTCCTGTTCAGGGTGTTCATTTTTTAGGAAGAACAGGAAGACCCAGCCGATTAAGCACAGCAGGGAAGATACGATGAATGGCAGTGCCTGGTTGATTTCCACAAGCGGTGTCATCAAAGGACCCGTGGCAAAACCGATTCCAAAGAATACTCCATAGAGGGAGATGTTTCTTCCGCGTACATTTTCGGGCGAAAACGATGTGATCCAGGTTTGGGTGGCAAAGTGTAAGGCATGATCTCCGATACCGATCAGTAAGCGGAGAACAAACCAAAACCAGAAGCTTTGCCACAATGGGAATAGGGCCAGCGAAACGACCACCAGGAAACCACCGACTAATATGACAGGTCTATAGCCATATTTGCGCAGAGGCTGTTCCATAAATGGGGATGCAAGTAAAATCCCGATATATAAAGCAGTAGCATTTAATCCATTTAAGGTGGAGGATATGCCACTATTTTCAAAAATGACGGCAATTAAAGGGAGCAGCATTCCTTGGCTGAAGCCGGAAACTGCGACAATGGATACGAGAATCCAAAAACGAAAACGATTCATATGATGCAACCTCGAAAATTTAGTATTTTGACCATCCTTAATTCTACATAATTTAGGACCATTTTGGAATGGATAATACGTAGCAAACAAAAAACTGGCAGGACTATTTCGGGATTTGCTATTCTAAAGATAAGGCTCTTTTCTCAAAGTTTGTTGCTATTCTCTACTAAAAAGTCGGCAATTGGACTTTTTACTGCTTACATACTCTAAAAGGAGCAAGGTAGTTTCTTAAGTACGGCAGGGAAAAGAGCACGACAGTAAGGAAAATAACGGTTGATGGATACATTCGAAAAAGCAAAAAGTTTACGAAAAGAGCCTTTTATAAATACGAAAAGCAATAATATTTACGAAAAGATCCAAAGATTAAAAGGAGATGAGAAGCACATGGAATTTAAAATGAAAGAAGTGGGATTCACAACCAATCTTGAGTTTGGGGAGCTGCATGTTGCAGGGGATGAGCAATACGGTTTTCGCCCATATCAGCTGATGGTGTCTTCCATCGCAGTATGCAGTGGGGGAGTTTTGAAAAGCATCCTCAAGAAAAAACGCATGGAAATTGAAGACATCGCGATTAAAGCGGATGTCACCCGTAATGAAAAAGAAGCCAACCGTATCGAGAAAATACATATCCATTACACCATCAAAGGAAAGGATTTGGCAGAAAGCAAGATTGAGTCCGCTATTGAGCTTGCTAGCAAAAACTGTCCGATGGTCCAGTCTGTAAAAGGAAGTATTGTAATTGAAGAAACATTTGAGTTGAATATCTACTAAACATGAACCGCCATCCCGAGTGAGGGGTGGCGTTTCAAGTTTAAGAGACCTTTCGGATAATCTTGAATATAGTATGGAAGTAGGTAGTAATTATATCCTCATACAGGAGTAGATATTATGATTATCTTAAAATCAGAAAGAGAAATAATGATGATGGCGGAGGCGGGAAAACTACTGGCCGCCTGTCATGGGCGATTAGCGAAGTTGATTAAGCCAGGAATCACAACAATGGAAATCGACAGTTATGTGGATTCTTTTTTAAAAAAGAATGGAGCGAAGTCGGAGCAATACGGCTACAAGGGCTATCAATATGCAACATGTGCTTCCATCAACGATGAAATTTGTCATGGCTTTCCGAGGCAATCTCCGCTAAGAAAGGGGGATATGGTGACGATTGATATGGTGGTCAACTTGAATGGTTCGCTAGCTGACTCAGCCTGGACTTATGCTGTAGGAGAAGTGAGTGAGGCTTCAAAGAAGCTAATGGAGGTTACCAAAAATTCTTTGTATATAGGGATAGAACAGGCAGTTGCAGGAAACCGGTTAGGTGATATTGGGCATGCCATCCAGACCTATGTGGAGGGGGAAGGCTATTCTGTGGTGCGAGATTTCACGGGCCATGGAATCGGCAGGACCATCCATGAGGATCCGCAAGTATTGCATTTCGGTTCACCTGGTCGGGGCTTGCGCCTGAAGGAAGGGATGGTCATCACCATTGAACCAATGGTAAATGAAGGTACGTGGCACAGTAAAATGGATGAGAATGGCTGGACGGCAAGGACAGTGGACGGGAAGCTCTCGGCACAATATGAACATACAATTGCGATAACGAAGGATGGGCCGGTTATCTTGACCAAGCAGTAGGTAGGTGTAATAGCACATATCACTGCTTTTTATTTTGGAAAATAGGGTACATCCTATAGAAAAAGGAGGGGACCATATGGCATTTGATTATTCCTTGGATTTTGAAAAGATAGATTTTCGTGAGAAGCCAGAGCTATATCGTGTGGGGAGAGGGGAGCAAGGTGTTCTCTTAGTAGAGCCTTACAAAGGGGAGATTCTTCCACATTGGCGGTTCAAGACACCGGAGATAGCGAGGGAGTCCTCCGAAAAAATATATGAAATGTATCTTGAATACAAGAAACGGGATGATTTTGTGGGAATGGACATGGCAAGGAAGTTTCTTCAGATGGGCTATACAAGGGCAAGGCGCTATACGAACTATAAAGGGGGCAGAAAGTATGATGAAGATGGGAATGTAAAGGAGCGTCAGATAGATCAGGAAAAGGCGGAATCGGCAACGATCTTTGAAACACTGTGGAAGAAGGTAAGAACGGATGAGGAGTACTTGGAAAAAAAGAAGGAACATCAGAAGAAATACGGATAGATAATAAAAAGGATTCTTACAGGATATATAGAATGAGTTAGGTAGGCAATTGTAAAAATACAGCAAGGGGAGCAGCATATGATTATAGGGATTGATGGTGGAGGTACAAAGACGACAGGGGTTGTGGTGGACGCACAGGGAACGGTATTGAAAATGGCTACGGTCGGTCCGACCAACCCGAACAGTTCAAGCGAAGAAATTATTTTGACTCAACTGCAGGAACTCTTTTCTCAATTACTTCAAGGGAAGGCGCTTTCGGGGGTGGATTTGGTTTTTGCGGGAATATCCGGAGCGGAAAGCGGTGGCAAGAAGGAATGGTTTAAGGAGCTGTTGGTAAGCTTGCTAGGAGCTAAGCCGACAATCAACGTGGACAACGACGCCATTACAGCACTCTATTCCGAAACGAAGGGGGAGCCTGGAATCGTCTGTATCAGCGGGACTGGTTCCATTGCGTTCGGAGTGAATGAAAAACTCGAGCGTGGAAGAGTGGGCGGATGGGGTTATCTGATCAACGATGGATATAGTGGATTTACAATCGGAAAAAACATACTGGAGTACGTGTTTGAGAAATACGACGCAGGTGGCCAAGAACCTTGCCGGTTGACGGAGGAAGTATTGGGGCACTTCGGGGTGAGAGTAATGTCTGAGCTCGTGCCACTCGTGTATGAAATGGGGAAAACACGGGACAGGATTGCATCTTTGGCTCGAATTGCCGTTGTCAGGTCCAACCAGGGGGATCATTTGTGTACATCGTTCATAGAAGATGCGGCACGGGCGATGTTGAGGGATATCCACGTGTTATTTGAAAAGTTGATGAAGGATACTGCGGGTCAAAATAGTGTCCCAATCATTTTGACTGGCGGAATCGGCCAGCATGCAGAAGCGATGAAGGATTATTTACATAGCGAGGCTCATAGTGCAGGATTGCCATTTTTATTTAAGAGGGCAGCAATTCCTCCGATCGTGGGGACGGTGTATGCGGCTTTGCGGGAGAGTGGCGAAAAGGCTTCTGATGATTTTATTGCTAAGTTTGAGGGCTATTTTCAGTTTTGTAGATAAAGAAAAGACAGCAATGGTAGCTAGCCGTTGCTGTCTTTTTGCATGAGGTGGAAAATAAACCGGGAGATGTTGTGTAAAGTGCATAAAGACAATCTCGAGCGGAAAAAGCAGGTGAGATTGTCTTCATAGGGTGGTTAAAGACAATCTCGAGCAGAAAAAGCAGGTGAGATTGTCTTCATAGGGTGGTTAAAGACAATCTCGAGCAGAAAAAGCAGGTGAGATTGTCTTCATAGGGTGGTTAAAGACAATCTCGAGCAGAAAAAGCAGGTGAGATTGTCTTCATAGGGTGGATAAAGACAATCTCGAGCAGAAAAAGCAGGTGAGATTGTCTTCATAGGGAGGATAAAGACAATCTCGAGCAGAAAAAGCAGGTGAGATTGTCTTCATAGGGTGGTTAAAGACAATCTCGAGCAGAAAAAGCAGGTGAGATTGTCTTCATAGGGTGTTAAAGACAATCTCGAGCAGAAAAAGCAGGTGAGATTGTCTTCATAGGGTGGATAAAGACAATCTCGAGCAGAAAAAGCAGGTGAGATTGTCTTCATAGGGAGGATAAAGACAATCTCGAACGGAAAAATCATATGAGATTGTCATTACCTTACTGAAGCCCACCAACAGCAATTTATCATTCATCTAAAACAGTGCTGTATCGTCCAGCACCTGCCCTTCCATTCTATTAAGCAAGTTCTCCCGTCACTCCTCCAGCCCTTCCAATAAAAAGTCCGCAATATGAACGGCCCGAATCACTCCGGTCAGACCTTCACGCTCAATTCCAAGCTTCATTTGCAGCAAGCACCCCGGGTTCGCGGTCACGATGGTCGTCGCCTCACTTTCGGCAACTTTCTCCATTTTGTGGTACAATATCTGCATCGACATTTCGGACTCAACGATGTTGTAAATGCCAGCAGAGCCACAACAGCGGTCTCCGTCTTTCATTTCGTGAAATGTTGCGCCCTCTACCGATTGAAGCAAAATGCGTGGCTGAAGGAAGGTGCCCTGTACATTGCGAAGATGGCAGGAGTCCTGATAGGTGATCCGCTGTGGACGCACCCGCAGGTCTTTTTTATGAAACTCCAATTCTACCAAAATAGCCGATATATCCTTGATTTTCTCTTTAAAAGTAACCGCCCTCTCATACCAATCGGGATCATCTTTCAATAGATGGTCATAGTCGACAAGGAAGGCACCGCACCCGCCTGCATTGGTGATGATATAGTCGACTTCGAATTCCTCAAACGCAGCAATGTTCCGTCTGGCAAGTTCCTTGGCGCTATCTTTCTCCCCGCTATGTCCGTGAAGGGCACCACAACAATTTTGTGTCTCTGGTATCACAATCTCACAGCCGGCATGCTGTAGCAGTTTCATTGTGGCATTATTGGTCTCCATGAACATCGTATCCATCAGGCACCCGGAAAAGAAGGCTACTCGTTTTTTCTGTACTTCAAGTGCTGGGAGATGGGAAGGACGATCCTTCATTTCCTTCATGGTAGGAACTTTTGGTAGGACACGCTCCATGCTTGCCATGCTTTCCGGTAATAGCCTCAGCAATCCTGTATGATGAACGGCACTTTGTAGTCCGGAACGTTGATAGATTCCGAGAAAATTGGTCAAAACACGCATGCGATTTTGATGAGGGAAGAGTCCATTAAACGCAGTTTTCCTCAGCACCCTTACAGGCAGCGAATGCTTTTTATTCTGGTTGATGATGTCGCGTGCTTCCTCAAGAAGATGCCCATACTTCACACCGGAAGGACAAACCGGTTCACAAGCCCTGCAGCCCAGGCAGAGGTCAAGTGAACGTTCCACATCTTCGTCCGGCTCAATCACCCCATCCACAACGGCTTTCATAAGCGCTATTCGTCCACGTGGGGAGTGGGATTCCTTGAAGCCCGATTCTACATAGGTCGGACAGGAAGGGAGGCAGAACCCACAGCGCATGCAATTCAGCAATTCATCCTCATCCATGCGATTCTTGAATTCATCTTGAATGACTTGTTTCTCTTTTACTGAAGTCATCTGGAAACCACCACCCGTTTTCTCGATTCCTTCGCAAATACTTTTCCGGGATTCATAATGTTGTTCGTATCAAAAGCCAGTTTAATAGCTTTCATGGCAGCTATTCCCTCTGCGCCAAGCTTCCACTCCAGGTATGGTGCCTTCATGACACCTACTCCGTGCTCTCCTGTGATCGTTCCGCCAAGCTCGATCGCTTTTGCGAAGATGTCCTCGAATGCCGCTTCCACCCGTTCCATTTCCTCATGGTTCCGAGCGTCCGTCGCAACTGTTGGGTGAAGATTCCCGTCCCCTGCATGACCGAATGTACAGATTTTCACCTGGTGTTTAACCGCAATCTCATTGATGGCTTTTACCATCGTGGCAATTTCGGAACGAGGGACCGTTGCATCCTCGAGAATGGTCGTCGGCTTGAGCCTTGCCAGAGCGGAGAGTGCGGAGCGGCGAGCGGTACGCAGCGCTTCCGCTTCGATTTCCGTCTCTGCCGCTTGGACAGAAATAGCCTGCTCTGCCATACAAATCTCTTGGATTTTGGCCATATCCCTTGCCACCACTTCCTGCGGACCGTCTTGCTCAATCAGGAGAACCGCCTTCACATCTGTCGGCAGACCAATTTTCGCAAAATCCTCGACCACCTCAAGTGTTGGTTGATCAAGGAATTCCAGAGTTGCGGGGATGATTTTATTGGAAATGATCGCAGAAACTGTTTTTGCTGCTGCCTCGATATCCTGATACAAGGCAAGCATCGTCTGCTTCGTCTCTGGCATCGGCAAAAGCTTCAATGTCGCTTCCGTAATGATGCAAAGTGTCCCTTCTGACCCGACAAACAACCTTGTCAAATCATAGCCGGCAACATCTTTCGCAAGCTTGCCGCCTGTTCGGATGATGTCACCATTCGGCATGACCGCTTCAAGTGCCAGGACATAGTCACGCGTTACCCCGTATTTCAATCCACGCAGACCGCCGGAATTTTCGTTAATGTTACCTCCGATGGTGGAGATCTTCATGGAACTCGGATCCGGTGGATAAAATAAGCCCTTCGCTTCGACAGCATGAATCATATCAAGCGTCACAAGGCCAGGTTGAACGGTGACTGTCAGGTTCTCTTCATCCAACTCGAGAAGCTTGTTCATGTGGGTAAACAAAAGCACGATCCCGCCTTCTGTTGGACAGGTTCCTGCACAAAGGTTGGTGCCAGATCCCCTAGGGACAAGCGGAACGCGGTGCTCGTTACACAGTTTCACGATTTTGGATACTTCCTCTGTATTCCTTGGAACGATGACAGCATCCGGCATCGCTTGGAAGTTAGGTGTGGCGTCGTAAGAATAGACAAGCTTTTCGGCTTGACTGTCCCGATAATTTTCAGGACCAACTATATCCTTTAATTGCTTTTTCAAACCTTCACTTATCATAAAATAAACCTCCCGGACTACGAATGTCTTTATCCTTATTTTATAAAAAGCGAAGCGGGAACTCTATGTATATTTATCTAAAAGAAACAAAGGTATACTACTGTTTATTTGTGGAATCATCCAAAAGTAAGAATGCGAGATAAAGGGTGGTCAAATCATGAGCCTTTTTAAGCTCCAAACCAGTCAAATTCTCTATTTTGCGCAATCGGTAATGCAATGTATTGATATGGATGTGCATTTCTTTGGCGGTTTCTTTCAAGGATAAATGACGGGTAAGATACACCTGAATGGTCTCGAATAATTCTTTATCGGCTATGATTGGCGAAAGGAGCCGCTGGGAGAACTCTTGCTTCACCTCCACCGGGATTGCTTGAAGGATCATTTCCAGGCGAAGGTCTTCTTCAAACGTAAGCGGTGCATCAGTAGAACAAGCATTCAACGCTCTTTCTGCTTCTGTGTACGAGTCTTTTAAGGAAGATAAGCTTCCTGCTTTCCCAATTCCCATAAACGCCGTTGCCCCGATATAGATTTGAAGTTGATGCAGCATATTTTTCAAAAATGCAAGAAGGGATTCCCGGCTATAAAAGTTATTGCTTGCGAGCAGTAAAATCATTCTATTCTGGCCCCATTGAACAAGAATATCTTCTTCCTTCAGATCCATATCCAATTTGGTAAAATGCCATCTTTTTGTTTCCATGAGTGCATCATCTGTCTGAAACTCTATCAAAATAACTTGCCGGTTCAATTCCATGTTTACACCTAGCAGTTCAGCGCGCTTTTTAATGGAAGTGGATGGTCCGTCTTTCAATAGCCAATCGAACACAAAGGTTTCAAGCGATCTTGCTTCCCACTCAAACTGGTCCTGATAGTAGTTTTCTTGGATCAATAACTCTGTCATTTTCTTGATCAATTCCCCGTATGGAAGTACTTTTTTTGGTGTTCCAGTTATACCGATGACGCCAACGACTTTTTGTTGATGAAAGAGAGGGAGGGTAATGCCAGCTTTTACGCCGGATAGTGTCGTTTCATCCTGTTTGGATATGATACGCATTTGTTTTTCGGAAGCGGCAAGAAATGCCCCTTCATGGTAATTTCCTATTCTATCAGCATCGGTGCTTGCGATGATGGTACCGGTTGTATCGACCATAATTAGATCTTCTTCTATAAAATTTTTCACTTCTCGTATGATTTTTTTTGCAAGGGATGTTCGTAGCAAAGTGAGACCTCCTATTAAAAAAAAGTGGCCTAACGAAGACCATATCGATTATTGCAGGTTTTCTTTTAGATTATCATAGAATTTATATTTCTAGATTGATTTCTGGGTTATTACATTCAAAATGCCTCAGAACTGCATTTTTTATAGTTTCTATACAGTAAAAAGTCCAATTGCCGACTTTTTACTAAAGAATAGCACCATTCATTGAGAAAAAAGCCATAAAAAAAGAAGAGTAATAATGATAAACTCTTCTTCTTTATGTTATAAAATGAACCACTAAAACAAGAAATTATCCTTCCAGAACCTCTGCCTCACTACCAGCCTTCTCATAATAACGAATCACTGACGGCGCCAACTTTAACAATAGATATTCCGGATCATCCGGGCTTTTGATCCATTCTGAAAGCTTCTCGTCCCAAAATTTCTTTTTTAACTCTGCACTGTCCTCAAAGCTTGCTTCCGCTTCGATTTCCGCGTAAGGCTCCTTCCAACTTGTACCTTCCATGCCTAAAAGTATATGTACATGTGGGTTCGCCTTGATGTCCTCTATTTTATGAGTGTGCTCGTTTGTTGCGCAGTACAAAACCAATTCTTCGTTGAAAAATAGCATGAATCGGGAATATGGACGGTCTCCCCTGATGGTGGCAAGCGTTCCGATTTTATGGTTGCTGAACATGGAGATGATCTTTTCCTTCAAGTCGGTAGTCATGGATATCCTCTACACCTTTCGTTTAAAAAGTTCTCCCAGTTAATGTGGCATGTTTGGCGAAATTTTAAACACGGATGTCGGCCAGTTTTTACGATAAAAAGAAGAGGTCGGGGATATCATAATGGTAAATGTGGAAAGAGGGTGTAGGTGTGTATAAATTTTTCCTTATCATGATTGCGATCGGGTTTCCTTTATCTGTCCTCGGGTCGCTGTTGCATTGGCCGGTTGTATTAATGTTCATCATATACAGTTTGACGATTGTGGCGCTGGCAAGTTATATGGGGCGAGCGACGGAAAGCATTGCGGTACATACGGGGCCGAGGGTGGGTGGCCTGATCAATGCGACCTTCGGAAATGCTGTGGAGCTGATTATTGCGTTCTTTGCGCTTAAAGCTGGGTTGATCACAGTAGTGCTCGCTTCTCTGACAGGGTCGGTTCTAGGAAACCTCTTACTTGTCATGGGACTTTCGTTTTTTGTAGGCGGATTGAAATTTAAACGCCAGAAATTCAATGTGTTTGATGCACGGCATAATTCTGGGCTCCTTGTTTTCGCGGTTTTGGTAGCGTTTGTTATTCCTGAAGTGTTTGCTCAGGAAATGAATGATACAAAAACTTTTGCACTGAGTGTCGGGATATCTGTCATCCTTATTCTTTTATACTTGGCAGCTCTATTCTTTAAGCTTGTCACACATCGAGGGGTGTACCAGTCTACCGAAGCAGGCGGAGGACATGCAGAGGAAGAGCATGAAACAGCGGAGTGGGGGAAGAAAAAAGCAATCTTGATTCTTTTGTTGGCAACACTTGCGGTAGCCTATGTATCCGAGAGTCTCGTTCATACATTTGAAGAGGTGGGTGAGGCATTCGGTTGGTCGGAATTGTTTATTGGGGTCATCATAGTTGCCATTGTCGGAAACGCCGCCGAGCATGCATCCGCCATTATTATGGCATACAAAAATAAGATGGACATTGCAGTAGAAATTGCAGTGGGATCAACTTTGCAAATCGCAATGTTTGTGGCTCCCATTCTTGTACTTATATCGATTTTATTTGAAAAACAAATGGCGCTCGTGTTCACTGTGCCAGAACTAATTGCCATGGTAACAGCTGTACTCTTAGCCATCGCGATCTCCAATGACGGGGAGACAAACTGGTTTGAAGGGGCGACGATACTTGCAGCCTATCTGATTATGGGGATTGGGTTCTTTCTCTTATAGAGGGACAGAGGGTTGATTGGCATGAACATCAGGTGTTTTGGCATGAACTTTGACTGTTTTGGCACGAACTCGACTCATTTTGGCATGAACCTGCCTGTTTTCGGCATCAACTCGGTTGATTTTGGCACGAACTTCCGTTTTACACAAAAAAGACTCTGTGCGGTAGGCTGCACAGAGTCCCAAAGCATATAGGGCAAACCCATCACTTCTAAGTACCAAGAGGTTAAAGCTTTGAACTAAGGAATAAAAAGCTTTATATGTGCACTGTGTAGGCAGAATCACTCCTTCACTCTAAGTTGTTTATTCGCTTTTTTCCCTCCTTCGTTTTTAGGTATTTATAGTATATAGGTGCAATCTTATAAATATTCTGATTTATTAAAAAATATTTTTCTTTTTCATATTTTGATGATTCACGCTTACAATGGTAGAGTAGGACAAGTGACAGTAAAATGTAGAGGAGTTATCAAGATTGGTTATTAGGGCTTTATTTTATTTAATTGGACTTTTTATCTTATCCTTCGGGATTAGTTTGACGATAAAATCTGATTTAGGGGCTGGTGCGTGGGATGCACTGAACGTAGGGCTATCCACAACATTTGGGCTTACGGTAGGAAGCTGGGTGTTTATTGTCGGGATCATTTTGATTGCTATCAATGCTTGGTTGCATAAAAGCAAGCCGGATTATCTTGCGGTCATCACGATTTTCCTTGTCGGAGTTTTTATTGACTTTTGGTTGATACAGGTGTTCGGGGCATGGATTCCAGTAGGAATGGTTTTCCGTTTCATCATACTTTTAGGTGGAATGGTCATCATGGCAGTGGGAATCTCCGCTTATCTGCAAGCAAAGTTTCCTGTCATACCAATTGACAACTTGATGCTTGGCATTCAAAATCGTTTCAAGGTCAAAATGATGACAGCAAAAACCATCGGGGAAGTGTTTGCCCTCATTTTTGCCCTTATTTTCAAAGGACCGATAGGAATTGGTACACTTATCATCACATTTGGAATTGGACCATTGATTCAGATATTCTACCCACGTTTAGAAAATCTTTATAGGAAATTACGACACGAGAGCTAAGTTCAGCTTTCGTGTTTTTTCTTTTTAGTGGAGGATGCGTTATCCCAAAGCCACCAGATAGCAGCATAAAGCATGGAAATAAAAAACATATCCCAAAATGTCTTGTGTCGAAAGAACGGATACACCAGCAAATTGGCACCTAAGAAGATAAGGAAATGAATGATGTATGTGGTTGCTAAAAATCTCCTTACCATAAAGGCTCGTTCTCGTTGCTCAGCTCATATAAGAAAGGCATCAGGATGAAAATAAATACGATGCATATGACATAGGCGATGGATAGATAAAAAAAGTCCACACCAAAAGAAAGAAACGGTACATTAATAAATGCAAAAAGCATCGGTGGTAAGCAGAGTTTTTGTCGAGAGCTTTTTGTGATATATTGCTTCTCTTCACAATATGGGCAAGTGATCGCCTGCTTGAATGTGAACATCTGCTTCCACGTGGTTTTCCAGCTCCAATTCTTTTTACAATTGGCACAGCTTGGTGTCTTCATCACAACCAACCTCCTTCTTACCTTATATACGAGTTCTCTGGAAAAAAGTTTCACCTTTCATGGATAATCTGAAATCGCTTCGAAAAAGATAACAGTACATAGATTTCAAGACGATTGAAAGGAGTAATACACATCATGCGCATACTTCAAATTATCATGGCGAGCTTTTTGGCATTCAGTTTCATGGTGAGTAGTGTTCAAGCTGAAGAGACCAAGGTGAAAGCCGATAATAAAAAACTGGAGGTTCCGAATTCTGTTCTAGATATCTCCAAGGACAACACATACCCAAACCCATCTCAGGATGTGCCGTACTTGCAACCAAGCGAGCTTTCTCAAGAACTGATTGATTCTTCCAATGTGAAAATTGAAAACCCAAAGCTCATCAAAATTTTGAATGAATCGAACATTTCTCCTTCACCAGTTGCCATCGGCTATCGTGCTACCATTTACCTTGGACAATGGCCACTTTCTTATCAATCAACGGAAACAAGTGTGAACTGGGAATATCAAAAAATAAATACAAATTATACGGATAATCGCGGTGGAAAAGTGCCGCAACAACTTCACTATCGTCAAGAAGCACAAAAAAGCGTCAAGGGTGGACTGACTTCAAAAGTGGAGGCTGCAGAAGATGTGAAAGAAATGATGATGTTAAAAGCAATGGACAAAACGAAACTGCCTCTATCGTTCCAGACCATTGTTGGTGCTGGAACGAAAAAGGACCAAGTGTATAACATTCCTGTGAAAAAGCTTGGCTATCTTTATGCGTACTCTCCGGCAGTTAGTGAAAAAGGGAAGATTACGTACGGAGAAGTGTACCTTGTGCTAAAAGGAAAAGAAATGAAAATTGTCGTAAAGAATGTGACATCGCAGGGAATCGGTGCCTGGATTCCGGTGCAGGACCATGTAAGTTTTATTTTTGCGGCGTCGGATCGTCCACGATAAAGTGAATTAGTACACCAGTCCGGATTGGGCTGGTGTTTTTATATGAGAATATCTAATGTGGAAAAACGTGATTATTTTCCCAGTTTCGTATCCATCATCCTTCGGGTATCTATCTATTACTAAGGTCACGTTGCCCAAATTCTGCCGTCCATCCATTTGTCGAAGGAAAAACCAGCCGCCGACCGAAACTTTTTTTAGCTTTAAGCGTCTTAATAAGTGAGAATGAAAAGGAGGTCATCAACATCATGATGCACCTGGTATTATTGGTCCTGGGGTTGTCGGTTTTGATAGGTATCGTGCGGACAATGGTCACAGTTGAGATGAGGCAAAAGCCATCAGATATAGGAAATGAGGAAAAACATCATGCCCTCCTGTTACTTTGGGGAATAGGGATTATTTTTCTTATGTTGTTCATACCGTATCAGGCATGGCAGCTAGCAGGTAGCTCCCTTGGCTGGGATGGTGCCCTTATCGTTGTTTCAAGCCTTATGGCAAGTATGCTGGTTTGTTTAGGGACCTACACCATCTTCAAAGGCAGAAGACTAAGATCAAAAATGCCATCTATATAATTTAAAAATAAACGCCTGGGAATCTAATAATCCCAGGCATGTTTGTTGTTGGCTTTTTTTATATATTTAAATTAACTTTCCTTGCAAAACCGACTTTTAACTAGCAATAATATTTGAGAAAAGCTTCGTTATTTAGCTATTTTTGCTTCCTTGTTTGTAAAATCCGTTTGTGGATAGTATGCATTCTTCACCAAAATATTTGGCCCAAGGCAGGCAACCGCAGGGCAATGGCAGTCCAACTCTTTTGCAATGGACGTCTCTTTCCATTTCTCATATGCAGCAGGCAAATCCGTTGTCTGTATATTCCCAAGAGGAGGTGTATCGCCAAAATCTGTGACGATGATGTCTCCGTTAAAAATATTCACATTCAAACGGGAGCGCCCGTCCGGGTCATTTCGTACTGTCACATTCTTGGCCTCATATACTCGCTTTAGCAATGCCAGATCTTCCGGGTTGTCACTGCAAGCGTAAAACGGCAATGTTCCAAAAAGCATCCACGTATTTTCATCACGCATATCAAGCAGGCGATGTATCGCACCACGCATCTCTTCAAGTGTCAGGACCTCCATCCCACTAGCAAAATCGCTTGGGTACATGGGGTGAACCTCATGTCTTTGACAGTTCATCTCCTCGACGATTTGCTTATGAATATGCTCGATATGAGGAAGCGTCCTTTTGTTCAGCATCGTCTCAGCTGACACGATAACACCGGCAGCAGTCAAAGCCTTCGAATTTTCAATCATCCGTTCAAAATATTTCGCACGCTGCTCATAGGTAGGTTTGCGGTCCATCATCGCAAACCCGCCCTCCACAAAGTCATCCATCGTGCCCCAGTTATGAGAAATATGTAGCACGTCCAGGTAAGGAATGATTTTCTCGTATCTTGCTAAATCTAAGGTTAAGTTCGAATTGATTTGCGTACGCACACCGCGTTCATGCGCATATTTTAACAAAGGCACGACATACTCGTTCACTGACTTCATGCTCATCATGGGCTCGCCGCCAGTGATGCTGATGGAGCGGAGATGAGGGATTTCTTCCAGACGTTGAATTAACAATTCTATTGGCAAAGCCTGTGGGTCCTTTGGTTGTAACGTGTAGCCGACGGCACAGTGCTCACAGCGCATATTACAAAGAGTCGTAGTTGTGAACTCCACATTGGTGAGTTCCATCTGGCCGTATTCTTTAACATCTAAATAAGCTTCCCATGGATCATAGGAAGGTGTAATTGGTGGTAGTGTGGTTGTCTTCATCGTAAACTCCTTTTATTTAAAAAACCTTACCCTTCATTGTATCATGATTCGCAGGATTGCAGACCGGGAAATTTTATACGAAGGTTGCCGGAAGTGCTGCAGTGCGGTAGTATAGAGAAATAATTAAGGACTGAAAGAAAGGTGCGATTATAATGGGCAAAGCAACAGACAACAAAGATTCCCAAGTCGATTATTTAAAAAATAGATTGAACATGTTTTTGGAGGTTGTGGATTCATTGGATCCGGAAGCAACAGATCTCGAGGACATCGATCGCCTGATCCAGATGCTGGATGATTTAGAGGGAAAATATAATCAGTTTAAGAAGGACTGGTAAAGTTAGGTCAGAGTCCATCAGATGAGGATTTATTGAAGGTGAAAAAGCTGGGAGAGAGGTCTTCATAGAGGTGATGAGGACCTCTTTAAGGTGGAAAAGTATGTTGAGACGTCTTCATAATGGACATGAAGACAATTCGAAGCCAAAAAATGCCTCGAGATTGTCATCATCGAGGTTATGAAGACAATTTGAAGTCAAAAAATGCCTCGAGATTGTCATCATCGAGGTTATGAAGACAATTTGAAGTCAAAAAATGCCTCGAGATTGTCATCATCGAGGTTATGAAGACAATTCGAAGCCAAAAAATGCCTCGAGATTGTCATCATCGAGGTATGAAGACAATTCGAAGCCAAAAAATGCCTCGAGATTGTCATAATCGAGGTATGAAGACAATTCGAAGCCAAAAAATGCCTTGCGATTGTCATCATCGAGGTTATGAAGACAATTTGAAGTCAAAAAATGCCTCGAGATTGTCATCATCGAGGTTATGAAGACAATTTGAAGTCAAAAAATGCCTCGCGATTGTCATCATCGAGGTTATGAAGACAATTCGAAGCCAAAAAATGCCTCGCGATTGTCATTATAGAGGCCATGAAGACAATTTGAAGCCCAAATAACCTCCGAAATTGTCTTCATACAAATAATGAAAGTCTACCCTCCTAGGCCATTCACCACTGCATGCAGAAATGGGGTATCACCTCGACTTCATCACCTTCCTATAAACCTCCAACAATTTCTCCACAGACACACCATCAACTTTCATCCCAGAAATGTCGCAAGCATTAATCTCCACATCAGCCATCTTACAATTGGTAAACCTGGTACCCATCAATTCACAGCGCTCAAAGGTTACAGGAGCCCCTTCAATAAACGTATCACTGAACCCAACATCGCTCATATCCACATGCTTCACCCTACTCCCAGAAAGGTTCAAATCAGCAATCAATGTATCCTGAAAATTGATGTTCTGAAACTTCGATCTACTTAAATTGATATTGCTGAAATGTGCCCCGGATAAAGTGCTGTTGCTGAAAGCACTGGTAGCTAAATTCGCCCCATAAAAGGTCGCCCCTTCTAAATTGCAAGATTCAAATTTATTCTCACTAGCCACTCCAGCAGAAATGCGCTTGACATAACACACCTCATCTTCTGTCTCAAATTTGCGTTCAAAGCCCAACTTTTCATAAAAATGTAGATTGCCCTTTTGTCTTGGGGAGGTTTCCAAATCCCAAGTCGTCACAGTAGGATGTGCTTTTTCCACCAAACGAATCACTTCAGAACCCAGGCCTTTCCTTTGAAAAGCAGGGTCAATAAAAATTCGATCGATCCGGCCAAAACGGTTCCCTGTCAGCGTCAAAATGATCCCGCCTACAAGTTGCTCTTCCACCAAAATACTGTAATAAGTAAGCTCTTCTATCATGTACCGGGTAGTATGAATGGAATCATAACCAGGTGGTTGTATATTATAGTCCACTACAGGCGAGTCCAAAGCCCCAAGCCACCTGCGTGCTTCCTCATCAAATGTTCTTTTCATTATTGCAGTCAACTGCTCAGCATCTTCTAAATTTGCCGCTAAAAGTGCTAAAAACTGTGTCATTGTTTGTTTCTCCCATCTCTCCCGTATCCTATTGTCACTTTACCACAAAAATCCAAATAGGATTAACCTTTTAATGGAATCGGTTACAAATTCCTTTATCCTTCTAATTAGAACAAGTATAATGAAGGATGTATAAAAGGAAACGTAGATAACTTTTTCAACAGGGGATAGGAGAGGGATTTAGAGATGAATAAATTATATGAGAGCATGTATGACTTGATTGTGGAAACCTCTACAAAGCTGCCTAAGGATGTTCGCCGTGCGATAGCGAAAGCTAAGCTTAGCGAAAGTGCGGGAACTCGTGCAGCTATGTCACTTGCGACAATTACTAATAACATTACGATGGCGGACGAAAATGTGTCTCCGATCTGTCAGGACACAGGCCTGCCTACATTTAAAATAAAAACACCTATTGGCGTCAACCAACTAGATATTAAAAAGGTAATTAAAGAAGCGATTGTACAGGCAACAAAAGATGGTAAGTTGCGTCCGAACTCTGTTGACTCTTTGACAGGTGCGAACAGTGGGGACAACCTTGGTGATGGCGTTCCTGTCATCAAGTTTGAGCAGTGGGAAAAGGATTATATCGACGCTCGCCTAATCTTAAAAGGAGGCGGCTGTGAAAACAAGAATATCCAGTACAGCCTCCCATGTGAGCTTGAGGGACTTGGCCGTGCAGGTCGTGACCTGGATGGAATCCGTAAATGTGTCATGCATTCGGTATACCAGGCACAAGGACAGGGCTGTAGCGCCGGCGTTATCGGGGTTGGAATTGGTGGCGACCGTACTTCAGGCTATGAGCTTGCAAAAGAACAGCTATTCCGCAGCCTTGATGATGAGAACACAGTACCTGAATTAAAAGAGCTAGAAGACTATGTAATGGAAAACGCCAATAAACTTGGTATCGGAACGATGGGCTTCGGCGGCGAAACGACATTGCTTGGCTGTAAAGTCGGAGTTGCGCACCGCATTCCTGCGAGTTTCTTCGTTTCCGTTGCGTACAACTGCTGGGCGTATCGCCGTCTGGGAGTAAAAATCAGCTCGGAAACCGGTGAGATCAATGAATGGTTGTATCAAGAAGGGGAAATGATTGACTTCTCCAAAGAGTTGACAGAGCAAGAAGAAGTGGCTGCAACTTCTGAAGCCAGTGAAATCATTCTGGAAGCGCCGATCACCGAAGAAAAAATCCGTTCTTTAAAAGTGGGAGACGTAGTGCGCATTAATGGCAGAATGTACACAGGTCGTGACGCGATCCACAAACACTTGAGTGACAACGATGCTCCAGTTGACTTAGATGGCCAAATTATCTATCACTGTGGACCGGTAATGCTTAAGGATGACGAAGGAAACTGGCACGTCAAAGCAGCCGGCCCGACGACAAGTATTCGCGAGGAGCCTTATCAAGGAGATATCATGAAGCGCTTCGGTATCCGCGCTGTCATGGGTAAAGGCGGAATGGGTGCGAAAACGCTGAAGGCATTGGAAGAGCACGGGGGCGTTTACTTGAATGCAATCGGCGGAGCTGCGCAATATTATGCTGACTGTATCAAAGGTGTCGACGGTGTAGATTTGATGGAGTTCGGTATCCCGGAAGCAATGTGGCACTTAAATGTGGAAGGCTTCACTGCGGTTGTAACGATGGATTCACATGGCAACAGCTTGCATGCGGATGTGGAAAAGTCTTCATTAGAGAAGCTTGCGCAGTTTAAGGATAGAGTGTTTAACTAAATTTTGATTATAAAGCAGCTTGGCAACGTTAGTTTGTTGCCGGGCTGCTTTTTTGTTTTTGAATATTGGAATTGCGGTAGGCGGGGGTGTGTGGCGTCGATATTTTCCAGGTAAATGTCGTTTGGCATCTATTAAAGATGTTTCCGACAGTATTCGGCTAATTTCCGTTTGTATTTGCCTGAAGTCGGAAAGTATTTCCGAATTTTCAGACAGTAAATTATCCCAATGGAATCCTCCCCACCTCACCGGAATTGGAAAACAATGCACCGTATCATTCCTCCCACCAAAACGAATCATATTAGTAGCGACAAAACATGGAAGGGAGGACATAATGAAATGAGAAAACTACTCAACATCTTAACCATTACTGTTATAGCACTTTTTCTGATTCCACAGCTCAGTCAAGCGGACACCTATTCCACTACAACCCTGCACTGGGGATTTAAGAAAAGCCAGAACCATGAGCCGCCCGATGCAGGTCTTAAATACAAAGAACTTCTAAAAAAACATGATGCTTTTTATCTCGGTGACACGACGAAAAAGGAAATTTATCTTACTTTTGATAATGGATATGAGAACGGATATACTGAGCATGTTTTAGATGTACTGAAAAAGAAAAAGGTTCCCGCAGCCTTTTTTGTAACTGGTTATTACTTGAAGGATCAGCCAGAGTTGATTAAGCGAATGGTCAACGAAGGCCATATTGTCGGTAACCATAGCTGGCATCACCCAGATATGACGCAAGTGAACGACGTCCGTTTCAAAAAAGAGCTCGATATGATCAAAGAGGAGTACAAAAACATTACAGGGCTTGACAATATGACATACCTGCGGCCCCCTCGTGGGACCTTCAGTGACCGGACATTGGCACTTGCCAATCAAATGGGCTATCAACATGTTTTCTGGTCCCTGGCATACGTTGACTGGTACACCGACCAGCAAAAAGGCTGGAGATATTCCTACGACAATATCATGGCTCAGATCCATCCAGGTGCCATTCTTCTGCTACACACCGTTTCCAAAGACAATGCTGAGGCTATGGAAAAAGTGATTGATGACCTACAGAAACAGGGGTATGAATTTAAAAGCCTAGATCATATCGCTGCACAACATACTATTCCCAATCCAATATTGCTTATTCAAGAAAATTGACTCCTTTGCCCGCCAGCAAGGAGTTCTTTTCATGTTCCGATTCCCTCTCAGTTAGCATGGAACTAACCCGAGGTGTTTGGCAACACACCGGAAAGCCGTTATAATTGGGACAGTAAATGAAGGACGGTGGGAAATTTGGTTAAAATAAATGTAGTGGGACCATATGATTTTGACAGAGTGCTGCAACGGCTATCCATTGACCCTTTAATGGTTATAAATCAAAAGGGACGAACTGTAAAAGTTCCGATGTATCAAAATGAAATGCCTATTGTTATCAAAATCCAAGCGACAGGAACCAAACAGAAACCTTCATTCCAACTTACAAGTACTGCAAACCTGACAGAAAAAGAAGTACATCTCATAAAAAATATATTCCAATGGGACAAACCACTGCAAGCTATCAGCGATCATTTTGCCAAAACAGAGCTTGCACCGATTTTCAAAGAGCATGAAGGAACACCGCTTGTTCTGGATTTCGATCTATATCATTGCCTGATGAAATGCATCATCCATCAGCAGGTCAACATGAAATTCGCACACACATTGACACAGCGTTTTGTACACAATTTTGGATATGAAAAGGAAGGTGTCTGGTTCTATCCAAAGCCAGAAGAGGTTGCTAAGCTTGATTACGAGCAGATCACTGAACTCAAAATGAGCCGCCGAAAAGCGGAGTATATCATAGATACATCTAGATTGATCGCAGAGGGAGAATTGCCTCTATACGAATTGCATCAAAAATCGGATGAAGAAATTCTGAAAGAACTGGTAAAAGTAAGAGGCATTGGTCCTTGGACCGTTCAGAATCTGCTCCTGTTTGGACTTGGCAGGCCCAATCTTTTTCCGATTGCAGATATCGGCATCCAAAATGCACTAAAAAAACTAAAAGGACTCGACCAAAAACCAACCGTCCTGCAGATGCAGGAATGGAGCAAGGATTGGGAACCATATTCAAGTTATGCGTCCCTTTACCTTTGGAGAAGCATCGAACCGCAACCTGAGGAGTTAGTAAAATGAAAACGAAGAAATCATATAATAAGCAACAAACAAGTGTCGACATGAAAGTGGGACAGACCTTTCCTTTAACCATCAAGCGCCTTGGAATTAACGGGGAAGGTGTGGGCTATTTTAAAAAACAAGTCGTATTTGTTCCTGGGGCACTCCCTGAAGAAGTGATAGTTGCGGAAGTGACAGACGTCAAAAATAAGTTTGCAGAAGCAAAGATCAAGAAAATTAGAAGCAAGTCACCGCACCGCACCACGCCTCCATGCCCGATCTATGAGCAATGCGGAGGCTGTCAGCTGCAGCATCTAAAATACGATCAACAGTTGACCTTAAAACGCGATATAGTCATTCAGTCATTAGAACGCCATACAAAGCTTAATGTGGATAAATTGGACATTAAACCGACCATTGGCATGGAAGACCCATGGTACTACCGAAACAAAAGCCAGTTTCAGGTCGGAAAGCATAAGGAGAAAATCATCGCAGGACTATACGGTGCCAACTCCCATAAGTTGATCGATATCGATAATTGTATCGTTCAGCACAGTGCCACAACCGAAGTAACCAACACAGTGAAAAAAATTCTGCAGGACTTCAACATTCCTGTTCAAAATGAGAAAAAGGGCCAACCATCCGTCCGTACCATCATGACAAGAGTTGGTTTTTCAACAGGGGAAATTCAAGTTGTGTTGATTACAACAGATGAGAAATTACCCCGCAAACAGTTGATAGTAGAAGAAATTCAAAAACGCTTGCCAAAAGTGAAGAGCATCATGCTAAACGTGAACGGCAAAAAAACCTCCCTTATTTTTGGAGAAGAAACGATTCATTTAAGCGGCGAAAAAGTAATTCAAGAAACACTTGGGGATGTTTCGTTTGAACTGAGTGCCCGGGCATTCTTCCAGCTTAACCCTGTACAGACGGTAAAGCTGTATGATTTGGTGAAAGAAGCGGCACAATTGACCGGTAAAGAAAAAGTGGTAGACGCTTATTGCGGAGTCGGAACCATCGGACTTTGGCTGGCAGAAAATGCTGGAGAGGTGCGAGGCATGGACACCATCGCAGAATCCATTGATGACGCGAAGGAAAACGCAAAACGCCACGGTTACACCAACATGAAATATGTAGCAGGAAAAGCGGAGAAATGGCTGCCAAGATGGGTGAAAGAAGGTTGGAAGCCGGATACGATTGTCGTGGATCCACCACGTACAGGCTTGGACGAAACTTTCATGAAGACCGTCCTGGACGTAGAACCGAAAAACTTTGTATATGTTTCCTGTAATCCATCCACACTTGCCAAGGATATTCAGTACCTAAGCAGAAAATATAAAGTGGACTGGATCCAGCCTGTGGATATGTTTCCTCAAACCGCTCATGTTGAAAGTGTTGTGAGGTTTGTGTTGAAAAAATAAATGAAGTTACCCACAATCCGCATGCAACATACCCACAAATTATTAACAACCTGTGCAATATAAAGAGAGTTAAAAAAGGAGTTTATACATGACAAACAACGATATTCTAATCAGACTAAGATACGCACTTGATATTAAAGACAACGACATGGTCGAGATCTTTAAGCTGGGTGACATCGACGTTACAAGGGATGAAGTACAGATGATGCTCACCAAACAGGTGGACAGCTATGATTATGAAACAGAAGAGGAATATGAGCAGGCACTGGAGGAAGAGGAGATTCTTCCTATCAATAATAATAAGCTTGAATCGTTTCTGAACGGCTTGATCATTTTTAAAAGAGGCAGACAGGAGCCAAAGCCAGGCCAGCCTGCAAAGCCGCCATTTTCCAACGAGCCTGCAAACAATATCCTTTTAAAGAAAGTGAAGATTGCGCTTGCTTTGACAACGGAAGATATCATCGACATTATTGGAGAAGCTGGGGTTACGATAACCAAAGGTGAACTTGGTGCGTTCTTGCGGAAGAAGGGGCACAAAAACTATAAGGTCTGCATGGATAAATACGCGAGGAACTTCTTGAAAGGATTGGCGATTAAGTATCGCGACTGATCAAGTCAAGATAGCAAATGGAAAACACATGACACCATATGAGAGGTGCCATGTGTCAGACTGTTGACAAACTATAAACTAGTTAGGTTATCTGTTGGAAGAGTTGATCTTCGTTGCAGGAGCTTCGCTTTCCACGGGCAGTCCGGAAGCCTCCTCGGGCTACGCCCTGCGGGGTCTTCCATGTCCTTTCCTCCCGCAGGAGTCTTCGCTCCTTCCACTGCGATCAACTAGTGAATTTCATTATTTTAAGCTTTGTGTACATACTGACACATGACACCATATGAGAGGTGCCATGTGTTTTTTCATTATACTTTTTCCTTATAAATGAAATAATCAAAATCTGCATGAAGCTTCTGTCCGGAAGTGTCTTGACACTGCATTCCAACAAAAGCACCTGTAAAGAAACCGCCTCCATTAATATAATCATCAGACAATTTATAAGAATAGAGTTTAATTGGGATTGCGGTCCAACTGTCTCCGTCAAAAGAATATGAATACCTGTATGTGGCAGTGTCCACGTCCACTCGTAAATATACATAATGCACATCATTTGGAATTACTATTTTATTATCTTCCAATGGTTGTGTGAAGGTGAAATTGTCACAAACCGTAAGCTCTAGTATTCGTCCTTTGTCTTCATCCCAGGTAATCTGCAAGGCTGCCCAGTTTTGAGTATTGTAGTAGTTTACAAGACCTGCAGCTTGTTGGAATGTATCTGGGTTAAAAGAAACTTTGGTTTCGGCGGTGAAATTAAAATGCTGCCAGCGCCTTGCAATATGGGCTTGTGTAAATTTTGATGATAGGGATTCACGACCGTAAAGACGCAAGTGGCCAGGATTATCCGTTAATGAAACGACATCCTCTCCTAATGGTATCCTTAGGGATTGAAAGTGTTTATTTAAAAATTTGGAATCGAAATCATCTTTTTCCTCATAATCATTTTCAAAAGGGATTTCCTCTATATTTGGACCTTCAATTTCAAGAGAAGGTTGGTTACCACCGACCACAAATGGCCAATCATTTTCCCAATCCAATCTTTGAATGGCTGTTTCCCTACCAAGTGGGCAATATCCCCGGGGGTCAAGTAATGCTTGTCCCTCCTGCGGCAATGGCCGTCCTGTCAAGTGAACCAAGAACCATTCGTCCGTATGTGTATGCACAATGGAAGCATGCCCCGCTTTTTGTAGAGGATTTCTTGGATAAGGGAAGGACGTAATCAATGGGTTATCAGGATGCACTTCATATGGTCCCCATAAGTTTTTAGATCTAGCGATTGTGGCTTGATGGTCATATTTCGTTCCACCTTCAGCTGTCAATAAATAATAATATCCGTTCATCTTGTATAAATGTGGTGCTTCAGTTAATTTGATATCCGTTCCTTTGAAAATAATCTCTTTTTTCCCCACTAATCTTTGCAAATCAGGATTATATTCTTGCATGACGATTCCGTAGAAATTGTGGTTACCTACCCGATGATCCCAAAGCATGTTGACTAGGTATTTCTTCCCATCCTCATCATGAAAAAGGGAGGGATCAAATCCTGAACTATTTAAATGGATTGGCTCAGACCATTCCCCATCGATGGCATCACATGTAACGAGGTAGTTATGGCTGTCTTTCCATTGTCCTTCCACTACCTTTACGTCCGTATATATCAACCAAAACTTATTATCGCAATAGGATAAAGCAGGTGCCCAAATACCTCCAGAGTCAGGGTTCCCCATCATATTTAATTGACTGAGACGGTTTAGCGGCCTTGAAACCAACCTCCAGTTTTTTAAGTCTTTAGAATGATAGATTCCTACCCCTGGAAACCATTCAAATGTAGAGACTGCAATATAATAATCTTCTCCTGCTCGACAAATACTAGGGTCTGGATTAAAGCCTGTAAGAATTGGATTTTGTATAAGTGTCATTTTTGAAACATCCCCTTTGGTTTATTTAGATTGCTCTTTTCTCAAAGATTGTTGCTATTTACTTGTAAAAAGTCGGCAATTGGACTTTTTACTGCATTCATACTCTATAAGTGCAAGTAGTTTCTTAAGTACGTCGGGGAAAAGAGCACGACAGTAAGGATAATATCGGTTGATGTATCACTACGAAAAAGCAACAAAGTTTACGAAAAGAGCCATTTGGATAGAAGTTCTAGGCCATTGCTATAAGTACCCTATTTACACTTCTTGAATATCAATAGTAAGGAAATTTTCACTTGCATAAGCAGCTACCCCTAAAGCAGTAGAGTGTGTCGATAATTTTGAAAAGTTTATGCTTAGATCTCTTTGATGGGTGGGGAGGATAATATCTTGTGCCTCCCTTATAGAATCTTCCAGCCACTTAGAGGAAGAGGCTAATCGATTACCGATGATCACCTGCTCTGGGTTGAATATATTGATGATGTTCTTGATTCCAACACCTAAATATCTTCCAATGGTTTCGAATACGTGAATGACATCTTTTTCCCCGTTCTCTGCATACACCATTAAGGATTCTAGGGATAACTCCTTCCCTTCTTCAGGAAGGATGTTTTCTTGTAGGGCTTTTTTAACCAGGGCTTTTTCGGAAGCATACAATTCCCAACATCCTTGGTTACCGCAACTACATTTTGGTCCGTTCACTTCAATGGTCATATGACCCAACTCACCAGAAAAACCATTGTTGCCTTTGTAAAGCTGACCATTAAGAATGAGGCCAACGCCAATACCGATCCCTACACTAACGTATATGATGTTTTCTGAGTCTTTTCCAGCTCCGAACTTCTTTTCTCCGTAAGCGCCAGCATTTGCCTCGTTTTCAATTAATACGGGAACGTTATATCGTTCTTCCATTAGGTTCTTCAGGTTGACATTCTTCCAATTTAAGTTTGGGGCCAGAAGGATTTCCCCATCGGTATTTACCGTCCCAGGGACCCCTATACCTATGCCGACAATTCCATAATGACTTGAGGGCATAGAGGAGATGAGGGAATCAACAATGCCAAATAGTTCTACTTTTATTTGTTCAAAAGTTAGATCATCAAATCGAGTGATTGTCTCGTTACAGATATTACCACTGAGGTCTGTTAGGATTCCAAGGATATAATTGACCCCAATATCTACGCCAATGGTGTATCCTGCGACCTGATTGAACAACAGCATAACAGGCCTTCTTCCGCCACTTGATACCCCTGGTCCTGACTCGGTAATTAAATTTTCTTTCAGTAATTCACTTACTTGAGAGGAGACCGTTCCTTTATTAAGCCCAGTTTTATTGGCGATATCCGCCCTGGAAATAGGGGTGAACTCCTTAATGGTTTGCAATACAAGGGATTTATTTCCCTTTCGGACTACTTGTTGATTAAAGGTATGTAACATCTTCATCGATTAACTCCATTCCTCATTCTGTTTTTCCTAAGTGTACCATTATATGTTTCTATTATAAACTTTGTTTATCCACTAGACAAACATTCTTTTCGGTGATAATCTAAATTTAGTAACAATCTGTTTCAAAAATAAGAATATTGGGGGTATTTAGTTTGAGAAAAAGGAAAGCGGTTACATTATTTTCTGGAATTTTTCTCTCGCTGCTGGTATTGTTGGCGGGTTGCTCTGGTTCTGGGGAGAATACATCGGGTTCCGGGGATGGGAAAACGATTGAATTCATGCATTTATGGCCTGAAGGAAGTTCAAAGCAACACCACAAAATTGTAAGCGAAATCATTGAGGACTTCGAGAATGAAAATCCTGGAGTGAAAGTCGATTTGGAAGTCTTAAGTAATGAGCAGTATAAGGATAAATTAAAAGTATTATCCACCTCTAATCAGTTGCCAGATGTCGGGATGACATGGGCAGCAGGGTTTCTGGAGCCCTATGTCAACGGCGAAAAGTTTGCTACTTTGGATGATCTGCTTGAAGGAGATCTGAAGGATAGCTTTGTATCTGGTACTGCAGAAGCATATGCCATGAACGATAATACTTATGGGTTGCCACTGGAGCTTAACATTGCAACGGTTTTCTATAATAAAGCCATTTTTGATCAATATGGTCTAGAAGCTCCGACAACCTATGATGAGTTCAAAAACATCATCACTACGTTGAATGAAAACGGAGTGGCGCCAATCGCTCTTGGAAATAAGGACAGATGGACTGGGTCTTTATGGTATATGTATATGGCTGATAGAATTGGCGGAGGAGATGTGCTGACGAGCGCAATTGATCGATCAGGTTCCTTTGAGGATCCCGCATTAGTGACTGCAGCGGAAGAAATTCAAAATCTGGTCGACATGGACGCGTTTGTTAGAGGCTTCAATGGATTATCAGATGAAGAAGCGAAGAGTATGTTTATGGGTGAACAGGCAGCAATGTATCTTATGGGTTCATGGGATCTTCCAAACTATACGACAAATGAAGATGTCCCACAGGAATTCAGGGACTCCATCGGATATTTCAGTTTTCCGACAGTAGATGGAAATGGGGATCTTAACAGTCATGTTGGTGGTCCGGGGGTTGGCTTGTTTGTAGCAGAGGATTCCGATGTGAAAGAGGAAGCAAAGAAATTTGTATCATTCTTTATCCAGCAATGGGGCGAGAAAGCTGTAACAGGTGCTGGTGTAATTCCTGCTACGAAAGTGGATGCAGATTCTTTAGACCTACCTGATATGTATATTGATGTATTGAATGACCTTAGTGAAGCTAGCAATATCACATTATTTGCAGATGTTCAAATGAGTGCAGGTGTGGCACAAGTTCATTTGGATCTAATTCAATCACTCTTTGGAAAAGGTGTAACACCGGATGATTTTGCCAAAGAACATGAAGATGCTTTATCTAAAGAGTAACATGCATTTGAACGATTAATTATGATGGGAGAAAAGGACTTCCTTTTATTACTGGATGGTCCTTTTCTATTCCTGACAATATGGGGTTGAATGTAATGAATAAAGTAATGTCTAACAAATGGATAATAGCCTTATATGTTCTCCCTGCACTATTACTGATTGGGATACTAATTTTCATACCGCTTATTTTGACAGGTTACTATGGTCTGATGAAGTGGGATGGAATTGGATCGATGGAGTTTATCGGGCTTCAAAACTATGTGACAGCCTTACAAGATAAGAAGTTTTGGGATAGTGCACTTCATTCCTTTTTACTTGCTGTTTTTTCCACATTAAGCCTTATTATCTATCTAGCAATCTCGTTAATATTAGCATCCAAGATAAAAGGGGCTGACCTATTAAGGAAAATCTATTTAATTCCTATGCTACTCTCTTCTGTAGCAATTGCTCAGCTATGGGTGAAAATTTACAACCCTTCAAACGGGATGTTAAACAGTTTGCTGATGGCAATTGGAGTTGAAAATCCCCCTGCATGGCTTGCCGAGCCTTCCCTTGTTTTGTACGCGATATTCATCCCGATACTTTGGCAATATGCCGGTTTCTACATCCTTATTTACTATGCAGCTTTAAAGAATATTCCAGAATCTATCATAGAGGCGGCCAAGATTGATGGGGCATCTCCAATTCAGATTGCTTATAAGATAAAACTTCCATTAATTATGGGTGTTGTCAAAGTGACCATTGTTCTAGCTGTTGTCGGTTCATTAAAATATTTTGACCTAATCTATGTAATGACAGGAGGAGGGCCAAATGGAGCAAGTGAAGTTATGGCATCCTATATGTATAAATTGGCCTTTTCCACCAACAACTTCGGTTATGGTAGTGCCATTGGTTTCCTGTTATTGATCATCACTTTAATTGTGACCTTGATTATTAGAAAAGCAACAGCTACGAAAGAAGAAATTCAGTATTAAAAGGAGTGCTTTGGGTTGGGACGCATAGGATATTTTTTTCTATATTTAAGTCTGGCAGCAGTCGCAATATTTCAGGTGTTTCCGATTGTCTGGTTATTTCTGTTCTCCCTGAAGAATAACCAGGAGATATTCTCGAAATCCCCTTTTGCCCTGCCAACCGAGTTCAGATGGGAAAATTACTTAAAGGTGTGGGAAGGCGGAATAGGCATTTATTTTTGGAACAGTATCTGGATAACTGGAGTGGCTATTGCCTTAACCGTAATATTAGCAAGCATGGCTACTTTTGTTATTACGAGGATGCAATGGAAGTGGAGTAAATTAGTATTGGGACTTTTCATGATCGGTTTAATGATCCCGATTCACTCAGCGATCATCCCTTTGTTCAGCATGTTCCTTAATGTTAATCTAATTGATAACCCATGGTCCATTGTTATCACTTATACCGCATATAACCTACCAATAACCATGATGATATTATTGGGCTTTTATTATACGCTTCCAAGAGAGATAGAAGAAGCGGCAATCATTGATGGATGCTCTGTTCATAGGATGTTCTTCCGGATTATCCTACCTATGACCATCCCTGTCATGTCGACGACTGTCATCATCAATATGATTTATAACTGGAATGAGTTTGTCTTTGTAAATACCTTCATCAGCTCAGACAAATATAAAACGCTCACCGTTGGAATCCAGAATTTCATTGGTCAGTATATGACGGATTGGGGCGCTATAGGAGCCACTTTAATCATTAGTGTTTTACCGATTCTTCTCGCTTTTCTTTTCTTCAGCAACAAGGTAGTCGAGGGGATATCTTCAAGTGCGGTAAAAGGGTAACATTCCATATCACGAAAACACCAAACCCTAATTATTTATGGAATTGACTTTAATTGTTCCAGCGGTCCAGGAGCATTCTCGGCTACGGCTAGGCCACTGGAAAATAACATTATTTTAATGATCTAGCTAATGCTGCTGTTGATTTCCACATAAGGCTGCGCTTTCCACGGGGCGACCTTGAGCCTCCTCGGGCTGCGCCCTGTGGGGTCTCAAGATTGTCGCTACCTCCCCGCAGGAGTCTTCGCCTTTTGCTCCAATCAACAGCTAGAAATCTTTAGGACGATAAGTTATTGGGATTTCAGTGGCCTCGGATGGATTTCACAAATTCTTTAAGACAAGTTAACTTTATTTACACACAAAAACACCAACCGACTAGGAAGGTGTTTTTGTGTTATGGAGCTTTTGAAAAGCATTCATACATAGCCACATCGTTATGAAGGCATAGCCACTCCCGCCAAAAATAAAGGCAGTAGCCGGCAATAAGTAAAAAATAAAGAACAAGGAAGCAAGACAAACAATAATGAAAAATGTATGGAGCGGGTGAATAAGCATTAGTAGGAAAGTCTGTTTTAATAATGCTATTATTTTTAAATCATAGTGGACATAAGTTGGAAACAAATAAAATAAAAAGAGTAGAAATAATAATGATAATGCAAAAAGTAGAATTTGACCCCACATCACCTCAGGGGAATAATAAAATAAATACCAATAGTCGAGTATGAAAATCACGCAAAGACCGCCGATAATGAACCCCAATCTATTGCTCTTCCAGAATTCTCTTTTATAATGGTGTGAAAATGTCCGGAATAAGGAGAAGTTTGTATCTCCTCTCAGCCACTTACGAATAATGGCAAACATAGAAACAGTGGCAGGGAAGAGGCCTAAAACTATGCCGCCAGATAAAGAGAGTAGGATCCAAATTACATTTAAATAAGCAACCCGTGTTATCCATTCAAAAATACTGTATAGTTTTGTATTCATATTATGCATGAAGGTACACCCCAGTAAACTAGTGGAATAATTAAGTAATAGATTTTTCCCTATTATACTTGATATTCATGCAATTGACAGTAGTTTATAGAAACTTTGTTTATTCAATAGACAAACTAACATTGAGTTGCTATAATTATTTTGTAAGCATTTACATTAGATAGAGAAATATATATCCGCAGTATGGAATAAATCGGAGGAGGAACCCATAATGACTTATTTTGATACGATCAGCAAAATAAATTACGAAGGTGCAGGATCTACTAACCCATTTGCATTTAAATTTTATAACCCGAAAGAAGAAATAAACGGGAAAACGATGGAGGAAATCCTTCGCTTCGGTGTCGCATACTGGCATACCTTTACAATGGATGGCTCTGACCCATTCGGTAGTGGGACAATGATTCGTTCTTGGGACAAATACAAAGGAATGGACCTTGCTAAGGCACGTGTGGAAGCAGCTTTTGAATTCTTCGAAAAATTGGATGTTCCTTTTTTCTGTTTTCACGATGTTGATATTGCTCCAGAGGGAGATAGTTTAAGAGAGACTAACCAGAATCTTGATACGATTGTAAGTATGGTAAAAGACTACATGAAAACAAGCAAGACAAAGCTACTCTGGAACACAGCAAACAACTTTACTCATCCTCGATTCATACATGGCGCTGCTACTTCCAATAGTGCAGATATATTTGCTTATTCTGCAGCAAAAGTGAAAAAAGGCTTGGAAGTTGGTAAAGAGCTCGGTGCTGAAAACTATGTATTCTGGGGTGGACGTGAAGGGTATGAAACACTATTAAATACAAATATGAAACTTGAAATGGATAATTTAGGACGTTTCTTACAAATGGCTGTTGATTATGCAAAAGAGATAGGCTTTGATGCACAATTCCTTATAGAGCCAAAACCAAAGGAGCCGACAACTCATCAATATGATTTTGATGTTGCCACCGGTTATGCATTTTTACAACATTATAATCTTCAAGATCATTTTAAATTCAATATCGAAGCAAACCATGCTACATTAGCAGGTCATACATTTGAACATGAGTTACGATATGCACGTGTTCACAATATGCTCGGTTCTGTGGATGCGAATCAGGGGGATCCATTATTGGGATGGGATACGGATGAGTTTCCGACAGATTTATACTCTACAACATTAGCAATGTATGAAATTCTCAAAAATGGTGGACTTGGACGTGGCGGTCTTAACTTCGATGCGAAAGTGAGAAGGGGATCGTTTGAGCAGGAAGACTTATTCCATGCCCACATTGCAGGTATGGACAGTTTTGCAGTAGGCTTAAAAGTTGCTAGTAAACTAATCGAGGATAGAGTCCTTGAAGATATTTTGGATAACCGTTATAAGAGTTTTACAGATGGGATTGGACTGGACATAGTGGAAGGAAAAACTAATTTCCATGAATTAGAACAACATGCATTAAATCTAGCAGAAGTAAAACATCAATCTGGACGTCTTGAAAAAGTTAAAACAACCATCAATCAATACCTATTAAGAGCATACGCAGGAGAATAAAGCTACTTAGATGGGGTGTAATCATGAAGTATGTAATTGGCATCGATTTAGGCACAAGTGCAGTGAAGGTCCTATTGGTCAACCAATCGGGAGAGGTAGTGAAAGTAGTTTCTAAAAACTACCCACTTCTGCACGAAAAAAGCGGATATAGTGAACAAGAACCAGAGGTTTGGGTAACTCAGACGATTGCAGGATTGTCAGAAATACTTGATGGTTTTCCAGAAGATCCTGAAACCATTGAAGGAATAAGCTTTTCCGGACAGATGCATGGACTGGTGCTCCTTGATGAAAATAACATAGTCCTCCGAAACGCCATTCTTTGGAATGATACACGTACAACAGAGGAATGTCAGGAGATATATGAAGTAGTGGGAAAAGAACAGCTACTGAAAGTGACCAAAAACCCAGCATTGGAGGGGTTCACGCTTCCCAAAATATTATGGGTGAAGAAACATGAGCCGGAAATTTTCTCCAAAATAAAGACGTTTGTGTTGCCTAAAGACTATCTTCGATATAGGCTATCCGGTGAATTGAATATGGATTTTTCCGATGCGGCTGGAACATTACTCCTAAATATAAGTGAAAAGAAATGGAGTAAAGAAATCCTAAATCTATTAGATATTCCAGAAGACATATGTCCCGCTTTAGTTAATTCTCATGATAAGGTCGGAAATATCACAAATGAAATTGCTGGTGTTACAGGGTTATCTCCCCTCACTTCCATCATTGCCGGAGGTGCTGACAATGCCTGTGGAGCAATCGGATCAGGAATTTTAAAAGAAGGTATAACCTTATGCAGTATTGGAACTTCCGGTGTGGTGTTATCCTATGAAACTACCAGTGATAAGAATTTTGAGGGGAAAGTCCATTATTTTAATCATGGAGCACCTGATTCCTACTATACGATGGGCGTGACACTTGCTGCCGGATACAGTTTGAGCTGGTTTAAAAATGTTTTTGCAGATGAGGAAACGTTTGAGGACCTTGTCCAAGGAGTTGATTCCGTCCCTGTAGGATCAAATGGATTGATGTTTACCCCATATGTGGCAGGTGAACGGACCCCGCATGCCGATGCAACCATTCGTGGAAGCTTTATCGGGATGGATACATCGCATGAAAGAAGGGACTTTGTGCGGGCCGTCATGGAAGGAATCACTTACTCGTTGAACGAATCCGTCGCTATATTCCGTAATAAAGGCAAATCCATTGAAACAATTGTTTCTACAGGCGGCGGCACAAAAAATGATACTTGGTTGCAAATACAAGCGGATGTTTTCAATGCAAGAATAATAAAGCTTTCAAGTGAGCAAGGGCCTGGGATGGGAGCAGCAATGTTAGCAGCATATGGCTGTGGCTGGTATGCCTCATTGGAGGAATGTGCTGATGAATTTTTACGTATTGAAAAAGAGTTTCTGCCCATAGAAGAAAATGTGGAAAAGTATGAGGAACTATTTCCTATCTATCAGGGTATTTATGAAAGCACGAAGGAACTTAACAGGAAATTAATAAAATATCGAAAATAGTGAAAAAAGACCTGCAAATGCAAGGTCTTTTTTCTGTGATAAGGCTACCTATCTCCGTTTATTTATCAATTGAGAAGCGGTAAACAGTACGGTGACTATATGTCTCATCGGGGTGTAGTAGTATCTCTGGGAACCCACAATGATGGAGGGAAGCTGGGGAACCCTGTGTTTCGAAGCAAATCCCTGAATACCGGGAAAAGGGTGGTTCGTTAAAAGTAGGTTTGATGTCAAGGTTATTGGCTGTATAAAGCACCATTCCAGGCTGATCCGTTTGGATGGAAAGAACTCTGCCACTTTTTCCATCCTTCAATACAACTTTTTCATTATCTGTTTCTCGAAATAAAAAGTAATGGTCATAACCGTATCCGGCAACTTGATTTTGTTCATTACCCTCGTTTAAGCCGCTAGTAAACGTCTTTTCAGTTCGAAAATCAAACGGAGTATTGGCTACGGCTGAGATTTTGCCGGTAGGGATAAGGTCGATATCCAATTCTACAAAACGGTCGCTTTCCAATTTTAATGAGTGATGATGGATACTGTCTTTCGCATTTCCACTCAGATTGAAATAGGTGTGATTAGTCATTGTAAAAGGAGTGAGTTTATCAGTAGAAGCAGTGTATTCAAGTATTAATTCATTATCATTGTTCAATAGATATAGAACAGATACCTCAATGTTTCCAGGATAACCACTTTCCCCATCTTTACTGAAATGGGAAAGCTTCACACCAATCCCATCCTCCCGTTTAATCATTTCGCTTTTCCAAACCACTTGATGGAACCCAAGTGAACCTCCATGTAAATGATTCTCGAAATCATTTTTTTCCAAGTTATAAACTTCCCCCTTAATTTCAAATGTCGCTTCCTGTATTCTGCCTGCTACTCGTCCGATCAAGGCTCCAAAAAAATGGGGATTATTTTTGTAAGTTGAATAATTTTTATACCCTACAATAACATTTTCATAGTTTCCTTCTCTATCAGGAGTATCAATCTTAAGAAGAATCCCACCATAATCCATTAGACTGATGACCATTCCATTATCATTATATAAGTCAAACTGCTTCCAATTGTTCGCTAATTCTAACGTCTCTATTTTCAACTTCATCTCTCCTTAAAAGAAGACATCTAAAAGATGTCTCAGACTGGTGACAAACTATACATTAGTTTGGTTATTTCCTATAACAGTTGATCTCCGTTACAGGAGCTTCGCTTTCCGCGGGCAGTCCGGAAGCCTCCTCGGGCTACGCCCTGCGGGGTCTTCCATGTCCTTTCCTCCCGCAGGAGTCTACGCTCCTTTCACTGCGATCAACGGGGAAATTATAACTCAAAATGACTTTGTCTACACACTGAGACATCTAAAAGATGTCTTCTTTTGTTTCTAATTATAATGCCTTCACTTTTCTGTTGTGAGGAGGCTTTTTCCATATGTTTTCTAGCTCTTCAAGTGAGGCACCTTTGGTTTCTGGGACAAATCTCCAAACAAAGAGCGCCGAAAGTACACTCATTACCCCATACAGTCCATAGGTTAATCCACCACTGAATTCCATCATCATCGGATAGGTGGATGAGACTAAATAGTTTGCTGCCCATTGTGCAGCCACTGCGATAGCGACTGCTTGCCCACGAATCCTGTTAGGGAAGATTTCTGAGATGAGCACCCAGCAGATTGGTCCCCAAGACATCATAAAAGAAGCAGTATATAAAATGATGAATAACAAGGTACTTACACCGATAATGTTAAAAAATGCTAACCCTGCTACCCCAAACATCCCGATAGCCATTCCGATGGAACCTATGATCAGAAGAGGTTTCCGTCCCCATTCATCCACTTTCATTATGGCGATGACTGTAAAAATAACGTTTACAAGACCCATTACTATCGTTTGTAGCATGGATGCATCTTTCGCTGCCCCCATGCTTTCAAAGATACGGGGAGCATAATATAGCGCGACATTTATTCCTACGAATTGTTGGAATAAAGAAAGCATTATCCCAATAACAATGACTGTTTTTCCAAAAGCGAAAGGAGAAATTTTCTCAGCAGAAACAGACATTGTCTTTTTAATATCTCTTAATATAGTTTTTGCAGCCTTAATCCCATTTATCTTCGTAAGTATTGCTAAAGCATTTTCATCTTTATTTTTTAATGCCAAGTATCGAGGTGTTTCAGGAACAAAGAATAAAAAGATACAGAACAATAGAGCTGGGATCGCTTCAGAAGCAAACATGTATCTCCATCCAATATCATTGATCCATTCTAGGGTTTTCCCGCGGGCAATTCCCCAGTTTACAAAATAAACGACAAGCATTCCGAAGATGATGGCAAACTGATTATACGAGACAAGCCTCCCGCGAATCTTTGCAGGAGCAATTTCTCCAATATACATGGGAACGATGGCGGATGCCAGGCCAACGCCAATACCCCCGATAATTCTGTAGAAATTAAAAGCTAAAAGTAATGCTATAGTTGGCTCTCCCTTTGTAAAGAAGAAGATTTCCGGATAGGCAGATCCTATTGCCGAAAAGAAAAATAGAATGGAAGCTAATATTAACGTTTTTTTGCGACCGAAAGCCGATGAAAAGAATCCAGATAATACACCACCTACTATACAACCGATCAAGGCGCTAGAAATGGTAGCTCCATGGATGAAGGAACTAAGCCCCAATCCATCTATCAAATAAGCTTCAATCGATTTTTCTGCGCCAGAAATCACCGCAGTGTCATACCCGAATAGCAACCCTCCCAAAGTGGCTACAAGGGTAATGGAAAGAATGTAAAAGGAACTATTTGTCTTTTTCATAAACTGTAGGCATATAATCTATGCTGTTGAAACGCTTACAAAAAAGTAAAGCGTTTACAAATGCAAAGTTCATTGCCCTCAACCTCCTATTCTATTAAGGAATAAACAATATTGAAATATTAGTTGAATTATAGCAAAAACTAAATAGTTTGTCTAACGAACAAACTAAGTTGATAGCTATAAGATTTTATTCATAATGTGAGAGAGTAAATCCAAGATACTAGAGGGGCAATAGTCCCCTGAGAAAAAAGAACTATGCGCTCTTGGGATGTAGTTTTTAGAAATCTTGACTGTATCTTTTTTTGAAACAATTTTATGATGTCACAAATCCCTCTATAATCAGTTTGTAAGCGGTTTATTTTATATATAGCAAACTGTTATATCAAAATACTATGTTTTGTTTTTATAAATAAGGATATTTAAATATGAAAAAACATGGGAAAGAGTGATGAAATGGGTTTAGGTGAAATAGTTTTCATATTGGTAAGTTGCTCTATTTTAATGGCACTTGTGGCCTACATATCGTATCAAATGACAAAGGGAAGAGTCGGAAGTGCAAATGAATACTTTCTTGCGGGAAGAGGGCTAACGGGAATTTTCATCGCCGGTTCATTGCTTTTAACCAATCTGTCTGCTGAACAACTCATCGGTTTGAATGGGCAAGCGTTCAGCGGTAATATGTCGAGCATGGCCTGGGAGGTGACGGCTGGACTTGCTGCCATCATCATGGCCATCTATCTGTTGCCCAAGTTATTGGGAATCGGGATTTCTACCATCCCCGAATTCTTGAGTAAACGGTATGATGAAGATGTGCGCAGGATGACGGTTCTGCTGTTTTTACTCGGATATATGTGTGTCACGATTCCTTCGATGCTTTATTCCGGGTCCATTGCAGTCCTACAGCTATTTGATGTCCCAGCACTTTTCGGTGTTTCCTACACTCAAGCTTTATGGATGGTCATCTGGTTTGTAGGGATTATCGGAGGTATATATGCTATCTTTGGTGGCCTGCGTGCAGTCGCTGTATCAGACACCATTAATGGAATCGGTCTGGTGCTGATCGGATTTCTAGTTCCGATACTAGGTTTTATCGCTCTTGGAGACGGCAACATGGTGGCCGGCATGAAACAGATTGCCACCACCTCGCCGGAAAAATTGAATGCCATTGGCGGTAAAGCGGATTCTGTGCCATTCTTCTCCATATTTACAGGTATTCTTTTTGCGAACCTTTTTTATTGGGCATTGAATCAATATGTCATTCAACGTGTTTTAGGGGCGAAAAATCTTGCTGAAGGACAAAAAGGAGTCTTGATGACAGGCTTTCTGAAGCTATTGGTCCCAATTTTCATGCTTATACCAGGTGTAATCGGATTCCACTTGTATGGAAGCAGTGTGTCAAATTCTGACCTGGCATATCCGAGCTTGATTGCAGACCTTTTACCAGTATGGCTGATGGGATTTTTCCTGGCGGTACTGCTAGGTGCGGTCTTTAGTTCATTCAATTCGTTGCTTAACAGTATTTCCACCCTGTTTGTATTGGATATTTATAAACCAAAATTCGCACCGGATGCCGATGACCAAAAGCTTATCAAGGTCAGCAAGCTGTTCAGTGTGGTGGTTGCGCTCATCTCTTTTGTGGTGGCCCCTTTACTGATGTATGCACCGGACGGTCTTTGGAATTTGATCCGACAATTCACAGGATTCTTTAACATTCCAATTTTGGTTATCGTACTGATGGGAATGCTTTTCCGAAAGATCCCTGCACTTGCAGCCAAAGTCGTTATCATTTTTCACGTATTTGCCTACTATTTCCTTGTGTGGGGGACAAAGCAAATTTTCAATGTGGAGCTTGGCATCAACTTTATCCATATATACGGAATATTGCTTGTAGTGGAAGTGGCATTTATGCTCCTCATGGCCAAAGTAAAGCCGATCAAGCAGGTTCAACCATTTTCCTATACCGTGTCAAAAGAAAGAATGGTGCCATGGAAATATGCAATCCCTGTTTCCATTACTCTTGTAGCATCCATCATTTTTGTTTATATCGTTTTCTCACCAATCGGACTGGCCTATCAATCTGGAATCGTTTCCCCATGGTTCTGGCCGAGTACTGCCATTCTACTTGTGACTACCTCTGTCTTGTACGTCGCGGCATTGAAAAACTGGCATGCCAAATATGCGGAGTACCTGCAAAGCTTTAAGCATAAAAAGAAGAAGTTCAGAGTGAAGAGGACTTCATTGAGATTGAATATAAAAGAAGGAGTTTTGGATAAGTAAGTGACTTTTACTGTAGGGAATTTATAGGTATGTGGAATGGGAGTAGCAAAATGCTACTCCCATTAGTGTGTAGACAAAGTCGGTGTGTCTCCCCTGACGATGACCAAGAACTACTTTCTTCCGAATATGCTTCCAAATTTGGTTGTCCAATTTTTCTATGATCTTGGAAGGGTGGCACTAATAATAGGGCAGCTTGGTGTATTCTCCGTATTTGTCACTCAGGAATTTATCCAGATTGACGCAGGGTATGGGAAAATCATCAATACCAGTGATAACTGGGCGACCCTGCTTGGGGCGGCGAAGAAGGATATCTATACATCATATTGGATCCCACTATATGCAGCATTGGCTATCCTTTATGTCATTTTTACTTTTAATATAATTGGAGAGGGATTAAGGAGAGTGTTTGAGAGAAAACACGTTTAATAAGGACTTTGGTGTGGTGGTGAATTTGCTTTACGTTGTTTTGATAGGTGAAATGCGTTTGACCTGAAATAATAGGTGTTTGCATGAACTCGTATGAATTTGGCACGAACTTCCGAAGTTTATGATTTTTACTTGTGAAAAAACATGAAATTCTCAAATGAGAGTTTCATGTCAGTGTGTAGACAAAGCTTAAAATAATGAAATTCTCTAGTTGATCGCAGTGGAAGGAGCGAAGACTCCTGCGGGAGGAAAGGACATGGAAGACCCCGCAGGGCGTAGCCCGAGGAGGTTTCCGGACTGCCCGCGGAAAGCGAAGCTCCTGCAACGCAGATCAACTCTTCCAACTGATAACCTAACTAATTTATAGTTTATTACCAGTCTGACATGAAATTCCTCAAATGAGAGTTTCATGTTTTTCTTTTTAATCATTCCGAAATCAAATTCTTCAACATATCAACAAAGAAAATGCCCTCATTGATATCTGTTGCAATCCTTACGCATTCTGTACCAGTGCACTCTGGAACACCAGGCCTGAAGTCGGCAATGGAAAGTCCCTCCGCATACCCTTCCTTATATTCGACTTTCACCTGTTTATTTGTGTAAGTGAATAGATCAGGAATCTCCAGACTTGCCATCACAGCAGCTAGATCATGCTGAGGTGTACCGGCAATTCCAGGTTCCAGCTCCTGATAAGCTTCATAATAAAAATCAAGAATGGGTTTAATGAGTTGTTGAAGGGGAGTTGTGGATACACTGTCGATAAAGTCAACGACTCTTGGGGTAATGAGTGCTCTGCGGGTCACGTTCAATGGAATGATGGTTAGGTTAGGCGCGTTTTGTGCAATGAAATTCGCTGCGATGGGATCTCCATAAAAGTTGGCTTCAGCTACCTCCGTGACATTGCCCGGTTCGATAAATGCTCCTCCCATGATATAAGTCTCCTTAACCAACTCCATCACAGAGGGACTCAAAAAACAAGCCATCGCCAGGGATGTGCAGCGACCGACATTCACAATCGTTAATTCATTCGGATTCTCTTTTATGATACGGAAAAGTTGACTGAAATTAGTTCGGTTACGAAAACGGTTAGCCGGTATGGGTGGGATAATTGGCCCCAATCCCTCTTCTCCATGGATTTCCGGGAAGAATTCTGGTACCCCTCCACTTAAAGGCCTTGTACTTCCATTAATGACTGGAATGCTCTCCTGGCCAGCCAATTCCAACAGATACGATGCATTCCTTGCACTTCGATTGCGGTCTGTATTGCCATAACCAGCTACAATGGCCTTCAACTCTATCTCCGGATTTTTCAACGCATAGATAATGGCAATCGCATCATCAATCCCCGTATCAGCAAACAAGATTATCTTTTTCATTTAGTATCACCTCCTACCATAGTAAATGAGAGATTGATAGAAGGTGATTGTATGAAAGTACTAGAGTTGCTAGAAAAATTCCATCCACTGATAGAGATCGTTCCAAAAAATATTCCCAATTATTAAAAAAGTACAGACGATACCAAAAGAGTGCTACTGATAGCGCTTACAGAATATCCGAGCCCCGCCATATAATTAAGGTGAAATCATGAAACAAGCCAAAACAAAGGGGGAGTAACACATGAAGAAGACATGGAAAGCAACGTCATTATTACTAGTTCTTATGCTTTTTACAGCAATGCTTGCAGCGTGTAACAGTACGACAGGGGGAAGCGGCAGTGTGAGTGTGGGAATCGTTTTGCCAACAAAAGATGAGCCAAGATGGGTGCAGGATGAACAACGCTTCAAAGATGCATTGAAAGATTCTGATTACACAACGGAAATTCTGTTCAGCCAAGGTTCTTCCGCTAAGGAAAAAGAGAACGTGGAAACACTTATTAACAAAGGAATCGAAGTACTGATCATCACTCCTCAAGACGGGGATGCGGCAGCATCAGCGGTCGAAGCGGCGAAAAAAGAAGGTATTACAGTTATCTCGTACGACCGATTGATCACCAACACGGATGCAGTTGATTACTACGTAACATTCGACAGTGTGGCTGTTGGTGCAGCACAAGGCCAATACCTGATTGATAATGTACAAGGTTCAGGCGTACCGCTTTACTTATATGCTGGTGCAGCTTCTGACAATAACGCATTCCTTTTCTTTGAAGGGGCATGGAAAACGTTACAACCAAAAATTGCAGATGGCACGTTTAAAATTGCCAACTCCAGCGAAGCGGAAGCTTTAAAGGATACAGCGGAACTGACTCGTGACCAAATGAGTAAAATCCTAGGGCAGGTAACAACAAACTGGGATCCGAATGAAGCGAAAAATAAAGCACAAACGCATCTTACTGCAGTAGGTGCAGACTTGAAGGGTGATGTGGCGGTTCTTGCTCCAAATGATGGTACAGCCCGTTCTATCGCAGATGTATTCGCATCTGACGGGGAAGTGACAAGCTATCTTGTGACAGGTCAGGATGCAGAAAAAGCGTCCATCCAATACATCATCGATGGAAAGCAATCGATGACTGTCTTCAAAGACGTTCGTACGTTGGTTACGGATGCGATGGGAATTGCAGTAGAAATCCTGGACGGCAAAACGCCGGAAACAACTGGTTCTTACGATAACGGTGAAGTAGAAGTAAAAGCGAAACAAACAGATGTCATCGTAGTGGACGAAGAAAATGTAAAACAAGAATTGATTGACTCCGAATACTACGAAGCAAGCGAATTCTCCGGACTTTAAAAATATCTTTATTAGCGCGTTGCGAATCTATTATTTATAGAAAGCTACGAAAATGGAAGAAAACTTCTGTTTGAAGCTAATGACGGAATTAATCGGATATATGCTGGGATTTTGGTTAGTTGTGAAGGGATTGAAAGCTGATACCTATGCTGAAAGCTGCGAGGTGAATCTTTTGGTACCTTTTGTGACGGGATACCAAGCTCATCTGGCGGAATTAAACATTCTTATGCCGGAATTGATACAAACATATTGGAATTTGCAGTACTTTTTTAAAGAAAATGCTGTCTAAAGTATGGGGATCTCGTTCGCTTTTTAATTGAAACCCGGAAATGAATTTTACGGATAGTTTAATAATTTCAATGATTTACAACCAAAGGTACTTCGCGAAATAGTGGTAGCAACCACCTATCACTATTTCGCCATTGTCATTGCTTTTGTTAAGGGGGTAAAAGGATGAGCAGATATATATTGGAGATGAATGATATCTCCAAGGAATTTACAGGAGTCAAAGCGCTGAGCAATGTGAACTTCAAAGTGGAGGAAGGCGAGATTCACTGCTTGATCGGGGAGAATGGAGCAGGTAAATCTACGCTGATGAAGGTGCTGAGCGGTGTGTATCCTTATGGAACGTATGATGGGGACATCGTATTTGAAGGGAATGTTCAGCAATTTAACAAAATCAGTGACAGCGTAAGTACCGGCATTGCAATCATTTATCAGGAGCTTGCGTTGTTTCCGGACCTGACCGTGTATGAGAATATTTTTGCAGGTAATGAAGTAAAGATAGGCGGAATCATCGATTGGAACAGGACGATTGTCGAAGCAAAGAGACTGCTGCGGAAAGTAAAGCTTAACGTCAATCCGGATACACTCGTAAAGGATTTGAGTGTCGGGAAGCGCCAGCTTGTGGAGATTGCCAAGGCATTAAGTAAAGAGGTGAAGCTCCTCATACTCGATGAACCCACTGCTGCACTTAATGAAGACGATAGCGAGAACCTTCTTGAACTTTTAAAAGAACTGAAAAACCAGGGGATCACCTGCATCATGATCTCCCATAAGCTCAAGGAAGTTATCAGCATTGCCGACAAAGCGACCGTCATTCGGGATGGAAAGACGATATGTACGTTAGAAGGTGCCAAAGGAGACATCACCGAAAGTGTCATCATCAAGAACATGGTGGGTCGAGAAATAGAAGACATCTATCCGAAAAGGGTGAAGAAGGCGGAAGGGGAAAAAATCCTCGAGCTTCATAACTGGTCTGCCTATGACCCGCAGCTTGGAAGACAGGTAGTGAAGAACGTCAACTTACATGTTAAAAAAGGAGAAATCGTCGGGATTGCCGGACTGATGGGGTCAGGAAGAACGGAGCTTGCCCTGAGCATTTTTGGAAACGCCAAGTCTTACAAACTCCAAGGGGATATGATGTGGAATGACTCGCTTACTACACTCAAGCATACAAGTGATGCAATCAAGGCCGGGATCGCGTATGTCACAGAGGACCGCAAAGATGATGGACTTTTCCTCCTGCAGGACATTAAGAGCAACATCTCCGCAGCAAACCTGAAAGGAATCGCCTCCCAAGGAGTCATCAACGACAACGAAGAAATCAAGGTCGCAGAACAGTACAAACAATCCCTTCACATTAAAGCTTCCTCCTTGGAGCAACTTGTTGGCAATCTCAGCGGGGGGAACCAGCAGAAGGTGTCCATCGGTAAATGGCTGTTTGTCGGACCAAAGTTGCTAATTTTGGATGAACCGACACGTGGAATCGATGTCGGGGCGAAATTTGAGATTTACACGGTAATGAACAAGCTGATTGAGGAAGGGCTCAGTATCGTAATGATCTCCTCTGAGCTTGGTGAGGTGCTTGGCATGAGCGACAGAGTCTATGTCATGGCCCAGGGAGAAATAAAGGGTGAGCTAGAAATAGAAGAAGCGGACCAAGAAAAAATCATGGAGCTTGCTACGCAATAGGGGGTTATTACAATGAATGTTATCCAGGAAGCCAGAACATTAATTCATGAAAATATCCGTGACTACGGGATGTATATTGCACTATTTGTTATCATTCTAACCTTTACATTTATGACAGACGGCTTGTTCATGTCGTCACGTAACATTAGTAATCTACTGGACTCTGCCGGCTATATCGCTGTACTGGCAGTAGGGATGACGCTTGTCATCGTCATTCGGCATATCGACCTGTCCGTCGGATATGCGGCAGGATTCCTTGGAGCTATTGCAGCAATCCTCCTTACTCAGGCAGGGGTATCCGTCTGGCTGACAATTCCGATCATTTTGCTTCTAGGGATTGCGGTCGGTCTTTTCAATGGGGTGCTCATTGCCCAGATCGGGATACCATCCTTCGTTGCCACACTTGCCGGAATGCTTATATTCCGCGGTGCTCTTCTGCAAGTGACTGAGAAGACTGGTACGATCATCATTCAAGATGATACTTTCAATGCAATCGGAAACGGCTATATTCCATCTCTTGTGGAAGTGAACGGTTTGCACCTGCTTTCCCTTTTAGTAGGGTTGGTTGGTATCTTGCTATACATTTTTAGTGAAATTTCCACCCGGAAAAACAAAATCAAATATGATTTTGAAGTGGTATCAAAACCTATATTTGCACTTAAGCTTATTTTTGTATCAACGATCATCGGGTATATCACTTGGATTCTCGCAGGCTATAATGGCTTCTCATGGACGGTCATCGTTATATTATTGGTTGTTGTCATCTATCACTTCCTTACCACCAAAACGGTGCTCGGTCGTCATATCTATGCGGTCGGAAGCAACCCGGAAGCGGCACACTTGAGCGGGATCAATGTAAAAAAGATCACCTATATCGTATTCGGTTCGATGGGGATGCTTGCAGCACTTTCCGGTATTCTGTTCACTGCACGTCTGCAATCTGCTACAACGACTGCAGGAACACTTTTCGAGCTTGATGCTATCGCTGCTGCTTATGTAGGGGGAGTTTCTTCTGCTGGTGGAGTGGGGAAAGTGACAGGCGCCATTATCGGCGCGGTTGTGATGGCTTCTCTATCCAACGGGATGAATTTACTTGGCGTTGGAATATCCTATCAGTATATGATTCGCGGGGGAGTACTTGCTGGAGCGGTAATCTTTGATGTCATGACCCGTAAAAAAAGATAATGATAGTATCAATAACTGGCTATCCCTGTTGGTTCCTTTTAAACCAACAGGGATTGTACTATTTTCATTAGGTGCTATGATGAAATTAGGACACCCAATCGGGGGAAGGGGATATCACACTTGCGGAAAACAGGGATTCTAGCAATTTGCATCATTATTATTCTACTATGTCATCTCACTTTTTTATCCGCACAAAAAGTCTTCCAATCCGATTGGCAGTTGCCCCAAGCGCTAAGTTCGAGTAGAGAGGAACATCGCCTCGTTCTGATTACGCAGGATATGGAAACTCCGTTCTGGGACAAGGTGGGTGAAGGGGCCAGAAAACAGGCGGAACATAGTGATGTGAGCCTTGAAGTATGGGGAAGCTACGGAAAGAATCGGGAGGACTTCCTGAAAAATATAGAGATTGCCATACAGTCCAAAGTGGATGGCATCATCATTCAGGGACTGGATACAGAGGAATTCAAGGAATTGACGAAGGTGAAGGCTGCCTTTCATGGCATCCCTATCATAACGGTGGCTAATGATGTGCCGATGGGGGAAAGTATCAGGCGTACCTATGTCGGCTCTGACCAATATGAAGCAGGAAAAATGATTGCGAGACAACTATTGAAGGATATGGGAAGAGAAGGGAATGTCGTACTGATGTATGACACAAATCAGGAGTATTACCAGAAGCAACGGATGGCCGGGATTCGCGATATGCTGAAATTCTACCATGGTATCCATATGATTCATGCCACTACCGATGACACGAGGGAGCAGGTCATCGCAGCCACACAGGATGTGATGAACAAAGAGCCGGATATAGACGCATTCATTGCCATCAATGCCAATGTTGCCGGTGCGATGATCGGGGAGATAAGTAAGCGATCACAGGTGGAACCGTATCATATCTATTCTTTTGACGATGGACCTGAGTCGTTGTCCCTCTTAATGCAAGGGAAGTTGGATGGGGTCATTGAGCAATCTCCGGAAGAAATGGGAAGAAAAAGTGTCCAGCTAATGAAGGAATGGTTAAATGGGGAAACCGTCCCACTTGATAAAGACGGGTATCTTACAGATATTAGAATCAGGAAAGCAGCGGATGTTCGATGAGAAGTATCCAAAAGAAAATTCTTACCCTTACTACGGTAGTATTGGTCATTATGTCGGCAATTTGGATAGCGCTTACATATTACAACCACAAAACCCACAAACAGTATAACGATATTCTTCAACGGTACTTGAGCATGAATGAAGTGACAAAGGCAAGTCAACAGCTTGTTACGGACCTGAATAACTATACCATTGATCCAACCGAAGAAAGTCTGGACCATCTGACAGCAAGCAAGGAACAGGTCCAGCAGGCAAAATACGGCGTTCATCATTTAAGAAATACAGAGAACGATTTTACCATAACGAACTATATGAATCTGATCGATAGTCTAGTGGAAACAACGGACAGGTCTATCATGTTTCAGTCGGAAAATGATACGGAGGCGGCCGCCCAGGAATTCGCAGAGGCGACCCGTATCACCACTTATATCTCAGAAATGACGTTGACCTTGATTGACACAGAACTGAATACTTTCGACCGATTTTATAGGGGAATCATTGAACAATCAGGAGAAGTGATCAAGCTTGGGATATGGATCCTGCTACTGATCACCTGTCTATTGTTACTTGTCACCTACTGGTTCTCCCTTACCATCACTCGGCCTGTATTTCAGCTGACAAAAGCGGCCAATGAACTATCCAAAGGGAATTTTGATCAGCAGGTGAAAGTGGAGACCAATGATGAAATCGCCTTTTTGGCAAGGACGTTTGACCGGATGCGAATAAATATCAACAACCTGATTTCGGAAATCAAGCAAAAAGCAGCGCTTGAGCGGGAGCTTCAGGAAAGTAAGCTTCTTTTACAAGAAAGCCAGTTTAGAAGCCTGCAGAGTCAGATCAATCCGCATTTTCTTTTCAATACCCTTAATACCCTTTCCAAAAAAGCCTATCTGGAAGGGTCGGAGGAAACGAGCGATCTTCTTGTGAGTGTAGCGGGAATTCTTCGTTACAATTTAAAAAGGCAAGACCGTTCGGTGACGCTCCACGATGAGATCCAAGTATTGAAACAATATATGGAGATACAGAAGGCACGTTTTACCGATCGGCTACAGTTAAATATGGATATAGATGAATCGTGCCTAGACTTGAAAATTCCAGCCCTGACCCTCCAACCCATCATCGAAAATGCCGTCATCCATGCGGTGGAACCGAAGGAGGATGGAGGAAACATCTGGTTTCGGGTAAAACATGCAGGAAGCCAGGTGCAGATAGAAATAGAGGACGATGGAATGGGCATGCCCCAACATAAAATCCAGCAGATCCTGAACGAAGAATCCCCTCCACCTACAGAAGGACACTCAACCGGTATCGGGTTCAGCAATGTCGTGAAACGTCTGCGGCTCTTCTACGGATATGACGATGTCATTGATATTAAAGGGATACAAGGCCAAGGAACTAAGATAATTTTGAAAATAAATACGTAATTTCTGAATGCTATCCTATAGATGGTAGTGTAAGGTGTGAGACTCATGCACCGTCCTTTGGATAAGCGAACACTTGGAAGGAAATCTGCAGGAGTGAAATAGAATATTAAAAATGAAAGGAGTCGAATTGGATGATCAAACTCCTCATAGTAGATGATGAACAAATTGAGCGCGAAGGCATGCAAACCATACTTAAAAGGAACTTTCCTGACCTACAAATAAAACAGGCCAAAAACGGAAAAATGGCAGTAGAAATGGCCGCTGACTTCACCCCTGACTTAATTCTGATGGATATCAAGATGCCCGGGATGAACGGATTAGAAGCAGTGGAACAAATCAGTGCCAAACACCCAAAGACAAAATTCATCATGGTCACCGCATACGATACATTCGGCTATGTCAAGGCGGCTATCAAGCTTGGTGTCAAAGATTATATTCTAAAGCCTAGTAAAATTAGCGAAATTAAAACGACAGTCGGGAAAGTACTGGAGCAGATCGAGCAGGAGAAGGCCCAGCAAACCAAGAACCAGCTCCAGGAAGCGGCATTAGAAAAAACGCTGACCCTCGTTGAGACTGATGTCGTAACACAGCTGCTGTTCGACCACGTGCATGAAGTGCATGTGGACATGCTAGTGGAGATGCTTGATATCCCTTCGACCAATGAGATGTTCGCCATGATAGTCCTATTGCCATCAGGATTTGAATCGAATTATTCCATGATCAAGAAAAAGGTAAGGCAGTCAAAAAGCGGGTGGGTAGGAGCGCTATATGGAAATCAACTACCAATCATTGTGTTTCGGCAGCCAGATAAGACCTATCGATCCCAGGCTAGTACACTTGCGCGAGATATTCTATCTATTGCCAAAAAAGGATATAGTACCGATTGGTTCATCGGAATAGGGGAGGTTTGCAGCTCTCTGGACCAGGTTCGCCAATCCTATCAGGACGCGCTCATGGCTACAATGGATTCAAAAGCTATGTCCAACTATCGTTTCTATACAGATATCCATAGTAGTCCGGATGTACGAAATAGCCACTTGGACAAAAATCATCAAAAAGAATATGCCGACCTAATCCGACTTGGCCAATGGGATGATGTGTATAAGAATGTCATGAACACTTTTCAATGCTATGAAAATGAAGGAGCCAACTTACTGCACAGCCAGCAACGGATACTTGAGGTCCTCTGGATTATTTCGCGTGTGATGAACGAAATGGGAGTGGAGACCGCAACGCCACTCTATTCCGTACAAACAACAAATTATCGCCAGCTTCGCTCGGAGACAAGGCAACTCCTTGAGGTGATGAAACAATCTTTTGACGACCACTACAACCACTTGGAGGCAGATACCATTCAGCAAATAAAACAGTATATCATGGACCACTCACATCAGGATATATCGCTCGATACATTGGCCCGGAAAGTTGGCTTAAGCCCTATTTATATCAGTAAGATGTTCAAGGAAAAGCAGGGCATCAACTATATCGACTTCCTGACGGAATGCAGGATGGAAAAAGCGAAGCGGCTCATGTACGATTTGGAAAAGAGCATCAAGGAAATTACGTTTGAAGTCGGCTACCATGATCCAAATTATTTCAGCAAGGTATTTAAAAAAATGACCAGCGTTTCACCAAAAGAGTATCGTAAAACACTGCTCCGAAATAAAGTTTAATAGGCAGAGAGGGTGGAGGGAATGGAGCTAAGAATAGGTAGAATTCTAATGCTGTTTGTCATACTTGCTCTGTTTTTTGTAGCCTTGGGCTGTGAAAAGGTAGATACGTCCCTGCAACCGGAAAAGAAATCTGTCCAGAACATTGACGTACTGCCGGAAAAAGAGGCAGTTCCTAATGAGGATAGAATAAAAATTGGTTTTTCCATGGATACCTTGGAAGAGGAAAGATGGCTCAGAGACCGCGACCTATTCAAGACAGCAGTAGAAAATTTCGGCGCAGAAGTAGAAATACTCGCAGCAAACGGAGATGACGCCCTGCAGGTCCTCCAGGCGGAAACTTTAATCAGTCAAGGTGTCGACCTCCTTGTAGTGGTCCCGCACAACGCCGAAGCTGCAGCGACAATCGTCAAGAAGGCACACCTTGCAGGAATAAAAGTGCTCTCCTATGACAGACTTATCAAAAATGCAGATATCGACCTCTATGTTTCTTTTGACAATGAACGTGTAGGGGAACTGCAGGCAGAGTCCATTACAAAACTTGTCCCCAAAGGCAAATATGTCTACATTGGCGGTGCGGATACCGATAACAATGCCCACCTGTTAAAAAAGGGGGTATTCAACGTTCTGCAGCCTTTGATTGATAATGGTGATATTACGGTTGTATATGATCAGTGGACTAAAAATTGGTTGCCAAGTAATGCTTATGCCAACATGCAGGAAGCCTTGAATGCCAATGGTGGAAAGATAGATGCAGTCATTGCGGCAAATGATGCAACGGCAGGTATGGCCATTCAAGTCTTAATGGAGGCGGGAATTGCAGGAGATATTCCCGTTGCAGGGCAGGATGCAGAGCTTGCTGCCACCCAAAGGATTGTCGAAGGCACCCAGACGATGACTGTTTATAAACCTATTCCCACTCTTGCGGAGGAAGCGGCAAGACTTGCTGTGGCAATGGCAAGGGGAGAATATATCGACATCGATCGTAAAGTTAACAATGGAAAAGTGGAAGTGTCATCCGTGTTACTTTCGCCGATAGCAGTGAATAGGGAAAATATCGATGAAACAGTGATTGCGGATGGATTTCATTTGGAAGAAGATGTGTATGAAGGGAATAAAAGATAAAACTCTTTGAAGAAATCTCAGAGGCACTCTGTTAAGAGAAGCCCTGAGATTTTTTGCTATTCTGCATAATACACTCTCTTTTGCGCAGCCTCAAAGCAATACAGCCTCCCACCATACGCACAACCACCATCAATCCCGATGATATTGTTTTCACCAAAGAATACCTCTGGCTTTTTATGTAGATACTTCGTTGGTGTATGGCCGAAGATAACGGTCTTCTCACCAGTGTACCCATTATGGAATTCTTCCCTTATCCACACTAAGGTATGGGAATCTGTAAGTTCTAATGTTGTGTGAGGATGTACACCAGCATGAACGAAGATATGTGTATCGGTTTCGTAATAGAAAGGAAGTGTTTTGAGAAAGTCTAAATGCGGGCGAATTTGTTCGTTTATCTCTAGAGGCTTAGGATTCTCCTCGGTCGTATACCAATATTTTGCGTCGTCTTTTTCTATTTCGTACCCATAATTCTGTAGGGTTTTAATCCCTCCGTTGTAGTACCACCTTTTTATATGAAGAGGGTCTTCGGGATTCTCAAATGCATCAATCATCATTTTGTCGTGATTCCCCATCAGAGTGATAGCTCCTTCAGAGGTCAACTGGATCACCTTGTCCAAGACCGCACGCGAATTTGGCCCCCGATCCACATAATCCCCAAGTAACAGGAGCTGGTCCTGTTGGTTGTCATATTGAACGATTTCAAGAAGTCTTTCGAATTTATCCAAGTCCCCATGAATATCACTAATTGCAAGCATCCGCGTCAATTTCATTCATCCCTTTGCATCTTATTTTCATTTATTTTATCATAATTTTCGAAATTCGAAATATTTTTGCTCTATCTATATTATAATGGTGAAAATATACCTTTAGAGGGGAGGATGTTACTGTGAAGGCCATTCTGATTGGCGTGATAGCTTCCATGTTTTTTGCCGTCACCTTTATTTTGAACCGGTCCATGGAACTTTCAGGTGGCAGCTGGCTTTGGAGTTCGTCCCTGCGTTTCTTTTTTATGGTGCCGTTTTTGTTCTTCATTGTATGGATGCGGGGAAACCTGGGCCCATTGTTCCTTGAAATGAAATCTAACCCATTCGGTTGGGTTGTATGGAGCTTCACCGGTTTTGTCCTTTTCTATGGCCCGATTACTTTTGCTGCGGCATACGGACCAGGCTGGCTTGTCGCCGGAACTTGGCAACTCACCATTATTGCGGGAGTCCTTTTAGGTCCTTTTTTCTATAAAATCGTACAGGGAAAGAAGATGCGCGAACGAATTCCATTGCGCGGCCTACTGATTTCTTTTGTCATTTTTGCGGGCGTCCTATTGATCCAAACACAACAGGGTAGCGGACTTACTTTATCCATGATAATTTATGGTATCCTCCCGGTTGCGGTCGCTGCCTTTGCCTATCCACTCGGAAATCGCAAGATGATGGAGGTGTGCGGGGGGAGGCTAGATACATTCCAACGGGTGCTTGGGATGACGCTTGCTACCATTCCGGTATGGATATGTGTTGCCACAGCCGGTTATTTCTCGGTTGGAGCTCCTTCACAGGAACAAGTGCTGCAAACATTCATTGTAGCCATTTCCTCCGGAGTAATCGCAACAACCTTGTTCTTCATCGCGACTGACATGGTGCGCAACAGCCAGGAAAAGCTTGCAGCAGTAGAAGCCACGCAATCCACTCAGGTGCTGTTTGTATTGATTGGAGAGGTAATGCTCCTTTCAACACCGTTGCCGAATGAAGTGGGGATGCTAGGTCTGTTCATCATCATAATTGGCATGCTTCTGCATAGTTTTTTCACGAAAAAAAGAGTAAGGCCGAAGCGACTGGCTGCCTAAAGAGTGAACATCCATTTGGATTCACTCTTTTTTTTCTTTTTTTAATATTTTTTTTGAAGTTTTTCAAAATAAAAAACGTCATGTCCCCCAAGGGGTTTCAAGAGGTCTGACAATCCTTTACAAAAACTATATGACATTTGTCATACTCTACATATGACACCTGCTACTAACTTATTTTTTTTGATTGGATATAATAAGTTTTATCAAGTCAACAACGAAGGGATTTAATAAAATGTCAATTCAAAATGAGATGAAAAACCTTAAAAAACAAGTCGCTCCTTTCGAAAAATCGCAAACTAAAAAGAGTATCTGGCAGCTGATCAATACGCTAACGCCATTTTTCCTGTTATGGTATCTCACATATATAAGCCTTTCTGTTTCTTACTGGTTGGCGTTGGTACCAGCCATCTTTGCAGCAGGATTCATGACCCGAATCTTCATCATCTTCCATGATTGCACGCACCACTCCTTCTTCAAAAATCGAAAGTGGAACCGTGCAGTAGGGACCGTGACGGGAGTACTAACATTATTCCCATTCGATCAATGGGGACATGACCACTCCGTCCACCATGCAACGAGCGGGAACTTGGACAAGCGCGGTGTTGGGGATATCTGGACACTGACTGTGGAAGAGTACAAAGCAGCATCTATCAAGACTCGTTTATTCTACCGTCTATATCGAAATCCTTTGGTAATGTTCGGAATAGGTCCAATCTACACTTTCCTAATCAGAAACCGTTTCAATCGTAAAGAAGCAAGACAAAAAGAACGCAACAACTTGTATCTGACAAACGTACTGATCGTTGCTGTAGCAGTATTGTTAAGCTTAGCAATCGGTTGGCAGGCATTCCTGATTGTACACGGTACCATCTTCATGATTGCAGGAAGTGTTGGAATTTGGTTGTTTTATGTACAACATACATTTGAGGATTCCTACTTTGAAATGGATAAAGACTGGGAATATGTATTGGCTGCTGTAGAAGGAAGTTCTTACTACAAGTTACCAAAAGTACTTCAATTCCTGACTGGAAACATCGGTTACCATCATATTCATCATTTAAGCCCAAGGGTGCCGAACTATGAACTGGAAAAGTGCCATCACAGCACACCACCACTTCAACACGTACCTACGATTACGCTTGCAACAAGTTTAAAGTCTCTTAAGTTCCGTTTATGGGATGAAAAGAGTAAAAACTTTGTGACGTTCAAAGAAGCAAAGAAAATGGTGCAAAATAGAGTTTCAACCCCGGAAATGAAGCCTGAATTATAAAGAACATATAGAACCAGTCCCGTATTTAATAGGGCTGGTTTTTTTGTTATAAGTTTGTCTGTAGTGATAGCTGATAAAAATGCTGTATTTTCTTAGGGTGCTTTTTTGGTTCAGGTACATTACTTCTAATTTGTTGTTCGGACATTCATTTAAGGTTCAGATATAAATGAAAACACTTTGGACAAAATCGGATTTTCTTTGGACAAGACTGCTAACTCATTCGATAAACTCTTTGTGATTTTTTGAAAGCGAGTGGTGCAACAATTGAATAAAATATTATTCAGCCGATATTAAAGATAGGGCATGTGGTAAGAAACAAAATATTACAAATAAATATAGATTTAACTGTTCGTAACTTGTATAATTATGGTGATATATAGGAAAAAAGCACGAAAAATACATAACGTAACTACAGGAGAAATTCATACACAATGACAGCGAGAGAAGAAAATACTAAAACATAGGGGGATTTATCAATGAAAAGGTTGGGTATGCTTACTTTCTTTACAATTTTGTTTTTAGGAGTTTCATTTGGATTATCAACTAATGCACATGCAGCAAGTGAGGCAGACATTGAAAAAGCACTTGAAATTATTGATGCAGCTAATGCGGAGATGGATCATATTATTGAAACTGGTGTTCAAGACGCTGATAACCTATGGGCCATTTACCTTGGAGAATTAGAAGGAATGAAAAATGAACTGGCAAACCTTGATCAACAAATTGCAGAAGTTGAACTGTCTTTAACAAATTCTACAGAGGCTACTCAACAAGAAGAATTAAATGAATTACTTGCTGTCCTTCAACTAGAAAAAGCTAGTTTAGTAGAGCGTATGGATGAAAGAACGGCACGATTCGACCAAGAGGTTGACGAAATCATCAGCTACGTTTTTGATATTACTCTACAAATGACTCAGGATACAATTGATGAAGTGGCAGAATATGGAGTAATTGCAGAGTGCTATTGGAAGTATGTAAGATTTGCTGATCGTTGGGCTTGGATTGATCCGGTAAGATTAGTAGGTTATTAAGAGATTGTAGTGAAAAAAGCGAGTGCTTTTCTAAAAGTAGTCGCTTTTTTTTCAAAATATAAGAGGTGAACATAAGGTGGCTTTTATCATAAAAAGAAAAGATCAAAACATCGAAAAGGTAAATATGGAAAACTTTGAATTAAGTCTTCTTTCAAAAGGTGAAGGTATAGAAGTTATGATTCAAAAGGTTAAGAAAGATAATATATTCTATATTTATCCTGCAGAAAGTCCAAAAGTAATGGAATTCTTTTATATTCTTGAAGGTGAAATACTTTGTGAACATAATGGTGAAAAAATTAATTTGGGTCCAAACGATTACTTTTCGTGCACAAATTTAGAAGAAACAATCCACTTTACTGCAATATCAGATGTAAAATACTTATGGCTAATTAATGAACCAACTTTCTTTCAATTAAGTGATAATGTAAAAGAATTAAGCCAAATTGTTGAAAGAGTAGAAGCGAGAGACCCGTATACTTATAATCACAATGAAAGAGTTGCAAAGTATTCTATAAAAATAGCCAAAAAACTATCCTTATCAAAATCAAACTTAGAAAGACTTTATATCTCCTCAATACTCCATGATATCGGTAAAATAAATATTCCTTCTGAAATTCTTAATAAACCTGCCAAACTTACTAACGAGGAATTTGCATTGATTAAGAAACACCCTGAAGATGGTGCGGAAATGGTAAAAGAGTTATATTATGATGATACAATTGCAAAAATCATCGAACAGCACCATGAACGGTTAAACGGTTGTGGATATCCAAAGGGACTTATTGGAGAGGAAATCGTTCTCGAAGCCCGCATCATAGCAGTCAGCGACACCTTCGATGCAATGACGGAAGACCGTGCATACCGTAATGCTTTTACTCCGGAATTTGCAATAGATGAGTTGCAGAGACTATCCCCATCCCAATACGATCCTGATGTAGTAAATGCACTTATAGAAGTTCTTCAAGAAGAAGGTAAATTAAAAGTAACAAGCACTGATGCATAAATAGATGCTTCAGGGCTTGTTTTTTATTTTCTTTCTTCCTGGATTGATTTTAGAATGTTGGATTTCGGGTATGGTAATTAGAGGGTGCGTTGTGGCCCTTTTCAGTAACAGATAACTATAAAACTTGTAACAAGAGAACTAAACAGATTTAGGAGGAATACATGATGACAAAACATATATTAATGGTTGTTACTACTGCAGATAAAATGAAGGACGGGCATGAGACAGGAATCTGGCTTTCTGAATTCGGTGAAGCATATGTGGAATTCAGGAACAAAGGTTACGAGGTTACGGTTGCAAGTCCACTTGGTGGAAAATCTCCTGTTGATGCAAGAAGCCTAGAAGGTGGAGAGACACCTCAAGAGATATTGGACACAGCTAAATATCTAGAGGACACAATTAAATTGGACGAAATCACAGAGGCATCGAAGTACGATGCCATCTTCCTTCCAGGTGGACATGGTACGATGTTTGATCTACCTGATAACGAAAAATTGCACCAGCTTATTCGTGACATCTATGAAGCGGACAAACTGGTTGCAGCGGTCTGCCACGGGCCGGCGGGGCTTGTAGGAGTGAAGCTTTCAGATGGTACTCCATTTGTAGCAGGCAAAACAGTCACAGCCTTCACTGATGATGAAGAAAGAGAAACCACCTTGGACAAGTATATGCCATTCCTTTTGGAAACTCGCCTTCGCGAGCTTGGCGCGGAGTTCATTGCGAAGGATAATTGGGTAGACCATATGCAAGCGGACGGTAAATTGATTACCGGTCAGAATCCGCAATCCACCATCAGTGTGGCAAAAGAAGTAGTGAAGCAATTAGGTTGACTTTTAGACCTTTAATTTTGATGAACAAAGCACCGTTCTTCTCTTTGGAACGGTGCTTTTTGTCGTACAAATATTAATACTTAACCCCTGTTCGAGTATGCGTCTTTTTAAACTCATCCGGGTCTGGATCGAAATAATCTTCATTGAATGCTGAAATGAACTTATCCTCACGGTCAATATATCCAGAACCCCAGGTAGGATCCATCTCGACCCATGTACCATCCAGGTTGGCCTCGACCCAAGCGTGGTTGCCAGGCCACGGTGAACCGGCCCGCCCTTCCACATATCTCGCTTCCACTCCGCTCGCCCGCATAAGGGCAATGGAAAGGTAAGCATAATCTTGGCAGACGCCAGTCATCGAATCCAATGTCTTCAATGCACTATCGTCCCACTCAAACTCGTTGTTCCTATACTTTTTCACGTCATAGCTAACGTTTTTTGCGACATAGTCGTAAATGGCTTTTGCTTTGTCGCGAGTTGAATCCCTTCCGGCCGTCAGCTCCTCAGCAAGCTTGATGATCTTGGGTGCATCCGACTGAACGCCGCGGGAAGGAAGCAAATCCCGCTTATCATCAGCAGACGCCGTCACCTCAAATTTTGCAAAACCAAAATAACGGAAATAGTCGCTATTCTCCTCTTTGATTTCCGGCACGCTCAAGGTTATTTCATACTCACCAGGCCCGAATCGCAAATAAAAGAAACCGTCAAATTCATAGTTCTCTACAGGTATCACATCAAGAGCCTCATCCTCACCCAATTTTGTCGTCACAAAAATGTGGGTGGTCTCAGGGCCGAATTCTGCTTCAGGGTCTATCCGGCCCTTTACAGAATAAGTACCTCCAGCCTCGTCTCCTCCGTATTGAGGGGACTCGAGCGTAACACCTCTCTCCTTATAGGCAGTAAAATACTCTAACGGCTGCATCACTCGTTCCGAAGCATTGTCAATATAGAGTGTCGTTGCAAGCTGGTAGTAATTTTCTCGCTCCTTATCGGGGACCATCACCTCAAGCTGGTGGATGCCTTTTCCATAGAACAAAGGAATTTCAAGGGAAAACTGTCCGTCCTCCACTGTTATCATATGCTTCCAGATTTCGGAGTCCTTTTTCAGATGAAGCATGATGGTATCCCCATCAGATAGGTTCTCAGCTTTTCCACCAAAAGGGAGTAGCTCATTTTCTTCCAAAAAGCCTGATTCCACATCCACCTGAAGCCCGGCAATGTGACCGTAAGGAGTTAACGCAATATCATGAATTGCTTCAGGGTTCACATTGTGGACGGAGAACTTGGCAGTGTCATAGTAATAGTTTTCCCTTTCCGTATCCGGTAATTGAACCGTGACCTGATACTCTCCCTCTCCATTGAAAAAGGAAATATTCTGCCTAAAAGCTCCGTCCCTAATTGGCGCATAATACTCCATCAGATTTCCGGTTGGTCCGTCCTCGACAGAGCGAACCTTGATCCAAACAACCTCCCCTTTTAAATCAGCATGTTTTTCAACAGTCCCGGCAATCTCTACCTGCCCGTTTGCACTGAACTCCTTATACACAGGAGAGCTGATGGTCGCATTTACCTGTTCTGCATAAGATGTAAGTTCGAGCGGTTCTAGCTCCAAATCTTCATCCTTTTTATCCACAAGCTGTTCATACTGATCATTTACATCTTGCTCTGCTTGAACACCGCTATCATTGTCTTTCCCGCCCGCATCCTTATCCGTACATGCAGATAAAACCAAGCAGCTACTTAAAAGTAAAGCAATCATATATTGTTTTTTTATCATCTGGTCCTCCTTTAGGCCAAGTAATTAATGCTCTCGCTATCATCATGTTTCTATGTAATATGTACGTGGAATGCAGCCGAAAAGTTTCTAATGCTATCTTACTATTAAATTGGAAATCTTTGAACAGAAGGATTGTTGTAATGTTGTGGTAGAATTACCCATTTGAAGGTGATATATTTAGTGTTAGGTAAAATATTCCTTGGGGGTCGAACCATGCTAGAGAAGTTGAAGGAAACCATTGAACAGCTATCAGAAAGGGACGCAAAAACTTGGCTATACTTAACCATGCTTCGATTAGAGCAATTAACAAAAATAGATATTCCAAAAGAAGAAATGTTGGAAGAAATCGAGCATATATTACAACCAATTGACCACCAGCCTCCTCCTAAAACAGATTATGACACAGTGCATATTGTGGGGAGTGAATCTACTGCAGGATCACTGAGAGTTGGTCTGGAGAGGAATCATAGGATAATAGGATTTTGGGAAATGTTCGATATCGGTCCATTATCCGATAAAAAGACACGTCACGAATGGCTACAGACCCATGTTAATATTTATGAACATTTCATTGAAGAAGAAGAGTTCGGGAGAAAATTCAATCAGGCGATGGATGATTTGAACCGGATCCCTCCACACTGCCCAGTAATCCTGTGGACAGCAAATAACGCACATGAACAGATTTTCCACAGGTATATCCTTCATCATCTTCGCGAAAGTGAGAATACTGTGTATTTAATCAATGCTTCAGTCGCATACAGAGAAATGGAACTCTCACACCGAGCATTTTCCGAACATTACTTATCATATTCTGGTGAGTTGGAACCGAAACAGTTGAAGAACATCCTCCTCAAGAGATTGGGAGAACCTTTATCTATTGAAGCGAAAAAGCAATACGCTGACGAATGGCTACAGTTAAAAGAAACTAAAGCTTTGCTCCGTGTTTGGAAAGAGGGCAAGATACAGGGCGTTTCGGAAAGTTATTTTGATCAAGAATTACTTTATTTTGCAAAAGAAACCCAGAAGGAATATGCAGAAAACGGGTTCGTAAAAACAGTGCGAATCATCGGTGAAACATATGGTCAACTTGAAGGTAGAGTCAATCCCTCGTTTTTGGAGTATCGCCTTCGTACCCTTGCCTTTGAAGGTCATTTCGAAATAAAAGGAATCCCGAAATCCATCAGTCACTATAGTGTCAGGTTGAAAAATAAAGAGGGGGACACGCAATGAAAAAAATATTATCCTTCCTATTTGTACTCATCTTATTAGCAATAGGGACTACTGTGGTTTTTGGACAATTTAAAGAAACCTTTAGTTTTAATTTCAATACTACTCCTATAGAACAGGAAGAAACAGTAAGTGGCAATGGTGCTGAAACGATAGAGATTCACACCACATCCGCTGATATCAAGGTGGTTTCTGTGGATAGGGAAGACATCTATGCAAAATTATCGGGAGAGGTCAGTGATAAAAACAAGGACAAATATAAGCTAATAGTTAAGAAAGTCGGCGGAAACGTACATATAGAAGTCAATCAACCTAAAATGAAATTTCAAATTGGTACTAACATCACCAGTCTGAAACTTGAAGTGGAAGTACCGAAAAAGACCTATCAGGAGTTATCTACCTATTCGACATCAAGTGATATTCAAATGACTGATTTGCAACTGGACTCACTTAGGACAGAGTTGACTTCGGGAGATATTTTGATCGAAGGCGTTACCATAACAAATAGTTATTCTATTGATCTGACAAGTGGAGATGTGCGCATTGAAAACACCGAAGCCAAGACAATAGCTATTGAAGGAACAAGCGGTGATATCACCATTAAGGAAGTTCTCGCGAATGTCCAAGTGGATACGACATCAGGAGATATTAAAATTTGGGGTGTTCAAGGAAATATAAACGTAGAGACTACATCAGGGGATATCGATATAGAAAATGAACGGATAACAGGTAATATCGAGGTGGAGGTAACGAGTGGGGATGTAAGAATTAAGGTTGATGAAACACCTAGCTCCCTAGCAGTTGATTACAAAGGTCGATCTGGCAAAGGAAACGTAAACCTAGACGGTATGCAATATGAAGAGAAAAGTGAAAGCGAGATAAAAGGAAAGGTCGGAAATGGAGAGTATATGTTGAAAGTGCGTACGACTTCCGGGGATTTCAGGTTAAATTGAAGATTTCTTAAAAAGGAGGTAGAAGATTTGGATGGACTTATGAATGGCGGGTACATCTTATATGTTAGGCATGCAGAGGCAAATGTTGGAGTGGATTTACCTGGTTTTTCATTTGGAAATTGCTTGACTCAACGGAACCTTTCAAACAACGGAAGAATGCAGGCTATGATGTTTGGAGAATACCTTCGTCATAAATCCATTCCAATTGCTTACCCCATTTTAGCTAGTCCATTTTGTAGAGCTATAGAAACGGCGAACTTGGCTTTCGGAGCTGAAAATGTACAAATTTCTCCTTTCTTGATTCAGTTGTATCGGTTGAGCGGAGTATTAAGTGAATTCGAGCGAGAAAGTATTTTAAATACATTAGAAGGCATGTTAGAAACCAAGCCATCATTTAGAAACAATCAGGTCATCATCGGACACAATTTTCCAAAAGGGGTGGGATTAGGGGATATCCCTGATATGGGGACGGTAGTCGTGGAATCCAGAGGTAGGGGAAGGGGATATAATATAGTCGCTCGCATTTCTTTAAATCAATGGATGTAATTGAATGGGAACGGTTCTATTGCTTTATAAGGAATAGGACCGTTCCTTATTGTCCTTAATTTTGCTATTCACTCTGGTACTCTCCATTTTATGATGTTGCAGAAAATAATTATTCATATATCATGTATACTAAGCTGATAGATGGCATTCATTACGAAGGGGGATTACACCCATGAAATATTTTAAATCACAGATGAAGCAGCTTATTAAAGACCATGACGAATTGCAGGAACGCTTAAGAGAGTTGATGGACGAGCACGGCCTTGAGAAAAACTTTGCCCTTAAGGCCCTCTATCACTCCGAAGTGGCGGAAGGCGGAAAGTATCAAACAGACTACCAAGCTCTAGACGCACCGAAAAATTAATGGCAAGAAAAAATGCATAGAGCAAGCTCGGAAATCGGGTTTGCTCTATTGTTTATCAAATGAAAGTAGGTTTAAAATAGAAGGAACTTATAAATTGGAAAGGTGTCTGGTATCAATGAACAAGGAATCCTTTTATCCAAATAACATCAAAGCAGCCCTTCAAAATAACCCTCCCGGCGAATGGATTCCGTCCGTTCCGGCTAAAGCAATTCGACTGCATTCTGGCTATCCCGCACCTCATTTAATACCTTCCAAGGAATTAAAAGAAGCAGTAGCTCAATTGCTTGAGGAAGAAAATGATTTGCCACTACATTACATAGGAAGTCCGAGAATAGATAAGTTGAAAGATTGGGTACGGATGAGGCAGGAAGTGCGAGGTATGCCTTCAAAAGATGATGAGCTTTTAATCACTGCGGGCGCGTGCCAGGCTATAGACCTCATTGCTCGCATTTTTCTAGATAAGGATGCTGTTGTGGTGGTCGAGGCGCCAACCTATATGGAAGCACTCGAGATTTTCCGAAATTATACAGATCAGATTATAACCGTTCCCATCGATAAGGACGGCCTTCAAACGGAACGATTAGCGAAAATCCTTTCTGAGAGAAAACAAAAAGGGCTGACAAAACCAAGTTTTCTATATACTATCCCAACCTTCCACAATCCAACTGGGACAACGATGACAGCTGAACGTAGGAGTCGTGTCCTAGAACTTGCAGAAGAATACGATTTCTTGGTACTAGAAGACGATGCATATGGTGAGCTTGGTTTCACTAACAACCCGAAGACGATTAAGTCTATGGATACGAAGGACAGAGTTCTCTATGTCGGGTCTTTGTCAAAAGTGGTCGCGCCTGGCATGCGGATCGGTTGGGTACATGCTACAGAAAAATTCATCCAAGCCTTGTTCTGGTTCAAAAAAGATCTGGAACATCCTTTCGCGCAAGCCACCATGTCTACATTCTTGGAAAATACGGATTTTACATCGCGGTTGCGAACTTTAAGTAAGACATATCAAAAAAAATGCCAAGTTATGCTGACAGCCCTCGAAAAGTACCTTCCTGAAAATTCTTCCTGGTTTGTACCAGAAGGAGGTTATTTTGTCTGGGTGAAGATCCCGGGTGTAGAGACAGAGAAGCTACTCTCAAAAGCAACCGAGGGAGGGGTATCTTTCCTACCAGGTAAATATTTTTTCCTCGATCAGTCAGAAGGGGCAGAATATCTCCGGCTGTCATTCAGCTATGAGAGTGAGGAGAATATTTTAAAAGGCATTCAGAAGTTGGGGGATGTGGTTAATTCCAGTGAAAAATAAAAATTAAAGGGCCGGCTCGATTGCATAAGAAGCAACTGAGCCGGCCCTTATTCATTATTTACTGCACGTCTTCCTCAAAATACATTTGTTTAGGCAGGTTATCTATTTTTTCTTTCTTCTTCGGCTTTGGTCCTTGGTTGTCGAAACGTGCATAATCATAGATGGCAGTCCCAACGATTTCCGCTACATCCTGAAGCTTTTCTTTGCTGATTTTATCTAATGTATCTTCTGGTGTGTGATACCATGGCTCAAGCGGGCTGTGGATAAACAGTGCTGCAGGAATTCCTTTTTCTCCAAATGGAACGTGATCACTGCTTCCTCCGCGGCCGAATGGTGTCGGTTCTCCATTTAATCTGGAGCTAGTTGCTTGAGCAAGGTCTGTTACCAGATTAGCTTGTCCATCAACTGTTCTCATAACTAGGTCCCCAGCATCACGGCTTCCGACCATGTCCAAATTAAAGTTTGCTACAATCCTATTAAGTTCATTATCTGGTAATGTATTCACATAATGTCTGGACCCAATCAGACCAAGTTCTTCAGCTCCAAATGTGACAAATCGAATTTCAGTGTCTGTTGGAGCATTTTTCAGTACTCTGGCAAGCTCAAGCACCATTGCGGTACCAGAGGCGTTATCGTTTGCTCCTGGCGCACCCGGAACAGAGTCATGATGAGAAGTTAAAACAATAACATTGCCGTTATCCTTGTTTTTATTCGTAGCTTTTTTAGATGCGATCACATTGTGTGATGTGCGGATTCCAGAAGAAGCACCAAGTACAGTTAGTGATGCCTCAACAGCTTCCCCACTATTAAGCTTGGAAACTAGCTGATTCCCTTCTGGGAGGGAAATAGAAACGGCAGGAACATATTCATCATTCGCTTCACTCAATGTACCATTCAATGCACCAGCAGCATTGTTAAAAATGATAACCCCTTCTGCACCACTTCTTGCAGCATTCAGGACTTTTTCACCAAAGCTGATTTCCCCGCGTTGAATGAGAGCAATTTTACCGGTAAGATCCTTGCCGACTAAGTCAGCAGGAGTGCCTAACCCAATGTATTCCAATGGAGCAGTTACTTCGCCACTAGGGGTATAAGTGAAAGCACCAGGGCTGAGGCTTGTCCCATCCACACTTAACTCCACGGTATGGGGTGTTGTAAAACCAAAGAATTCAAACGGCTGGACTTCAGCTTCATAGCCATAGGATTCAAATTGTTGTTTTATGTATTGAACAGCAGCATACTCTTCTGGCGATGCAGCAACCCGTGGAGTTTGTTCCAGATGAGCAATCATGTTATAAATGTTGTCAGCGTTGATTTTGTTAAGGATCTTATTATCCAGTGCGTTAACCACACTATATTGTTGTTCTGCAATAACAGTTGGCTGTGCGTAAGTTTGTACACTGAATGCACCAAAGGTCAAAGTCGTAGCAAGTGCAGCAGTAAGTAGTCTATTTTTCTTCTTCAATGAAATTCCTCCTATGTAATAATTTGAATTATACTAATATTAATAATAGTTAAAAAATAACATAATGGTAAGGGAGAAATTTCCTATTAATATGCAGTAGTAAAGGGCTATTCTGTGATTTTTTTACTTTTTTGTAGATTGGGAGAATTTCTTCATGGGGAGGATGAAGACAATTCTGACTTTAAGATTGATGCGAGATTGTTATCATAGGGTGGATAAAGACAATGCTGACGAGAAAATGGAAGTGAGATTGTCATTATAGGGTGGATAAAGACAATGCTGACGAGAGAATGGAAGTGAGATTGTCATTATAGGGTGGATAAAGACAATGCTTACGTGAAAATGGAAGTGAGATTGTCATTATAGGGTGGATAAAGACAATGCTGACGAGAAAATGGAAGTGAGATTGTCATTATAGGGTGGATAAAGACAATGCTGACGAGAGAATGGAAGTGAGATTGTCATTATAGGGTGGATAAAGACAATGCTGACGAGAAAATGGAAGTGAGATTGTCATTATTGAGTGGATAAAGACAATGCTGACGAGAAAATAGAAGTGAGATTGTCATTATAGGGTGGATAAAGACAATGCTGACTTTAAGATTGATGCGAGATTGTCATCATAAGGGGATGAAGACAATGCTGAAGTGAAAATGGAAGCACTGAGGTCTTCTTGTCAATGATACAGGGTTCTCCGACATGTAAATGAGCGCCCAGAAGTCTTCGTCATTGTAGTTTGCCTAACTGTAATTAACAGTTTGTAATCCTATTAGTAAAATTAAGGAACCTTTCATCATGCAGAAACGTAGATATCTAGAGATACTCAAAATTGGAATGCATATAATGAGAGGGTGTCAATTATGATACAAATCTTCCTTATAATCGGTATTGTTGCTATCGCAATTTCAGGGATTTTTCTGGGGGTCTGGACGAGCGGGCAACAACAAAGGGCAAATTACCATTCTGAGACTAAAGAGCATAGAGATTTTAGATCAAGGGTGGGGATATATTCTGGTCTAATAGGGTTGGCCTCGTTGGGGGTAGTAGGTTTACTACTTTACATTTAAAGGGGGAGAAACGTGTTCTATTATGGATCAATAGGTATGACATTAGGAACTTTCCTTTTCTGGTGGGCGATACTTTTGGTTTTCCAGAGAGCGACAGTTCGTTATCCAAAAAACAGTTGGAAAAAAGATTTGGGTATTACATTTGCCCAAAGTATTTTGGTGATTGTACTATTTCCAGTGTTAGCTCTGTTTGCTGAGTATGTTCAGAACCGTTAAGTCAAAATAGGAGTGAGGTTTTATCATTGGCTATTACACTCATACTTTTGTTCGCGATGGTGGTTGATTATCTATGGCTTGATGTTAATAGAAAAAGATGGGGATGGATGAGGAGTTGGTCTAGACCCCAGAAAGTGCTATTCTTTTCTACCTTCTTCCTTATATCTTTTCTAATATATATCGGAATCAGTTTCCAATAAGCGCAGGAAGGCCAGGGAGTTCTATTCCCCAGCCCGGCCATAGGATCACCTTTCTAGATTACGAAACTCTCTTATCATCTGAAATATCTGTCCCCGATGATGGGCTTCATGCTCTACCAGGTGATAAATCACCCATTCTGGTGTAACATTATATTCCTCAAGCACCCTTGGTCTGCGCCAGTCTTCCATATCCATAGTGCGGAAGTGAGTAAGCAGTTTCTCCCTGACTGCCTTTAAGCGTTGAAGATGGTCTTCAAGAGTATCACCTTCTACATGGATCAACTTTCCATCAGGCCAACCCTCTAACGGGAAAAGCGCTTCTATTTCTGGGTCCCACACCTCCTTTTCCATTACTTCACCATACAACCAGCCTGCTTCTACATAGGCGATATGGTACAAAAGTGAGCCGATGGACTGTCGATCTCCCATTTTACTATCTAATAGAGTTTGACTAATTCCTGTTAACCTTTTCGTTAGATTTTGACGCACATCTTCCAAGCACCATAGAGAGCGTCCGATTTCAGGTTCATAATTGGGAAGAGATTTGATCTGTAAGGTGATTTTTGTGGTCATCAGCTTTTCTCCTATTCTATTTAATTTACAGTTGCTATTTCAGCCGTTCCAGAAATAAATTATCCTACAACAAACAACGTTACGCTCAACACCAAGGATACAAAGGCAAAACCAAAAGCTACCCGATATAATCGGAAAGCTTTATTTTGACGATTCTGTAGCATTAAATTCGCCATGGACAGCGTAACAACTAAGGTGAGCAATAATGGGAATATATCATTTTTCCCAGAGAATCCAGCCCAAATAAGTAAAATGGTAGATAGTATGGTTAGAGTCAGCAATACAACTTGAATTTTACTTTTCATTTGTCTCTCCTTTTAGTTGAATGGTAGCCAGTACGGGATAATGGTCGGATGGAAATCCACCTTCCATGCGGTCCCTGATGATGGTTGTTGAAAGTATATCTGTCCCATGGGAGCTGAGTATGTAATCAATTGGAGCGCCTTCCGTTCCGCCCTCGTAAGCATGAAAGGTAAGACTGTTCTTCATTTCTTCTGCAGTAAAACAAGAATAGCAGCTTTTCATGGACGAAATCTCCTCTAACGCCTCACTCTCAGGGACATCATTGAAATCACCGGTCAAAATAACAGGCAGTCTTTTCTCGTTTTCTTTACTAAGAATTACACTTTGAATTAACCTCAAACCCTCTTTCCTAGCAACCTTACCCATATGATCCAAGTGCGTATTGACAAAGAGCAAAACTGGATTGGTTTCTCCTGGTGGGATAAGCTCGACCCAAGAACAAATTCTTTCGCAGTGTGCATCCCAGCCCATACTTCCTATTATTTCTGGAGTTTCTGATAGCATAAAGGAACCTTTCGATCCTATGGTGAAACTGGACTTTTTAACAAATACGGCACTGAATTCCCCCGCATCTGTGGAAACAGTGCGATTGACTGCGTAAACTTCATACGTATCTATAAATCTATCTTTTAGCCATTCCAGCATCGGAATAGTTGCTTCCTGTGTGCCGATAACATCGGGCATGTATGTATGAATGGTTTTGGCAATCCAGTGTTTACGGTCTTCCCAGTTGAATGGATCAGAGGGGACGATAACACGTAGATTAAAGGACATGACGGTATATGTAGAGGCCATATCTGATTCCTCCTTACTAGTATTCCATAACACCTATTTCGATAAAACGATAGCGTGTTCCTGCCATCGTTTAACATATAGAAGACAAAATAAAAAAGCGCCAAAAATAAATTGGCACTTTTTATGCTATCTATTATCGAGAAGCCTTTGGCGGCTGGCATACATCACATTTGCGTTGGTTATTATTCTTGAATTTTGTAAAAGTCTTTTCAAAATTGCTGCCACATGTACATTTAAATAATAATTTTTGTGAGAAGCCATGGTACTCAGTTGATAACAGCTTACTATCTGAATTCTTTTCCACAAATTCATTTATTTTTGCAATCGTCCATCGTTTGTTCATTTTTTAACACCTCCATATTTATCGCTTGGCGGAGGCTTATCTCTGCATCCGTTCCCATTATAACATGGTCGTGGGTAGAAGGGCAGGACTTCCACCCATTACGGGGCTAAGTCTAAAACCTTACCGTTATTGCGAGCTTTTCTCCAAAGCCAACTTCACTCCAAATCCTATTAAGACAACCCCGGTAATGGATTCGATAACCGTCGTGGTTCGTGGTCTTTTCATGAATGCGCTAATTTGATCAACAAGATAGATATAAAGGACAAACCAAATGGCGGTCAGAACAGCGTAGGTAATTCCCATAAGGAGGAAAGGGCCGATTGTGCTCGTTCCTGGGTCAACAAATTGTGGCAGGAAGGTCAGGAAGAAGACGGCCACCTTTGGATTTAGCATATTAGTAAGAAAACCTTGTTTGAAGTGGGATTGATTCCCATACTTGTTTGTTGCGACGGTCTCATCAAGTGTCTCCGGTTTCTTGCTCCGAAGTGCCCATATGGTCTTTACCCCAAGGTAGACAAGGTAAACGGCACCAACATATTTGAAGACAGAGAACAGGAAGGCAGATTTAACAATGATGGCGGATAGACCAACGACGGCTGCGATGGTATGGATGAGGATTGCGCAAAAGGTACCTAAAACGGTTTTGAATCCGCCAAATCTTCCAGCAGACAAGGTGTTTTTTGTGGCAATGGCGGTGTCAGGGCCAGGCAGAATGATTAGTAGAATGCTCATTATGACAAATAGAAAAAAGTTCTCCATGGTGAAAACCCCAATCTTCATGAAATTTATTAAGAAACATTGTAACAGAAATCAGAAATTTTAAAATAGTTTTTGAAAAAAAGGGATCTCTAAGACGCCCTTTGCTTACGCGTTTTAATTTGCGGATAAAGAATTTCTCTTTTCTAAAACATCTTTCAACACCGTCTTACTGAAAGTCTTCATCTTTGAATCAAGGAGAGGCTCGAAGTTGTCGACGGCTTTTTGTGCGGCAGTGACGGCTTCTTGCATTTTACCGAGCTCCATAAGGATGAGTGCTTGGTAGGATTCTTTTTCATATAAGATGGAGAGGTCAATAGGGTGGTGAAGGTCTGGCATGACGAACATTTCTATTGCCTGAAAAGCCTCTTCATAACGGCCGAGATAGTAAAGAGCTTTCGCTTTTTCTAGATGGAACCAAGGAGAATAGTACTGCATAATATCCTCTTGGGCGAGGCATTCTTCCATTTTGGCAAGCGCCTGTGTGTATTCTTTTTTCTCAGCAATCAAATCGATGATGGTGAACAATTCACAAAAATATATGGAGGAAGCATGGTCGGCAAACTCTCCATATTGCTTCAGTTTTGAGAGATAATACACCTTTTCTTGTTCATTGCCCTCCATGAACGCATGGACTGCAGCCAGACGGTAGAGATCATCTGTAAGGTAAAAGATACGTTTTTCCTTGGAATAGGTAAGGGCTTTTTCCATCGTTTCGATTGCTGTCTTGGAATCACCGACAGCATATAAATAAACCGCTTCACTATAATCCAAGTCAAGTCTGGCCATTGGTTCAATGTATGCGTGTTTTGCTTCGATTTCCTTCCGCTCATTCTTGAATATCTTTAGTGCATCTTCATAATTGTGTTCCATAAATGCAATAGTTGATCGGAATATCCCAATGGATGTCCGATTCGAGGAAATATTCATCTGATCAAACATCTCAGAGGCGTTCTTAAGAAGACTTTCCCACCCAGGGTGCCCTTCCCGCTGTAGGGAATAGCTGTATATTTCCAACAGCCGTGCGCTCTCGTACCCTTTGGAAAGTTTCCCGATATGAGGCTCGATCAGTTCAATTAATTGTTTGTATTTATCAGGAAAATCTGGGTTCCTAAATGGGACATTGAAGATTTGTTCCACTCGTTCCAAAGTTTCCCGTAATTCCTCGGTCCTGAATTCACCCATTAAATCAGCGATATCCACTCCTAGCTGATTGGCAATATAGGTTAGGCTTTCCATGGACGGGTTGGCTTTGTTGTTTTCAATAAGACTGAGCATCCCTTTCGTCAGCTCTGTCCCAGCCAATCCTTCCAACGTCATCTTTTTTTGTTTTCTTAATTTTCGTATCCGATCTCCGAGCATTTATGTGTGCACTCCTTAAAGTTAAAGTTAAAGTTATTTGTTTAATTATATTAAACTTTTTCTTGAATTGGAATACCTTAATATGGTACAATTTGTTTAATTAAATTAAACTTTTAAAAAACGGGGTGCTTTTAATGGAGGAAAGCTTAAAAATAAAAAGAGCGACATATCATCTGTACACCTTTATGATTAGTAAATTAATCTCCACTTTCGGATCACAGGTATATGCATTTGCCATTAGTTTTTACATTTTGCAGCTTACTGGATCCGCAACAAGCTTTGCGACCAATCTTCTATGTAATTTTCTCCCACGAACACTTGCTGCACCATTTGCAGGAGCCATCACTGATCGTTATTCCAGAAAAAAGATTGTTATTGTTTCACAAATTGCCACCACACTTGCTATTACAGGCCTTCTCGTTTACACCCTAATAACAGGACTCTCCCTCATAGCAATTTACATGACTACCAGTATCCTATCTTTGACGTCCATGTTTTCAGGTATCGCATTTACTTCCTCGATTACAGGCTTAATTGATCAGGCCCGAATTCAAAAAGCAATGGCAATGAACCAGGTGGCAATCTCTTTTGCTGCTATTGGAAGCCCTGCGGTTGGTGGGCTTTTATATGGAACGGTACCAATCCCTGTTTTTCTAGTGGTGTTTATTGTTGCATCCGTTATTGCAGTTCTTTTGGAATCGACCATGAATTTCCGCCTATTTTCTGATGTGAAGAATAGTAGAAAGGAGGAAGAGGAGAAAGAATCCATGTGGCAGAGCATGAAAGCGGGAATAGGTTATTTGCGTTTGCAAAATACCATATTGGTCATGCTCTGGATCAGTTTACTCATTAATTTCCTTTTTGGGGCTTATGAAGTAGGGTATTCGTACATCTTAATCGAAAACCTAAAGATGGAATCGCAACATTTCGGATTCACTCAAGGGGCTTTTGCTCTTGGCATGCTTCTCATGTCCATTTATTTTTCCGGTCGAAAAGAAGTGAAATTTCCTCTTCTCGTTTCCAAAAGGGGAATTTTGTGCCTGGGAGCAATCATGGGTGCCATTTCGCTGCCACTAATTCTTTCGATGGGATATTGGATGATGTTTGGTTACTATATGATTCTCATGTTCTGCTTTGGTTCCTTTATTATCATTGTCAATACCCCTCTTCAGGTGATGCTGCAAAAAACCATCGATGATGAATTCAAAGGGAGGGTATTCTCCATCATTGAAACAATGGCCATGGCGCTGATTCCACTTGGAATGATAATCTATGGGGTTCTTTACGATATCTTTCCTGGTGAATGGGTCTTGCTTCTTTCTGCAGGTATGCTCATTTTTGTTACGCTTATCATGGCAAGACCGTCTGTCATACGAAAAGTTCATCCAGAGATTGAAGAGAAGCAAGGCGTTCGGGCTGTGGAAGCAGGGAATGTGGCTCGCTAATACGAGCTATTCTTCAATTTGTGGAAGATTAAGGGGGAAGTTTTAGGAGTGGCGACCTTTCTGAAGAGATAAGCGAGGCAGGGAGGTCTTCATGACCTAAGCACTCCAACGGCTTTGAAAATCTTAAAAATAATTGCTACTATCCGCAAAGGAATTCACACTTACATGTATAATGTAAGTAAAAGGATTTCGACAACAGTCACCATGGGAGGAAAACCATGAAAATACCTATTTCACAGCTGGATTCTAGCAAACTGACAGACCAACAGATGACCGATTTGCTTTTCAGAAATATAAAAGAAGATAACAAAAGTGGTGACTGCATTTTTGTGGCAGGTAGCAGCAAGGCCGTGGAGTACAGGTTACCGACAGCGATTCAGCTATATAAGGAAGGGCGATCGGGGAAGATATTGTTTTCCGGTGGAGTCGTGTGGGATGGTACCGGCTTGACTGAAGCCCAAATGCTTGCTGACAAAGCAATGGAGCTCGGAGTACCGGCACAAGATATCCTGATGGAAAATCAGTCCCTTCATACAAAGGAGAACGTGCTCGCGTCCCTGCTGGTATTAGACAGAGCGTTTTATCTCCATAAAATCAGCCGCCTTCTGGTGGTGACAAGCCATTACCATATGAGGCGGATAAATCTTACGCTCCGGACCTATATGCCTGATTGGATTGACTATTCCCTGTGTCCGGTTAACGACAAGTCGACAAGGGAGGATAACTGGTTTCTTAATCCATATGGCAGACAAAGGGTGGAAACGGAGTCCGCAAAGCTGATCAGTTACGTGAAGCAAGGGATTATCATGGATCAAGAATTAGAGATTTCAGGAATGAAATAAATTTATCACACCAGGAGGTACATCTTGAAAAAGACCTTATCACTACAGTTTCCGATCAATCAAAAAGATTACACAGAGTTATTTCGATATATGCCTTATTTTAAATCCATTTTCAAGCTTGCATTAGCAGGGAATGTAATAGCACTTTTTCTATTCTGCATGTACAATATCATCGCTAACCTGCAAATAGCTGCAGACGGGGTAGAATTTTTAATTCTTAATATTGTAACGGTGGGCATCGGATTGGTTTTATACTTTGTCATTCTTTTTTTAACAAAGACGTTTTTCCGGAAAGTTATCGAAAAAAGAAGCCTGAAGCTATACAACCTCTACTATGGAACAAATCCTACCTACCAAATTGGATACGACCCACGCTTTGACGCGATCGTATTGGGGAAGGAAAAGAGAAAAATCCCGGTAGATCAATCCCTCACTGTTTATACAACGGAAAATAACTATCTGTTCTATGTAGGCAAAGGAAAAGGACAAGAGGATCGGTTCATTCTGCCAAAAAATGGAGATAAAGATCAACAGTTTAAGGTGGACCGCATGGTTACCATGTTAGAGGAGAAGGGGGTTGTGATGAAGGAAGGGAAAGGGATTTAGGAAATAAAAAGGAGCTTACCTCTGTTTGGTAAGCTCCTTTAACTTTATACCCTTAACCCCTATAAACGCTGTCACATGTATCGGCAATTGGCTCATAATAGCAATGCTGTTTGAATTGTCCCGCAAAAGGCTGATCATACCATGTTGGAGGACATGGAGCATAAGGATTGAAATACCATAGCGCAAATTTAGCTGGGTGTTCCCTCCAAAAGTCCAATGTTTTCTTCGCTAGTCTTTTCTCCACTTCCCTGGCTCGGTTGTAAAAGATATTCCCTTTTTGGACCGCTTCAAAAGAGTAGTTCCCACCTTGTACCTGATAGATTACCTGCGGAATGGTCCTTACATCTTTAAAGTCCAGGCAATCCGCTATTGCGCGATTGACAATAACATTTCCTACATACAACATACCTTGTTTTCCTTCGCCTTCCGCTTCTGCACGTATCATCCTGGCCACTAAAGCCAAGTCTGAATCTGTATATTTTACTCTTGCCATTTATCTCACCCCACCATATTGTATGAAATACGCCCAGATTGTTGTCATAAATTATTTGACTGTTTTTCTTTTTTCCTAATGTTGGGTTTTATTTTAGAGAATGGTAGAATGGTAGTGGGAATTTTTATGGTAAATTGGGGTGTGTTTATTGAATTTTTTTTGGAGTTTTGAATGGAATATTATAGGGATAATATGCACCATCCTTGGATGGACAGTGATTACTTTTTGGGGATGGAGGATCTATCGTAAGCAGGATAAGAAAGAGCTACCCAGGATTTGGAGAATTGTCATAACGGTTTGGATTGGCCTGTTATCTTTTTCTTTTAACATAACTTTTGCTGGAGAATTGCTTTCCTTAGCCATTCTGCCACTTGGTGTTTGGTTGTTGTATGCACTTATAGGGAAAGAGCGTTGGGAAGCATACCGCAAATATGCTTGGATCGGTTTTACTGGGAATTACATATTTTTGTTAACATCTTTATTGGCAATTGGATTATCGAGTGTGTTTTACCCCAAGGATGAGGTAGAAACGTTTCTTGCAGATGTTGATTCAGCTGAATTATTGATCACCCATCCATCTGGAGAAGAAGTTATTCTTAATAAAGTAAAACTGGAAGAGGATCTCCAATCATTTGAACAAACCCGTTTAGATGTTATTCAATGGACTGAAGAAATAAGGGAACAGCAATGGGCAATAGAGGACAACAGGACGTCTGAGAAGGTTCAGGAGAAATTTCCTTATTCACTAACAGGTGTTAAACCAAAAACCGGTGAGAAAATAACTGTTTATGTAGAAATGGACGGAAATGGCTTATTAGTAACAACAAAGAACACTCAATACTACTATCGTTCTGATACCGCATCCTTTCTTGAGAAAAGGGGGAATGCACAATGAATAAACAGCTTTTAGCAGTTCTTATTTTTGGGGGTATTATAGCATTGGGTATGGGGGTATTTTATTTCTTTTCAGTCCCGAAAGAATTTTATACAGAAGAAGAGTTGCTTGAAAATTATTATCATGTAACGCCAGAAATGAAATTCCAAATTCAAGACATCGTTCAACTGGACGAGAAAACATATATCGTTCTGCACCATTCTTATGGTGACAAATATGGATCAAGCGTTTGGGTTTGGAGAATGGGGAAGTGGGATAATGTTGGATCATCATCTTCGACAGGTCCTCAAATCCTCAATAATAATGGAAACTCATATGTTTACTGGAACTTGGACCCAGATGATATTGCGCAAAAAGTGGAGATATTTGTAACATCCAGAAGGAACTATTCCATCACTAATTCCGGTGCTTCTGACCGCAAGGAAGTTTATTACCCACAAATACAAGTGAAACATGAGATCGAGTTAGGAGAAAAAAGCTATGGCTATGCCAAGCTACCATCTCAATGGAAAGAGCTAACAGGTTCTTTCGATGTTAGCCCCGCCGATAATGGAATTTTACCTTCCAGTCATTATTTTACGTATCAATATCAGGCTCTTAATGACAAAGGCGAAGCGATAAGTCTTGAACATACACATCGTAATGGTGGCGGTGGCTCCTATTCGGGGGATTATGTCATTTTCATGGGACCAGTACAGTCGGGGGACTTGGAATAGACGAAATGAGCATATTTCTTAAAAGGTGTGATTGATATGAAAAGAGTGGACGTTGCTTACGTTTTACTGCTCGATGAAATTAGTGGGAAAATCCTTATAGTGAAAAACACTGGTCCAAAAGGGTCCTATTATACGTTGCCTGGTGGTGCGGTGGAGCCCGGAGAAACATTACAGCTGGCTGCTGTTCGAGAAGTGAAAGAGGAAACTGGACTGGATGTGGAGGTAAATGGAATTCTGACAGTTATGGAAGCATTCTTTGAGGTAAAAGGGCATCATGCTATTTTCTTTGTTTTCAAAGGTGAAGTAATTGGTGGCGAAATAGAAATCAACATGCCTGAGGAAATTGAAGAAGTTGTTTGGATGGATGTCGAAGAGGCTGAAAAATATTTGAGTTTTTCAGAGGGAGTTAAGGAATTATTCCAAAGGACAGTACCTTATAGTTATAGGGGAAGGGTGCAACATACTTTGTCAAGAAACAATGGGGAGTAATTCATTTGGGAAATTTCAGTTGTGTCAGTAGCTTTTAGGTTATTGTGTAGGAAGGATGCTAGCTCTATAAGCCCGAAGCACCACCAAAATAATAGAAAATAAATTTAAAAAGGGGCATTCCTTATTGGAATCACCCCTGCCTTTTGTAGGTGAAACACGTACCTACTCTTTTCTCGTAAAGTCAAATCCATATTTTTTACTTAACTCCAACAGCTGAATTCTTAAATTTTGCACTTCATCTCTCCGGTCAAACGTTTTTATCTCCCCACCTTTGAAATAAAGTTCCAAACTCTGCTCTTTTGTTTCATCATTTATAACCAAATATACTTTTTCAATATCTTCCCAGCCGTATTGTTGTTCGTCGGTAAAAGGACTAGCTACCGTGGCCATACCAGCAAAGTCGACGACAGTGACCGGTTTAATTCCTATAACCATTAAAGAAATTGCTAGAAAGAAGCAAATGAAGCTTAATGCGACTTTTAATCGGTAATAGAAAAAGGATAATACAGCACCGGTAATTAGCAACAGGAGCGCAACTACGAAGTAAATATATGTGTCATCGCAGGCGTTTCTACTATCCAAACCGTACTGCCATCATGGAGAACTTTGTGAATCATATATGGTAATAGCCATATGATCAAAGGAGAAAAAATAACCAAAGCTATGGCAGCCACCATAAAATAATGCCGCTTTTCGTAATTTTTCATTTTGAACGCCCCCTTTAGTTTACATACGTTATAAAGAATGAGAAGTTTCAAGAAAAAGGTAAAATTTACTGAATTATGTGAAACTTCCACTCGCTTAGACTCGTATATTAGTTGAAAGCAACCTAGGAGGGATTCCATGGATCAAGCAATAGGGATTATACTTGCGCTGCCAATGTATATTGTATTGATTTGGATCTATTTCAACCCGAGAGAAGGAATGCTGTTTGGTCAAAGGTGGAAGTACAAGGACTAACCTGACTTTACGGATGAGGCATTATGGTTTACCCGTTCTGCATCTGCTATAGGATTGTTCTTCATTACGATTGTTTTGGTGTCGACAATATTTAATCCCATGTATGGACTCCTATTATTTGTTGGGTTGTTCCTGTATATCTTATACAGTATTTTCAAGTTTAGAAGCAAAGTGCTGGATGAAGAGTAAGAGGTAAAGCAATGAGAAAGATATTCAACTTTATTAATAAGGGGGAGTCTAAATGATTTGGCTATTTGTCATCATACCTATCTTGTTTCTTCAAGTAATCACCATCTATATGGATAAAAAGAACATAGGAATGAATCAACCTCCAGATATGAACAGAGGCAATCAAAATATCGAAGCGGAAACTACCAGGTATCAGTTTAACCAATTCAATAACCACGGTGGCGGTAGCGATAGTGGAGGGTCAAACTAAAATGAGTGCAAATATGCAAATAAATGAGGAGAATTTCAAAGTCTTAAAGGCTTCTAAAGATACTTTAGGGAGCCATCTTCAACTTGAAGTCACCCTTCCAGATGGGAAATGTATAATCAGATGGGGGCTGGATGAGGTTGATTATATGAGAATTAAAGATATTGTTAAAAAGAATTATTTTGATATTCTCGATGCAGAGTATTACTACGAGATACTTCCCTATGTTTCTGTAAGCCTTGATAAGCCTAAGGGAAAGCAGAAGTTCATTGCGAGCGTGCGCTGTGTACAAGGACAGAAGGCGGCGAAAATAGAGTTTGAATGTTCGGAAAGATTTGCAGGGAATATGGAGTGGTTTAGGCAGGAAGTAAGGGGTTTGGAGGATTTGGAGAGTTTGAGATGGGAAAAATTCAAATAATGGAACATGGAATAGGAACATCCAAAAGACTACTGATCATGACCGTCGGAAAAACACATAGTGGAAAGACGACCTTTGCCAAGAAACTTGAGCAAGCCTTGCAAAATTCCATGGTAATGGATCAGGATAACCATGCTGAATTCATTAACACCCACTACCAAAAACTGCAGCCCACAGCTGGCCCAAATACCCTCAAACATGCCGTTTCAGAATTGATTGTCCGATACGCAATAAATCAGACCGACCTACACCTTATCATTTCCAACGCAAATAGAAACCTAAAAAGTCGCAAGGACCTTCTTGCAAAGTTCTTTCCAGAGGATGAATTTTACCGTATTCTCGTTCATTTTGATATTCCGGATGAAGTCCTTAAAGAACGTGTAGAGAACAGTATGAGAAGCACGAATATATTCAGGGGTGCTTCTAACTTTAAGGAAGTACTCAACAGACAACAGAAGGAATCCCTTCTTGAAGATGTGACAGATCCAGAAGAAGGGGAAGGAAATAGACTATTTATTATTAGGGATAATCGCGAGGAGGAAGAAGTAATTCAGGAAATCTTAGAAATCGTGAAAGGTAAGTAAGGTGTTGATCATTCAAAGTTTAAAAGATGGTTTAAGAATTGCATTCTGCTGTTCTGTTTTTTTTCGTCGTTGATATTTATTTGGAATGGTTAATATATTTATTTTGTGAATAATTCCAAGGAAGAATCATGATAATACTTATAAATATCATTTCCAAACTCAGCTTTCATGAAAAGGACATAATCATGATTGGACTAATTCTGGCTATTATCCTATTTAATATTATCGCATGGAAAGTAAAGAAAAAATTAACTCGGAACCAAATGGTGCACATTTGGTTGTTTACGATTGCTTTTCAGTTAATACATGATTTGATTGTGGAATTTAAGTTGGGAGGATATTGGTATTTTAATTAGGGAATTGATTGGGCAGGGCTGTTGGCTCATACAGTATTAATCCCCCCAGTTAATATCTTGTTCCTTAACTTTTTTCCTTTTAAAGAGAAGGTTTCCAAACAAATTTTCTATTTCTGTGCCTGGGTTTTCACTATTATTATTTATGAAATTATTGCTTTGCTACCTGAACCATATGGATATTTTAATTATGGTTGGTGGAAGTTGCAATATTCTATGGTGGAAGATGTAATCTTGCTTTTAATTCTATTACGATTTTACAAATACATTATAAGTCTCGAGAAATCCCTACTAAAAAAACAAAATCAATCACCAGGAGGAGTTCAATGAACTCCTGTTACAAGGTGTCATCTGCCACTATTAACTCATCCGCATAATTCTGATCAATAAATAATGAGCTGTACTAATTGCGACTTTCATAAGGTTTCTTTTTTGTTTGTGGTTCGAATACCGTTCTTGGTTCGCCTCTGTTTCATATTCCCAACCATTATCCCGCCTAAAATAAGAGCAACTCCGACCCATTGATATACACTGATATGTTCAGATAATACAAGGGCTGACATGATTACTGCGACAGGAAGCTCGGAGGCTGTAAGGATCGTTCCAAGACCTGGTCCGACATGTGGCATCCCAATGGAAAAGAGTAATGGGGGAAGTACCACACCAAATATACCTAGAATTAATCCATAAGGAGCTAATCCTATTACAGTTTGTAAATCCACTAAAAATACAGGGGGAAACAAGGTAAAAGTAACAATCAAGCCTCCGGTGGAAAGAAGGGCGCTTTTTTGAATTGCAGGGATATCTTTGCCTACGATCCCACTCAAAAATATAAATATGGAAAAAGTAAGTGCAGCAAGTACTCCCCATAAAACTCCCTGCAAAGAAACGGATTCGACACTTCCCCCAAAAATTCCCGCTGCTAAAACAGATCCTGAAAGTAAGATCACAATAGAGAGAACCTTACCTGATGAAGGACGCTTCTTATAGAAAATCCATTCAATCAATGTGCCGATCCAGATAAATTGAAACAAACAAATGATAGCCAGGGAAGCTTCAAGTGTTTGCAAGGATTGATAGTAAAGCAATCCTGTTAGTCCCATCGGTATTCCTGCCAAAACAAGCTTGAGTGTTTGAATAGCTTGGAAATCTTTCTTTCTACCAAAGAAAGTGACGACCCAAATAATGAGGGTACCCACCAACACCTGACTACCTGTTACCTCACTCATGGAATAACCTGCAGCATATGCAAGCTTCACAAATGTAGACAAGATCCCCAGGCAACATCCCCCTAAAAATACAATCAACGCATAATGCCAAGTCTTCATACTATCTACCCGCTTTCTTTGATTGAACATACAAAAAAGCCACACGACTGCCCGAAGACAGTCGTGTGGCGAAAATAGAGTGATCTCTAGAAAAATCCACATGTAACATTTTATTATTAAATTTCCAAACCAAATTATAACGGATTGGGTGACTTATTTCAATCGTATTTTTCTCATATCCCACAACACATTAAAAGTTGTCTTCCGAACAAATTAGGAGCAAAGTTGGTAATAACAGGAGGGGACGGAAAATGAACTTTAAAAATTCGATATCAGACACTAAGTTGAAAATGGTACATTTGGAAAGAGAAATGAAAAGGCTGGAAAATTTAAAAAGGAGAGAAGATATCCACAAATTACATGAGAGACTGATAACGATAAATAGGGAAATCGACCAGCTGATTCTCGAAGCTAATAAGAGTACAGGAAAAATTCGTGTAAGTTTCCCGTTAATATAGGCTTCTGAATACCCTTCTAAATTTTTCAAACCTACATATGGTGTATAAAAACGTATACATCATGGAGGGAAATATGAAGACGATTGATAAAGTAAACATTTCTCTAAATGACATGATAGGTGACCTTCTCGGGAAGCAATCGGATAATGGTTCCTGGAATTTTTGCTTTGAAGGAAGCAGTATCATGACAGATGCCTATATGATCATCCTGATAAGAACGCTTAAATGGACAAATGAAGAAAAGCTTGTCAAAGCGCTTGTCAAACGAATCAAATCCCAGCAAGCACTAAACGGATCCTGGAAGGTTTACACAGATGAAAACGAAGGTAATCTCAGTGCTACCATAGAGGCGTATTTTTCCTTATTATATTCAGGATACGTTGCAAAAGACGATGACTATATGCTTAAAGCGGAACGTTTCATCTTGGATCATGGTGGACTTGCAAAAAGTGATTGGTTGACTAGAATGATGCTGGCATTGAATGGGCAGATAAAATGGCCAATGATTGTGAAGAGCATTCCGATAGAAATTATGATAATACCCAAATGGGCTCCCATTAATATCTATAACCTCGTGGGTTATGCGAGGGCACACTGGATACCTATCATCATCTGCAGTAATTTGGACGCATCCATTTTACATGCACAGACTCCGAAATTGTCTCATCTTCATTCAAGGGAAGCGCAAGAAGAGGATCACCGCTTGCTAGATGGTTTGAAAATCCTCAGCCACTATGTGAAGAATACCGTAAAAAAACTTTCCTCCACACCTAGAGAACTACGAAGAAAAGCCTTTAAAAATGCCGAACATTACATGATAGATAGAATCGAAAAAAATGGTACTCTGTACAGTTATTTCAGTGCAAGCTTTTTTATGATCTATTCTTTGATGGCACTTGGTTACGACAAGGACCACCCTATTATTGAAAATGCTTTTTTGGGGATGAAATCCTATCTATGTAGAAATCAATCCGACGACTCCAGCTTTATTCAAAATTCCCCTTCAACCGTTTGGGATACAGCATTGTTGACAGGAGCATTAATCAATGGCGGAGTTCCGATACATAATGATGCTGTCACCAAAGCCGGTACATATCTTCTTTCAAGGCAACATGACAAGTATGGAGATTGGGCGGTGAAAAACCCTGATGTCCCACCAGGTGGATGGGGGTTTTCCGATATCAACACAATCGTTCCGGATATAGATGATACAACGGCTGCTTTAAGGGTTGTCACAGTCTTAGCGCAGGCTGATGGACGGTATAAGAAAGCCTGGAACAAGGGAGTGCGATGGCTACTTTCCATGCAAAATGATGACGGAGGCTGGTCGGCATTTGAAAAGAATACAGATAACTACCTCCTCTCCCTAATTCCATTTCGCTACGAGGATAGAGTGCTTTTTGATCCATCGACCGCAGATCTAACTGGCAGAGCCCTATACTTCCTTGGAGAGTACACTACCATCTCAAAGGATTCCGAAAAAATTGTTGAAGCAATTATGTGGCTTAAACATAATCAAAAAGAGGATGGTTCCTGGTACGGCCGCTGGGGAAACTGTTATATCTATGGAACTTGGGCTGCTGTGACCGGATTGAAGGCAGTAGGTGTACCAAGTACAGATCCAATGATCAGCAATGCGATAAACTGGCTCCTCTCCATTCAGAATAGAGATGGCGGCTGGGGCGAATCCTGTTCAAGTGATATTCGGAATAACTATGTCCCACTTCATCATAGTACCCCTTCTCAAACTGCCTGGGCATTGGATGCATTGATTGCCAGTTCTGTTAAACCAACTCCCCAAATAGAAAAAGGGATACATGCATTAACAGGTTTGATGGCAGCATCTGATTGGAGAACCGAGTATCCAACAGGCGCTGCCATTCCCGGCGGATATTATATCCATTATCATAGCTATAAGTATATTTGGCCTCTGCATGCTTTAGGGAACTATCGGAATAAATATGGGAGTTAATAGGAAAATCGTTATGAAGAACAGCTGAATGACAGAAATCCACAAGGTGATTCTATAATTTGAATCACTTTTTTGTGTGAAAAAACCTTTTTGGCATTGCTCACACATTATTCACAATTTTGGAGTAGAATAAGGGTTAATATTTCTGTTTAGGAGTGTAACGGATGAAAAATCCCTTTATTATAATTGTGGCATTACTTACGCTGACCTTATCCGCATGTACAAGCTCTGATATTGCATTGCCGAAAACGGAGAATAAAGAGTCGGTCATCTATGTGAGTCATTTGAAAGAGAATGCCCTAACGGCGTTGGACCTGTCCACAGGGAGTCAAGAGAAGGTAAGTCTGCCTTTCAGGTTTTCGTCGATTGTGGAGATGGAGCCAGGAAAATTCATGGCTTCCGTCAAGGAAGAAGAAAGCCTTTATGAGATAAATACAATGGAGAATAAAGTTACAGAATTCATGGATATCGAAGAGGGAGTCCTTGAATTATTGTATGACCAGGACAATAAATTGCTTTATACCGTCAATGGAAAGAGCAGTAAGTTACAAGTTATTGATCTTGAGAAAAAAGAGGTTGTTCTGGAGGTAAATGTGGGTGAGTATCCGTCCAAGATGGTCAAGTATGGAGAGAGGCTATTTGTACTTGCCGCCGGGAGTGGGGAAGTATATATATTGGATACATACAAAAACGATATAACCAATTCATTTTCGGTAAATGCAAGGCCAGAGGGATTGCATTTTGACGGCAAATATATTTGGACAGGTGGTCATGGAGAGACAGGTGAAATGAATGAGAAGGTATTCGCCTATGACCCGGAAACTGGTGATGAAATGTTATCAAAGGAAACAGGGCTAATGCCTATCCAAATTTCTCAGATTACTGATACTTCTTCCATTTACGTGCTTAGCCACGGAGATCATAGTTTGACGAAGTTAAATCGGGACACCTATGAGGTGGAAAAGAAAATCCATGTTGGGGATAATCCCAGCTATATGATTGCCGATGGATCCAACTTGTATGTGTCGAGTCTTGATGGCGATGAGGTATTTGTCCTTGAAAAGGATAGCTTGGATGTTATAGAGGAGTATGGAGTTCAGGGTGGTCCCTTTTTATTATTTAAAGGAGGCGATGGAGAGTGAAGAACGCCTTTCAAGTACTAGTGGTGGATGATGAAGCAGATATGAGGGAAATGCTCGGTATCTACTTGAAGAACGAAAACTATCAAGTCCTCCATGCTGAAAACGGGGAAGAGGCTCTTGATTTACTTTTCGATCATGAGGTGGACTTGATCATCCTCGATGTGATGATGCCGGTCATGGACGGTTTTACTGCCTGTAAAAAAATCCGTGAAAAATATATGATGCCAATCCTGATGTTGACAGCTAAAAGTGATGAATGGGACAAGGTCAGAGGGTTGAAACTTGGCGCAGACGATTATGTGATGAAGCCATTCAGTCCAAAAGAGCTCCTAGCAAGAATAGAAGCATTGCTCCGTCGTTCCAATCAATCCTTTTTTGATGTGGTTTCCAATTCTGAGATTACCGTTCAAAAGAGTGCTCGGCAAGTCCTTGTAGGAGGAGAAAAAGTCAATCTTGCAAGAAGGGAATATGACTTATTGCTTTTTTTGATCGAGCACGAAGGCAAAGTGTTCAGTAGAGAACAACTTCATGATGTTATCTGGGGCCTGGATACCGAGAAAGGTTCTTACCGCACCGTGGATACACATGTAAAGACATTGAGATTAAAGCTTAAGGATGCAGGAACTAAAATAAAAACGGTTTGGGGAATCGGCTATAAATTTGACGGTGATGAGGCATGAAGCCTTTATCCATCCGGAATAAAATCTGGTTGACCATCCTATCTGTATCCGTGCTGACCATCATCCTTGTAGGTGGGATCTCTTACTACCTTTATCAAACTTTATATATAGAAAAGCAGACAGATATGTTGGCGAAGCAGGGTCAAACCTTGGAACTGGCCTATTATGAAGAGGGACGGGAAACCTTTTCTGATCATCTGGACTGGTTGGAGCAAAGCTCCGAAACTTCCATTATTTTTACAGATGATCCGATGCAACTTGCAAGTGGGGCACCATTTGATTCGTTTGCTGAAGAAAACCTTATCACTTTTAGCGAAAGGCAGGAATTGCTGAAGGGCGAGACGTTGACTTTTACGAAATTCCATACCGGGTTGGACCAGGAAATACGTGCCGTAGTTATTCCGTTACAAATGAACGATAGATTAGAAGCCGTTATTTTCCTCTATATGCCTCTTACTGCGATTGCCGAAGCCTTTCAGCCAATTAGAAACTTCCTTTTTATTGGGATGGTTATGCTGATTTTACTTCTCGCTTTTGTAGGAACGAAAATGACGAATAGAATTGTACGTCCCATCAAGCAGATGGAGAAAGTGGCAAAAGACATCGCACAAGGGGATTTTTCTAAAAGGTTGTCGCTAAAAGGGGAAGATGAAATCGCGAGCCTTGGAAGGTCCATCAATACGATGTCATCCAATCTTGAGGAAATCGACAGGAACAGACGTGAATTCCTGGGCAATGTATCCCACGAATTAAGGACGCCGATCAGCTACCTTAAAGGGTACGGTGAGGCGTTGGGGGAAGGAATCATTACCACAGAAAAATATGTAGAAACGGTTACAAAAGAAACCGATAGAATGGATCGCCTTGTTCACGACCTTCTGGATCTTGCTCAGCTCGAAGGAGACTCGTATCCAATGAACAAGGAACCAATCATACTGGCGGAACTGATAAAAGAAGTGCTGGGACGCTTTCGCTTAAAGCTCGATGACAAAAAACTTTTAACGGAGGTACAACTTAATGAAGAGGTAGTCGTGAATGGCGATCATCGGAGACTAGATCAAGTAATGGAGAACCTTCTGAGCAATGCGCTTAAATTTACGCCCGAAAAAAGGACGATACGAATTTCTGTGGTGGATGGTAATACGATGGGTGTCCTTATAATCGAGGATGAAGGCATAGGGATTCCGGAAGAGGATGTTCCCTATATTTTCGAAAGGTTTTACCGAGTTGAGAAAGCCCGGACAAGAAAAAGCGGCGGAACCGGCCTTGGCCTCTCCATCGTTCAGCAGATTATTAACAAGCATGACGGCAAGATTATTGTCGATTCAGAGCTTGGAAAAGGCACAGTGGTGACTGTGGAAATTCCGTTGTTCGATTTTTAGTTCCGTTTATAAAATATTTATTTGTTATCCTAGCTGTTGATTGTATTCTTCATTCTTTTTTCACATTTGCCTGTCAGAATATAAGCATACGAAGGAAAGTTGAAGGTGTATGCTTATGGAAAAGAAAACAAAACAAGAAAAGGAGAAAAATCAAACCAGAAACGGCCTCTACCAAACCATGTGGAGATGGCACTTTTATGCTGGGATCATTTTTGCTCCTTTTTTAATAATTTTGGCATTCAGCGGTGCCGTGTACTTATTTAAGCCTCAAATTGAATCTTATATCTATAAGGATCTTTATTATGTAGATGAAACAAAGGAAACAAGTTTGTCTGTTAATGCACAGGCAGAAAAGGTGCGCGAAGAATATCCGAATGCTTCCATTACTTCAGTGTCTATTTTTGATAAGGAAGAACGTACTTCCAAGTTTGCTACCATGCAAGATGGTAACCCTGTCAGTGTTTATGTAGACCCATACTCCGGAAAAGTTATGGGGGAAATGCCTGTTGAAAAAGAATTGATGACCATCTTTAAGAAGTTACACAGTGAACTGATTGTAGGTGGGACGGTTGCCAACCGTTTTGTGGAGCTTGCAGCTTGCTGGGCAATTATTCTTATATTAACTGGCCTCTATATTTGGTGGCCGAGGAACCGTGCTTCGATATGGGGAACCGTACTTCCGAGATTACGAAGCAAAGGACGGGTGTTTTGGCGTGACATGCATGCTGTTCCAGCTTTTTGGATGTCCATTGGCCTTTTGGTGTTGATTTTGACTGGACTGCCATGGTCCGGTGTGATGGGAGAACAAATCAACCGAGTGGCAACTGCGACGAATACCGGGTATCCGGCATTCTCCTTCAGCTTTGGACCAAAGCCTGAATCGGTGACGGTGACAAAAGATGTTGCAGAGAATGTGCCATGGGCAGCGGAAAATGTTCCAGTGCCTTCATCGGTAAACAATCAATATGTGCCTTTGACACTAAATGACGCATCAGGCATTGCAAATATGAAGAATATCCAAAAACCATATACCATTTCCATGCCACAAGGGGAAAGTGGAGTGTTCACGATTGCTACCTCCCACTCCAGACCGTTTGATAACGCAACGTTGCATGTGGACCAATACAGTGGTGCCATCCTGACAGATGTCAGATATGCGGATTATGGGATAATGGGAAAAGCAATTACGCTTGGCATCGCCCTGCATGAGGGTAAATTATTCGGCTTAGCCAACCAGTTACTGGGGCTAGTGTTGTGTGTGGGCCTTATCGGTATGATGGTAAGCTCCCTAATTATGTGGAGAAAAAGAAAGCCGGAAAATAGTTTAGGTGCTCCAGGCCGAAATGTCGATATCAAGACAAAAAGGGCCGTTACCATTATCATGTTGCTGCTTGGTCTTATCATGCCGTTGGTGGGAATCTCCATTATCGTGGTATTGCTATTAGATAAACTTGTGTTTGTAAGAATAAAACGTTTTAAAGCCTGGTTAGGGTAAGAAAGGTGTTGTTTTTGATATGAAGAAAATTATGCTAACTGTTGTTCCATTTTTATTGTTATTGGTTGGATGTACAAGTGCACCTGAAGAGGAGACTTCTTTAGAGATTGTCCAGGTGGAAATGCAATTCCCGGAAAAAGTGGATGAAGCGGAAGAGGTTGTAGTAAAGACCCTTGTCACACAAGGGGAGGAGAAAGTGGAAGACGCCCAGGAAGTGCAAATTGAAATTTGGAATGTGGAAAAAGGAAAAGAAAACAGTCAACTTCTTGATGCAGAACATGTTGGGGATGGCGTTTACGAAGTGAAGCATTCTTTTGAGGTAAATGGAGTATATCGTGTTCAATCCCACGTGACCGCACGTGACATGCACGTCATGCCAACCAAGCAATTGGTGGTCGGTGATCTGAGTCAGGAAGAGATAGATGCTATCTTGGAAAGTGAAGCGGAAGAAGAGGCTCATGATGGCGGGGATCATGGAGACCATGGGAATCATCACTAAAGGTAGAGAGAAAAAAGTCCAGTTGAGAGAAAGGGAGTGGTGACTCTTTCATCTTGACTGGGCTTTTTTTGTTGGGAGATAGAGGAGTGTCTGGTACAAGAGGTTAAGGGTAATCACTGCGCACTATTGATGCCCTAAGCGAAGCGATATTCCCCCTAATACATCAAGAAATTTCTCTTATTCTTATAGGAATATTTTTACTATTTCTAGTGGGAATACTTTATATTTATTACTAGAAACCTCTACTCTATTAACGTAGTGGAGTTTTTCATAAAACAGTAAAGGGGGCATCATACATACTTCTATTCTAGTAATCTCTTATTCTAGCAATCAATCGTTGTCGGGGCTGCAGTTTGATTTGAACAAGACATTCAAAAAACTATTGTGGTTGGGAGAGATGTAAAGATGTTAAAAGCGTATCAGAAGATGTTGGCTTTCAGTTTTACTTTGATGCTCGGGATGGTATTGTCCTTGGTCACGGCTGAAGAAGCCTCTGCTTATAACTGGACAAGGACGCTTAGTGAGGGTTCTAGTGGAGCGGATGTAAGAGAATTGCAGATCCGGGTGGCCGGTTGGGCAGCTGATTCTCCTCAACAGACAGTCGTTAGTGTGGACGGCCAATTCGGACCAGGAACGAAAGCGGCAGTCATCCGTTTTCAGCGTGCTTACGGATTATCGGCAGATGGGATAGTTGGACCACAGACACAAGCAAAATTAAACGAGTTGGAATCACCAAATGGAACGAAACACTTCAGTTACAGTGAATTTCATTCTAAAGACGGAAGCGGGTTCAACGGAGGGAATGTATCGGCAGCAACCGTGCAGGAGAACGTACGTCGAATGATGTACAAGCTTGAAGCGATACGTGTAAAACTGGGGAATCGCCCGATGAATGTCAATTCCGGATTTAGAAGCATCTCTCACAATCGCAATGTTGGTGGGGCATCAAACAGTCAGCACACTTATGGGATTGCTGCGGACATCAGCGTTTCCGGTGTAAGTACTACTACTGTACGAAATGCTGCGAAAAGCTCCGGTTTTAGTGGGATCTATAGTGAAGGTAGCTTTACCCATATGGATAGCCGAGTAGAGTATCCATATGGAACGCAACACTGGTGGTGGGAATAAGATAGAAAAGGGGGCTTATCAAAATGATAAGCCCTTCAGTTTGTAGACAAAGCTTAAAATAATGAAATTCTCTAGTTGATCGCAGTGGAAGGAGCGAAGACTCCTGCGGGAGGCTTCCGGACTGCCCGCGGAAAGCGAAGCTCCTGCAACGAAGATCAACTCTTCCAACAAATAACCTAACTACTTTAAAGTTTGTCAACAGTATGAGTGGCTTATCAAAAATAATAAGCCACTTTTTTATACTTCAATTGTAGGTTGATATAGTTCTGATACAACCAATTCTTCTTCCACAAGTATATAAGGATGTGTTTCTAATAAAATTTCTCTAAGGTAATCCGGCATTTTTGCTCCTTCATAAGCACAAACCAAAGGGAAATCAAACTGATGAACCGCATTATCGACGATACGCTCAAGATCCTCAACGATATGCAATGGACCGTCCATTGTTGCCCACTCTACATGTGCCCATGAGCGAAATGGTAGTTGCTCTTCTACTAACTTCTGAACAGTTTTTACAAAGTAATTATATATCGCAGGGGGATGGTAGCTTCCACTAGAAAAATAGAAATCAAAATTATTCACCCATTTTACTAACTTCATTTGTTCTTCTGATAAACGAGTGCTCAGCTTTTGTACTAGCATTGGATAAACCCTCTGATTTTCAATTACAATTACATAGTCTCCTGCTGATACGCCTGATTGGACAAAGTCTACTAGTTTCTCCATGTAATGCTCCCTTCCTTCGTAGGAATATAGGACATGGATATTCCTTTGCTCATTAAAAAGACTATTCATTCTGCTTTTCAAGTGATCACCCCTTCATCCTCTTATTTTCTTATCTACTTACTATACTACTAGAGAACATTGGAAAAAGCGATGAGCGAAAGAATAGATAAATCTAAAGTGCAAAGAAGGAAAAATAACCCACTATATGGAATTTATATAGGTTGAAAATTTTTTCATAGAGAACGTGTGATAGGAAGGAAGGGGCTTAATGAAAGCTTTAATGGTTACAGGGTTTGGTGGAACGGAGTTTCTTAAGGTACAAGAAATAGCCATTCCTAGTATAAATGATAATGAAGTATTGATAAAAGTTGCAAAGACAAGCGTCAACTACGCAGACATTAAATCTAGATACGGGAAGAAAGGTCCGACATTACCATTTATTCCAGGGTTGGATGCTACAGGTTACATAGAAAAAGTTGGATCAGGTGTCACCGGATTGGTAAAGGGGCAGAGGGTTATCTCTTTCCCGAAAGACGGATCCTATGCAGAATATGTGGTGGCAGAAGAGGCACTAGTTTTCCCAATACCTGAAGAACTCGACTTCAGAATGGCAGCTGCTGCTCCAGTTGTTTCTTTTCTGGCACATCGACTGCTCCATAATGTAGCACGAATTTTAGAAGGAGAGTCGGTCTTGGTACATGCCGCAGCCGGTGGAGTAGGAACAACCGCCATTCAACTGGCGAAAATAATGGGAGCGGGTCTGGTGATCGGCACAGTAGGAAGAAGAGAGAAAGTACAAGTGGCAAAGGAAAGTGGAGCTGATTTTGTCATATGTTATGAAGAAGAAGACTTTGCGAGTAAGGCAAATGAGCTGACAGGTGGCAAAGGAATAGATATCATTCTCGATTCAGTTTCAGGTGTGGTGACAGAAAACAGCTTGAACTGTTTGGCTCCATACGGGAGATTAGTCCATTTTGGAAATTCTAGCGGAGAAGTTGGAAAAGTAAAAACGGTGGACCTTCATTCAAGTTGCCGATCTGTATTGGGTTTCAGTCTAGGTACAACACGTAAACTCCGCCCACACCTCTTGAAAGAAACGGCTTCAGAAGTTATCCCATTATTGGTCAATGAGCAATTGAAGATTAAAGTGGGGCACGAATTTTCTTTGAGCGATGTTGCAGATGCCCACACATTAATGGAACAAAGAAGGAACACCGGCAAGATTATTATAAATGTAGGGGAGTAGATGGCAGTATGCCTTTAGCGATTATTGTGTTGGTGTTGTCCATTGGTTTGGGGGTCTTTCTAAGCCGCAAGTATCAGGATAAGGTGCTGATCATCTGGGGACTTATCACGATGCTTTCCATTGCTCCGTTCTTCAGCTGGATTGTTGCGATGCTTGTTGGAGTAAGTGTAGGGGATGGTTTTGCTGCAGTGGCAGTCATGTGGTTGATGGTTCCGGCCTTGTTCGTGATAGGAGTCGGGATGGTAGGTGCTGGGGTGTACAAGAAAGTGACCGGGGAGAACCTTTAAGGTAGTAGATGGATTGCTCCATTTTAGCGGCCGTAGAATCCGAATTACTCAGAAAATTCGTTTGGATACTTTCCTATCAGCTTTGGATAATTAAAAAATGATTTTAAAGGTGCTTCGGACATTTGCGTGAGTTGTCCGAGAAAGAAAGGGTGCACAATGAAAAATATCGATAAAAGAAACCGGCTGGATGAATCACCTTTCAGCTACCGCATTTCCAAGAACAACTCTGTTTTCCTGGATTATGAAAATCGACAAGTGAAAATTCTCAAAGGAAAAGAAGCTGATAAATTCCTAGAGCGGATGGAAGCTGCCGAAGATGATAAAGCCAAGCAATTGATAATGGCAAAAGTTACGGGGAATTTCAAAAGAGGCAATGAGCGGAAATCAAACTCCAATAAAAATAATAATAAGTAAGGACAACATGATTAAAGATCTGTGAGCTAATATCCACAGATTCTAAATCATCTAGAAAGATCTTAATGGGAGGCATTTATGAAAAAGAATCTAATTATACTAATCTCTCTAATTGGCATCGTTTTATTGCTACACTCCACTCCACACTCTGCTCTAAGAACTTACGTCTTTTTCAGCGGTTACCCAATAATCGCGGTGACTACGGATATTGTCGATGATGAATATCATAACCGGGTGGACAAGGAGAAATTTGAAGAATTGAATGGAAAAGCATACACCCTGACCAAACCGCCTATTGAAAAAGCGACACAGGGGGAGTTGAGAAATTACCTTGTCCGAAAGGTTGGTATTTTTCACTATGTGGAGTTTATTGGGGAAATGTAGTGGGTGAAAAGGTAGCTAGAGATACGGAGCGAGGTCAAAGTTGCCGTTGGATGATTAACGAAAAAGGGGACCATATGAAAAATACTCTAACCAACATTAGTAAGGTTTCAGTGGGTATTGGTTTTATCTTATTAGCTCTTTTTATTCTTGAGTTCGTTGGTGAATTCTCCTCCAAAATGGAAGGTGTTTATTATATTCTCGGCATTCCGTGGCGATATCCGATGTTTACCGCCATATTGGCATTTGGAGTAGGGATGTTCCTTGACCGGGGCACCAGGAAATATGCGATGGCCGGATTTATGGGGCTTGCTGTGTTGTTCCTCAGTTTAATCACCATTTATTTGTTCATATTTTTTTCTTTTGCCAGTGTAGGTGGTTAATTGAAAAAGTACCAGTAAATTTTTCAGAATAATATGATATAGTAATAAATGTAAAACGAGAGACATATGCATCGGGGGATCTCCGGTGCTTTTCTTTTGAGTGATTTTTTGGATAAGGGTGGTAGCATGACTTCTTGGAAATATCCCTTTCTACTGATTGCCGGAATAGGCATCTCTTATTTGGGGAGCTGGATTTACTTAATTGCATTAAATATATCCATACTAAATATGACAGGTTCTGCAGCGGCCGTTGCGGGATTATACATCATCAGGCCGATCGCCATTTTGTTGACCAATACATGGGCTGGCAGTGTCATAGATAGGGTGAACAAAAGGAAGCTGATGATTTGGGTGGATGTTGCCCGTGGGGGATTGGTGTTTCTCATTCCATTCATTGATTCTCTTTGGGTTATCTACTTTCTTTTGCTAGTTATCAATATGGTTGGGGCATTTTTCGGACCGAGTTCTTCTGTGTACATAACGAAACTTATTCCGGTCAACGAACGTAAAAGATTTAACTCATTATTAAGCATGACAAGCTCAGGTGCTTTTCTTTTGGGACCGGCCATTGCCGGGTTTCTCATCATGTATGTTAGTACAGATGTATGTATTTTGATCAACGCAGTAACGTTTTTAATGTGTGCTTTCTTCATTTTTCTTTTGCCGGATGTGGATGAGAAAACGGAAAATGTGCGGGAACCTATTCGCCTGCAAACTCTATTGGGGGACTGGAATGTAGTCAAAGATTTCTCCAAGAAAGCAAGATTTTTCATCACTGTCTATCTCCTGTTTCAATCCGCCATGCTAATTGGGTTTGCACTGGATTCTCAAGAGGTGACATTTATCAAACGAGTCCTATCTTTGTCCGACCGTGACTATGGGCTAATCGTAAGTTTAACGGGACTCGGGGCTTTGGGCGGTGCGTTTGTTTCTGCTTTGGTGGCCAAAAAAGTATCATTAAAATTTTATTTAGGAATAGGGATGCTTTTGACCTCTGTTGGATATGTAGCCTTTTATGCCTCTTACGACTTTTTTACTGCAACGGCTTCATTTGTATTCCTCGGCTTTTTCATGGCATTTGCCAATGCAGGATATGCGACATTTTTTCAAAACTCTGTTCCAGTCCATATCATGGGGAGATTCGCAAGTATCGCAGAGATGTTCCAAGGGATGGTGCAAATCGCCCTTACTCTTTTACTTGGCTTTACCGCTGAGGTGTTCTCTTTGCAACTTGTTTGCCTGATATTTTCTAGTGTTTCGACCGTTTTTGCATCTGTTTTATTAATTATCATTATAAGACCATCGAAAGCAAGCTATTTTAGAGAAGAAGTTTCCGTTTAACGAAGGGGGAAATATGTTGACTAATCTGTATTTCGTTAGGCATGCTCATTCGAGATACACACCTGATGAATGGGAGCGGCCTTTATCAGAAAAAGGTTACAAAGATGCTGAGAGAATACTAGGTTTGATCCGACCTGACAATGTTGATGTAGTGGTTTCCAGTCCCTATAAAAGAGCTGTTCAAACAGTGGAAGGTGTTGCGCGGCACTACAATCTGGAGATTGAGATTTTTGAAGATTTGAAAGAACGTACGTTGACAGGTAAGCCTGCTGAAGATTTCATAGCAGCCATCACAAAAGTCTGGGAGGAGCCAAACTTCGCTTGGGAAGGCGGCGAATCCAATAAGGATGCACAGACTAGAGGTGTGGGCTTGATCCATCACCTGTTGGACAAGTACGAAGGAAAAAATGTCGCTATTGGTACACATGGAAACATAATGGTGCTGATTATGAATCACTTTGACAAGCAATATGATTTCTCTTTTTGGAATGGTTTGGACATGCCGGATATTTACAAGTTGACGTTTGATGGGGAAGTGCTGGTTGGGGTGAGTCGGTTGTGGGAGAGGTGAAAGGCTAGTATTGGATACATTTCATTAATTTCAGAAAGGTGTTGGAGGATAGATGTTATTACATACAGAAATTTGGGGAGATGGAGAACCAATCGTCTTTTTACATACAGGATTGCAAACAGGGATGACCGATTTTGAAGATCAGCGGGAGTATTTTCAAACTCGATATAAGGTGATTTTGCCGGACTTGAGGGGGCATGGAAAATCCACCTCCCGAGATCTCTCGAACTATTATGAGGAGAGTGCAATTGACTTAAAAGAAACGCTTGACCATTTAGGAGTAGGATGTGCTCATATAGTTGGCTGTTCCATTGGTGCATTGGTTGCGTTATTCTTGGCGAAAAGATTTCCTGAAAAAGTGAAAACCTTAACCCTATCTGGGATGATGCCGGAGAAACCAGATAATTGGAGGGAAATACATCAAAATATGGTCGAACAACAAAATGCGCTTTTAGAGAATGAACAAATCAGAGCATACTTTGACCAACTTCATGGCAAGGGTTGGGAAGATTTCATCAAACTAGCAAGTCAAGAAGATTCCTATCCATTTGAAGAAACCGCCGATTTAGAAGGGGTAGAATTGCCAACTTTGTTCATGGTGGGGGAGAAAAACACTCATGAAACGCGTGGGGCCATCTTTTACGGAGGGTTAAGTCAGCATATCCACATATCAATCATTCCATTTGCAGGACATCTTGTCCATTCCGAGCAACCAGAAGTCTTTAACCTAGTTTTGAATGGATTTCTAGGGAAATATAGTGTGATTGGTGTAAATTAGCCAGTTAAAATAGGGGATATTACCTAATCACGAAGATGGGACAGAAGAAGTTTCAGCGAGAGATTGATATATCAGGAAATCTATGAATATATCCGGAAAATTGAGAATATATCCGGATATATGAAGATATATCCGGAAATATGAAGATATATCCGGAAATTTGAGAATATATCAGGAAAAATCAGCATATATCATGAAATTCTTAGATATATCGAGAAAACCAGCAAGAGGGTGTGAGAAACCAGTGAATCATCTCGGCAATCCCTTTATTAAACTTAGAGCACTTCAAGTTCAAGATTTTGATTCAGTCATGAGGTGGAACAAGGATAAAGCTTTTTGCCTTGCGAATGGGTGGGAAACCGGGAGAAGCGAGGATGAGCTGTATGTTTGGTGGATTAATTGTGTAAAAAGACAGTCCCCGGACTTCTTAAGAATGGGAATCCAATATGAATCAAGATTAATCGGGTATGCAGATTTGGCAAACATCAATGGCATTAGCGCTGAGCTTGGCATCGCAATAGGGGAAAGCAGGTTATGGGGACTTGGAGTCGGTACGGAAACGCTGAAGCTATTAATGAATCTTGGAATCGAAAAGTTTGGCACACAAGTATTTGAGGCGGAAACGCATGAGGTCAACGCTCGCTCTAGAAAGATGTTGGGGAATCTAGGATTCACCGAGATTAGTAGAATTGGAAATGAAGAATACATGGGAAAAGAAAGTCAATTGATTCAATACAGGTATAACAGGGGGAATGGATGATGGTACAAACTGAAAAAGTGACACCGAAACACATTATTTCAGCAGCAACGGTTGTTTTGAATGACAAGAATGAAGTCCTTTTAATTAAGGGTCCACACCGTGGATGGGAGATGCCTGGAGGTCAAGTGGAAGAGGGGGAATCATTAAAGGATGCTGCCATTAGGGAAACGAAGGAGGAGTCGGGAATCGATGTGGAAATCGTGAAATTCTGTGGGGTCTTTCAAAATGTCAGTGGCTCCATATGTAACACTCTATTCTTGGCTAGAGCGGTTGGTGGGACTCCGACTACTTCACCGGAGAGTTTGGAAGTTGGTTTTTACCCTGTAGAGCAGGCTTTGGAAATGGTGACTTTTAAGAATTTTAGAGAGCGGATTGAATATTGTTTAAAGGAAGAAATGATTCCGTTTTATATAGAGTTCAATTAACTGGAGTGATCCATATGAAACCAATTCAACTTGTAGAAATACCTACGGAAATAAAAGATCATGTAAGAAACATCCATTCCATCAGCTTCCCCCGCCAAGGATGTACTTCTGATGTAGGTATCATTCAAAGTGACAACGGGCGATATGCTCTAAAACGAACTAAGACACTACAATTCAACGCGTGGCTAAAGAAAGAGATAATGGTATTAAGAAGCTTGAATCAGGAAACCTTATTGCCTGTTCCCAAAGTGGAAAAATTTGTGGAGGTTGATGGACAATCTTGGGCGTTGCTTGAGTATCTGGAAGGGGAAACGGTCAGGGCTGCGTTAACCAAAACCTATAATAGAGGGAAGCGGGAAGAGTTGTTAATAAACTTCGGCAAAGTCGTATTTGATATCCATGCTACCTCGTGTCCGGAAGCCTTAAAGAACGAGAAAATTTGGTTGGATGATATGCTCGATCAAGCAGCATACAATCTTCGAAACTACGAGGTGGATGGTTCGGAACACTTGTTGGAACAAATCAAGGAAAACAGACCTGCTAAAAGGAAACAAACCCTTATCCATGGCGACTTGACGGTAGATAATGTATTAGTACATAACGGGGTAGTCATAGGAATCATTGACTGGAGTGGCGGAGCTCTTGGCGATCCAAGGTACGATGTTTCTTTGGCAATTAGGCCAAAACCAAACGTATTTGAGTGGGAATCCGATAAGTTATGCTTTTTTGAAGGGTATGGAAGCAGCATTCTGACTAAAGGGGATTATGACTATTTCATTAACCTTTATGAGTACTTTTAGAAGGGAGAGTGTGCAATGAACTTAGGGGAGCCAATTGCATCTGGAAACACTGCCAATATCTATCTTTATGAAAATAAAATCATCAAGATCTTTAAGGATCACCTACCAGATACCGAACCTGAATATGAAGCACGTAAACAAATGGTTGCTTATGGAAGTGGCCTTCATGTTCCCAACATAATCGATGTCAGAAAAATAAATGGAAAACAGGCAATCATTATGGAATACGTGAAGGGGGACACACTAGGTGAACTTTTGATAAAGAACATGGACCAAATGGAGTATTATCTAGAGAAGTCCGTTGATATACAAATGGAGATTCATAATGTCCGTGTGGAGGCATTGGAACCTATGTATGAAAAACTCCAACGGCAAATAGAATCTGTTAAAGGTTTGGATGAGAAGATTAAGGGCTCGTTATTAAAAAAATTGGCATCGATGAACGTTGAAAACAGCCTTTGTCATGGAGATTTTCATCTTTATAACTTGATAAAGTCAGGTGATCAGGTGTTCATCATTGATTGGGTTGATGCCAGCGCAGGTGATCCACGGGCAGACGTATGCCGTACATACATATTATATTCCCAAGTTTCAGTAGATATAGCGGAATTGTATCTCGAGTTATATTGCGAGAAAAGTGGTCGGAGTAGAAATGAAATACTTGTATGGGCACCAATCATTGCGGCAGCGAGACTTTCTGAAAATGTCGCAACAGAGGATTCGAATAGGTTAATGATGATGATTGAGAGCGATACAGAAATCCATATTAATGGAGGAGAATAATGATGAATCAAGCATCTTTAAATTACTGGAATAGTTATTGGAAAGAGCAAGAAAAGCCAGAAAGAGTGACTGCATGGCAGTTCGGAGGTAATCCGGACTATCTTGCACAATTAGTGATAGATGGAGTGAAAAAAGCGACATGTTCTGGTTATGCCTTTTATGAAGTAGAAAATGAACCACTTCCCTCGACAGAGGATTATAGCATCGTCTTAAACAGTAAAGACGAACCTGTTGCCATCATCAAAACGGTGGATGTCCAGATCATGCCGATGAACGAAGTACCAGAAGAATTTGCGATATCAGAAGGAGAAGGAGATCGTACATACCAATATTGGTGGGATGTTCATGTAGAGTTCTTTACAGAGGAGTTGCCAAAGATTGGTGAGGAATATTCCGAGGAAATGCTTTTAGTTTGTGAGCGGTTTGAGTTGGTGGATGTTAAGAAGTGAGAAAATAAAGAAAAATGGGGTGGTTACATGGATGTCAAATATTACTGCGACGGTGAGTTAATCTATGAAACTCACACATCTGATTTGAGCGGATTGATGATGGCGATTGAAAAATCCAACAGCATTCATTTCGAAGATGACGCCTATACTTTTGATGCTTTTTTTCTTAACCATTATGAACAAGACGGAATATGGTATGAGGAATTGGTGGTTTATTTGGTCAAGTAAAGCTAATGCTGAAGGATCTGCAAAATACCAAAAAACACACGAGATAGCAACCTCGTGTGTTTAAATCAATTAGTAACGCTTGGCACCGATATATTTGTCCTTCCAGTAGGAGTTTCCAATCACACTTATTGTCACGCCTTCCGTTGATGATGCGTGAATGAACTCCCCATTACCAATGTATAAACCGGCATGGCTCGGGCCGTTTCCTTCCACATCAAAGAACACGATGTCCCCGACAGCTGGAGAGTCTACTTTTGTTCCTTCTGCATATATATCTTTAACCGTTCGAGGAAGGTCTTTGTTTTCTGCTTCCTCAAAAATATAGTTTAAGTAACCGCTGCAGTCAAAGCCTTCTTCTGGTGTTTCCCCACCCCATTGATAAGGTGTACCTTCATATTTCTTCGCCACTTCGACGATGTTTGATTCGTTACTTTCAATGCCTAATGCTTCAAATGTTTCCTCTCCAGCGATTCCATTTTCTTTAATTCCATTATCAGCCTGGAACTTTTTCACGGCATCTGTTGTATATTCTCCATAATATGTAGTTGTTTCGCTATAGCCAAAATATCCTTTTTGGCTTAAGATTTCTTGTAGTTCTTTTACATCCTCATGATACATTCCAGGTTCGAGCGTCTGATCTCCCAGTTCCGCATGACCTATTACCGGATTGAACGCCAATACACCGGCCATTGCTAATCCTGCTGTTAATCGTTTCAAACAATCATCCCCTTATCTATGTAATCTGACCTGTTCCATACTAACAGGCGGAGATGACAGCGAGGTTTTATAGGAGTTACATTGGGATAACAATTAAGATGCTGGAATGTAATATTTACTACTATTCTAGGCTGAATCCATCCCCGCCTCTTCGACGTCCGTATTCAACTTAGACAACCAGCTAAAGCTCCAAGTAACTAACAACGAACATAAACCCAGCACCAAAAATATCACACGGATATCCAAAACCTCCGCCAACATTCCTGTTAAAAATCCCGCTAGTGGTAATGTGCCGAGGCCAAGCATGGAAATCAGTCCATTCACTCTGCCGAAAATTGAGACAGGCACTAGTTTTTGGCGCATAGTTTTAAAGAGTACATTGAACATGATGACAGGGGCACTCTGGATGGCGATGGCAAGCAATAGTGTTTGCCAGTTCCAACTTAATGCGACGGTCATGATGCCAACTGCACTAATCATTATATTGAGCAGCATCAATCGGATGGGATTGCCTTTATCACCGCGATAGTTTACAAAAGCGATGGCTGCTACCTGTGCAATGGCGGCACCAGCGTATACCCAGCCAATCTCCTCAGAGGATAGGAATAATTTTTCCCGAGAAAAGTAGATTAGCATGCTAATCAATGCTCCATTCGACACATTTACCATAAGTACAAGCAATGTAAAGGGGCCCAGGATAGTGTGATTCTTAAGGAAGCTGGCACCAGCCTTCAGTTGGTCCCAAGAATTAGTTTTCCTTTTGGATGGTACTTCTTTGACAAGGAACTTTAGAAAAAGAATCGACAGGGCAATCGGTAAAAATGAAACGGCATCCAACAGCAAAACATGGAAGACCCCGATTTGAGAGATTAAGATACCAGCAAGCATACTACCAAAAAGAACAGAAGTTGTATCGATAAATTGATGGGTGGTATTGACCTTCATCAGTTTTTCTTTCTTGAAAAGCTGCGGGACCACCGTCGAATTCACTACTGAGAATATTGCACCCACGCATGCAATAAGAAAGCCGAGGATGTAAATATGCCATATTTGCAACACACCCAGCATGTGTATCAGTGGAATGATTCCTACAAGTAAACCTTGCAGAAGCGCGCTGAAAAACATAAGCATTCTTCTAGGGAATCGATCTGCAAGCACTCCCGCGATCGGAGAAACGAAAATAAAGGGGAGTGTTTGTACAAAGAACATGACACCCATGCTTGCTGCAGACTGAGTCAGTTCATAAATCAACCAAGGGATGGCAATGATATAGAACTTATCCCCAAGCTTTGATAAAGCAGTACCTGAAAAGTAAAGAATGGCATTTTGCTCACGCCAGATAGTGTGTTTGAACACGGGCTTCACCTCTTATTCTGAGTTATCTTAATTATCAACTTTCTTAAAAGAGAGAAAAAGGGTAAAATTAGAGGAATAATGTCCCCTTTTATAGATGAGGTGTAATCAAATGAAAGATCGTTATTTTCAACTTAGGGCCGAATGGAAACACTTTGAGAAAAATACGCCTTATGAGATGAAACTTGAAGACTTAGAAGCGATTTGGTTCTGTTCACGAAAGAATGCAAAGCGCATTCTTAAGAAACTTGAGTTCGAGGGGCTTCTCCTTTATAAACCAGGACGAGGAAGGGGGAATATTTCACAAATTCAGTATAATTCCACCTTTCAGAATGAGGTTAAATGGTATATGGAGGAATGTGCTGAAGCCGGCGAACTGGATAAAATCGCTGAGATCCTCCGCCTTCCAATCCCTTCGCAGTGGTTGGTGAATTCCTCTTCTGAAATTCGCAAATTGCTTGGATTAAAGCGGGATGAATTGGAATCGAAGGATATCTTACATACGTTTAGAGCAAGGGACATCACCACGCTCGATCCTTTACGGGTATCTGTCTCATTGGAAACTCATCTCATTGAATATTTAGGAGATACACTTGTCCGTTATAACAGTGAAAAAGACTGTTTCGATCCACATATAGCCCATCATTTTCATGCGGACGAGGAGAAAAGGATATGGACCTTTTATTTACGAAAAAGTGTGTATTTCCATCAAGGGGGCAATGTAACGAGCAGGGATGTGGCCTATACAATCAACCGAATGAAAAATAGCCACCACTCCTACTCATGGCTCGCTAGAAACATCACGAAGATTGTCTGTTCCGATCCTCACAAGGTAGAAATTCACCTCGGGCATCCCAACCCATTCTTTTTACGCTATCTCTCCGCCATCCATTTTTGCATTCTGCCGGCAGATATAGAATTTGATGAATACAAATGGATTGGAACAGGTCCATTCCGTCTAAAAGAGAGGACAAAAAACAAACTCGTATTAGAGGCGAATGATGCCTATTTTAAAGTCCGACCACTGATAGATGAAATTCACTTCTACAGAGTGACGAAGGACGCTGCGAAAACCGTTTACCTATCCAGTGAAGCAGAAGTGGGAGAGGTCATCCCTAGTAAGCATAAGATTAAGGATGCGGGTCTTAGGTTACTATCGTTTAATTTAAAGAGGCAAAGTATCATCCAGCATCATTCCTTCCGGGAAGCAATCTATCATCTATTTGATGTGAAGAAGATGGCAAAAGAGCTTGGATGGGAAGTACTGGAGGCTAGAAGCTTTGAAATAGAGAAAGCCTGGCCACACGATAAGGATCCGAGCAGAATCTCTAGTCTACTAGCTGAATCGGGATACAAGGGAGAGACGCTCCATCTGTATCATTTTGAAAACTACCATGCCGTAGTGGAAGCCAAGTGGTTAGAAAAAGAGGCGAAGAATTACGGCATCTCGTTTATGCTATGTCCAATCTCTTTTAAGGAATTTACAGAAACGGAGAAGGAGCATGATCTCGATCTTTTAATCATGGGTCTATCCCTTTCCTTTGATAAACATTTAGCTTTTTCCTATGCCTTCCGTAACAAAGCGCTCCTGTTCAATCGATTGTTTAATAAAGAAGTAGAACAATATATTGATTCGGGATTGAATGCATTCGAAATGGCTGAGGAGAAAGAACATCGATCCTACTTGATGGAAGAAATGGAGCAATATTTACAACAAGAAATAGCACTTATTTTTCTCTACCACCCAGTGGTGACACGTGCGCTTGACCCGATCATAGAGGATGTAGAATCCCATTCTTTTGGACACTTGGACTATACCAAGTTGTGGGTACGGAGTTGAAAGGGGAGTCTTCTTGTAGGGTTTCAATAGTGAAAGAAGGTGAGTTTATGAATGTCTTTCAAACAGAACGTTTAACCTTAAGGGTATTAGAAACAATTGATACAAGAGCCCTTGAAAGAATTTGGGGAGATGAGGAGGTAATGGAACTTTGTACAGGGGCCACTCCTCACGAAAAGTTACCGAAAACAATAGAATACTACGCAAGGTGTCAGGATAAAAAAGGATTATCGGTGTATGCGGTTGTGGAGAAGGCCTCTGGTATTGTCATTGGAACTGCAGGCTTCAATGTGGAAGAAAAGCTTGAAAAAGTGGAGCTGATTTACCATTTTGCCAAAAGCTTTTGGGGAAAGGGATATGCTACCGAAGCGGCTAGGGCATGTGTGGAAATTGCAAAAGCAAATAATGCTGTAAGATGTGTGTTTGCTTCCGCAGATCCAGCTAACAAGGGCTCACTGAAAATACTAGAGAAAATCGGGTTTGAATGTAAAGGCCTGAAATGGTTTGACGATACGAGTCAAGAAGAGCCTTATTATGTGTTGATTATGGAGTAAATGGAGGATTTACTAATGTTGAAGTCAGATAGATTACGTTTGCGAAAGATGGAAAGTATGGACATCGAGCTTTATCATACTTGGAGAAATGACATGGATGTTATGATGACGACAAGTCCATCCCTAGACGTATACACGTTTGAAGAAACTAAGAGTTTTGTAGAGAATGTCATCCTTCCTTCGACTTCTGCCAAAAGTTACATGATCGTAGAAATGGAAAAAAACACTTCTATTGGGGTTACATCCCTGATAAATATTGATAGAAAGAATAGAAATGCAGAGTGCATTATTGATATAGGACAGAAGGAATCCTGGGGAAAGGGTTATGGATCTGAAGCACTAACGCTCATACTAGAATATGCATTTATGGAACTGAACCTTCACCGGGTGAGCCTAAGGGTATTTTCTCATAATGAAAAGGCGATCCACCTTTATACAAAGCTTGGATTTGAAAAAGAGGGAGTCTCGCGTGAAGCGTTATATAGAAATGGCAGGTGGCATGATATTGTGCATATGGGGATGTTAAAAAGCGAATATATGTTGGTGGCTGGAAATAAAAAAAGATAGAATTAAATTCCTCCTCAGTGTAAAATTATCTCAAATCAATTAGATTTAATTTAATGGCAACAGGGGGAAGAAGACAGACAATAGAATACTGTTGACTATCATTTTATAGATTCCGGATTAAATTTTCAGAATATTAATAACACTAAAGAAGAGGTTGATGTTAGTTGGCAAAGAATACAAAGAACGTAACGGTTAAGGAACAGACTATTTTCCCCCATGTTGGTAATAAAATAAAAACAGAAGATAGAGAGATAGCTATCATTGCACGTATGGAAGAGCCACTTGTCGTTGTGCTTTCAAATGTACTTAGCGATGAAGAATGTGAAGAGCTGATTCAATTATCCAAGGATAAAATGAAGCGTTCAAAAGTTGCAAATGGAATGCAAGTAGATGCCATCAGGACAAGCAGCAGTACTTTCTTCCAGGAAGGCGAAAATGAGCTTGTGTCAAAAATAGAAAAAAGAGTTTCGCAGATTATGAATGTGCCGGTGGAACATGGGGAAGGATTGCAAATCCTGAACTATCAGGTTGGCCAGGAATACAAGGCACACTTTGATTTCTTTAAGTCCTCAAACAAGCCGGTAAGTAATCCGCGTATAAGCACACTTGTCATGTATTTAAATGATGTGGAAGAAGGCGGGGAAACATATTTTCCTAAGCTGAAATTATCCGTTTCGCCGCAAAAAGGAATGGCCGTGTATTTCGAATACTTCTATGATGACCAGGAATTGAATGAGTTGACCTTACATGGTGGATCGCCGGTTGTCATCGGGGATAAATGGGCGGCAACGCAGTGGATGAGAAGGAAGAAATACTAGATTTTGAAACGCTGATCTCTTGGGGAGGTTAGCGTTATTTGCATTTATGGCTGAATGTGGAGCTGCCAGGGGAGTTTCAGATCTCGAAATGGGCTTGGTAGGGGATTTATTTTCCGTTAAGCCACTTTTATTTTCCGTTAGGGAAAAATACGAGCCGTACCGCCTGATTTATTTTCCGTTAATAAAAAATACGAGCCGTTCGACAGATCCTCTAAAGTTACGACAAATCCCAAAGTGAAACTTATCCCCCAACCAGTACGTCATACATAAATAGAAAAGGACTGATACCCAATGGATTACATAACACATCTAAGAACAATGGTAGGCAATGAAAAAGTAATTATGGTGGTTGCCGGTGCCTTTGTTTTTGACACAGAAGGAAGCTTGCTCTTACAGCAACGTACAGATAATGCACAGTGGGGACTGCCAGGAGGTTTCATGGAACTTGGGGAGGACATAAGTGATGCCGCGAGAAGGGAAGTCTACGAAGAAACTGGACTTCATTTAAAACACCTTGAGCTCTTTGGAATCTATTCAGGTCCAGAGTATGATAAGACATTCCCAAACGGAGATCAGGTCTCATTAGTGCAAGTACTTTTTACTTGTAAACAATATAATGGAAAACTCGTAAACAGTAATGATGAGTCGCTACGCAATGAGTTTTTTCCTATTCATCGCTTACCAGAAAATATTTTTACCGAGCACAGGGTATTCATTGATGATCTTCTATCGAAAGAGAGTCTGCCTATTGTTAAATAAGAAAGTGGGGGTTTAGTGATGAAAAGGAAAGCGTCATTATTAGGAATTGTTATGGTTTTCATTTTACTGCTGGCTGCGTGTTCTATAGAGGAAAGGAAAATGGCTAATGTGAAAGAGGATATAAAAGAAGCTGTAGTATATGACGCAGAAGAAGTCATGTACCAAATTGTGATTAATGAGATGGAGAGCTTTTCAGAAGTGAGAGTGGATTCTGAAAAGACGCTAAGAAGCCAAGAGGATATAAAAACTATTCAAGATGCTTTCCATCATGCTAAAAAAGAACCTGGTGCAGTCGATATGTCAGATCCCCACTATAAATTTTTGGATTCCTACTACCTCTGGGTCCACGAATCCTCAGGAACAATTATGAACGGAAAGGATACCCATGTCATATATTCTCTTTCCGAGGAAGCGGCAAACGAAGTATATAAATTATTGGAAAGTATTTACGGGGGTAATGACAATGATCAATAAATTCTACATAGCATCAAGCTTCACTAATATAGACAAGGTACGAGAAGTAAGTAGCCTTCTCAAAAATAAAGGCTTCATTCAAACCTATGATTGGACCCAAAACGAACGCGCTGCCACGTTGGAAGACCTAAAAATAATCGGGTCGAAGGAACTTTCAGCCGTGATGGAGGCAGACTTTTTGATTGTCTTGCTGCCCGCCGGAAAAGGCAGTCATATAGAGTTTGGTATTGCCCTTGGTCAAGGAAAAAAGATTTTTCTGTTTTCCGAGAATCATGACCTAGATAATTTTGAAACGACCAGCACTTTTTATCATCTAGAAAACGTTGAAAAGATTAGCGGGATGACTGAAGAACTCGTAAAGAGAGTAAGTCTAGAAAAGGAGTGAATCCACATGCAGGACCTCATCATTAATCTTGTTCTAATCTGTGTAATGGCAAGTCCGATTTTGTACTTCCGAATAGGAAAAAAGAAGATTGCTTGTCTTAATGCGTTTACAGTAGGTCTCTATCTAATCTGTTGGGGAATTGCTATATGGAGGGGAATTTCTTTAGAGATGAATATCATCTCGATCATTTGGATTTCTTCTTTATCAATCTCCATTTTATTATTAATAGTAGCATCAAGTTTTATTTTCTATAAAGTGGCTCCGAATATAAACCGCGTGCTATTACCGTTCATCATGCTGGCCGTATTAATGATCAGTTTCCTTCTGAACAGGCAAAAAATCGTTATGGATGTTTCAATATTTTTTGATATCATCCTCGCATACCTGACCCCTATATTTCTCTTCACTATTTTACTAATCGGAGCTTTCCAATATGACCGAGGAGTTGGCAGGCAAAAAAGAGGGGTATAATCACCAACACTATTATTATCCTAAATATAACGCATCTCCCAGCCAACCTAATGAGTAAAAACCATGCTAGGGATTGTGCAGCCGAAAAGTGGTAGAATAGTAGAGAATTGGCGTAATTTATTGGCAGCCTTTGTTCTGTTGACTATATTGAACTTTGCTATTTTAAACCAACTGTAAAAAATGGAGGAATACTCTATGAAAATCGTATGCATCGGGGACAGCTTAACAGAAGGTAAACCAGGAGTTTCGTTCTTTGATATGTTAAAAAAGAAATACTCAGATATAAAGTTTGTTAACTTTGGGAAAGCAGGAGAAACAGTTAAGAGTTTACATACAAGGCTTACCAAAAATAAATTAGAACAAGATCATGACCTTGCCTTCCTATGGATTGGAGTCAATGATATTTATTCGAGACTGCTGAAGGTACAAGCTCAGCCGATTACTAGGAATTCAGAAGAATTTCGGGAATACTATGAAAACGTACTGGAATTAGTCATGCAATCTTCCAAACAGGTTGTGGTCGTGTCCCCTGCGTTGATCGGGGAAAACATAAATTCCTCCAACAGAGGACTGCTCAATCTTTCCATGATTATTGAAGAAATTTCAAAAGAGCATAAGAACGTAACGTTTATTGATTTGCACCAAGCATTTACAGAGCAGTTAGAAACATTACGTACCACCGATTATCTCAGTACGGGCGTTGGCAGATTAGTGAAGGATGTATTCTTCTACAGAAGCCCCAAACGAGTGGACCGTTTGGCTGCGGAGAGAGGCCTGCATTTGACTATTGATGGTGTTCATCTGAACAGTAAGGGTGCGAACATTGTCGTTGATGAATATGGGAAGGTAATAGATCAGGTCCTCACTAATAGAAATAAGTGAATGTGTGCTTTCTTCATAGTTTCTGCAAACTTTTTGGGTACACTTTGAGTATAGAACTCAGAGGAGGTTATTGTATGAAAAGAAGAAAGCTACTAGGAGTCTTTACAATGGCAGCAGCCATCACATTATCCGGCTGTGCCGCAGGTGATGGGGATGAGGCGGTGCCAAACACTAATCAAGCCAATAATGCAGAAGAAGAATCCCAGGATGGAGGCCACGGTGTTCACTCCGGAATGGATATGTCGGGTTCAGGTGAGGTACCTGAAGGTTTAAAGGAAAAGGAAAACCCAACATTTGAATTGGGAAGCACTGCTACTATAACAGATGCCCACATGCCTGGAATGGAAGGTGCGGAAGCTACCATCGTGGGTGCATATGAGACAACCGTCTACTCTATTTCTTATGACCCGACAGATGGCGGGGAGCGAGTGGAAGATCATAAGTGGATTATCCATGAAGAAGTAAAGGATGCCCAAGAAGAGCCATATAAAGTAGGCGATGAAGTGGAAGTGGATGCCGACCATATGGAGGGCATGCAAGGTGCTACGGCAATCATCGACTCTGCTGAACAAACAACGGTTTATATGGTTGACTTCGCTCTGACAGACATTGGAGAAGAAGTGACAAACCATAAATGGGTGACCGAGAGCGAACTGTCAAAAGAAGAATAGGAAGTGAAAAAGCTTGAAAAGGGTCTAATTATCGACCGTTTCAAGCTTTTTTCTTTAGTGCTGATCATTCCATCTATACCCTACTCCCCAAATGGTTTCCAGGTGTTTATCTACATCAAACCCTGATTTCCGCAATTTGCTTCGAAGATTTCTAATATGCGAGTCAATGGTCCGATTCTCTGTCTCAGCATCGAACTCCCATAAGGATACAAGTAGATGCTCTCTCGAAAACACCTTATCCTGGTTCAAAAGAAAAGTTTCGAGTAGCGCAAATTCTTTTGGTGTAACAGAGATCTTTTCCCCGTTATATTGTACATGGAAAGACGAAGTATTAAGAACCAACCCCTTGAAGCGCAATGAATGGTTAATGGTGTCTACTGCTTTTGCCCGCCTCATCACTGCTTCTATTCTTGCGATAAGTTCGTTCTCATCAAAAGGTTTTGAAACATAGTCATCCGCTCCACTTTTAAGGCCCCTTACGATATCATCTTTATCGTTTCTGGCAGTTACCATGATGACCGGGACATTGGAAGACTTTCTAATTCCTTTTAGGGTTTCCCATCCGTCCATTTTCGGCATCATGATGTCCAGTAAAACAATGTCGACTTCTTCCTTTTCCAAAAAAACTATGGCATCCATGCCTGACTGAAATTGGAAGCACTCAAACTGATACGGAGTCAGATAAAGTGTTAACAAATCAAGCATTCTTTTTTCATCATCAATCAGTAAAATTCGTCTCATCTTCGCTCTCCCTTAATAGAATGGTGACAGCAGTACCATTATATTGTTCACTCTTAATAGACAGAGTTCCGCCATGGGCTTCCACAAGTTCCTTAACAATAGCCAGTCCGAGCCCGACTCCACCTGTCAAACGAGAACGGGATTTTTCCACACGGTAAAATCGATCAAGAACAAAGGAGATATCTTCTTCTGGGATACCTTTTCCCTCATCCTGGATTGTTAGAAAGCACTCTTTCCCTCTTTTATTTAGTTGAATGGTTGTGGTAGAGCCTGCTGAAGAATATTTCCTTGCATTGTCTAGTAAGTTCAAAACGATTTGTTCGAACCGTCTAGGATCTATATGTGAATCAAAGTTTTTGACAACATCCAACTTTAAGTCGATCCCGGCATTATCAAAGGCAGGCCGTGCTCTTTCGAAAATTGGTAGGATGAATTCTTCCATGTTCCTTCTTTGTGTTTGAATGGAAAAAGTATTCTGGTCCATTTTTGCCAGTTCAAATAAATCTTCGAGCATACTTGATACCCGTGTGGATTCCTCGTGAATAATATGTAGGTATTCCAACCGGGCTGATTCTTCCAAATTCGGTTTTTTTCCTAGTTCAGCATACCCCTTAATATAAGTCAACGGTGTCCGCAATTCATGAGAGATGCTTGCGAGAAACTCCTTTCTCTCCTTTTGCAAATGATTCAAGTGATTGGCCAAAAATTGAATGGATTCGGCTAATTCCCCAAGCTCATCTTTCGTTTTCATAGGTAATTTCACCGTAAAGTCCCCGTTGCTAATCTTTTGGGTAGCATCTTTCATTCTGATTAACGGCTTGGTGAGCAATTTTATTAGAATGATATTTGTTACCAGTAAAAAAAGCATAATAATAACTACTGCTATGGCAAAGTGCTGGTTCAATTGCTGAATGACCTTCTGTAGAGAATCGGTGCTTTTTAGCATATAAACATAGCCTGTAGAACCTTCCTCTGTACGAAAAGGGGAGACAGTTGCAATAAATGATTCCTGTCTCCAATCGTCTTGAACCACGCCATCTCCGGTCTCGGGAGCCTCTTTGTTTAAGTAATGCGGCAGGTTGCTCATTTGCATAGATGAATCAATAACTGAGCCGTTCTCATCCATTATTATGACCTCGGTATCTGTGTTTGACTCCATCAACACAATATGTTGAAGCGTGTCAGGGGTAATGGAGGTCAACAAGACATCCCGATGGCTATTTCCCCTTGCCAACAAAGAATCCAATTCTTCTTTTACTAGCGAATCGACCACATGTCTGTGTAGAACTAACATGGATACGGATTCAATAATTAGTAGGCATATAAAAAACCATAAACCGAGTTTAGTAGAGAATTTCATAACGGTTCTCCTATATCTTAAAAAGTATGTACTATCAGTTTATCAAGAAATTATTAAGAAAGTATGCAGAAATAATTAAAAAACGCGCCATCTATATGACGCGTCCAGATAATCAATATTAATTGCTGATCATTTCCCGACAGGCTGCCGCGCAACGTCTGCATGCTTCCGCACATTTTTGGCAGTGGTCATGAGTATGCTTTCTGCATTCCTCTGAACATGCCTCGCATATTTCTGCACACAGGTTGCAAATCTGCTCCAAAAAAGGACTGTTGGATTGGAGTGCTCTTGCTGTAAGTGCACAAATATCCGAGCATTCCCTATCCAGTCGGATGCAGGCCGCCATCATATTTACGTCCTCTTCGTTCAAACAAGCATCAAAGCAAGTATTACACGCCTCCATACAAGCCAAGCATTCTTCTAAACATTTCTGGTGTTGTTCATTACTCAACATAGTTAAAAACTCCTTTCTAAAAGTTAGTCTCTGTATTTGTTTACCCATCACAAACATATAGAAACGAGAGAAGGGAAACTCCATAAAAACTGCACAGTTTCGTAATTACTTCTGGCCATCGAGTTCTAGTCGATCGAAACTGGCCAAGGGGCAATTCCAAAGAGTATGCCAACCTTGATGCTTGGGAAAAGAGGTTTATCAAAAGAAGTAAGCCTCTTCTTTATTTTGAAAAAAAGAATTGAATATCACTGAATATTTTGAAATAATTTACAATAGGTAGAAATAGGGGGTTCACACAATGAAATTGAAAATGATATCTGAACCAAAAGTCAAAATGTTCCACGAACTCAAACTGGTTGGTTACCGAGTTTTATGTGCAGGGGAAAAATATGCAGATGAAATACCACAAGCATCTATAAAACTGTCAACTCGCCTTCAGGAAATAAAGAACGTGAAGAATAGGGAGATCCAATATGGAGTTTTCATTGTTGATGCCAAAAACGAACGGGAAGAGGGATATTGGTTGATGGTGGAAGTGGAGCATTTTGAAGATATACCTGAAGAGATGGTCACGCTTGTCATTCCTTCTCAAAAATATGCCGCCGCAAAATATGAAGGACCGAACAAAGGTATTTTTGAAGCGTATGAAGAATTACATAATTGGTCTGCAGAACAAGGGTACAAAAGGCTAAAGGAAAAATGGCATGTAGAGCTACTTGAAACCTGGGAAGATCCAAATAATCTGGTAGTTGAATTGTTGGATACGATTGAATAAAAGGGGGAGTTAAAATGGGAGAGAAATTATGGAGAGTTGGTACGACCTATATTCCTGTAAAGAATGTAGAAGAGTCTGCTGATTGGTATGTAAGTAAGTTGGAAGCGGAATTGAACTACCAAGATCAAGACAAAGCAATTATTAATCTTGCAGAGCAAAGTCTTTTCCTTGTAAAAGCGTCTGCGAACCAGACTGCAAACTTTACAGATGTGAACGGAAATGTACGTTTTTCACTAACATTTGAGGTCGATGGCATATCGGCGTTAGAGAAACTTCATGATGAATTTCGCCAAAAAGGAGTAAAAGTGGGAGATTTGGAAAACAGAGGACATGCAGGGAGAAATTTTGTGTTTGAAGACCTAGATGGCAACAGGTTTGATGTATGGAGTGAACTTAGTCCGATATTTAAAGAGAAATATTTTACTAGCCATAGGGGAGAATAAATGACCCTAAGTCCTATTCGATATGGAGCATGGACAGTCCTTTAAGATCCGGATGGAAATAGGCATATTTTGTGTGAGTGTTAGGTTCTAATGAAACTTTTTGGTAAACTAAAGATTATTACTTCAATAAAAAAAGGGGGTAATTTTTTTGACAAAAACAAATGAAACCAGTAATAAGCTGGAGTTGTCATTTGAGCAACAAGAAGAATTACTAGTAGCGATGAAAACTCGATTTGAAAAAAATATGAATCGGCATGAGGGGATGGAATGGGAAAAAGTCCAAGCTAAACTCGAGGCTAACCCTCAAAAGTTGTGGTCACTCTTTGAAATGGAACGTACCGAAGGGGAACCGGATGTGATTGATTATGATGAAGAGAAGGACGAGTACCTGTTCTGCGATTGCGCAAAAGAGAGTCCAAAGGGTCGCAGAAGTGTTTGTTATGATCGTGCAGCACTGGAGGCAAGAAAGAAACATAAGCCTGAAAACAGTGCGATGGATATGGTTGAATCCATGGGAATTGAACTGTTGACAGAAGAACAGTATCGAGGGTTACAAAAGCTCGGGGAATTCGACTTGAAAACGTCAAGCTGGATACAAACACCAGACGAGATTAGAAAACTTGGCGGAGCATTATTTTGCGACCGTCGCTACAATCATGTTTTTGTGTACCATAATGGAGCTGATTCTTATTATGGGGCTCGAGGGTTTCGAGGGTTGTTAAGGGTTTAAATAAAAATGCTACTTTTAATAGACGTAGAAGTTATATTTCTTCTGCGTCTTTTCTTTTTCTATATTAGGAAAAAGAATGTGAAAATCTGAAAACAATTCTGTTTAAGACTCGTATATAAGGTATCTACTTAAGGAGGTACTGTTTAGGTTCAGGGAGGAGAAGGTGGATGATGGAATAGAAAAGTGAAATCATTTTATAGAAATAAACAAAGGGGAATAAAAAAATGAAAAAATGCCTGTTTGGTATATTGTTGTTTTTAGCAGGGTGTGAAAGTACAGCGGAGAAGGTAGACCTAGCGGCAGAAGCAGTGATAGAAAAAGAAGTGCAGGAAAAAGTGATGTTAGAACATGGAACCGTGGAGACATATAGCACCAATGGACAAACATTTGAGATCATCCCCTATCATCAACCATATCTTGATTTCATGGAAGAGCTGGAAGAGACGGAGGGGGATCGAAAGGAACTGTTCTTAGCCCATGTTGTGAAGCCCTTCAGCAAAGAAATCTATGGACATGATTATTTCGGAAATGATGATCCGTATTATGCACCCCCAAGTAATACAGCTAAGTTGAGAGAGATGATTAAACATCTGGATAATCAGCATCCTGAGATTAGTAGATTTATAAAAGAGGGGCTAGAGGACTCGACAACTTTGCTGACTGGAAGTGAGAAGGTCAGAATTTATATTCAGCCACATAGTCCTGACTTCAGTTACTTGGAGATGTCTGGTGTCCTTGCCTTTGCTGCAGATAAGGATGTCATGGTCCTGCAAATCGATCCGAGGAAATATACGGAAAAAAGTATTAAACAAACCATTGCACATGAATTTCATCATGTAGTGACAATGGAAGTGTCCGACTGGGGCATGCGCAAACATCATCTTTTAGACAGGGTAATCATGGAAGGAAAGGCAGACACCTTTGGAAAAGCGGTGTATGAAGATTACGAGGTTCCTTGGATTGAACCTCTAAGTCCTGAGGCGACAAACAAAGTTTGGAGTTTCATTGAGGAAAATAAGGGATCCTATGATATGGAAAATGTGACAATGCTCCATTTGGGTCGCCCTTCATCAGGCATTCCTAAGTGGTCTAACTACAGAATCGGTTATCGGATCATGAAGGATTTCTTGGAAAGGAATCCTGACGTTACTATAGAAAAATGGACTGAAATGAGAGCGGAAGAGATTTTGGAGTTAAGTGGATTTGAAGAGGAGAGTAGGTAGAAACAGATAGCCTTCTCTCGAGGTATACGGATATGTAAGGAGGATGACAGTGATGGGTGAAATGATTATTCAGGTAGTTGTTTTTGGACTGTTAATAGTAGGGAGTATTTCTTTTACTCTATTTATCAGAAGACTGCTAGTTAATGCGTCTTATAAAAATAAAAGATTGTATAATATCGAGAAGAAGTTGGACGCAATTATTGAGAAAATGGAAAACGATAAACATTAATAGAAAAAAGTTTTATAGAAAACTAATTGCATGTTGGAGGAGGAGTTCCCATGCTGCAAAGAAAGATAATCTCAGCATCTATTTCCGGTTCTGTTTAGGTATTGTTGCTGGGATTGTTTTTGCCTTCTTTTTTTGGCGAAAGCACTACGTATGAGTCTTATACAGGTCACCTTTTGTTAGGTATATTCTTAAGCTATTCAGTAATTTTTACATACGGGATTCTGGCATCCATAACAAGCGATAAGATTGGTGAACTTATTTCCATAAAAGCTGAAGAAAAAAAGGCGGAAATCATTGTATCGGGTGCTTTGCATATGGTTTTTGGCGTGATTTTATTCTGGTTTAGTCTCGTGCCAGCCGCTATGATGTTTATAATAGATTGGATCCTTAAAATGAAGCGTGAAAAATATGAATCGAAATTTGCTTTCTTGAGCATGTCCATTCCCTTGACCTTCGGAATTTCCGCAAGGTTGTTTTTAACTTAGCAGTTGAATAAAGGAGAGAGCCCCTATGGAAATAAGACGATTAACAGCAACTGATGCGAAAAGTTATAGAATCATTAGGCTGGAGGCACTAAAAAACAACCCAGAAGCTTTCAGCTCCAGTTATGAAGAGGAATTAGAGTATTCTTCTGAAATATATGAAGGTAGGTTGTCCAGCGAGCACATTTACACCTTTGGAGCATTTGTGGAAAAAAGGTTGGTGGGTACTGTCACCTTGATATGTGAAACCAAAATGAAAATCAAACATAGAGCTACAATTGTGGCGATGTACGTATTACCTGAACAGAGAAAATCAGGTGTTGGAAAAGAACTCATGAACGAGGCAATCACCAAGGCAAAGGAACTAAAGGAAATAGAACAAATTTATCTAGCGGTTACAGCAAGCAACGAACCTGCGAAACGCCTTTATGGTTCACTCGGTTTCGTTACTTATGGAGTGGATAGGAACGGGTTGAAAATAGGCGCTACATATTTTGATGAGGATTTGATGGTGTTAATGTTATAAAAATTCAGAATGGAACTTGTTTCACTAAGAGGTGAGTTCTTTTTATGACTGGTTAAATGGATGCTTAAAAAAAGAAATGAACAGCTAATTACTTCGCTGAACATTTCTTTTTTATTGATATCATAATGTCTTCTTTGCTAACTCAAAGTCCTTTCTTACTTTCGATAAAACCTCCGGATCTGTCAAGAGCCTCAAGCCGGTCAGTGCCAATGCTTCCGCCCCAACCAACAGTGCGTGGTCACCTTGTGGCGAGCGGGCTGCTGACTTGAACTCCTCCGTATGACCGACCAATGTGTCAGGACCTATTTTAATATATGGATGGATGGTCGGGACCACTTGGCTGATGTTGCCGACATCAGTAGATCCGATTCCAGCTTTGCCTTCTAGTACAACCGTTTCTCCAAGTGACTCCACAATCTCTTTGTATATAGCATCCAGGCTCTCGTTCAATAAGATATTGTCCACTTCATTCTGGAATGCGATGACATTAAGTTTCGCCCCGGTTGTAAGGGCAGCACCTTCTGCGATGGCTTTCACTTTGCATGTTACTTCATTCAATCCTTCTCGAGTCGCAGCCCTTATATAGAAGCGTGCTTTTGCGTATTCCGGTACAATGTTAGGTGCATCGCCACCATGAGTGATGATGCCGTGAATCCGGACATCATTTGTTACATGTTGGCGCAGTGCATTGATGCCATTGAATAACTGAATGACAGAATCTAGTGTATTTACTCCTTCGTGGGGAGATGCGGCAGCATGGGCAGGCTTTCCGATAAATTCGAAATCCAATGGATCGACAGCGAGTGTTGGGCCAGTTAATCTCGTTGCATTTCCCGGATGAACCATCAAGGCTGCATCGAGATGCTGTACTAGACCGTGTTTAACGAAGCTTCCTTTGGCACTGCCATTCGGGCCGCCTTCCTCAGCTGGTGTACCGAACACGGTGACTTCACCACCAGTTTCATCTAATACTTTACTTAGAGCGACCGCGGCTGCGACGCTAGTTGTCCCGATGATATTGTGTCCGCATGCATGACCGATGCCAGGGAGAGCGTCATATTCTGCAAGATAACCGATGGAGGGGCCAGGCTTCTCTGACTTTTTAGTAGCGATGAATCCTGTTTCATGTCCTGCAACATTTGTTTTCACTTCAAATCCTTCATCTCTTAAGATGGAGGTAAGAAGGGAAGAAGCGAAAAATTCCTCGTTTCCAATCTCCGGTCTCTCATGAATCTGATGGCTGGTAGATAGATAGAGTGCTTGCTTATGTTTAATATCCTCTTTAATGATGACTGTTTTTTCATCAACTTGTGGAAGGGTTATTGCCATGTAAATCACTCCTTATTCTTTATTAGTATCAACGCCGATTTCACTTAATGGAACAAACGTGGGAATCGTACTGCCTTTATATTCTTTTTCAATGAATTCTTTCACATCGTCTTCTTGATACAGTGCGGCAAGCTTCTGTAAGTCTTCACGATTTTTATCCTCGGTACGGACAGCAATGATGTTGATGTATGGTGTTGCAGTATCATCTTCATGGAAAATGGAGTCTTCTGTAGGGTTAAAGCCAGCATCAACGGCAATTCCGTTATTGATGATGGAAGCAGCTACGTCTGGTAAAACACGTGGCGTTTGACCTGCTACTACCGGGATGATTTCAAGATTTTTTGGATTTTCCACGATTTTGTCCAATGAACCGTTCCCGTCAAAATCCTCCGTAAGAGTGATAAGGCCTGCATCTTGAAGGAGTAAAAATGCTCTACCCATGTTGGTCGCTTCGTTTGGTACGGCAATTTTTCCGCCTTCCGGGATATCCTCCACGTTTTCATACTTCTCTGAGTATAGACCCATTGGTGCGATAACGGTTGTGGCAATCGGTGTTAGATCTAGATCATGCTCTTTGATAAATGCTTCAAAGTAGGAAATGGTCTGAAACGCGTTAGCATCCAGTTCCTTTTGTGCCAAGGCTAGGTTCGGTTGTACATAATCGGAGAAACTGACTATCTCAATGTCCAGTCCTTCTTTTTCCGCCTTCTTCGCTACAAAGTCCCAAATTCGATTGTCGGTGCCGCTCACTCCGATTTTAATGGTGTCACTGTCATTGGAGCACCCTACTGCTGTTAGTAAAAGAATGGTTAAAATAGCAAAGCTAAGTAATTTTTTCATGATGTTTGTCTCTCCCTATCGTCTTCTGATTTTTTTGGATAAAATGTTTCCGGAGCTTTGGATCGCCTGGACCATCACGACCAGGATGGCAACGGTGATGAACATGGTGATTTCATCGAACTGTTGATAGCCGTATGTAATCGCAAGGTCACCGAGGCCACCGCCTCCAACGGCCCCTGCCATTGCGGAAGCCCCAATCAAGCCAATGGTTGCGATGGTGATGGCAAGTACCAGCGAACTCAACGCTTCCGGTAAAAGGAAACGAAAAATGATCTGTCTTGGTGTAGCCCCCATCGCCTCTGCGGCTTCAAGTACACCTGGTTCCACTTCCAACAACGAATTTTCTACTAATCTTGCAAAATATGGTGCCGCATAAAAGATGAGCGGTACGGTTGCGGCGGCGGTTCCAATGGAGGTTCCCACTATCAGTCTCGTAAGCGGGATGATCGCTACGAGTAAAATGATGAAAGGTATCGAACGTAAAACGTTGATTATTGGATTTAAAAAGTTAAATAGTACATTGTTTTCTAGAATATGTCCCTTTCTCGTCACAACTAACAGCACACCAAGTGGTAAGCCAATCAGTACGGAGAATAGTAGGGAAAAGCTGACCATCGATAAGGTTTCTAATAAGGCGTCAATAATTTGATCGGAACTAACTCGCATGTGCATTCACCTCTTTCACTAATACTTTTTCTTGTTGTATGAAAAATAAAGCGCGTTTGATTTCGGAAGGTTCCCCTTTTAACTCCACAACCAGGTTTCCAAAGGGAACACCTTGCAGTTCGGTAATGTTTCCGAAAAGGACATTCACATCCACATGGAACTTCTTAGCCACCTGGGACAGGAAGGGCTGGCCAGCTGAAGCACCGACAAAGTTGATTCGGTAAATTCCTTGGTGATCATCTTTTTGACTAACTAGATCCCTAATCGATGAAGGCAACTTATCATTCAAGACAGAACTGACGAAGTTCCGTGCAGTTGAGGTCTTAGGATTGGAAAATAGGTCAAAAACCGAACCGTGTTCAATGATTTTGCCTTTTTCAATGACAGCCACTTTATCGCAAATATCCCGGATGACTGACATCTCATGGGTGATCATCAGGATGGTGATTTTGTATTCCAGGTTTATCTTTTTCAAAAGCTGAAGGATGGAGCTTGTTGTTTGTGGATCAAGGGCTGATGTCGCTTCATCACATAGCAGGACGGAAGGTCTCGTGGCCAATGCCCTGGCAATTCCGACTCGTTGCTTCTGCCCACCAGAAAGTTGGTCAGGATAGTTATCCTTCTTATCACCAAGCCCTACAAAGTCGAGAAGCTCCTCGACTCTTGTTTGGATGTCCGCTTTTTTAACATTACTGATAAGAAGGGGCATTGCTACGTTTTCATATACCGTTTTCGAGTTAAGTAAGTTAAAGTGTTGAAAGACCATTCCAATCTTTCTTTTAGCATTTCTTAAATTTTTGGGTGATAGTTTTGAAAGATCTACTCCACCGACGAGAACTTTCCCTGATGTTGGTCTCTCTAGCAGATTCACACAACGAAGGAGAGAGCTCTTTCCGGCACCGCTGAATCCGATGACTCCGTAAATCTCGCCTTCTTCAATGCTCAAGTCGATGCCATCTAGCGCATGTACTTCCTGCTCGCCACTTTTGTAGACCTTTTTGACGTTCTTGAATGTGATCATGATGTTTCCTCCTTATTGGAAAATAAAAATGCCCTTTTCTTGGAAAGACAAGAAAAGGACATCGCTATGTAGATGCTCTTTCTTATCTTTCAAGCGTTAATGCTTGATGGAATTGGCACAGTGCTTCACAAGAAAGCCTGTTGCCGAGGTTTCACAGGGCCAGTCCCTCCACCTCTCTGGATAAGAAAACTAAATTTATTCAATTGGAAAACTCGGGTTTAGAATACAAAAAACCTCTTCTTAGCAAGTAAGAAGAGGTTAGCGCCCGTGCATGCTTATGCTCTTCTTATCTTTCCAAGCATGATTGCTTGAAAGGAATTGGCACAGTGCTTTATAAAAAGCCTGTTGCCGAGGTTTCACAGGGCCGTTCCCTCCACCTCTCTGGATAAGAAAATAAGTTTTTATTTGAATGATGATAAGTTTATAACGGTTGTGAATGGATGTCAACGTTTTTTTGAAAAATAAAAAATATTAGAAGGAACTTAAGGTGTAGCATGTACTTATCTCTGAATTATTATATCAGTACTCTTATTCTTAATTAACATATAAAGCCCCTTGACTCAAATAGTTTACCAATAGCTATTTTAGCATCATGCAGAGTGGGAAAGAAATAGGTCATTGGATGGACCATTGTTTGGAAAACCTTATCCCAATCCTTATAAAATAAGATATTCTAACACATACTTAGGAATATGATTCAGTGGAGGTGAAGGTATTGAAAGATTGGAATGAGCAATCTGCTAAAAATAACAATATCCAGCCTGATTTAAAACTTGCTACTGAACAATTGGCTGATAAAAAGGTGCAATTTGATGTACAAGAGCAAATTGGAATGGAAGCGATAGGGCAGGAAGAGAAAGATGTACCACCTGGCAGTGTAAATCAATAGATTGCAAGTAAAAAAGGTAAGCATGTGGCTCACCTTTTTTACTTGCAAAGACTCTAGAGGAGGGATTCTGCTCCATCAATAAAGATTTGGCTGCCAGTAATATGACTGGAAGAATCTGAGGCCAAAAAAGAAATGAGGTCTGCAACCTGTTCCGGCTTGCCTGGTTGATGCTCTAAGGGGTGGGAGCTATCGGGATACTCAATGGGAATCTTGATTTTTTTGAGTTCCTCTTCCTCTGGGAAGGTGTTTTTTTCGATATTCGTTTCTATCGCCCCTGGACAGATTATATTGACCCGAATATGATATTTTGCCAATTCAAGCGCCGCCATCTTTCCAAAAGCAACTTGTCCTGCTTTGGAGGAACTGTAAGCGGACATTCCGAAACCACGGAAGGTTCTTGTACCATTGATGGAGCTGGTGATGATGATACTGCCACCTTGGGCTTTCATATGGGGAATTGCATGCTTTACGGTCAGGAATGTACTTTTTAGATTGGTGTTCAGGGTCTGATTCCAATCTTCTTCATCAAGATCTTCAATAGGTGCCACTTTCCCATTTATCCCTGCATTTGCAAAGACGATATCAAGCTGTCCCCAGCGATCGAGCACCTGCTTGAAGCTTGCCTCAAGATCTTTGGTATCGGAAACATCAGTCTGGAGTGCCATCGCTTCTCCACCGGCTTCCGCTATTTCCTGTCTGAGCTGTTCGGCATCCTCTTCCTTCAAATCAAGTATCGCTACCTTTACACCACTTTTGGCGAGTCTGATTGCACTTGCCCTGCCAATTCCGGAGGACCCACCAGTAATAATGGCAACCTTCTCTATGTTCCTATTCATTTATCTCACTCCTTCAAAAACAAGTTATGAGAATCATTTACCCATTTCTGAAAAGAAGCACACATGGGGACCCTTGTCCCAAGATGCACTTCCTGATTTACTGATAGGAGAATGGGCTGTTTTGAAAGCGGTAGAGATTATAGACGAATTAGAATTTGAAAGCAGATAAAACTAGAGTCGGGAATTGGATTAAACTGTGGAACTAATTTAATGTCTACTTCGTATAGGTAATGAATGTAACTTTTATAAAAGAAAGTAGAGGAAAAGATGAACACTAAGAAGAGATTCAGTTTCCGCAAAATATTGAAGTATATATCAGTAGGCTTAATAAGTATGGTTGTATTGTGGGTGGCGTTTCATCATGTAATGGTTCTCTTCGAAAAGAACAAGTTTGAAGCTACAGGACAACTGGTGGAAGTGGATGGTAACCGTATGCATGTACATGTTGAAGGTGAGGGAGCAAATACTATTGTTCTACTTCCTGGATTAGGAACTTCAGCGCCAGTACTGGATTTTGAGCCACTTATGAATGAGTTGAGCAAGAGTAATAAAGTAGTAGTCGTAGAGCCGTTTGGTTATGGATGGAGTGGGAAGACTGATAAGGATAGAACGGTAGAAAATGTGTTGGAAGAAGTAAGGACAGCGTTGCAGGAAGCGAAAATTGAAGGCCCATATATTCTGATGCCTCATTCTATTGGCGGAATCTATAGTACGTACTATGCAAATACATATCCTGAAGAGGTTGAAGCGATCGTGGGTATTGATCCAACACTTCCAGCGGCGGTGGAATATTTTGATGTACCGGTTCCTACTATGCCAGGTTTCCTTAGGGCGATTCCGCCGAGTGGGATTGCAAGGATAGTGGTAGCTGGAAATGAGGAGGATTTTTTACCATTGACAGAAGAAGGGACGTATTCAGCTAATAACCTAGAAATAACGAAAACTCTAACTGTCTGGAATGGCTACAATAAAAATATCATCATGGAAGCAAATGAGATTAGTAATAATATCGCCAAAACAATTAACATGACGTTTCCGTCCGATATACCAGTAATGATTTTTACACCGAAGGACGAAAAGGTAAATCCGGCTGGAAGATCTACTATAACCTTTTATGAAGAGCAATTAACAAATGTAGTGAAAAGTAAAATTGTACCGTTAGATGGCCATCATTATTTGCATTGGACAAATGCAAAAGAGATGAGTGAGCATGTTGGAGAGTTTATAGATGAATTTCAAGATAACAAAGACTATTGAATTTACGATTTTACATTTTGTAAATAAAATGAAAAGCACTGGCTATATGCTGGTGCTGATTTTATGTTTACTGTCCTGAACTATTGTTAACATATTATTACAATTTTAATGAGACAAAGTGAAACCTAAGAATATATTAAACGTCTTATTAGTAGGAGGTGGATAGAATAAAAGCTTATAAATTTATACTTATAATGTTAATAGTTGTTGTGAGTGGTTGTAGTCAGAAGCTGAGTAGTGACGTTGAAATAGCAAAACAACATCTTGAAGGAATGGGGTACTCCGTTGTTTCCAATAAGGGGGAAGGGGAAATCCAGTTCCTTACATCACAGCTTGAGGAGTTGCCGACAAGACAAATTTTGGGTGTCCAGACTGGTGAGGTGACACAGTTCCTGAATAAGGATATAGTGACGGTCAGCTTTATGATTAGCAACCATCCATTGGATGATATGTATAACAAAGGGAAAACCAAAGCTACTGTGTTTGTAATAGATAATGAGGTGGTTGGTGGTTGGTCATTACCTCATGCAAGTCAAGCTTTAGTAGGTGGGGTTTACTCACTGGACGGTAAGACCATCGAAGAGGTGCATGGGTCTAATCAAGCATGGGTTTCCAAGATGGAAAAGGCAGTTTCAACTAAGCCTATCAAGGTGGAGAAACGAGCGGATATTGGATACGTAACAATAAATATTTTGGAAACACAAGAGGATTTTGAAAGACTGGAAAGCTTTTTTGAGAATAAAGTGTGGCAAGAAGGAATAGAGGTGCAAATGGCCACACCTCCAGAGTACCGATTTACGTTGAACGGTTCAAATTATGCTGTTTGGGTGACGCCTCTTGGTGATGGGCTTGAGCTTGTCAGAGAAGGGGAAGGGATGTACATGAAACTGGGTGTAGATCATTCGGCTGTTCTGTATGAGTTGATGACAGGGGAAGCGTTCTTAAGTGAGTAGAACGTACCTTTTTTAACTGCTTTTCTTATAGGGCTTTCTGCTTAATTCCTTGCCTCTTACAAAAGTTTTGTCAAAAAAAGAAAGGAGTTTATCCTTATTTACAGATTATTCGATAAAATTTAATCTAAATATGTAGGATTACGAAATAATTTAACTAAGGAGGAAATTATGAAAAAGATCAGTAAAACGGTATTAGCGTTATCTTTAACAGGTGTAATGACGATTGGTACGTTAACAACAGGAACTCTTCCGACAAGTGCGGTCGGAAACGGTCCTAATTACAACGGCAATGAGTCTATTCAGACTTCCATCCTTACTACATATGATGAGTTAGTGGAATACTTACAAAAACAAGAAGCAAGGCAGCAGGCGATGGAACTTGAAGTTATTGGAGAAACGGTAAAAGGCCGAGATATTTATATGGCCAAATTCGTTAAAAATGAGGAGAATCCCACCATTCTGTTTTTGACTCAACAACATGGAAATGAGCAGCTGACTACAGAAGGGGCCATGGAATTTATTAAACACCTCGGAACCGGAAAAAATCAATCCGTATTGGATCATGTCAATATCCTTGTTATTCCAATGCTGAATGCGGACGGCGCGATGGGTGATGTGAACTTTTCAACAGATAATTACATTGCAGACGGGGATCGTCATTTAACGCGAGCAAATGCTAATAACTATGATTTAAACCGAGAGCATGATAAATCAGTAGAAGCGATGCAGCCTGAGGCACGTGCACTCCATACAAATGTTTTTGAGAAATATGACATTGACTATTTAATCGACTTGCACCATCAAGGAACGCAGAGTGAACGTGACGGGAAGCTTGTGTCCGGATCTATCCTATACCCAACAAGCCCTAATGTTGATCCAGCTGTAGTGGAACAGTCCAAGCAGCTAGGGGCAGTGGTGTTCCATGAAATCGAGTCAAAAGGTTGGGGGCATCTTGGAAAGTATTCTGGAGGTAATACAGATAATATCGGACGAAATGGAATAGCTTCCAGGTATGATATCGCGACACTGCTATTCGAAATGCGGGGCATGTCCGACCATACAAATCCTACTGCGGTTCTTGGACAGAAGAGTAATGGGTATTTGATTAAGCAAACGGTTAACACGCTTGATTCTACGGTAAGAGCAATTGCTGATGGGTCAATCAACACTGTTGATACAAGCTTCTGGGAAACACTACCTTTCCAAAACACAAGACAGGGTGAGGAAAGCGACGAATAAATAAGGGAAAACTCGGAGCAGTAATATGCTCCGAGTTTTTTATTTTTTTATCGCAAGGCTGTTCTCGCATATTTTGTTGCTTCTTCGCATTTATTAACAAACCGTTATATTCCTTGCTGTTGTGCTCTTTTCCTGACTGATCAAACCAGCTTTCATGCCTATATTAGTGTTACTATGCTGTAAAAAGTCCAATTGCCGACTTTTTACTAGTGAATGGTAACACTCTTTCAGACAAGAGCTTTTTGCAATGAAAACTACTTACCTTCCTAACAGTGTAAAATGGAATATGGATTAGTGTTTATTTGAATTGAAAATCTGGAAGAATTGCTCGCTTGACTCTTACCCCTCTGTAGCGTAATTTAGTATATATTGCAGTTTTAGATACACCGGAGGAATGGTCATGCGTGTAAAGAAAGTCCTGAATAACAATGTGTTGATTGCTGCCCACCCGGAGTACAATGAAGTGATCCTGACAGGAAAAGGAATCGGTTTCGGAAAACGTACCGGAGAAGATATCTCCGTAGAGAGTGCGGAGAAGTTTTTCGTGCTTCGCGACCAGGAAGAGCAGCAACAATACAAACAATTACTAAATTATGTAGATGAATCATTCATCGGTTTGATGAATGAATGTATAGAGAGAATTGAAAAACGTTTTGAGGTTCGGTTGAATGAACATATCCATGTTGGATTGACGGACCATCTTTATTTTGCCGTAAAAAGAATTCAGCAGGGACTCGATATCAAAAATCCTTTCCTGACCGAAACGGAGCTTGCCTATCCAAAGGAATACACGGTGGCACTAGAGATTGTCGAGTGGTTAAATGAGAAGCTTGGAATCTCTGTCCCGGTTGGGGAAGTAGGTTTCATCACCTTGCACATCCATAGTGCGTTAACCAACCGGGAATTGTCAGAGATCAACAAGCATACCCAACTGATCAGCAGAATGGTGGATGTCATTGAGGAATCCCTGAAAATTTCCGTTGACCGGACAGATGTGAACTACTTGAGGCTAATTCGTCATTTTCATGCATCGATCGAAAGGGTACAAAAAGATGAGAACCGTCCCGAAAATCAGGAAGCGCTCGCAAAAGTGTTGCAAGCTGAATATCCTGTGTGCTACAATCTAGCTTGGAAATTGATAAAAATTATGCAGCAGAACTTACACAAGCCAGTCCCAGATGCTGAGGCAGTATACCTGACCCTACATTTGCAAAGGCTTGCAAAACAATAAATAATCTAGAACACTTTTTTCACGTGTTACTGGTCATGCAGGCATGAGCGGAAGAAAGCGTAAACGAAGAAATACGGTAGAAGTCCATCTACCTTTCCTTTGTGTACCTTTTCTTTTGACTCATGCCTTTTTTGTTGTGTAAACGGATTTACCCTGTTGATTGAAGTGCAGGATGTGAGACTCCTCGAAAATGCTAACGCATTTTCTTCGTGCGATGAATCGCTTCCGTAGCGTTCCTTGTCCTGAGGGAGATAGCGGTAGCTTGAGACCCCCGAGCGTTGTGAGGAGACTCAAGCGCCGCCCCTAGGAAAGCGAACATCCGGAACGAATCAACAGGGAGTTAAAAGAAAGTCCGTAGGTTCTACAAACGCATATAAAAGTACCTAGGAGGAACAACAAATGTTCAAGAAATCATTCGGTTTACTGCAACGTATCGGGAAAGCCCTCATGCTTCCTGTCGCATTGCTACCCGCAGCAGGGATCCTGCTTGCATTCGGTAATGCCATGCAAAACCCGAACTTAACTAGCCGTCTCGGCTTTCTCGAGGCAGACTCACTCGTGCTACTGGCACAAATCATGGAACAGGCGGGAAGCATCGTATTCTCCAACCTGCCATTACTCTTTGCAATCGGAGTAGCCATTGGACTAGCTGGAGGGGACGGGGTAGCAGGTCTTGCAGCGATGATCGGTTACTTAATAATGAACGTTACGATGAGTGTCATCAGTGGAGTTACCGCTGAGCAGGTTGGTTCTGACCCAGCACTTGCAAATGTTTTAGGGATTCCAACCCTTCAAACCGGGGTATTCGGCGGTATCATAGCCGGGGTGCTCGGTGCCTATATGTATAACAAATTTTATAATATCGAATTGCCATCTTACTTAGGATTCTTTGCCGGTAAGCGTTTCGTTCCAATTGTAACGGCAGCTTCCGCACTTGTCCTTGGGGTTGTTATGAACTTTATCTGGCCATTTGCGCAAGAGGGACTAAATACTTTTTCTTATTTTATGACAGAATCAAACCGTACACTGGCAGCATTTATTTTTGGTGTCATTGAACGTGGACTTATCCCATTTGGCTTGCATCATATTTTCTATTCTCCATTCTGGTTTGAGTTTGGTTCTTATACAAACGCGGCAGGAGATTTGGTACGTGGGGACCAACGTATTTTCATGGAGCAGGTGAAAGACGGTGCCGAACTTACGGCTGGAACATTCATGACAGGAAAATTCCCATTCATGATGTTCGGTCTTCCGGCGGCTGCGCTAGCAATCTATCACTGTGCACGTCCTGAAAACAAGAAATATGTAGCTGGTATCATGGGTTCAGCGGCATTGACATCATTTTTGACAGGTATCACAGAACCGCTTGAGTTCAGTTTCTTATTCGTAGCACCAGTGTTATTCGCGATCCATGCGGTGTTTGCAGGACTTTCTTTCATGGTCATGCATATTTTAGATGTGAAAATCGGGATGACTTTCTCCGGTGGTGTCATTGATTACATTCTATTTGGCATACTGCCACATGCTACAGCTTGGTGGTTGGTAATTCCTGTTGGACTAGTATTCTCGGTTATCTACTACTTTGGGTTCCGTTTTGCGATCAAGAAGTTTAACTTAATGACACCAGGTCGTGAGGAAAAAACCGAGGAAGCTGAATCTGGTTCCGGTTCCGTTGATGAGCTGCCATTCGGAGTACTAGAAGCACTTGGTGGAAGAGAAAACCTTACAAACCTTGACGCATGCATCACACGTCTTCGTGTAAGTGTGAAAGATGTAGAGCAAGTAGATAAAGAGCGCCTGAAAAAATTGGGTGCAGCGGGCGTTATGCAAATCGACCGCAATATCCAAGCGATCTTCGGGCCTCGTTCTGAAACGATCAAAGGACAGATCCAAGATATTTTGAGTGGGAAAACGCCAGTGAAGCAAGAAGTGGCGGCAACCTCTGAAAATGAGTCCGCGGATGCTGGTGCGGTTGCTACTTCAGCTGAGTTTGACGTAGTCATGCCGATGACAGGTAAACTACTGCCTATTTCTGAAGTTCCAGATAAGATATTCTCCCAAAAAATGATGGGTGACGGTTTTGCCATCGAACCAACTGACGGCAAAGTAGTATCACCTGTTGCAGGGAAAATTGTAAACCTGTTCCCGACTAAACATGCAATCGGCATCGAAACGGCTGACGGGCGCGAAGTCCTTGTGCATGTCGGAATCGATACAGTTAACCTAAAAGGAAGAGGTTTTGAAAGTTTAGTAGAACAAGGGGACACAGTAGAGCAAGGACAAGCGTTATTGAACGTAGATCTTCGCATTGTGTCAGAAGAGGCGACATCCATCATCACACCAATCATCTTTACAAACTTGGCTGCTGGTGAAGCGGTTGAAATCAAGGATGGTAGTGTAAGAGTTGGAGAGAAGGGTCGCGTAAGAATTTCTTAAAGCGTAAAACAAAAAGAACCGTTGCATATTAAACTGCAACGGTTCTTTTTTGTGGAAAATGGCTACCCTTGTTTCAGCAATAAAGAGTGAGCTTTTACTACCTTTTTTTCTAAATAATCTATTGAATAATTACCAGTGGGATCTGTTACATCAACGACAGCTCTTGATAAGTTATCAATAACTAAATGCAATAATTCCAGATCTTTTTCCTCAAGCTTTTGTTTGTTGACTTCATCCATAATTTCCTGTGCAAGTCTTTGTATCTTCCTGAGTCGATAATCATTCACGTTCTTCAAGTAAACTCTCCTCCTTTAAATGACATTCACAAAAAGAGTATATGTACAAAAATGAGAATCTTTCTCATAAATTATAGAAAACAATTGACATTGATAATCATTATCAATTATGATGTCGGTATACTAATTGAAAACAATTATCAACTAGAGGTGTTCTAGAATGCGGATATTTATTGGATATGTAAGTATGTCGGGAAACACAGAAGACATTGCAAATATTTTGCAGGATGAGCTGCTTGCAAAAGGATGCGAGGTTGTCTTGGAGTGTTTGGATACAGTAGATGTAGAGGAATTTACAACCTATAACGGTATTTTTATTGGTTCCTACACCTGGGGGGATGGTGATCTCCCATATGAAGCGGAGGACTTTTATGAAGAGTTGGATGAATTGAAGTTAAACAGTATTCCTGCAGCTTGCTTTGGTTCAGGAGATCATGCATATCCTAAGTTTTGCGCAGCAGTGGATACCTTTTCTGAGAAACTAAAGAGTTGTGGGGCCACCGTTTATGATCAAACATTAAAGGTGGAGTCAAGTCCTGAAACACAGGAACAAGAATTAGAATGTAGACAATTTGCTCAAGCATTCTTTACTTGGGTTAAAAAAGTGGAAGGGAACATTTATTATGTTTAACAGAGGGTCCACTGCCGTGTTATCTACTCCTGACATTCCATTCCTTGTTGCAGTAAAGAAATCTGGTATCTATTCGTTCGAGGAAGGGGAATGGTTGCTGCAGTATGGCCTTTCCCATAACATTTACAAGCTTGTACGACTAGGAAGGTTTATTTTTGGCATTGGGGATTATGGGACGATCCTACGATATGATCCATATCAGAAAAAGTGGACCCATACGACATTTTCTGTTTCCCAGCGTTTATGGGATATAGCCGGAAACGAAAAGGGCCTAATCGTAACACATGGTGGAAGTAAGTTATATGTGTCCAGAAACTATGGTTCTAGCTGGGCTGTCGTTAAGCCATTCGCATCTTTTAGTGCTCCCCCATTAATCAGGTCGCTCTTTTTTTCAGACGATTATATTTTCATTGGTACGCAAGTAAATAAGGAGTACGGTGGCGTATGGAAGTACTCCCTCTTAACAGGGGAATTAAAACTTGTGAAAAGAGAAGAGAATTCGATGGTTTCATCGATTTATATTTCAGATAGGGACTCTGTGTTCATTACCAAAGGAAACGTTAAGACAGGCGAAGGCTCTGTGGAAATGAGAAAGGCTGAAAATTCATGGATCTGTTTTAAACAGCCTCTTTCAGAGAAAGCTTTTTTGGATATATTCCTGGCCAATAATAGATTGCACGCTACTACTAGCCGAGATGAATTCGGGTATTCGAGGATTTATGAGATACATAAAGAGAGCGTGAGCTTGATTCCAATAGAGACTGTGGAGGGGCATGGATTCAGAGGTGCTGGTTTTGAGGAACAATTGTTTATTTCATCCCCAGTAGAAAGTAAATGGATCAACAACAGATATGAAGTTCCAAGCCTGCTACATTGAGAGGAGTGATAGAAGATGAAAATAGGAATTTTTTATGCAAGCATGTCCGGAAACACAGAGGCAATTGCGGACAGTATCACAGAAAAATTTAAAATACATCAACATGAGGTGGTATTGGAGGATGTTCATAGTGTCGATAATGCTATGGATCTGTTACACTATGATGTGACCATATTAGGAATGTATACTTGGGGGGATGGTGATTACCCGGATGAATGCTTGGATCTAGTAGAAGAATTGGAGGAAACGGATCTTGAAGGTCATTCCTTTGCGATTTTTGGCTCTGGTGATACATCATATCCGGAATTCTGTGGTGCTCTTGACCATCTTAAAGAATTGCTTGAAAGCCGTGGGGGAAGTGTATTGGTTGATCCGCTTAAAATAGAGTTCAATCCTGAACCGGAGGATGAAGAAGAGATTGTTAAATTTGTCTTAGAAGTGGTTGGGAAACTAAAGAAGTCCGCGTAACAACTACTTATCTATAGAAGGACACGAATAATGAGAAAGAAACTGATGCAACAACTAATAGAGCAAAACAAACAAGATATTCTAAAAGATAAATTGAAAATGGAAAAAATACTGGATAAAATAGCTCAAGCAAGAATGATAAAAGCTAGTGATAAATAGTCTCGTCAGTCGTTAAACACGACTGACGTTTTTTTTATCATTTTAGTTGTTGTAACAAAAATAATAAAAAATTAAGGACTATATTTATTCTCCATAACATTGTAAGCGTTTTTCCTAATGTGTAGCATAAATGTTAAGAAACAACTAGCAACCAGGAGGGATTCCTTTTGAACAACCAACAACAAGTAACAGCAGAAATGACCAATAAGCTCGAGTTTGTGTACGGAAAAGAGACAGCTGCCTACTTACAAGATAAATTAACCAACCTAATGAATGAATATAGCTCAAAACTAGAAACACCACGCACTCCAAAAGAGTTTGTTACCGAAAAAGATGCGGTTCTTATCACATATGGTGATTCCATTAAGGAAGAAGGCAAAGCTCCACTTCAAAGCTTGCACGAGTTCTTAAGCGAAAACATCGGGGACAAACTATCTGGCGTTCACATTTTGCCATTCTATCCTTACAGCTCGGACGACGGTTTTTCCGTCATCGACTATTACGAGGTAAACAAAGACCTGGGGAACTGGGAGGACATTAAGTCACTATCCGGTAGCTATGATTTGATGTTTGACGGAGTCATCAACCATATTTCCGCGAAATCAGAATGGTTCCAAGAGTACTTAAAAGGCAACGAAAAATTCAAAGAGTACTTCGTGGAAGCAGATCCATCCCTAAACTATAGCAAAGTGACACGTCCAAGAGCACTGCCGTTGTTAACGGAATTCGAAACGGCAAATGGACCTAAGCATGTTTGGACAACATTCAGTGAGGACCAAATTGACTTGAACTACCGCAATCCGGATTTATTTTTACAGATTGCAGAACTCCTACTTTTCTATATCAGCAAGGGAGCGAAGATGATTCGTTTGGATGCGATCGGATTCATGTGGAAGGAGATGGGGACGACGTGTATCCATCTAGAGGAAACGCATAAGATTATTCAAACCTACAGAGATGTGGTCGATGCACTTGCACCTGAGGTAATCCTCATTACCGAAACGAATGTACCGCACAAGGATAATGTAAGTTATTTTGGAAACGGCTACAATGAAGCGCGCATGGTGTATCAGTTCCCATTGCCGCCATTGACATTGAACACCTTCCTGACTGGGGACGCGACTCACCTTCAAAATTGGGCGAGCAACTTGGAAGGTACGACAGAAGAGACGACTTTCTTCAACTTCCTAGCCTCTCATGACGGTGTTGGCGTGAGACCTGTTGAAGACATCCTTTCAAAAGAAGAAGTCGAGTCCATGATTGAAAAGGTACATGCGCATGGAGGGAACGTGTCCTATAAAGATAATGGAGATGGCACGAAGAGTCCTTATGAGTTAAACATTAACTACTTTGATGCTCTCTCCCACCCTGATGACGACCAAAGCATTCAAGTAAAAAGATTCCTTGCTGCACAGTCCATTTTATTGGCGATGGCGGGGGTGCCGGGAATTTATGTGCACAGTCTGCTCGGTTCCCGTAACTATCAGGAAGGTGTAGAGGAAACTGGACGCTTCCGTTCCATCAACCGTGAAAAATTGAATCGCCAGCAACTGGAGGCGGAACTGAAGGACGAAAGGTCATTAAGACACGAAGTCTTATCCAATATGAAAAAAATGCTGGATGTGCGTACGAACGAAAAAGCGTTCCATCCAAACAGTCCGCAACAGGTATTACTTGAAAACAACCAAGTGTATGCATTGGTAAGAACGAACAAGGATAGTGCCGGGAAAGTCGTTACGCTTGTGAACGTATCCAATGAAGAGCAAGAGATCAAGCTGTCTGCTGACAAATATGAATTAAATGCACAAACCTATACAGATCTATTTTCAAAAAAGGAAGTGGAAATTACAGACGAGGCGCTGTCTGTTACGTTACAGCCTTATGAAGTAATGTGGTTGAAAGGATAGGGGGAGATTGAGGGTGAAGATTGTTGTTGCACCAGATTCCTTTAAAGGTTCGATAGACAGTAAGGAAGTGGCACACATCATCTCCCGAGCTATTCAGGATTTCGATGCCTCGATTGAGGTAGTCGAAATCCCGATGGCAGACGGGGGAGAAGGAACGGTACAAGCGATGCTGCATATCCTTGGCGGGGAAGAAATCATCTGTGAGGTAGAAGACCCTTTAGGAAGAAAAATTAATGCAGGATATGGTTGGCTTCCAATAGAAAAGACGGCCATTATTGAAACCGCTTCCGCATCAGGACTTCCTTTGCTGACGAGAGAGGAGCTCGATCCTGAGATGGCTTCGAGCTTTGGAACGGGGCAACTTGTGAAGGATGCACTAGACAGGGGTGCGGAAAAAATCATCATTGGCCTTGGTGGAAGTGCAACGGTGGATGGTGGCGTAGGACTTTTCCAAGCACTTGGCTTAAGAGCAATGGATTTAGAAGGAAAGACTATTGAGCGAGTACGTGGAAAATTGGATTTAATCCAAGACATTGATATAAGCAATTTGGATGCAAGGCTACAACAAGTGAAAGTTATTGTCGCTTCAGATGTTACGAGTCCCTTGCTTGGCCCTGACGGTGCAGTATATGTATTTGGTCCGCAGAAAGGTGTCAAGGCAAACCAACTTCAACTATTTGAGGCTGGCATGGCTACTTTTGCAGAAGTGATGAAAAGAGCAACGAACAAGGATTGCACCCTTATGCCTGGAAGCGGGGCGGCAGGGGGGATCGGATTCATTCTTCAGTCCTTAGTGGATGTGGAGTTTAAAAGCGGTCTCGATCTTGTCGTGGAAATGAGTGATTTTCGAACGCATTTAAACGAAACTGATCTTGTCATCACAGGAGAAGGAAAAATAGATGGCCAGTCGGTCCTTGGTAAGGTGCCAGTGGGACTTTCTAGGATAGCCAAGGAAAGAGGAATTCCGGTGGTGGCCATTGCAGGTGGAATTGGGGAAGATACAGACATGTTGAAACAAGAGGGGATTGAAGCGGTTCTCTCTATCGTTGACGGTCCCATAACCATTGACGAAGCAATGAAGAATGGAAAAACATTATTGTACGAAGCAACGAGGAGAATGTTACACCTTATAGATATTGGCACAAAGCTGAAGGGGGTTAGAGGAGAATGAATGGTTTCACTACGATAGATTTTATTGTTCTTATAGTTTATGTAATCGGTATTGCTGCTTTCGGAGCATTCTTTGGAAAAAATCAAAAGACGACCAAAGATTACTTCCTAGGTGGGCGTAATATTCCTTGGTGGGCAGTAGGACTTTCTGTCATGGCAACACAAGCAAGTGCGATCACGTTTATTGGAGCACCTGGTTGGGGATATTCAGGTGGATTGGAAAGAATGAATACATTCATTAATATTCCACTTGTTATGGCATTCTTAATGGTAACGATTGTTCCATTCTTTTATCGTACAGAGGTTTACACAGCTTATGAGTATTTGGAAAAGCGGTTTGATACGAAGACACGCTCGCTAACAGCAGGATTATTTTTAGTTGCACGGGGCTTGGCAACAGGAGTAGTGCTTTATGCTCCCGCATTGGTATTATCTGTTGTAACGGGCTGGGATGTTAACATTACCATTATTTTGATGGCGCTTATCGCAGTAGCCTACACGGTGCTTGGTGGAATCTCTGCTGTAATCTGGACAGACGTGGTACAGATGTTTGTTCTATGGTTGGGAGCAGGTCTTGCCATTTTCACCATTGTAAGTGATGTGCCTGGTGGCTTTGCTGGTGCAGTATCCATGGGTTCTGATGCAGGCCTATTGCAATCCTTGGATTTTCGCTTTGATCTCTCTGTGGAATATAGCATTTGGGCCGGGATTATCGGTGGGTTTTTCATGCATGCTGCCTATTTCGGTACAGACCAAAGTCAGATCCAGCGCGTCCTGACAAGCAAATCATTAAAAGAAAGCAAGATGTCATTGATTATCAGTGGTTTGTTCATGTTCCCGCAAATGCTATTATTCTTATTCATTGGTATTCTGTTATTCGCATTCTATGCAAATGTAGGGGATCCAAATGTGGAAAACTTGAACGAGTTGTTCCCATTGTTTGTGGTGGAGTACTTACCGGTTGGAATTTCGGGACTGATTATTGCAGGGGTATTTGCTGCAGCAATGTCCAGTCTGGACTCTGCATTGAACTCTCTATCAGCGGTAACTGTACGTGATTTCTATGCGAAATTCTTCAAAAAGAACGCAAGTGAAGCTCACTACTTGAAGGCTTCTCGTTGGGCAACAGTATTCTGGGGGATTTATGCAACGATTTTTGCCTTCTTTGCAGGGAATCTTGGACCTGTCATTGAAACCGTTAACAAGATTGGCTCCTATTTTTACGGAGCATTACTAGGGGTATTTATCTTAGCTATCTTCATTCGCCGTGCAAACGGAACAGGTGCATTTGCCGGTGTCATCGCTGGGATGACTGCAGTTTGGGCTGTAACAACTTTTGCAAGCATATCCTGGTTATATAACAATGTAGTAGGTGCGGTCGTAGCGGTTGCAGTTGGTTATGCGGTAAGTCTATTAACGAAAGCACCAGTGAAAGAAAAGCTAGATGGACTGGTATACGAAACGAAAGATGAAAAAGTACAAGCAATGTTGGCAGCACGCCAGCAGTCCGCTGAAGAGATCGAAGAAGCGGAAGGGGAAAAACAGATGAAGAAATGGCCATATATCATGATTGTTTATTTCTTCGTGACACTTGTAATCTTATATGCAATTCAATCTATCTAAGGTGTGAGTGACGATGAATTCTTACTTTTTACCATCATTGATATCAAAAAAACAGGCAGTACAGTCGATTCAATCCTATCAAAATAATTGGATTACCAAATGGCAGTCTGTATTTGGATCGAAAAAGAAGCTAACTTCCATGGAGATGGTCTATCTACCGTATTGGTGCTACGATTATGAATACACGAGTCTGCAGATGAAAGAGCCAATTTGTGGGAAGGTTGCCGTGGAAACAGGAAAGCAGCTGACAGCTATCCTTCCATCCACTTCAGGGTTGGAGAAAGTAGACTTGACTGCAGGGGGAAAGACTCTCCTTGATGTATCTGGAGATTCGGAACAGAAAGTGGCGGAAGAAGCCATCTATTGGGAAGCTTTCACAAGGGAGAAAAAGAGAAAAGACATTCAAGTCACCATTACCGACACTAACTTACTATACGTTCCATACTGGTTAGGCTATGTGAAGAGTGGAAACCAGATGGAACTTATAATAGTCGACGCCACCAGTGGTAAAGTTGATTTAGGAATCAAAGATGCCATGATTCAAGCATTGATGGCAGGAAAAGAGATTGAAACATTATTAGCTAATTGATTTTAAAGTGACCAGCGTTACTTCTCCATAGAAGGCAACGCTGGTTTTTTGTGTTGTGGTTGGGTATATTGTAGAAAAGAAATCTACTAAGGGGCAAGACTTTATGGCAGGGTTATTAGATAAACAAGCACAACAAATCGTCCACGAGATGGAAAAGATCATCGAGAAGAATATCAACATCATGAACAACGATGGAATTATTATTGCCAGTAAGGACGCAGACAGAATCGGGACATTTCATGAAGGAGCCCGAAATGTCATTGAACGGGGCGAGACCGTGATGATATTTCCAGAAGATACCCTTCTCGGCTCCAAGCCAGGTGTGAACATGCCTATTTATTTTCATGAAGAACTTATTGGAGTCATCGGGATTACGGGTCATCCAAATGAGGTGCGGGACTTTGCGAAAATCATTCAGAAAATGACAGAGGTAATGGTAAAAGAGGCGTATGTGAGCAGAGAACTGGATCTGGAAAAACGTGCGAAGGAATTTTTCATACAAGAATGGATGCGAAGAAAGTGGGACAGTATCGAAGCGTTCGGAGTGCGAGGTCAGACCCTTTCCATCCAAACCAATGTCACAAGGCAGGCGTTCCTGCTTCGGTTGGACACAGCTCAAGAAAATGAAACCGAAGTGGCAAGACAGGAGAAGATGAGTGACCTGTTGAAAAAACTGCAACAAGTACTTGCAGTCTCCGAAACTGACCTGATTACATTATGGAAATCCAATCAGATTCTTTTATTGAAGGATACTCAAAACATCTCTATTTCAAGATGGTATGGGGAGGTTGAGAAGGCGATAAGTAAACTGGGAGCCTCTTTCGGTGTCATTATTTGTGGTGTCGGAAGGGAATATGATGGCCTGGAAGGGGCGGTAAAGTCCTTTGAAGAAGCAAGGTTGGCGCTGCGTTTTGTGGATGGTAGAGAAGGGAATTTGTTGCTTTTCAAGGAGCTTGGAATTGAGTCCATCATGCATGAAATACCAGAAGAGAAGATGGAGGATTTTATTGAGCGCTTTTTCCCTTTCTTTCTCGATCCGGACCACAAGCAGCTAGTGGAAACATTGAGGGCTTTCTTGGAGCATAATCAGAGTATTGCTTCTGCAAGCGAGGCTCTCTTTATTCACAAGAACACCTTACAATATCGTTTGAAAAAGATGAAAGAGCTGACCGGCTATGATCCAAGGTTGTTTCAAGATGCTGTGTTGTACTGGGTGGGGTTGGTTGGATTGGGGAAGGAGGAGCTAATAGGGACAGATCCCGCGACCCACTATAATGGGTAGTAGGATTCTGTCCCTAAGTTTTAGGCCCTGTTAAAGCATACTGTTGATTTTTCTAGCAACAGCGGTGTTTAACAGAGCCAAGTTTTAAAAAATTGATCCTTACTCAATCCATCCCTTTTCCATGGCTATCTTCAAGGCTTCTGCACGGGATTCGACATTAAGTTTGACGAATAGTTTGGAAAGGTAGTTTTCTACAGTTCGCTGTGTGACAGATAGTTCTACTGCGATGGCTTTGTTGGTGAAGCCTTGGGCGATCAGGTTTAGAATCATTTTTTCTTTATCGCTCAATGTCTGCTGGCTGTCCTGCAAAGAAAGGTGTAGCTGTGATTGGACGAAATCAAGAAAATCGTTAGGCAGAAGAATCTCCCTACGAAGAACAGCATGTATCGTCTGTATGACTTGCTCTTTTGTAGCGGTCTTGGATAATATGCCGTCTATTTTTCTTTTCAGGATCAGCTCATAGTAATCAGCTAGTTCAAAACCTGTATAGAGGATCACTAGTGAATCAGGCTCCCGCTGTTTGATAGATTCTGCCAGTTGTATGCCATTTATCGGCTTCATATTAATGTCTATCAAAAAGAGATGAAAGGAGTCCTTATCCAGTCTTCCTTCCACAGCAATTGGATTTTGTTCGGTTTCTATATGAAAGTTATCAAGCTCTTGCAAAAGCGTCATTGTGCCGTCAAGCACGACTGGATGATCGTCCACAATCAGTAGTTTAATCACTTGTATCACTGCTTTCTATCATTCGTATCTTTATACGCATTCCTTGCCCAGGAGCGGAATCCATATCCATTTCTCCGTTAAATGCCCTTACCCGTTCCCTCATGCCACTGATGCCCATGGAAGCAGTGGACTCGAAAACCTCGCTTGGTTCGCATCCGGCTCCATTATCTCGATAGATTAATTCAAAGCCCGTCTCTCCGACAGAATGTAAACGAAGTTCCACTTCAGAGGCTTTTGCATGCTTGATAGCATTATTTAACAACTCTTGAATCAGACGGTAAATCATCAGATAGAGCATGGGGTCTTTGAGTTGCGGAATGTCCAGATGGTCATCCAACATGAAGTCAGCACGCATTTTTATTTTCTGGATAAACTTTTTGAGTGCTGCCTGCAGTCCGAAAGTATCTAATAGAGGAGGGCTGAGATGCTCGCAATATTCCCGCAGATCCATGGAGGCATCAAGTAACTGCTCCCTGATGGTGATTATTTTCTCGGTGTATACTTCCATGGGACTGGTAACGAGTAGGTCGAGTTCTCTTGCAAGGTGTAGTTGTTCTTGCAGTACGGTATCATGAAGTTCCTGTGCCAAAATGGCCTTTTCCTTTTCGAGAATCTGCCAAAGTAGCTTGTCAAACCATGGGAGGCGATGGCTGTTTGCTGACTTCATCAATTGTAGCTCCTCCACTAGCTCCTCAACCAATTTAAGATTCCCGTAGAAGCTATGGAAATAGAGTGACAGTAATTCCAGCCACAACAGCTCTTCTTTTCTTAATGAAACTGTCTGTAAACCATTACCGATTGTCAGGACAATCTTTTCAGTTGCTGTTTCATGGAGTAACATTTGATATTTTTTCCCGGTCCTTGTGATTTCTCCAAGGGCCAACTGGTTGTATCCATCACTGTTTTTGTCAGCAGGAAACACTGTTAAGTCGAGAGAGGATACCTCGAGCTTTTCTACTACTTTTCTTTCGTATTTCAGAAAAAGTTCCTGCTGATTTCTTGCCTGCCCAAGGTCATGGATGGACAAATAAAGTCCGTGGATATAATCACCATTGGTCGAAAACAAGATCTTGCGTTGCCTGAAATCAATCTGTTCTTTTAGATAGAATACTGCGATCAATAAAATAACCAGGAACACATATATACGGGAAGTGTCCATGAAAGTTAAACGGTCACTACCCCAAAAATAGTAGATTCCAGCTGTCATCACGACTCCTGTACCAAGGGAAAGCATGGAATAGTATCGGAATCGGGTCATGTGATACTGAATATCGAACAGCCTGTCTGCCAATTGGATGTATATAAAAGAAAACGGGATGAATAGTAGAGAAAAGGCGCTGATATCTGCCGACAGAATATGTTGTTCTGTAAGGATTTCCGGCAAAGCATATAAAAGAATAAAGGGGAGTATCGGTAGGATCAGCCCCCATAATATAAATAGTAGCTTAGGAGATTTGGATTTAAAATATCCCCTGAGTAAAACAAAAAAAATACTTAAGGAAAGGATAAGAAAGAAACTTAAAATAATGTCAGATGTTAAATGAAAAAAATAAGAATTGAAACTCGTCATCACACTGAACAGAAGAATAATAAAAGGTAATGCGTATAATACAGTAATATTCTTAACAAAAACCCATTCCATTTTTAAATAGGCAAAGTACTCTTTTAAGAAATGAAGGAGAAATATAAGGCACAAGACAAGGAACGTGCCATTTACATATAATCCGATCGTGTCCAAGCGGCTTGAAGCTCCTCCGCTGATATAAGCCAAGGAGACAGAAAGCAGAAACAGGATCAGCAGAGTGTTCAATCTGTTTTGATGTTGCTTCACGAAAAGATACCAAGCAAGTCCTAGTGACAGGATGAAATAAAGGGAAGGAAGCAAGCTGTGCATAATCAATTGCTCAGGAAGATCCATGTGGGAAACTTCCACGCTATTAACACCACCACCCGGTTTCAAAAGGGTTAGATTGTTTGCCGCCCGAATGCTTTGATCTACCTTCATCGTGGATGATTCCTCTATGGATTTATTGTCTATACCCAGGATGATGTCTCCTGGTTCAATGTTATGCGATTTTGCCCAATCATTATATAATGGATCATCAACTACCCAATGACCCCCTTCTTCGCGAATCTCCATGCTGATAAAAGGAGTACTTACTGCTACATAAAGCAAATAGATTCCTAGGATGCTATACAAAAAGATAAAGTGTTGTAGATATTTGCTCTTATTCGATTTCATCTCCAGTAGCGGTTTTCCAAAACGACAGCTTCTTCATAGGCACGAAGGATTGACCGCTCTTGGTCCGTGTCCATTCCTACTAAACAAAGCTTGCCTTCTTTCAATAACTCCACAACATACTTATTCTGTTCTAAAAATGCGATCATTTTTATCATGTTATTTCCTCATTTCATTATAGATAATAATTTATTTTGTACTTTTGCAGATAATGGAATATCCTTCATTGCTTGTTACGCTTTCCTTTGATAATTATGTATGAAAAATAATGCATAGCGTATGGCACCACTTTCTGTGAGTGCTTGTTGAACTTGTTCTTTATCTAACGATATGGAATCCTCTTTTTCATAGTATCGCCTGATATGTCTAGAAAGTTCATCTTCTAATGCTAAAAGAAAAATAACTGGCAGAGTGAATTTTCGGTTAAGTATATCATTTTTCTTTCCCCAGCACTTTAGGTCGGAAATATCATTTTTCAGTTGATGAATGACACCGATATACCGCCCATAGCGCTCCACAGGTGCAGATGATTTTCCTGTAGCCAATACCATTCCAATAAGGCAGCTCATAGCAGTGAGGGACCCTGATTTTCTTTCAATCATTTGAAGATAGGAAGACTCATCAACGGCAAGGTTCAGTAAATCCCTCTGCTGTCCATCAATACTCTGTAAAGCGTATTTTTCCATTATTCTTCCTGCTAGATTTGAATGTGTAAGCGAGCTCTCCCAAATTATCTTCGATGACACTATCAGCATGGCCAAGGCGCTATTGATTCCTAATGCAGGGTGTGCTGCCCAGCTATGGCTACTGTCCCCGTCTTGAATATCATCTATCATATCAAAGCATAAGACCAACAACTCGATAGCTGCTGCTATCTTGAATATCTCTTCATCAAAATCTCTGGCGAACGCTTCATAATGAAGGATACAAAGCTCTGCAAAAGGAAGGGTATCATCTCCTTTTTCCTTTATAAAGAATAGCATCATGCTGCGAAAATCATCATCGATCTCTTTTTCGTTATTCAATAATGCAACGAGCGCTTGTTTAACATTCGTAGCTACATGATTCAATTGTTTTTCACTTCCCATTATTCGACAATTCCCTTACATTAGTTATTATCTATGAAACTGTGCAAATATGGAAGTCCGAAAAATCCTTTTCGGTTCCTCCCCTGTCAGTGTTTCGGAAAACCGATATGGAAATTTCGGGAAACTTGATGGTACGATGGATTTACTCGAGGAAAACCATCACAATATTGTGAGATTATTTAGGGGGATAAGATGAAAAAAGCACTTTTATCTATTGCTTTATGTGGAGGACTTCTTGGAATGTCAGCGATGGCACCAGCTTTAACGGCAGATGCAGCTACTAAATCGGCAACTGGAACTAGTTTTACAAAGGCTTGGTCAAAAAGCGTAAATACCGGTGACGGTGCAGGAGTATTAACGTATGGATATAACACAGCATGGATCAATGAAGACTTTGCTCATGCGTACCATGCATCTAAAACTCATTTTGCATCCATTTCAAACGGAAACGGTTCCCATGTGAGCTCAAGTGTTGGTGCAGGTAAAACGGCGAAAGTGGAAGTAAGACATGCTGGTTCTACCGTAACATATACTATCCACTATTAATCTTTCACTACCAATTATTTTAAAGAACACCTATAGTCGACTTATAGGTGTTCTTTAAAATGAATGGAATATTTCTATTAAAGAGACACAGGGGGTAAATAAATGAAAAAGAAAGCGGTAGTGATATTCTCAATTTTGGCTGGCATCGTTATTTTTTATAGTTTGGCATGGTATGTAAATAATGAAATGGTTTTCAATAAATACGAAGAAGGATTTGAGGAAATTCCACTCAGTCATACAAAGGTTAAAATGCTTGAAGAACATACTCTGTCAGTGAAAAAAGCGGATTTTGGGACATTTACCGGTAATCTCAGCATTACGAATATGGATGATACGGTATCCATTATTGTTTGGCCATCCCTGTTTGGAATGGAAAGCGGCATCATGATCACAGAGGAGGGAACATCTTATCAGATTCTTGTTGATGAGGACTTCCAGATTATCGATGAAACGGACGGAACTGGTCGAGAGCTTATGGAAAGACATAAAGAAGAGTTAGACAAACAGCAGGAAATTGCGAATCAGACATGGGATATTTTTTAAGGAAATGGCGGAATCATGAAAAAAATAAAATATTTGATGGCGTTTTTCTTTTTATCCATTGCCAGCATTTTTGTCGGTGAATTCTATATTTACTATTTAGATAACTTTGAAGAGGATTTCTACCATACTGAATTCTACAAGCCTTTTGATAGTAGCAATGAGGAGATGACAGAAGCACTCCTTGATGCTGCAGAAGACAATGAGATCATTCTTTTTACATTGGAAAGGAATGTCATCTCGACGATAAAGAGCGATATGATCATTTATGGGGAGGAGTCAGCCAAAGAGGAGCTCGAAAGCCGGGGAATTCAGTTCAGGAATAATCAAAGCCTTCTCTTAGGGGACATGAACGTCAGCTACCGAGACTTCTCCTCTTTTGAGCACAAGGAAAGTGGGCATGGCTATTATCTAGCAGGGGGCGAAGAGAATATTGTCCTTTTCAAGCAGCAACTTGTCGATCAATACGGCGGTGGATTTCCGAGGATGGGGGCCACATCCGATGCAAAAGGAATCGTATTTGTTTTCTTTAGCGTCTGCCTTCTCCTGATTCTGTTCTTAAGCTACTATGAGATTCAATTATTGAAAAAAGAGTTCTCCGTCCGTGTGCTCATGGGAGCCGATGCAACAAGGATGATATTCAGGCAGGTTGGGGCGGATGCTATTGTCTTTACGTTACTCTACTTCATCAGTTTCATGCTGACGAGCGAGCTTCATCACTCTTTATTTCATTGGAATGTCCAATTGACAGGTTTGTGTCTTTTCTTGGTGTTGAACAGTTTATTATATATAATCCTGCGGAAGGGAAACTTCAGGAAGACACTATCATCTGCAGGTGGAAAAAGTGTACTCGCGCTCAATTATGGATTAAAGGTTGTCATGAGTGTCCTGTGCATCTTGTCCATTACAGCCATGGCTACATTCATTGACCAGGGGCTTAATTATTACAAGCAAAAAGACATAATTTCCACTTTTGAAAATTACTCCTACGTTCAATTGAATTACCGGGATGTGACCAAATTTGAGGAAAGTGCTGCAATCAGGGAGAAATTTCATCAGACATTTGAAGAGAAGTCTGCAGATATGACAAATCTTCAAGGATCGGTGGTCGGGCAGACGGACTTCAACTATCCCGTCATCCGTATGAATGAAGGCGCCCTTAAGCAGCTACCTGAAGCTTTTATCGGGAAATTGGAGAAGGATTTCGTACACTTGTTGATTCCTGGTGATTTAAAGGACAGGAACGTTCCGATTGACGGGATAAAAGGTGTGTACAGTTTGTACGAACCATCCCATCCGCCTTTTAAAATAACATACTATGAGGAAGATTTAGAGGTTCTTAGTGCAAAGGATATGTTTTATCCTTTCAAAACAAGGCTGGAAACTAACCCGATTATGCTAGTAAACAGTGCTACATCCGGAGAGGATGTTAATAATGAATACGCGCAAATCAGGACATATATTGCCTATGACGTCATGTATGATATCACAGACGAGGAGTACCAAAGATTCCTTGCTGACAATGAGTGGAAAGACGAGCTTGAAGTAAAGACCAATGTTAAGGATCTGTATGAGTACAATTGGAAGATCATTCAACGCGGCATGTATATATCATTCATTCTTCTTGGACTGGTACTTGCGATGAATCTATTTATCGTGGCAACCATTCTCCGGGTCGAATACACATTTAACGCGAAAGAGTTACTGTTAATGAAAATACTCGGCAGATCCCTATTTGAACGTAACAGAAAGATCATCCTTCTATCCATAGGGGCAAGCGTCATCAGTGCATTAATAGCGATTGTCATCAGCTTTTTTATTAATACTCCTTTTACAGGCTACTTGATTATGGGCAGTGTTCTTATTTTACTTCTGGATTGCCTGATATTGTACCTCAATATCACCCGACTGGACCAAAAGAGCCTTGTAAAAGTTTTGAAAGGTGGGATTGTATGATTCAAGTAAAGCAACTGACAAAGAGATTTGGCAGCCGAACACTGTTCCAAAATTTAACCTTTACCTTGGAAAAAGGTGAATTTGCCATCATTTCGGGTAAAAGTGGGTGTGGAAAGACTACTCTATTAAACATCATCGGCGGAATAGAAGAAGCGGACGAAGGAAGCGTGTTGGTCAATGATGTGGAAATCACCAAGAAGTTTGATAAGAAAATCTATTACGGCAAAACGGTATCTTTCATTTTTCAGAATTTCGCCCTGATTGAGAATAAAACAGTCAAACAAAATTTCGAAATAATCGGTAAGAAAAATAGGTCGGGAATAAGCTATGATGAGGCGCTTGCTAAGGTCGGCCTACCAGATAAGTTAAACGAAAAAATATATACCCTCTCAGGTGGCGAGCAGCAGCGCATAGCCCTTGCCAGAACCTACTTGAAAAAGGCAGACCTTATTTTAGCTGATGAGCCAACAGGTTCTTTGGACAGGGAGAATGCGAACCGAATAATGACCATTTTGAAGGATTTAAACAAGGATGGAAAAACAATTATCATCGTGACACATGATGAGATGATAAAAGAACAAGCGCCGAGATTGATTGAGATACGATAGCAAGTTAGTGGATAAAGGAAAAGATGCCTGTGCTCCTTTTATAAGGTACACAGGCATCTTTCTTTATACCTATATGTATTCGTTTTCATCTAAGTGTTTGTTAGGGCTATTTTACAATATAAGCATTTGTGACTAAAAAAATGAAATATTATTGTTGTATTTTGTCAAATTCAGGCCTTTCAGATTATTTCTAATCTTACATTTCCCTCTATAATTAGAAGAGTATGACTATTAAACTTCAAAAGGAGCTGTTTGGCTTGAAAAAAGCTTTCCAACAACTAGGAAAAAAAGTGTTGGCTGCAACGATGGCAGTATCATTGCTTGCAACACCATCCATGGTCAACTCTGTAGATGCTGCACCAAAGGGGCCGAAAGCAGGACAACATGATGTGGAACTAAGAGTGATGGGAACAACAGATATCCACACACATTTATATAATTATGACTACTATAAGGATGCTGAAGTACAAGACTTTGGTCTTGCGAAGACAGCCACTCTTATAAAGCAGGCACGCGCAGAAGCAACAAACTCCATGCTTTTTGACAATGGGGACCTTATCCAAGGGAACCCTTTAGGTGACTACAAAGCAAAAGTAGACGTTTTACAACCGGGTGAGGTTCATCCAGTATTCCAAGCTATGGGATTATTAGATTATGATGCTGCGACTCTAGGAAACCATGAATTCAACTATGGATTGGATTTCCTTGACACGGTACTAGAAGGATCTCCATTCCCTTATGTTAGTGCCAATGTATTTTATGATGATGGTGCTGATAACAGTGAATATTATGTAAAACCTTATGAAATCATTAAGAAAAAATTCACGGATAATAAAGGAACAAATCAAGTTCTGCGTGTTGGGGTAACAGGTGTTGTAACTCCGCAAATCATGCAATGGGATAAAGCGCATCTTGAAGGAAAAGTTGTAACAAAGGATATCGTCAAATCTGTAGAAGCAGTCATTCCTCAAATGGAAAAAGCAGGGGCTGACATCATCATCGTCTTGGCACACTCCGGTATTGGTGATGTGGAATATGTGGAGATGGCTGAAAACGCCACATATAATCTCACACAGGTAGAGGGCGTTGATGCCATCATCACAGGTCACAATCACTTGAAATTCCCTGGGGATTTCAGAAACCTTCCAGGTGTAGATACAGAAAAAGGAACCATTAACGGTGTACCTGTAGTCATGCCTGGTAACTGGGGGAACAATTTAGGGATAATGGATTTAACACTTTCCAAAGTGAAAGGTGACTGGCAAGTGACAAATTCCGCAACCAAGCTGATGAATGTATTAAATGTAGAAGCAGATCCTGCTATCTTGGAAGCGGTAAGAGAAGCACATGAAGGAACAGTAAACTATGTTCGTACACCAGTTGGTACGACTACTGCCGATATCCACAGCTACTTTGCATTGGTCCAGGATGATCCATCCATTCAAATCGTAACGAATGCACAAAAGTGGTATATTGAAAAGCAACTTGCAGGAACAGTAGATGAAGGAACTCCGATTTTATCTGCCGGTGCACCATTTAAAGCTGGCGGTAGAAATGGAGCGGAATATTACACTTACATCCCACAAGGGGAAATTGCTATTAAGAACGTAGCAGATTTATATCTTTATCCAAACACTGTTGCTACTGTAAAAGTAACGGGCGCTGACGTAAAAGAGTGGCTGGAAATGTCTGCAGGACAATTCAAGCAGATCGATCCGAACAACAGCAGTGAGCAAGCATTGATCAACGGAGATTTCCCGACTTATAACTATGACGTCATCGATGGTGTTACGTATGAAATTGATGTAACAGAACCTGCGAAGTATAACAAAGACGGTGTGGTCGTGAACGAAGGGGCAAACCGCATCAAGAATCTGGAGTATAATGGACAGCCAATCGACTTGAATCAGGAGTTCATCGTGGTTACGAATAACTACCGTGCGAGCGGTAACTTCCCAGGTGTACGCAACAACAGAGGTGTGGAAATGTACCCAGATGAGAACCGTCAGGCTATCATCGACTACATCTTAGAACAAGGTGAGATTGATCCATCCGCAGACGGAAACTGGGCATTTGCTCTAATCAACAATTCCGTCAACGTAACATTCGACTCCTCACCAAACGCAGTCGATGCATTACCGGAAAATGGAACTATCCAATACGAAGGCGCTTCACAAAACGGCTTCGCTAAATACAAACTAACCATACCAACAGCAGAATGATTTAGAAGAAGAGGGGGGGACTTTATCGCTTTAGAGTGGTGAGGGTCAGACCCCCTTTATTTCTTTAATTAAATAAAGTGAGCAATTAACACAAAGGCCTGACTTCTTAATGAGTCAGGCCTTCATTGATTTATATTCGAGTACGACGATTTCGTCATGGTCGATTTTTTTTATGTCATCCTGAAAGATGAGTCTTGTATTTAAACGGTAGCTTATATATTCTGTGGTAGGATCAATATCTTTAGGAAGTTGATAGCAAAAAGGGTATTCTGTTTTATCATTTGCATCCATGCTTTTGGACATAAGGATGGTTGTGACGGCATCGACCGTTTCTATCACATCTCCTTGAAACTCCTTTACCAAATCGCATTCCAGCCTTTTAATATGTTGCTTGGCCCATCCACCTTCCACATGAAAGGAGCCTGTCACTTTCTCCCCTGGTCTTAACTCATTAAAATCCAAAACAAGATCTACATGAGGAGAACCTATATTTAAGTAGCTCATCATTTTTTTTATCATATCCATGAACCTCCGGAAAGAGTGTTTATATTACAGCTCATTATATAATAAGATACGGACAGAAGGATTAAAGGTTTCAAAAAAACATACAAAAAAGCCCCCATCCATAAAAATTGGACGAAGACTTTATCTATCCTCTTCTATTCTAAAACAACCAAAGTCCCACGAATGTTGCGACAGCCAAACCTAATAGCACCGGTACAAAGCTTCGTCTCACAAGTTCCATTACAGGAACCTTTGCAAATCCAGCTACTGCAACAAGGGATGACCACGCAATCAACGTTCCGCCTCCGACCCAAATTGATCCCATCTGTCCGATGGCGGCAAGGGTTGCTGCCTCCACACCGACACTATCTCCAAGTGCACCAGATAGTGCTCCTACAAGGGGAAGACCAGAAAAGCCGGATCCATCCAGACCTGTAATCATCCCTATCAACAAGATTCCAAACCCTGCAATAAAGGAGCTTTCCGGAATATAGGCCTGACCTGCGAGAATGAGGTCAAATAAGAAGGAAGGGGTTTCTTCAACAGGCGTCCCCAAAATTCTTGCTGCAAGCTCCCCACTACCAATAAAGAAGAAACCTGCAATTGGTATAACCGGCCCCATCGCCTTAAAAGCAAACAAAAAGCCCTTGACGATATTGTCGCTCACAGTTTGTAGAGAATTACGGGCGTTAAGGAAGAACGATGCCCCAATTAATAAAATGAGAGAAGCCCCACCGATAAGTGCTGCGCCGGATCCACCTTCTAGAGAAGGAAGGACATCAGAAAACTTGGCAAGGATCATATAAATGATAATGGCAAGAAACGTTCCCGGAACTAAGAAAGCAAACAGCGAGCTGTACTTGCTTTTTGCCACAGGGCCGCCTTCTGTAATGCCTTCCGTATCACCGTTCTGGTTGTCCGTGTTGTTCCATTTTGTTAAATGCTCATTTGACGGAAGTGCAATAAGCTTACGTATGGAAATATAAGCAAAAGTGATGGCAACTACACCAGTCACAATCGATAAAATGAATCCACGATCAGCTACTGTTCCAATATCCACCGCAGCAGCGGTCGCTGTTAAAGAAGGTGCAATCTGAATGATATAGTCTGACGATAAAGCCATACCCTGACCGGCAAGGGAAATAGCGATAGCAGCTCCAATCGGCGGGAGTCCGGCTCTGATAGCAACTGGAATAAGTAGTGCACCAACTAGAGGCACCGCTGGAGTCGGCCAGAAAAACAGGGATATGGCATAGGTGACAAACACCAGAACCCAAAAAGATATATGGCCATTTTTCATGACCCGCTGAAAAGGAGTAATCATTTGTTCGTCCGTACCGAGCGACTTCAAAGAATGAAGCAGTGCTGTCATGATAGCGATGATCAGAAAGATGTTAAAAAGCTCTCCCGCTGCCACTAGACTGGCATTAAATATGGTTTGTAGCCCAAATGTAAACGAACCGCTGAAAATCCAACCCACCAAAAACGTGACCAAGATGGCAGGGACCACCACATTTTGCCTGAACAGCATCGTGAATATAATAACCAACGTACCCACCAAATACATCCAATGCGCCGCAGTCAATTCCATCTATACCAAACTCCCCTCTGAGGCGAACAAGCCCAAGATTAAAAATATGAATCTATGTACAATAGCCTATGTTGGGAGATGGGCTTTGGTGTAAGTCATGAAAAACTCCTAATAAAACAAAGTCAGATATTGCTTGGAATGCAGAGTTTTATTCCTCTTCATTGCGGAATAGAGTATAGAGAGGTGATAAACGTTGAAGAAGCATGAATACAAAAGCTATGACGGACTTGGACTGGCTGAATTGGTCCAAAAAAAGGAAGTCAAGCCAATTGAACTGTTGGAAATGGCCATCAGTGAAATTGAAACTCAAAACCCACAGTTGAATGCGGTGATCCATACGATGTATGAGCAGGCAAGAGTTGCCTCCGAAAAAACCAATGGACAGTTTGCAGGAGTTCCTATACTACTTAAGGATATAGGCCAGGAAGTAAAAGGGGAACCCAAAACATTAGGTTCTAGAGCTTTAGAAAAATATAGAGCAAAGACGGATTCAGAATATGTAAAAAGGTTAAGGAAAAGTGGATTCTTATTTCTAGGGCAAACGAATGTCCCAGAGTTCGGTTTAATGGCAATTACAGAACCTGTTGTTTATGGTCCTGCCAGGAACCCATGGAAACTGTCACATACTCCAGGTGGCTCAAGCGGTGGATCTGCAGCTGCCGTAGCTTCAGGAATGGTACCAATCGCAGGGGCAAATGATGGAGGTGGTTCCATCAGGATTCCTGCTGCCTATTGTGGCTTGTTCGGCTTAAAACCAACAAGAGGAAGAACTCCGGTCGGACCGCAATTTGGCCGCTTTTGGCAGGGAGCAGCGGTGGAACATGTGGTGACAAAGACTGTGCGCGATAGTGCAGCTGTCCTTGATAAATTGAAAGGAGATGAAAAGGGAGCTGCATTTTCAACTTCAACGTATGAAGGGAGTTATTTGGAGAAGCTGCAACATCCCCTGGAAAAGAAGCTGCGTATTGCTTTTTCTACGAAATCACCGATCGGAACGGAAGTCCATTCGGATTGTGTGGAGGCAGTCGGAAAAACGTTGAAATACCTGGAGGCATTGGGGCATACCGTCGAAGAGGTGGAAGCGCCTGTGGAGGGAAGGAAAATCGCCAACAGCTATCTATCCCTCTACTTTGGAAGTAAGTGCCATGGTTTCCATGCTTGAGGAGATACTTGGCAGGAAAGCAACATTGAATGATGTGGAGCCGGCGACCTGGCTGCTTGCCCTAATCGGAAAATCGATGACCGCCCAGGAATTTGTTCTAAGTTTACGGGAGTGGGACATAGCTGCTTATGCGATGGAAGAATTTCACGAAACCTATGATTTATATGTCACACCAACTACCGCTTCCCCTCCAGCAAGAATAGGAGACCATAAGTTAAAGCCGTTAGAAAGTATTGCTCTGCAAGTAACAGGCAAGCTAGGGTCAGCCACACTCCTAAAGAAAATGGGGATTGTGGAGCAGCTAGTGCAAGAAAGCCTGAAAAGGGTGCCGTTTACACAGCTTGCTAATCTAACTGGTCAGCCTGCCATTTCGGTACCGCTGCATTTAACTAATGATGGTCTTCCTATTGGGGTTCAGTTTATGGCAGCAAGAGGGAGAGAAGACTTGTTGCTACAGATGGCAGGACAGTTGGAGGAATCAGATTTATGGCTAGAGAACGAAGCGTTGAAAATGGTGAGTGTACAGTAGCTAGATTTTATAGGCGTGTATGGAGAAGCTTCCCTGATGAAGGGAAGTTTTTTGGTTGTTATAGGCTGTTTTCGTATACTTTGGTGCTTCTTCGCATTTATAACACACCGTTATATTCATTCCTGTCGTGCTATTTTCCAGAAAAGACTTTCATGCCTTTTTAGAGTTTCTATGCCGTAGAAAATCCAATTGCCGACTTTTTACTAGTGATTAGCAACAAACTTTGAGAAAAAAGCTTAGTTATAAATCTGGGACTTAAGGAAGTTGACGTCTAGTTCATTGGTTTGGGAATTTACATTTCTTCATATTTGGCAGGACTAAAGTAGGGTGGTCATTAAAATACCTTTAATGAAATCTAAATCTTACCTCAGTAATCTCTTAACATTCCTCCTGTAGTATGTCATTTGTAGGCAAAACGAATATGGGATATGAGGTGTTAAAAGTGGATGTGAATCGTAGAAAATTTTTGACTTATGTAGGTTCAGGGATGACGGCATTAACATTTGCTTCAACTGGTTTAAGTGCTTTGGCTCCAAAAGTTGCAGCTGCAGACAAGGAAAGGGACAGTCTATTTGGTTATGAAAACAGGGCTTCTAAAATCAGCTTTAAACCAATCGCACCAACAAGAGAAGATCAACTCGTACTGCCCACAGGATATACATATGATGTTGTTGCGGCATATGGTGATGTAATAAATAAAAAGGGAGATACCTTTGGATTTAATTGTGACTTCACCTTGTATCTGCCAATCCAGGGAAGCCGAAGGGGGCTCCTTCTTGTAAACCATGAATATACCAACCCATTGTTTGTGGAAGGGCCAATTAATGGGGACTATACACCAGCTCAAATTGAAATGCTGTTATATAATCAGGGGCTTTCTATTATTGAAGTTTACCAGGATCCTGTTTCAAAGGTTTGGAAGATGGACACAGATTCCAAGTTTGCCAGAAGGATTTCTGGACTAGCTCCTTTCGAGTTGACAGGACCTGCAAAAGGGACAGCTTCCGTCAATGGAGCAACAGTGGTTCAAGGAACATTTGCAAATTGTTCTGGAGGGGCAACCTTATGGAACACCGTTCTCTCTTGTGAAGAAAACTGGGAAACGACAGCAGATAAAGCCAACCTGGATACCACTCATTATGGATGGGTAGTGGAAGTGGACCCATTCGATAAGGATGATAAATACTTTAAGCCCCGAAAGCACACGGCATTGGGACGCTTTCATCATGAAAACTGCGCAATGGGTCTATCCAAAGACCGTAGGGTTGTGGTTTATTCTGGTGATGATAAAGCGGGAGCCTGTGTCTATAAATATATCAGTAAAGGTAAGTTTAATGAATCTAAAGGGAAAGAGAACTCCAGACTACTAGAAGAGGGTACGTTGTATGCAGCAGACATGGAACTTGGAGTATGGCTTGCCCTTACTATTGAAAATGTCCGTGAGGCAGCAAGCGGAAATCAAGAGCTGTTGAATAAATTTAAAACGCAGGCAGATGTTCTTGTTCATGCACATGAGGCAGCAATCCTGCTAGGAGCAACTCCAACAGACCGCCCTGAGGATGTGGAGATTAGCCCAATTGATAATTCTATCTATATCGCCCATACAAATAATACTAGCAAGGGGAATTTTCACGGTCATATTACGAGATTCTTCGAAAGCAAAGGTGATCTGGGGTCTTTGACATTCAGTTATGAAATCTTTGCAGCCGGAGGTACACAAAGCGGTTTCAGTGCACCTGATAATTTAGATTTTGATCGTCATGGCAATCTTTGGACAGTGACGGATATTTCCACTAGTAGCTTAAATAGAGGAACTTATGAGCCTTTCAAGAACAACGGAATGTTTGTTATACCGACTACAGGTCTAGAGAAGGGAAAAGCATTCCAGTTCGCTTCAGGTCCAGTGGAAAGTGAACTGACAGGACCGTGGTTTACTCCGAATGAGAAAAACATGTTCTTATCCATACAGCACCCAGGCGAACAGACGAAAGATCTTAGTAACCCTACAAGTATGTGGCCACACCGCAAAGGCGATACCATGCCAAGACCGTCAGTAGTGGTGATTAAAGGATTTTAAAAAGGAGGAATGACAACATGTTGTCTAACATTGGAATACCAGGCCTTATTCTGGTTTTAGTAATTGCGCTGATCATATTTGGTCCATCCAAACTACCTGAGATTGGTAGAGCACTCGGTCAGACACTCAGAGAGTTTAAGCGTTCCACAAATGAAATCATGTCAGATGAAACGAGTAAGCAAGAAGAGCAAGAAAATAAAACTGTTCAAAAAGAAGTAGTGTAAAAGAAGTATAGAGGGTGCAGGTGATGAATCTGCATCCTTTGATTCATTCTCTAGTAAGTGAGGTGTAAGGCTTGGAAAACAGTGATTTTCGGCTCGTTGATCACTTGGAGGAGCTCAGGGGCAGAATTATCTATGTTCTAGCTGTATTTGTTCTGACATTGATTGGAGCATTTGTATTTGTAAATGATATCTATGCGTTTCTTGTAAAAGACCTCCCGGAAAAGCTTGCTGTCTTGGGTCCGGGTGACATTTTGTGGGTTTATTTTAATATTGCAAGTGTGTTTGCCCTTGCCATCACTATTCCTTTTGCAGCTTATCAAATTTGGCTCTTTGTGCGTCCTGCGCTTAGTAAAAAAGAAAGAAAAGTGACTCTGGCTTATATTCCTGCTTTATTTCTTTTTTTCCTATCAGGTATAAGCTTTGGATATTTCATCTTATTTCCGATTATATTAAAGTTTCTGGTTTCCTTGGCAGATGGGATATTTGAGGTCTTTTATACAACGGAAAAGTATTTTCAATTTTTGATACAAATGACACTTCCATTCGGTTTTCTTTTTGAAATACCTGTTGTCATTATGTTCTTAACGAGTCTTGGAATCATTACTCCTTACATTCTCAAGAAGTTTCGAAAATATGCTTATTTCTTTTTGATTGTCATATCGGTTCTTATCACACCGCCTGATTTTCTGTCAGATATTCTTGTCATCATCCCTTTAATTCTCTTATATGAATGCAGCATAACGTTTTCCAAAATTGTTTGGAAGCGAAGGGAGTCTAAGATAAGGGAAGCCGGAAATATTCAAGTATAGCCATCCAGTCTTCTAATGGAAGACTGGATGTCAGACTGTTGACAAACTATAAACTAATTAGGTTATCTGTTGGAAGAGTTGATCTTCGTTCCAGGAGCTTCGCTTTCCGCGGGCAGTCCGGAAGCCTCGTCGGGCTACGCCCTGCGGGGTCTTCCATGTCCTTTCCTCCCGCAGGAGTCTTCGCTCCTTCCACTGCGATCAACTAGAGAATTTCATTATTTTAAGCTTTGTCTACACACTGCCATCCAGTCTTCTAATGGAAGACTGGATGTTTCTTTAATTCACGCGCTTCTCTGAAATTATTTCACATACGGAGTCATACATAATCTCAACACCTTTTTCGGTTGCTTCAAATTGGTAGGCATGTTCTTTGTTGATGCCCAAGCTATCTGCTTCTTTGACCACATCAATATTCGCTCCCATGAAAAGAAACTGCCAGCTGTATTTTTCCTGTTGATGGCGGATCAGTTCTTTTACCCTTGAATAGGAAAACTCCATACTCGAGTTTTCCATTCCGTCTGTTGTGATGACGAAAATCACATTCTTCGGTCTGAGAGCCTCAGGTGTCTTCGATAATCGGCTCCCTACATCGATTATGGTTTTTCCGACCGCATCCAAAAGGGAGGTGGAGCCCCTTACATAATAGTCCTCTCTCGTTAAGTTAACGCTTTTCGCATCCACTCCGTTCCACAAGACTTCCACCTCGTCATCAAACAGAACCGTGGTGACTACCGTTTCTCCTGCATGCTGGCATTGCCTCTCCAGAAAGGAGTTAAAGCCTCCGATTGTGTCCCTTTCCAAGCCTGACATCGACCCGCTCCTGTCCAATAGGAAAATTATCTCCGTTACGTTTTTATTCATTTTCATCATCCTCCTTCATGCTATAATAATAGCTAATAATATCCATAAAATGGTCGCTTCGAAAGCGACATTTGGAGGTGGGGAAATGCTCGATAAAAAGTTATGGTTGGAGCTGCAGGAATATATTTGGACGCATCAGAATGAAGATATTCTGGAAGTCAGGGAATCCATCTTGTACAAAGAAGCTCCAATTCTACAGGAAGATAGCGAAGTGTTGGAGCTTGAGGAGTTCATAAAGAACAATAGAAGACCAACCCTTCAACAAGTATTGTTTGAGTATATCGACCGAAAAGGGGTGAAGGATTCAATCATCTATAAAAAAGCTGGCATGGATAGGAAGCACTTTTCAAAAATCCGCTCTAATGCTGATTACAGGCCCAAAAAGACAACGGTGGTTTCCCTAGCCTTTGCTTTGGAGCTTGATGGAGAGGAAACGGAGGACTTGTTGGGAGTTGCAGGCTATTCCTTGTCAGGAAGCGACACGTACGATCTTGTGATCCGGTTCTTTTTGGAGAAGAGGATACATGATCTTGACAGAGTGAACGATGCCTTAGATGAGATGAAATTGAAAACTTTGGGCGGGATGCAATAAAAGGGGGAACACAGCTTGCTAACCTGGTAAGCTGTGCTTTTTAATGTGTGTTACAATCTTTATTAGAGTAAGAATCCCCCCCTTTTGAAAGGAGAAAACCTCAATGGAAATTAACATTAATCAAAAACTTATCCAAGAACGATGTGGCTCTGTCTCCTTTAAAAGTGGGGAGGCTTTTCGACGAGCCGATAAAGTGAAGATACATACATATACGGATCGGGAATGTGAGGCGACTGTATCAGCGACAGAGGACTTTCATATTGTCATCACCGCAGAGGGGGAGGGGAACTTTCACGCTGAATGTTCTTGTCCTAAATTGGCTTCTATTAGAAAGGAATGTCAGCATATTGCCGCAGTTCTTCTTACCATCCTTGAGCATCAAAAACTGGAGGATTCCTCGACCCAAGCTCTTTCGGATGAAGTGCTCCGTTTGTTTCAAAGTAAGCCTAACGTAATCAGCGGCCATCAGCGTCATTTTGAAAAAAGGGAAGTTCTAAACTTGTCTTTTATCATTAAACCGGTTTTGCTGGAAGACGGCAGGAACGTTCTTGGAATTGATTTGAAGGTGGAAGATAAGCCGGTTATAGACATTCGCGAATTTTTGCTTGCGGTGAGGAAAGGGGAGGCTAGTTCACTGTTCAACCCTGCACGACAATGTTTTAAAAGGGAAGCAGATGAAGTTATCCAAAGGCTAATTGACATTCTCCATGACGAAAGAGCTTATCAGGAAAAGTTGGGTGATCATCTGCAATCCTTCATCATTCCTCCCTCCAGCTTCCACAGATTGGAGCCTATACTTTCTAACGCACCTGATACCCGTTTGCTTCATGGTGGCAGAACATTTAATGACTTTAAACTGTCAAAGGAGCCGCTTTCCTTAGAGTTTCTTTTTACAGAGGAAGTTGGGAAAGGGTTCTTGTTGAAAGTAAAAGGACTTGAGAGCTTAGAGGTTCTCCCGGCTTACCAAGCTGTATTGAAAAATGGGAAGCTCCTAACCCTTCCAACGGAGGATTGTCGTCGTCTAAGTGAATTGCAAAGGATGCTTGAGGCATCAAGGACAAACCATATTCCTATCGCTACTGATCAGGTTCAAGTTTTCCTCGACAAGGTGGTACCTGGCTTGAGAAAGCTCGGAAAAGTGGAGCTGGATGAATCGGTGACAAAAAAGATAGCCAAGGCGCCGTTGATTGCAAAGCTCTATCTGGACAGGGTGAAAAACCGCCTGCTTGCAAGTATGGAATTCCATTATGAACAGGTGGTCATCAATCCGTTGGATCCGAGAGAGCAGCGGGGGAACGCGATGTTTATCCGGGACCGGGATAAAGAACAGATGATCCTGGAATTAATGGAAGACAGTGAATTCGGCAGTACCGAAGAGGGGTATTTCCTGCATAATGAAGAGCTGGAATATGAGTTCCTTTATCATAAGCTGCCAACATTGCAACGGTTTGTACAGGTGTACGCAACCACTGCGGTAAGGAATCGGATATTCAGAGAAAATGCCAAGCCCCAAATTCGTGTGCGTGTAAAAAAAGAGCGGACCAACTGGCTGGAATTCAAGTTTGAGTTGGATGGAATCCCGGAATCCCAGATCAGGGAGCTGTTAGGGGCATTGGAGGAAAAACGAAAGTATTACCGCTTAAAGAATGGGTCATTGCTCTCCTTGGAAACAAGGGAATTCGAGGAGATTCAGCGGTTCCTACAGGCAAATCCAGTGCAGGCAGAGGATCTCGAGCTGGGGTTGAATGTTCCTATTATTAAAGGCTTTAAGATGATGGATTCTGTAATTGGAGACGACGTGTTCTCCCTTGAGGATTCCTTCCGGAAGTTCTTGGAGGAGATCCGGAACCCGAGCAGTGAAAACATCCAGGTTCCCAAGCAAGTGGATGCAATTTTACGGGATTATCAGAAGCATGGTTTCAGATGGATGAAAACTCTGGCCCATTACGGGTTCGGTGGAATATTGGCAGATGATATGGGACTTGGGAAGACTTTGCAGAGTATTGCCTTTATCTTATCAGAGCTTACAGATATTCGGCAGAAGAAATGTCCGGTCTTGATTGTCTGTCCTTCCTCTTTAACCTACAACTGGCTTAGTGAACTAAGGAAGTTTGCGCCAGAGATCGAAGCGTTGATTGTGGATGGAACACGCAAAGAACGAGAATATGCTCTTGCACAGTTAAAACAAGTGGATGTGGTCATCACGTCGTACCCATTGTTACGACGTGATATATCCTCCTTTGCATCACAAATGTTTCATACAATCTTTTTTGATGAAGCCCAAGCGTTCAAAAATCCCATCACCCAGACGGCCCGTTCCGTGAAAAGGTTGGAAGCGGACTATAAATTTGCTTTGACCGGTACACCTGTAGAGAATTCTTTGGAAGAACTCTGGTCCATTTTCCACGTAGTCTTCCCTGAATTGTTTATGGGCTTGAAGGAATACAGTAATCTTACACGGAAATCGATTGCAAGGCGGATCCGTCCCTTCCTTCTGAGGAGGGTAAAGGAGGATGTGCTGGCGGAGTTGCCGGAGAAACAGGAAAGCTTAGAGTCAGTAGAGCTTTTACCTGAGCAGAAAAAGCTTTATGCAGCCTATCTTGCCAAGCTTCGTCATGATACATTGAAACACCTGAACAAGGATACGTTGAGGAAAAATAAGATCCGGATATTGGCTGGACTGACGAGGCTTCGTCAGATCTGTTGCCATCCGACCCTTTTTGTAAATGGTTATAAGGGGCGCTCTGCAAAATTCGAGATGCTCCTGCAGCTGATTGAAGAATCCCGGCGGTCAGGCAGAAGGGTACTGATATTTTCCCAATTCACGAAAATGCTGGAACTGATAGGTAGGGAACTTACCTATCAGGGTCTACCCTACTTTTACCTCGATGGTCAAACCCCATCGGAAGAAAGGGTGGAGCGGTGTGAACGGTTCAACTCGGGAGAACGGGACTTTTTCTTGATCTCATTGAAGGCTGGAGGAACGGGGCTGAATCTGACTGGTGCCGATACCGTCATCCTTTATGATCTCTGGTGGAATCCGGCGGTGGAGGAGCAGGCGGCTGACCGAGCACACCGGATGGGACAAACCCAGACGGTACAGGTGATTAAGCTTGTGGCACGTGGGACGATTGAAGAAAAGATGAATGAATTACAAGATAAAAAGAAGCATTTGATAGAGGAAATAATAGACCATGATGAGAAAGTGTCGACATCTTTGACGGATGAGGATATACGGGAGATTCTTTCCATTTAGGTTAGGTTGGTGTATGTGCATGGCAGAAAAGAAAAAAATGTATGAAGTGGACCTTTATAAGCCCATACAAAAGTATTTTGTCAAAGAGGGCTATGATGTATATGGGGAAGTGAACGACTGCGATATCGCGATGGTGAAAGGTGATGCTGTAGTAGTGGTGGAGCTTAAGCTGACGCTGAATGTACAACTGCTTATTCAGGCCACCAAGCGCCAGAAGCTTACCGACCTCGTGTATATCGCGATTCCGAAGCCATCGTTCAGCAGGCGTTCGAAGCGTTGGACAGACTTATGTCATCTGATCAAGCGTCTTGAGTTGGGCTTGATCATCGTGTCATTCAGCGGGCGAGGTAAGCGCGTGGAAGTAATGTTTGATCCTGTCCCATTTGACCGCGCGCGTAGTATGCGCCAGAATAAGCGGAAGCGTGACGCATTGATGAAAGAGATGGATGGACGTTCATCTGATGTCAATCTCGGTGGCAGCAATCGGGTGAAAATCAGGACTGCCTATAAAGAAAACTGCGTACAGATTGCGTGCTTTTTAGAGAAGTTCGGTCCACTGTCGCCAAAGGCTTTGCGGGAGCTTGGAACAGGAGAGAAGACCTCTTCCATTTTGACGAAAAACTATTACCGGTGGTTTGATCGGGTGAAGCGCGGGTCATATGTGATCAGTGAAAGGGGCAAAAGGGAGCTTTTGGAGCATCAGGAGCTTGTGGAGTACTTTTTGAAGAAAATAAAGTGAGTGGAAGACTTTCCTGCACTATTTGGTGTTGGGAGAGTCTTTTGATATGTAAATTGGTTGATCGGAGGCTCTATATTAGGAGGATGGTAGATTCCAAGGGACAGGTATGAAGGGCTGAAAAAAGAGGGGAATCGGAATCGGGCGATACGTAGGTGCATTCGGGCGCTTTACATATTCTACTACCATGTAAGCGGAAAATGAACTGAGAACCCCCATCCCCGAGACACCTCCATGTCAAACCCCATCCCGCACAATCAGGACTTTTGCCCCTGAACAGAACAAATGTTTTCCTGTAGAATAGCTAAAATGTGATGTTGATTTCTGCGGCACTCTGATGTCAGGAAACATAAAATGCACGAACAATTCAAACTGTAGAGGTGACAACAACATGAATGGTACTGCGCACGCAGCAATAGGAGCAGCAACTGGATTTGCTGTAGCCAACTCTTTGCAGACAACCCCAACTACCACCCTGATTTTAGTCAGTCTAGGAACGGTATCAGCCCTTGTGCCAGACCTTGATATTGATGGGAAACTTCGTGGGCGCATAACGTTATCCCACACTGTAACGAGGACGATTGCCCAAATAATAGGAACGATGATGATTCTTTACAGTCTATATGAAGGAACGATAGAGGAAAAATTGCGAGGTGTGGGAATAGGGGCCCTCATGATCATTATATCTTCTCTCATCAAGCAGAAGCATATGTTGACCATTACGGGAGCAGGTGTGTCCTTGCAGGAGTTATGGATGATACTGTTCGGCGTCTATATCATAATAGCATCGCTAGTGTCCCATAGGAGTTATACCCATTCCCTGATTGGCGTAATTTTCTTTGGTTACATAGCTTTGAAGCTTGAACACTCTTTATCTATTGATGGTGTTTTCTATACATGCCTTTTTGCATATATTAGCCACTTGATAGCTGATATAAAACTCCTGCCTTTCAATAAAAGAGGAATTAAACTATTCCTTCCTATTTCGTCAAAGGAAATATGATTTAAAACGGGATTCTCATCTTCTAGTACGAAGAGAGGCCCTTTTTTTGTTATCTCTTCATTTTTAAATAATAATTTACTTAACAGAGCATCCATGCTCGACCATGGTTTCAACTTACTGGTATAATCAATCTAGATACTTATGCACGTTTTCAGCATCACAAACTAAAGAAAGTAGGAGTTGCGGTGAGCTTTAGAAAAAAACAATTTGTCGGGTTGGGGATAACGGTATTCTTTCTAGTACTGCTATTATCAGTGATTCTATTTATGACCAATTCCATGAAGACAAATATGCTGGAAATAGTAGAAGACAGGTATTACAAGGTCAATAAGGCGACAGATATCAGGCAGTTGTTCTATGAAACGGACAGGCAGTTGTTATTTGTCACAAATAGAAGTGATGGAGAGAATATTGAGTCAAACCTGACAAATATAGCTGAAAATAGGGAAGCTGTTAGAAACAATATCATAGAATTAGAATCTGTCCTAGATAGAAATGAGACCAAATTATTATTGAGTAAAATCCAAGAAGGATATAACTCGTACTGGATAATGGAACAGGAAATCATTTCTCAGATCAATGAGGGTGCAAGCACTGGTGAATTGCAAGGTATCTACACATCACAACTAGATACGAGAGCAGAACTTTTACAAAATATATCAGAGTTTAAAACGTTGCAGGAGTCTCTCATGCAGGAAACTATGGGAGAGGCGAACCAAACTTATCAAACTCTTGTTGTCATTCTGATATCTGCAGTCCTTTTATCGCTGATTGTCATCGTTTCAACAACCCTTTGGGTGATTAGAAGCACCAACAAACGTTTGGATGAAGTGAAGGATGGTATCAAAGGGATAAATTATGATGACCTTTCCACTTTGCCAAGATTAAGTACCGGTATTAAAGATGAGATAGGGGAGATTTCTGTAGCCTTTAATACGATGGCAAGCTCCATTGAATCCTATCATGTGAAAGAAAAGCAGTTTACAGAGGAAATAGGCAGACAGAACTGGGTACAAACGAACTCTGCAGATATCATTAATCTTTATCATCGTAATGTATCTACCGATTCATTAGCAGAAAAGTTCATAGCCACGTTGACACCTTTAATGGATGCGAAACTTGGGGCTTTCTATCTGTTGGATGGAGAAAGTGGAAAAGGGGCGACTTTTAAAAAGGTTGCCACTTATGCAGATGGAGCAGAAGATGTTGGAGGAGACGCATATAAGCTTCGTGAAGGCCTGGTTGGCCAATGTGCCTGGGATAAAAAAGCGATTTTACTAGAAGAATTGCCGGAGAATTATTCCGTTGTCACTACAGGCTTAGGGCATATTAAACCAAAAAGCATTATTATTGCTCCTGTCATTATCAAGGATGAAGTCATCGCCGTCATTGAGATGGCGACATTATCCGAATTCACAAAGACACACCGTCAGCTTTTAAATAAAGTGCTCGAAACGCTCGGAATTGCGATCACGAACATTCTGGGACGGATGGAAGTGGAGCGTTTATTATTAGAATCCCAAGCGCAAACAGAAGAATTGCAATCTCAATCAGAAGAATTACAGGCCCAATCAGAAGAACTTCAAACGCAATCTGAGGAATTGCGCATGATCAATGAGCAGTTAGAAGAGCGTTCACGTGATGCGGAACAGAAATCCGCCGATCTTCAAAAGGCGAAAACAGAGCTTGAGGAAAAAGCGAAACAGCTTCAACTCAGTTCCAAATATAAATCGGAATTCCTGGCGAATATGTCTCATGAACTACGCACTCCACTGAATAGTATATTACTTCTATCAGAGATGCTTGCTGAAGATCCAGAAGACCAACTGACAGATGAACAAAGGGAGTTCTCCCGAGTCATTAATTCTTCCGGTCAAGATCTGCTTAACTTGATAAATGATATTTTGGATCTTTCCAAAGTGGAAGTGAAGAAGCTGGAAGTGATGTTTGGAGAAGTGAATGTAGAGGAGTTCATCAACCGTTTGGAACTGCAATTCACCCATATCGCCAAGCATAAAAAGATAGATTACGAGATTATTCGCGGCAATCAGCTACCGGATGTATTTTTCACAGACGAACAGCGCCTTCAACAAATAGTAAAGAACCTGTTATCCAACGCCTTCAAGTTTACGGAAAAAGGAAAAGTGACCGTGAAGATTGAAAAGGCTCCAAAAAGAGATCTTTTAAAAGCCAATGTTTCTGTACAAGCGGAAAGCTGGTTGAAAATCTCAGTGGAAGATACGGGAATAGGGATCTCCAAGGAAAAGCAGTCCCTAATTTTTGAAGCCTTCCATCAAGGGGATGGAGCAACCATGAGAAAGTACGGTGGCACAGGGCTTGGACTTTCCATTTCCAAAGAATTCTCGAACCTGTTGGGTGGAAGGGTCTTTGTGGAAAGTGAAGAAGGGGAAGGGAGTGTATTCACATTACTTATCCCTAGTCTGCCGGAAGGAATGCCTCAAATGAAAGAAGTCGAGGCAGCTTGGCAGGAAGTGGCATCAACTACAGAAACGGATCTGATTGAGGAAGAAAATATGGTTCTGAAAATGGCGGGGAAGAAAGAAGCCGTACAGCCTGAGCCCTTAGAAGAGCCGGATACTTCTAATATTCTAAAAGGGAAGACTGTTGTAGTAGTGGACGATGATCACCGAAATGTTTATGCTCTTAATAATGCATTGAACAAAGAGGATATGAACATATTGACTGCAGAGAACGGGTTGCAGTGTCTGGATATCCTCCATGAAAACGAGCATGTAGATATTATTCTTATGGATATCATGATGCCAGTCATGGATGGTTATAAAGCCATTAAAACGATACGAAACCTTGAAAAACATAAAGACGTTCCAATCATTGCCCTTACAGCAAAAGCGATGAAAGGTGACCGAGAGAAATGCCTAGAGGTGGGAGCTTCTGATTACATCAGCAAACCACTTAAATTGGATCAACTTTTATCCGCGATGCGCGTTTGGGTAGCAAAACATTAGGCTATAGACAAAAGGGACGGTTACGACTCGTTGGACGCGAGTAGATGTCCCCTTCCATGTAGGCTGTTTTCGTAAACTTTGTTGCTTTTTCGTACTTACGAAACTAACGTTAGATTCCTTATATTCGTGCTCTTTTCCCTGTAGAGCTAAATGTATTACATGTATATGTTAGAGTATGTAAGCAGTGAAAAGTCCAATTACCGACTTTTCTAGTAAAAAGTCCAACTGCCGACTTTTTACTAGTGAATAGCAACAATCTTTGATAAAAGAGCCATTTTGTAAGATTTGAGATTTTGGAGGCAGGATTACCAGTGGACAAGCATGACTTGGAACTAGATTTATTCTTAACCGCAGTTTATCGGCTTTCGGGATTTGATTTTAGAAAATATATGAAGTCTTCCATCATGAGAAGAGTGGAAAATAGATTAAGGCTAGAAGGATTGAAAAATATCAGTCAGCTGACAGAACAAATCATTCATCATGAAGTGTATTTGAAAAAAGTATTAGATGACTTCTCCATCAATGTGACAGAGATGTTCCGTGATCCTTCCTTTTTCTTGTCTTTTCGCGAAAAAGTGATTCCACTTTTGAAGGAAATGCCGGAAATAAGAGTGTGGCACGCAGGCTGTTCATCTGGAGAAGAAGCTTATTCAATGGCTATCTTACTGGAAGAGGAAGGTTTGAGTCATAAGTCAAAGATATACGCAACGGACATGAATGAGAAGATACTGGAGAAGGCAGGAAAAGGAATAATCCCCCTTTCCAAAATGAAAACTTATACAAAAAATTATATGCAAGCTGGCGGAAAGACTGCCTTTTCGGAGTATTATCATTCCGATCATCAGTTTGCCTATATTAACGATGAATTATTGAATAGAATCGTGTTTGCACAGCATAATTTGGTGACAGACCGTTCCTTTAATGAGTTTCATATCATCATATGTCGGAATGTATTAATCTATTTTAATTTGGAATTGCAGCATAATGTGATTGAATTGTTTCAGGAGAGTTTGGGGGCTAGAGGCTTTCTTGGTCTTGGAAGTAAGGAAGCTTTACGTCTTGATGCACATCCGGGATTTGAAGAGTTCGATCTTTATGATAAGATATACCGAAAAAAAGCGGAAAGCTAGGATATTATCCTGGCTCTCCGCTTTTTTCATACGCTATGCGGTTGATTTCATTCACCTATAGAAGAATGAAATGCCTTCCTACATTAAGGAACCTAAAATAGCCGTTAACCTAACTTACTTACGAATTTCAGCTGTGGATTGGAGCAAATGGCGGAGACTCCTCGAAAATGCTACGCATTTTCTTCGTGCGATGATTCGCTTCCGTAGCCTTCCTTGTCCTACGGGGGAGTAGCGGCAATGTTGAGACCCCGCAACGCAGTGAGGAGGCCCCTTAGGATAAGCTCAGCCATTTGTGGAAAGGAACAGCGGCGATTAATCAATCGCCCTGTTTTTCTTGTTCACCTTGCCTGTATGAGGACTACACACATATCATCAGATGCTTCTGCTTGGGTTTCTTCGGGCAAAACCAAATGAATAGGTTCTGGAATGTTTGGCAGATCCCAAAGCTTAGAGGCAGATTTGATAAACTGCGGATATTGGTTCATGCCAACCTTCTCCATTGTTTCCACCACCCCGTCCGTATAAAGCATGATTTGAACGGAATCCTCGTAGGAGATGGATGTTTTCGTAATATCCACCTTTTCAAAAAAACCAAGTGCACAAGTACGGTTGGAAAGCTCTACAACTTCGCCTTCATCGACTAGGGCAAAGCCTGCCGGATGACCTGCGTTGACGTATTCCAACGTCTTTTCTTCTGTATCTATCACCAGGTAGATAGCAGTAAAATAATACGGAATCTGTTGATTGCGTAAATTCAATGCATGCATCCAACGGTTCAATTCGCTAATAACAAATCCAGGATCTGCACACCCTCGGATGGAGTCACGCAAAACCGAAGAAATGAACATGCAGACCAGGGAAGCCGAGATTCCGTGTCCCATCATATCCAAGAGGATGACCGCATATCTCGATTTATCAATCTTATACCAATAATACATATCACCTGCTAGTTTATAGGCAGGTATGTAGGATGCTTTCACGGTGAATTGCTCATCAAAAATCGGTTCGGATAAAAGGCTGTTCTGGACTTGTTGGGAAAGATCCAATTGATTTCTTATCTTTTCAGCCTGTTTCTTATTCTTATCTTTTTCTTGTTTCAACCTAAGGACGACCCGTATCCGTGCAAGTAGTTCCGTTTTATTGATCGGTTTCATCACATAATCCAATCCACCTGCATCCAATGCTTCCGCCACTTTATTGGAATCTTCCAATGCCGTGACAAATATGACAGGGATATCTTTCAGATGGGGGACCATCTGAAGCGTACGGCAGGCCTCAATTCCATCTATCTCTGGCATCATAATATCCATCAAAATGATGTCGACGGGCATTCTAGGTGATGAGGGATTATCCACGTTTAAGTAATCAAACATCTCTTTGGCGGAAGTGAAGGATAAATATTCTTTATAGCCCGCCCTTTTCAAAATGTTCTCTATGACAAACAAATTGACCTGGTTATCATCCACAATTAAAATGCCCATTTCTGTTTTTCTCCTCTATGTATATGAAATAGTAAACAATCTTATTGTTAATACCCCTAAGGGAACGAGATGAAACACGAATAACGAAACTTTTTTAAATCTAATCTTATTGTAACTCTTAAGTATAAGAGAGTACATTCATTATGTTTTGACATTACTTATTAAGGGTATTTTCCAAGTTATGAAGATTAATAATTTCATTAAGAGGTGATTGCATGGAGACAGCAGTTCGTACAACAAAGGGAAAATTGCTGACAAAAGAAGAGATGACCAATCCTGAAATAGTCCCTGAATGGGTGATAAGGGAATATACGAATTTCCGGAGTGTGGTAACGGATAAGACGTTTCCTTGCTACTTTGGCATGAGTGCAGAGAAAAAAGGAGAGCTGCGTTATTCTTATATAACACATGACAACTGGACACATCTCCCGGAAACTTTACGTGATTTTCAAGCACTATTCGATGAAGGGAAACCACTAGTCCGTCACGGCCTTTTTCTGTTTGTGGAACCTGAAACGGAGGAAAAGCAAATCCCTTATTATCGTGAGTATTTCTGGGACATTCTACAGTTTTTACATATGAAAGATGATAAACCGTGGCCAAAGGATTATCCTACAGATCCTGATCACCATTTATGGGCATTCTCTTTTTCCGATGAACCATATTTCGTATTCGGTAATGCTCCTGCCTATAAACAAAGGAAAACAAGGGATCTTGGTAGCAGCCTTATCCTTGGCTTCCAACCACGACGTATTTTTGAAGGACTCGAAGGAACTTCTAAAGGTGGCATAATGTCCCGCGAGAAAGTAAGGGAACGAGTGGAAAAGTGGGATAACCTTCCTACCCACCCGAATATCAGCCATTATGGAGATCCGAACCATCGGGAGTGGAAGCAATATTTCATCGGGGACGATGTAAAACCGATAGAAGGAAAATGTCCATTTTCCTTTATGAAAAAATAAGACTAGACCCAAACCCATACACCCTGACTAACTGTGCCAATAGCATAGGAGTCAGGTTATTTTTTTGGAGAAGGCTGTATTCGTAAACATTGTTGCTTTTACGTATGAGTAGGTAAACTGTAAAAAGTCCCATTGCCGACTTTTTACTAGTGAGTAGCAACAATCTTTGAGAAAAGAGCTTTGGAGAAAGATCAGCAATCCTTAACCTAAAAACAGTAGCTTCATAGGAAAGAAGTTTCATATCATTTTAAATTTTCTGGTATGATAGAAATAGAGTGATTGCGAAAAAACAAGTTGAAGGTGGCTGGCAAAATGGAGGCTTCTGAGAAACTCACACTGTACTTAGAAGAAAATCATGAGCAATTTATCCAAAATTGGAGAAATAAAAGTGTAATATCGGAGAATGACCTATATAAAGAAGAAGTCATCCGTAACGGAAGGCAAATGTACCAGCTGGTCAAAAAAGCGATCAAAGAGCCGCTGACCGAAGAAGAAATCACCATGCTGGCAAACAAGACGGCCCAGGAGCGGGTGCAGGCAAATGTTAACATCAGTGAATTTGTCTACAATGTGAATACCGGCAGAAGTGAAGTCGTCAAGTGGGTATGGAAATCGGGGATACCTAGTAAGGAGCTGCAGCCTTTCATTGATCAAATCAATGATCTATTTGACCAATTTTCCTATTTGGCAGTACGAAAATATACGCAAATAAAAGAACAACAGCTGGAAGAAAAGGAATTGTACATTAACCAGACTCATAAGGAGCGCCTAACGATATTAGGACAAATGAGCTCAAGTTTTGTTCATGAATTCCGAAACCCTTTGACTTCTGTTATCGGCTTTACAAGACTTTTGCAGAATGAACTTCCGGATCATCCGTATTTGGAAATCATGCGACATGAACTGGATCAGCTAAATTATCGTATATCGCAATTTCTCCATGTGTCTAGGAAGGAATTAATTGAAAGTAAGAGAGAAGAGGTCAATCTGTCTTTTCTTTTGCAGGAACTGGTGGAATTCTTATATCCGAGTTTATTGGATGGGGATGTCGTCATTCATTTGGATATCGATCCCACAATCAGTCTGTTTGCCAATAAGGATGAACTTAGGCAGGTCTGTTTGAATCTCATCATCAATTCCATTGATGCGCTTCAACAAATGAAAGATAAAGTAAGGACGATAGAGGTTGTTTGTGTAGAAAAGGGGAATGTGATGGAGCTATCCATTACCAATAACGGGCCGAAGATCGGGGAGGATTCGATACATGCCATTTTCGAGCCATTTTTCACCACGAAGGATCTCGGGACGGGAATCGGCCTTTATATCTGTAAAAAACTGATTGAAAAGCATGACGGGGAGATTTATTGCAAATCAAATGAAGAGCAGACAAGTTTCATTCTCAGAATGCCAGCAAAAACGATAGAACACGAGAAATCCTCTTAAGCATTTTAGCTTGGGGATTTTTTTGTTGTTGACATTTGGTGAATTATATATTAAATTATAAATAATACTTTAACACCTAAAAGCGTTTAAGCGTTTAAGTGTGTTAGTGAAATTGTTTGGTTGGAGCAGAGTGGAGCATAGAAAATTAATAGTTTGATAGCCTTGTATAAAGTAGTCGGCGTATTTGCAGCAGGTAGAGACTGGGTGGTTGGTGAAAACCCAGGCGGAGCGGGGGATGAAATACAGTACATATTTTCAACAGGCTATTCTTTAGATGAGTGGGCAAGCGTTCAGTTTGCCAATTAGGGTGGTACCGCGGAGCTTCTTCGTCCCTTGTTTTTAGGGATGAAGGGGCTTTTTTGGTGCACATTAACAACAAGCGCAATCAACTATTGGGGGGAACATCATGGAGCAGCAAGTACAGAAGGATCAATTAAACATCAGTGGAATTGCGGCTCTTGGCTTGGTTGTAAGCATAATAGCTATTATATCTATTTCATTATTCATTTTTGAAGCAGAGCCGCATATTCCTATTTTTGCAAGCATTGTGGTATTAATATTATTTTCATTAGTAAAAAGACAGTCGTGGGAATTTATTGAGACTGGCATAAAAAACGGCTTGAAGGAAGGGCTCATCCCAATTCTTTTATTTATATTAATTGGTATCCTGATTGGGGTCTGGATGCTATCAGGGACGATCCCGACGTTCATCTACTATGGCGGGCAGCTCATTTCTGCGAGTCTATTTCTGCCGAGCGTGTTTATCATCACGGCTATTATCGGGATTAGTATTGGGAGTTCATTTACAACTACCGCTACGGTCGGTGTGGCATTTATCGCACTTGGTACAGGGATGGGCTTCAATCCGGCTATCGTGGCTGGTGCCATCATTTCTGGAGCACTTTTAGGCGATAAGATGTCACCTCTATCGGATACCACCAACATTGCGTCGGCAGTCTGTAAGGTGGACTTATTTGAACATATCCGTCATATGTTATGGACAACCATTCCGGCTGCTATCATCTGCCTTGTTGTATTCAGTTTTATGAGCAGTGGGGCAAGCGGCGGATCTGTTGGGAAGTTTGCGGATTTGCCAGCTGTTCTGAAGGCGGAAGGTCTTGTGAGTATCTGGGCTTTGTTACCTGCCGTTGTCATGTTCGGAGTGGCATTGAAACGCGTACCGGCAATCTTTGTCATGATGGTGGGGATCATTACAGGTTCGGCGATGGCGTTTATCCTGCAACCGGGAATCAGCATTGCCCAGCTGATGGATGTTATGCAAAACGGCTACACAGGAGCCACTGGAGATGAAGCGATGGACAGCATTCTATCCCAAGGTGGCATTCAAAAAATGATGTGGTCGGTTTCCTTGGTCTTATTGACACTAAGCATGGGTGGTTTGATTCAGCAACTGCGAGTGATGGACCGGATACTAGTAATGATACAGAGATTCGTCTCTTCAACAGGGAAGCTGATACTTGCGACAGTGGCTACCGCCATAGGTGTGAATGTTACAGTGGGTGAACAGTACATGTCGATAATTCTGACGGGACAGGGTTTTGAAAAGGAATATGAGAAGCAGGGCATTTCCTCTAAAAACCTTTCCAGGGTGTTGGAGGACGCAGGAACGGTCATCAATCCATTGATTCCGTATGGTGTCAGTGGTGTGTTCATGGCAGGGGTGCTTGGTGTGCCTGTATTGGATTACCTGCCATTCGCACTGTTCTGTTTGATCAGTCCGCTGTTGAGCTTGTTCTATGGGTTTACAGGGATCAGTATCAGGAAGAGAGAGCGTGTGGAAGGATAATAATGATAAAAGCGTGCAGGGTTGGTTGATAACCATTGCACGCTTTTTCTATACGTCTATTTAGTATTGCAACCTATCCATCTCGGCGAACAAGGGTTTATTTTTATTATAAAGCTCCCGGTAGATGTGGTAGTATTCTTCATATCTTTCTACATTCCTTACAATTGGCAGCACCTCGTGTTTGATAGGAATATACTGCTTGATCGCTTCTATGGAGTCAACCTCCCCTAGCGCGTACAGTCCAAGCCAAGCTGCTCCCCAGGCAGTAGCTTGCTGGCTATCAGGAACGGTGACGTTTTTTTTGAAAATATCTGCAGTCATTTGCACCCATAGAGGAGATTTCGCATAACTGCCGCTGATTATCAGTTTTTTCGTTGGTCCGGCCTTTTCATGGAGTGCCTCATGAATCTCATACATATTGAAGATGACACTTTCCATGACGCTACGAATCATATCTGCACTTGTATGGGAAAGAGTGAGCCCCATCCAACCCCCTTTTGCTTTGGCATTCCACTTGGGAGCCCGCTCCCCGTTCAGATAGGGAAGAAAAAATAATCCATTGGATCCTGCGCTTGATGTGGCGGCCAAAGCTTCAAGATCAGCGACTTCAATCGCCTCTTTCTTGGTTAAGGAAGAGAACTGCCTTGCAAGCCAGTGCATCAGAACAGCCCCATTATTGGTAGCACCACCTATGATATGACTCTCTTTTGTGAATGCATATTGAAATGTACGCTGTTCATAATCGGTCTTCTTTTCCTTAGTAAATCTGCGGAGTGCACCACTCGATCCAAGGGTCAATGCGGTCTCCCCGTCGTCAATCGCCCCAACTCCCATATTCGCAAGGACGCCGTCGCTTGAGCCGATTATTAGGGGAGTGGTAGTATGTAAAAGCAATTCTTTTGCCACTTCTGCATTTAATGGGCCAACCTCCTTCGTACATGGAACAATGCGAGAAAGCTGTGATGCGTTTATTCCCGCGATTGCCAGAGCGTCTTCTTCCCATTGTAATGTATGGATGTTAAAGAGTCCTGTTGCAGAGGCGATGGAATAATCCACTTGCCAAGTACCGGACCATTTGTATAAAATAAACTCCTTGATAGAAACAAAACGGGCCGCTTCATAGTAAGGTGTGTACTGATTTTCCTTCATCCAGACGAGCTTCACAAAGGGGGACATCGGGTGTATGGGAGTACCAGTCTGTTCATATATGTCCCGACCATAGGAATCTCTCATGATGGCTGCTTGTGGATAGCTTCTTCCATCCGACCAAATAATCATCGGCGAAATTGGTTCGTTTTGCTCGTTGATACAAATGAGACTATGCATGGCAGATGAGATGCAAAGGCCAGAGATGTCTGTAGCGGCAATATTTTTTTGGCTGATGGCAGTGGAGATAGCCAAACGTGCAGCCTTATCAATCTCTAAAGGATTCTGTTCTGAGTAGCCTAGTTTGGGATGGTAGGTGGAATAGGCACATTCATATTCTGAAACCACTTCCCCTTGTCTAGTGAAGATAACGGACTTAGTGGTGGAGGTGCCGATATCCAGACCAATAATATATTTGCTCATGAGTTACTACACATCACTTTCAGGAGTATATCTTTAGTTTAATCGTTGAGTGGAAATAATATCAATCAGTAAAATAACTTTGTGGAAAAGTCAGAATTATTCCAATATAGGTGCAAAGTAATGTAATTATCAGTATTTTCTGATACGAAAGTCATAGATTTTTGGAGTTGCCCACAACGTTAAACCTTGATATATAAGATATACACACATTTATCCACATTATCAACAGGTTGTAGGATTCTTATCCACAAAATGTTATTCACAATTAAATGTTTAATTTATATTGATATAACAGGAAATCGAGGATTTAACCACATTATCCACAATGTAATGGACAACTATTATTAACATAAAAAAATATTGCGAACAATTTGTGAACTCTATTGTAGATGATCGGAAAACAATGTATAGTAAAGATAGAAAGTAAGTGAAAAACTTCACAAACTTTCTAAAGTAATAAACAGCTAGCCGGCTAAATTTTTTTTACAGCTTATTGTGAAAAACTTCACAAACTAATCACTAGGAGGAAAAGATCATGAAATGGTTACGTGGACCGAAAATGGCAATCCTTTGGACAGTATTAAGAATTTGGTTGGGAGTACAATGGCTGAAGGCCGGCTTACCTAAAATAGGAACTTTTGATGCAGAAGGATTTTTACATGGAGCGATCGCAAAAGCGGAAGGAGCGCATCCGGCAGTACAAGGCTGGTACGCTGGATTCCTTGAGAATGTGGCACTGCCAAATGTCGGTTTGATCAACATCTTGATTCCATGGGGCGAAGTGTTGGTAGGTATTGCACTCATACTAGGTTTGGCAACATTACCGGCATTATTGGCGGGAGCATTTATGAACCTGAACTTCCTGTTGGCTGGTACAATAAGCACCAACCCAGTACTATATACAGCAGCAATATTGCTGATTGCAGCAGGTACGGCGGCGACTTTCTATGGACTTGATCGCTTTGCCATCAGATTCATGAAAGATAGATGGAACGCTCGAAAGATGAAGGATACACATGGCAACGATGGTAAAACAATAAACGATGGGCATGCGGCGGCGCAATAAGGATAAGAGCAAGTTGAGTGTGGGAAGTGTCGACAAGTAAGGTATTGTACAGAAAAAGACGCGTGAGATGAACGCGTCTTTTTTTGCGTTTAAAAGGAAAGAGTTGATTACAGAATATCTATAACAAAGGGAGGCGAATACGATGTTGTTTTGGGGGATTGTGTTGATCACTATTGTATCATTCTTGTTATTCGGCTTTCTATTGGATAGAAAAACCGATCGGTATAAATCCATGAGTGATAAGAAGGTCAAAGAGGGCATAGAAGGAATTAAAGATGAAACACAAAGGAAGGGTGGACCGCCTAATAATACGCATCAAATGGGTCCATGATTAAGGGGACATTCACGCCAGCCCAAGTGGGTTGCATTGCCTGTCCCCTCTGCGTTTCTTATTTAAAGTTATCCTTCTTACTATTCCGTTTAATTCCAGCTGCTGATGCGCGAGCTTGTGCTTCTAGGATTTCATTATCAGCATGCTGCTCGTTCGCGAATTCTGCATCCTGTGCAGCTTTTTTCATGTTCTTAGGTACCTGTGGAAGTGAGGCTTTATTTTTACCACCAGATTGATGTCCACGTGAACGTCCCATTCGAAACCCTCCTAAGAAAATGCGATAGACATAAGGTACAAGCATAGGTTCCTTTATGTCTTCTTGGATAGGTTAACCTGTGTCGGGGGTTGTGATGTGAGGTAGTTGCTGGATGGGATGATGGGGATGGGAAATTTGGGAGGAGGCTAAATAGGTAGCTGTTAGGTCTTTTGCGTTTAGCCCGTAATTATTATTTATCGCCCGATTAATTCCAAGACCCTCAAGTCAGCCAGTCGTCCAAGCACCCTAGTCTCCCCAAGCCTGCCCAGTCCGAAATCCCCCCGAGCACAGCGAATCCCGCCGCGTCCACCAAATCCCCCGAATCATTCATATCGGCCCCCATAAAAAACCTTCATCATGAACAATGAAGGTAATCATTTTCCCAATCAGTACTATCTACGTCTCTCCGTATATCCGCCAACTCGATCTGCCATTTTAAACTCGCGAGAATAGGTAACTTCCTGCGTTTTGCTCAACGTTGTCTTTGTCTTTTCACGACGCTTTTTATCATTCATCAAGAATCCCTCCTTATTATATGCATACCTCCATTCTTAGCTAAAATGTGGGAAAATATACTAAAAAGCGCCTGCTCCACAATGTAGGGCAGACGCAACGTTATTATGCTTCTTTCAAATGATGCTCTTCATGCAGTACTTCGTGACCTGTGCGCAGTTTGTATAGTGTATATTGATCTCGAGAGATTTCATATAGGTTATAGATATCTTCACCTGCGTTAATTTCATCTAGCAGGCTTTTGCGTGTTTCGTTCGCAAGGACTACATAAGGTAACTTTTCTGCCGCTCTTGTGGAGCGGACATTCACCTTGCGGATGCGCATGAAGATGGATTGAATATCGATTTCATAGAAAAGTTCCTCGAAGAATTGATCCTTGGCAGGCTGGTTGTAACCTTTGCCATGGTATGGTTTGCCTAGCCAAGTACCTAGGAAGCCGGCTCCGTCCTGTACGTCGAAAAGATTGATTGTTCCAATTGGAGTGCCCCATTCATCAAGAATGGTACGTGAAATCAATTCTCCGCGCTCTTCCGCTTCGATGGTTTGTTTTGTAAGAAAAAGAAACTCATCGTAGGAATACGCTTTATGACGCACAAAAGGGAAGACTTCAGGGTGCACCATTAACTCATAAAGAGTTTGAGATTCTTGGAAATCACGTTTTTTGAGCATGTCTAACCCTCCAATTGAGGGCAGAACTGTCACGTTGACGTGAAGACTGGCCCACCCTCGAAATTTTTTAAATTACAAAAAATTTCGGGGTGGGAATCGAACCCACTAGAACCAGTTAGACTGGTGGCGCACCATTTGCCTTCCCTAACATTTAAACACATTTGTTAGTTGATTTAATTTTTGTTTACCTTCGTATCATACTCGATTTCATTTAAAAAAGAAACAACTTTTTTGTTAATTTTTTTGGTAAATTATTTCACCGTCAACCATTGTCATGACTGGCTTTGCAAGGAATTGGAAGGGGTGGTGAGACCATAGTACCAAGTCGGCATCCTTCCCTGTTTCAATGCTCCCGACACGGGCCGAAATATTAAGGTTTTTTGCTGCAATAATCGTAATCCCTTCTAGTGCTTTTTGTTCGTCCAAGCCCTCGCGCACTGCCAAAGCCGCACACACATTCAAATACTGAACAGGTGTATATGGATGGTCTGTCGTGATGGAAACTTCGACTCCAGCCTCCGACAATGCCTGATACGTTTTCCAGTTTTTGTTTTTCAGTTCGATTTTTGATCTCCTTGTCATCGTCGGACCGACGCAGACTTTCATGTCTCGTCCTCGCAATTCGTTTGCGATCAGATGTCCTTCTGTACAATGCTCAATGGTAAACCGCAAATTGAATTCTTCTGCAAAACGAATGGCAGACATGATATCATCCGCCCTATGAGCGTGGATCCGAACTGGAATTTTCTGCTCAAGCGCCATTATAATAGGCTTTACCCGGAGATTTTCGGGATTGTCGTAATATTTTGCCTGATAAAAGGCTTCGCGCAGCATGCCCATGATTCCCATACGGGTAATGGAATCCTTATTGCCTTGACTATGAATCCGCTTCGGATTTTCCCCAAAAGCTACCTTCAATCCAGCGGTTTCTTGAATAATCATTTTGGAGATGTTCACACCATGGGTTTTGATTACGGAGGTGGTTCCTCCAATAACATTCGCACTGCCGGGCATAATGTGAACGGTCGTGATCCCATACTGGATTGCATCCTTAAACCCAGGATCAAAAGGGTGTACACCGTCAAGTGCACGGATATGTGGAGTAAGTGGCTCCACAGTTTCATTGGCGTCATTTCCGGCCCAGCCGGTTCCTTCATCATATAGACCGAGATGAGTGTGGACATCGATGAAACCTGGAAAGAGGTATTTTCCCTGACACTCTATCACTTTTCCATTTTCAGGTACCGTTAACCCTTTGCCAACCGACTTTATTTTTCCGTTTTCCGTCATCACATCTGCGTTATGGATTGGTGCGGATGTGATAGGGTAGACTGTTGCATTTCTGAACATCACTATATCCATAGAGATGACTCCTAGTTTTCTGTCATTACTTTGATTGTAATATGTCGGACAGAGCGTCATCAAGATGGGAATAAAAGAAATTATAGCCTTTTTCCTCTAATTTTTTCGGAAGCACCCGTTGACCCTCGAGGACGAGTACACTCATTTCGCCAAGAGCTGTTTTGAGGGCAAATCCAGGAGTCGGGAACCAGTGCGGTCGGCCCATGACCTTGCCAAGCGTCTTGCCGAAATCCTTCATTTGTTTAGGGGCAGGCGCGGTAACATTCACAGGCCCTACCACGCTTTTATTTTCAATGCTGAATGCAATGGCGCCGACAACATCTTTAATATGCACCCATGACATCCATTGTTCGCCAGAGCCGATCTTTCCGCCTACAAAAAACTTATAGGGCAACATCATCCTTGGGAGCGCTCCTTCTTCTTTATCTAGGACAATCCCAAATCTTGTGTAAACCGTGCGAACGCCTTCCGATTGTGCATGCTCGGCTTCCTTTTCCCATGCATAAACCGTGGAAGCCAGAAAATCAGATCCAGGTGTGGTATCCGCTTCCGTAAACGTCTCGGTTTCGGATGTCCCGTAATAGCCGATGGCGCTGGCATTTACCAGTACTTCCGGTTTACTTAGCATGGAAGCGATAATCCTGTTCATTTCTTTGGTGGAGGAGATGCGGCTTTCCATGATTTTTCGTTTCTGTTCTTCTGTCCAACGTCCGCTATTAATGGACTCACCGGCCAGATTGACGATGGCATCCACCCCATCTAATGTTTCCTCCGGGCTCGAGGAATCCTTCAGCCACTCCACATATGTCACATGATCCTTTTCCTTTTTATTCGAACTGTTTCGCGTTAAAATAAAGATGGTATGTCCTTTATCAATTAAATGGTCTGTCAGTGCTTGACCGACAAGCCCCGTACCGCCTGCAATGGCAATTTTCATCCATATCACCTCTCAAGAGAATTCTTATCTACTTATATTAGTTCTTTTCCCTAAATATCCTTTATTTAATACGAAGCAATGTGCTAAGGAATGGAGTGAAAGCGGTAATGAGCAAAATTACGAAAATTTCGGTGCAACAAAAGAATAAAGAGCGCTTCAATATTTTTTTGGACGGGGAATACGCATTTGCTGTGTATGAAGGGACTTTATTGAAGTTCCAGCTTGTAAAAGGCAAGGATTTGGACGAATTAGAGATTGAAGAAATTTTGTATAGTGACCAGATCAACAAAGCCTATAATACGGCTGTTCACTATCTATCCTTCAGAATGAGGACGGCAAAAGAAATCGAAGACTATTTGAAAGAGAAAGAATATGAACCCTTTGTCATAAAAGAAATCGTGGTCAAGCTTTTGGAGCAGGGATATCTGAACGACAGGGAGTTTGCCGTTGCATATGTTAGAACACAGGTAAACACTACCTTAAAGGGGCGGGGTGCCATCAAACAGGAGCTGTTGGAGAAGGGTTTGGAAAAAGGGATAATAGAAGAAACAGTCAAGACCGAGTATAGTGCGGAACAAGAGATTCAACATGCAGTCAAGCTTGTGATGAAATATGCTCCAAAATACAAGAAGGATTCTTTTAAGATAATGATCCAGAAAGTAGAGCAGGCTTTGGTGAGAAAGGGATATTCATTTTCTGTCATAAAAATTGCCATCGAGGAAGCGGAACTTGAGGAGGATACTTCAGAAGAGTGGGATGCATTGTCCAAGCACGCGGAGAAATATCAACGAAAGTACAACGGCTTGGATGATTATGAATATAAGATGAAAATGAAGGGAGCCCTTTATCGTAAAGGGTTTCCAATGGATATGATTGACAGGTGGTTGGAGGAAAATGAGTGAGGCTTAGCATGCTTGGAAGGTGAAGTGGTAGAAGTTTTAAGGATTGTTGTAGAAGTGAACTCGGGAAATGTAGAAGTAAGTTTGGGAAATGTAGAAGATTGCACTTAAAAGGTGTAATTTGAAGGCTTAATGGTAGAATTGCGGCTTGTCAGGTTTTTCTGTCAGAGAATGTTTTCGGCATTTATAAACAAACCGCTATATTCCGTGCTGTCGTGCTCTTTTCCTCCCTACACAAAAAAGCGTTCATGCCTTATATAGAGATTCTATGCAGTAAAAAGTCCAAGTGCCGACTTTTTAATCTTTGAGTAAAGAGCTTTCTGTAAGCACCATTTTGTGAGCTGTAAATCCAAACGGTGCTTACCGTCACCTTTATACCTGTATCTCAAGCTCTGCGTCCTTGCTTACTATAATTTCAGCCACCTTTCGCGGAGATTTCAATCTTGATTTGTCTTTTATGTGATCTGTCTCATTCCAGAATGGCGTATCCATGCCACCCATATAGGTTGCGATTACATGTATCTTGCCCTTAAGTTCCTTTTGTAGGCTTTCCGTAAAGCCGCGAACAGCGTACTTGCTGGCTACATAAACACTTTCATTTACTTTTCCTTTTTGTCCGGCAGTTGAAATTATGTTCATGATTTTCGGTTTTTCCTTCTCCAATAAGTGAGGGACCAGTTCTTTAGTCAAAAAGATGGTACCCAGTACGTTGGTTTGAATGGCCGTCTCTATTTCTTCATAATCCAATTCTGTCAACGGACCAAAGCATCCAGCGCCTGCATTGTTTACAAGATAATCGACGGAATGTTCTGCGGTGATTTGCCCTACTGCTTGTTTGACATCTTTTAAATTACTGATGTCCATTTGGTAAGCGAATGCTTTTCCTCTGGCAGAGTGGATTTCTTCTTTAACGGATTTAAGTAGATCCAGTCTTCTTCCTGTCAAAATGATGGTATGTCCTTGTTTGGCATAAGCTAAAGCTAGTTCCTTACCAAGGCCGGTCCCAGCACCTGTAATCAGTATTGTTTGCATTTGTATCACTCACTTTTCATAATAGCTTTTTGTAATCTTATAATCGTGCTATTCTTACTTTATATAGATTTTTTAGGGGGAACGCAAGTGGAACAGGAAAAGCGCTATAGCCAAATGACTTCATATGAGCTACATCAGGAAATCGCAACACTGAAAGAAAAGGCGCGCAAGGCCGAGCAACTTGGGATTGTAAATGAATTTGCCGTTTTAGAACGAAAGATTACAATGGCCAAAGCTTATATGTTGAATCCGGATGATTATAAGCCCGGAGCCGTCTATGAAATCGAGAGCGATCCCGGTGTTCATTTTAAAATAACGTATATGAATGGTGTTTTCGCATGGGGACACAGAATGAGCGGGGATACTGTGAATAAGGAAGAAGAAGGGTTACCGATTTCCATGTTATTGAAAGAAGAAAGCAAAGAGGCGTGAGGCCTCTTTGCTTTTCTCTTAGTTAAGATCTTTTTCTTGTTTGCACTTCTAAGATCTGGATATTTTGTGCCTGTTGCGTTTCACCGTTTACTTGGCGGAACGAGTGTTTTGAGTGAGCATTCGGCTGCGGAAATGGATGGTCATTTAACGTAAAAGGATTACTGCGTGATGGCTTGTGGTTTTGTTTTGCCATGATAACAACCTCCTATTAGTTAGCTGTAAGCGCAAAGTTTAGAATGTGTCTTCTTCTCTGGCACCAGAAGCTCTCATGCGCTCCTGTGGGTGAGTATTGATGGTACCATTTGCACGTTTAGAAGCATACTCGGACTTTGCACGACCTTCCCCTTCGAACTTATTGTCATTGGGGTTTGGAAAGTTTCTCGCCTTGTTCCTCATGCGACTCGCCTCCTCGGTAAAATAGGTGCCCTGACCGTCTTGCATAGGACGGAAATAAACACCTAACTTTAATATTGGATTTTAGGGATGATTATATGTAATGATAAGAAGAGTGAATTAAACCCAAAACCTAAAGAGGTGTAGAAAAATGGAGCAATATTTCGAACGTCTGGCCGATCGACTTCTAGAGAAGAATCCGGCATTAACATATGACAAAGCAAGAACTTGGGTGGAGCTTTTGTGGGAGGATTTTGAAAGTTCCTATGCCAAAGCTGGTTATGAATACAAGGGAAAGGAAATGACGGAAAGAATGGTGAGCCAGATTATCGAACGTCATGGAGACAGTCTTCATGAATTCTTTTCGAATAACCACAAATACAAGCATCTGCTTAATGCCGATGATAATCATATGACACACTAAAAAACCGCTCGCCTAAACTGAAGGCGGGCGGTTTTATTCTATCGTCGGAACCATATCGAGCTTAGTGCGAAGTTTTTCTTCACTGAAGATCCATCCGGTATAAGAGCTTATGATATTCAGATCATGATCTAGCTGGACAATTGCCACAAATGGATAATAATCCTTGCTGCGGTAACGCAGGTCGATGAACCGGACTTCATAATGGTCATCATATTCCTCCATTTCCCATCGATATACGGGAGAGAACGAAAGGAAGGCTGAAACATTGACGTCGAATTTTGCCGCTTCGATAATGGCATTCTCTGGCAACGGAACTTTATCAAAGGTGTCATGGATAAAGATTTGGTATTTCACTGCTCTTGCCACATAGAAATTCTCTTTGGTTGTAATGGCCAAATGCCACTGGTTCCAGTAAAGGGTCGGGGATATCAATGTCTTTTTTACATCAGGAATAATCTCCCTTACCTGTCGCAACACTTTTTGTTGCATTCGATATCGCAAAACATAGTAAGCGATCAGGATCCCGTAAATGGCCAGGAACGTAAAGCCGGGATGGAATCCAATTCCCCATAAAACAAGTCCCACAACATGAAAACCGAAAATGACAGGATCGAATGTGTTGATAATCCCTAGCGCAACCCACCTTTTTGTAAAAGGACGGAGCGCTTGTGTCCCATAAGCGTTGAAAATGTCGACAAAAACATGAAGGATTACGGCAATGAATGTCCAAATCCATAAGTAAAGAAAATTAGCTTCCGGTATGAAAAAATAAATGACCGGAGCTATCAAGAGCGGCCATAGGCACACTGCCGGTATGGAATGAGTGATTCCTCTATGATTTCGAATATAGGTCGCATTATTTTTCAATTTCAAAATTGTGTCCGTATCCGGAGCTTGTGAACCAATAAGAGCTCCGATCATGATGGCAGTTGCGGTTTCGGGGTTGCTCGCAACGTAAGGGTCAATGGTTGCCATGGAACCGAGAGCGATTCCCATCACAACGTGTGTGCCTGTATCCAATGGTCGGCCTCCTTTCGGTTTCTAGTATGACGTGCACTTTATACTTTTATAATTGACTGCTTTCGCATACTTTGCTGTTTTTTCGCATTTATTAACAAACGTTATATTCCTTACTGTCGTGCTCTTTTTCTGACTATATTGCCTACTTTATACTAGTGAGCAGCAATAATCTTTGAGAAAAGAGCTTTATAATTAGTCTGATGCAAAAGGGGTGTTTTCAAACATGATAACAAAACAGTTGCATATTTTCATTCAATATCCTATAAAGGAAACAGTGACACAACAATATGAAGCTACGATGGAACAGGTCTTGAAAGTGATGCACGGTATAGGAGCAAATGAATTCCAATGGTCAAAAGCAAGTGAAGAGAAAGGGGCTGCCTATTACAGAGAGTCCTTTCTGCTTCCTACAGAATCCCATTATTTTGCTATGAAAGCATTGCGCTGTTCTCCTGAGAATCATGTTTTTCACGAACTGTCTCAATATATAGATACAGAGGCCGGACCTGTGCAATATGTCGGCCTTAAAATTACGAGCTAACTTACTTTCTGGAGGTTTATTTTGAAAAAAGAAACGACCCAACATGAACGACTTGATGATTTTGATATATATGGCTTTCAGCACGATTTAATTACCTGGTTTGAAAGGGAGCAGCGCGATTTGCCCTGGAGAAAGGATCAGGACCCTTATAAAGTATGGGTTTCTGAGATCATGCTCCAACAGACGAAAGTGGATACAGTTATCCCTTATTTCAATTCCTTTATTGAGCAGTTCCCAAACATACAAAGTTTGGCGGAAGCGGAAGAGGACAGGGTGTTGAAGGCTTGGGAAGGACTCGGCTATTATTCCCGTGCACGGAATCTGCAGAGTGCGGTAAGGGAAGTTCACGAAAGCTATGACGGGGTTGTCCCGAATACGGCAAAAGTGATCTCCACATTAAAAGGTGTGGGGCCGTACACGACAGGAGCAATCTTAAGTATTGCCTATGGAGTCCCAGAGCCTGCTGTGGACGGCAATGTCATGAGGGTATTGTCAAGGATATTATTGATTGAGGACGATATCGCCAAACCGAAAACTCGTAAAGTGTTTGAGGAGGTCATCCGTGATTTAATTTCAAAAGATAATCCATCCTTTTTTAATCAGGGATTGATGGAGCTTGGTGCGATCGTTTGCACCCCAACCTCCCCATCCTGTCTTTTGTGCCCGGTGCGGGAGCATTGTCGTGCTTTTGCAGAAGGGGTCCAAACTCAGCTGCCTGTTAAGACGAAGAAAAAATCGACCAAGCAGGTAGCACTTGTTGCCGGAATCCTTGTTGACGAGGAAGGAAGATTTTTAATTCACCGCAGACCAAGTGAAGGTCTGTTGGCGAACCTTTGGGAATTCCCAAATTTTGTGAAGGTGGATGAACTGGGGACAGCCAAGCAACAGTTGCATCAATTAATGAAGACGGAATATGAAATGGAAGTATCAGTTGAAGAGTATTTATGTGATATCAAGCATGTTTTTTCCCATTTAGTGTGGGATGTAAATGTTTATATCGGTACATGGGGCGGGGAGCTTCCGCAGGGTAGTGGACTGATTGCCGTCACAATGGAGGAAATGAAGGAGTATGCGTTTCCTGTGTCTCATCAGAATATGTGGAAAGAATTTGTAAAACTGAGTAAGTAAGAAGGAGGATCGGCCTTGAGTGGTTGATCCTCCTTTGTAATTAGAAATGCAGAAGCTCAGTTGATCGAATTCTGAAACAGAGATCACCCATATTAAAAGGGTTAATCATAGCTGATTCGGGTTCCGTGCGTCCAATCGGCTTCATGGCGTTTAAACCCGCCGCGTGCCTCGATTTCCTGCACAATTTCTCTGTGGATACTTTGGCCTTCTACATTTAAATAAGGTACCATCTGTTGGAGAGAATGGTGAAAATACGCGAGCTCAGTGTCTTTCCATTCTTTTTTTGAATGCATGGACAATTCGGTCATGTCACGTCCGACATACATAACTTCAGCCTCCTTCATGGCAAAGTCTATGCCGTTATTGTTTGATGAATCAATAAGGCTTATACTGAAAGATATTATATATAGTTACCATACATAAAGGAGTAGAGATAATGACAAATAAAGTAGCATTAGTAACAGGAAGTAGCCGTGGTATTGGGAAGAAGATTGCGTTGGAACTGGCAAAAGAGGGCTATAACATAGTCATCAACTATAATCGCAGTAAGACGGCGGCACAAGAAACTGCTGCAGAAATCGAGGAGCTTGGTGTAAAGGCCTTGACGGTGAAGGCGAATGTAGGGCAGCCTGAAAAGATCAAAGAGATGTTTGTGAAAATCGATGAAGAGTTCGGTCGCCTTGATCTATTGGTAAGTAATGCGGCATCTGGCGTTTTGCGTCCTGTCATGGAACTTGAGGAATCTCATTGGGATTGGACAATGAACATCAACTCCAAGGCACTTCTGTTTTTGGCGCAGGAGGCTGCAAAACGAATGGAGAAGGTCGGCGGCGGAAAGATCGTTAGCATTAGCTCTTTAGGTTCAATCCGCTATTTGAAAAACTACACCACTGTAGGAGTTTCCAAGGCGGCCATCGAGGCATTAACACGTTATCTTGCAGTAGAGCTTGCCGATAAGAATATCGTCGTGAATGCAGTATCCGGCGGAGCGGTGGATACGGATGCATTGAAACATTTCCCTAATCGCGATGAGTTATTGGAAGATGCGAAGAACAACACGCCTGCTGGACGCATGGTGGAACCGGACGACCTAGTGAATTCGGTTATGTTCCTCTTGTCTGACCAAGCAAGTATGATTCGCGGGCAGACGATTATTGTGGACGGGGGAAGGTCTTTACTCGTCTAAAATATACAGAAAATAATTTTTTATTTTTTTGTCATAGTTTTCTTCCGAAATGGTTATCTTAAATTTCGTGGAGGTGATAAACAATGGCAAACAACAACCAACAAAACCAAGCTAAAACAGCTTCTGGTACAAACGTTCAACACGTGAAACAACAAAATGCTCAACAAAACCAACAACAATTCGGTGCTGAATTCGCGAGCGAAACTAATGCTCAAGAAGTGAGACAACAAAACGCTCAATCTGCAGCGCAAAAGAACCAACAAAACCAACAACAACAATAATAAAGCAATAAACAGAAGCACTCCTTATCAAACCGATGGGGAGTGCTTCTTCGTTGTGCAGGGGGAAATACCTTCTGGGGTCTGACCCCTTTTCGTTCGCCTAATTTCGACAAGTTACCCATTGGATCCATTAAGCTTCGAGGTGGATGGTGAATTTCCTTGTGGGGTCTGACCCCTTTTTTAAATTTTTTTGCTCGACAAAACTTCCCTTTGCTCAACATATGTTGTCAAAGGGTTTGGAGGGAGGGGGAAGAATGTTATGTAGTAGAGGGGAATGGTATCTGGTAAGGAGGAGATTCTTGTGGTGGATAGGTTTGATATGGCGGTGGCGGAGCAGTTGAAGACGATGGATCGGCTTTTGTTGCTTCAAGGGGAGATTGAACGGTGCCAGAAGTTGGAGGAGCAGATGCAACAACTGAAGGAAGAGGCGGAAAAGCTTCGGAAGCTGAAAGAAGATATTGCTAAAATGAAAGAGGAGTTGGCGGATATACAGTCGATTTTTGAAACACAGACGGAAGAGGCGATCCGTTCTTACCACATGCAAGGGACTGTGTAATAGGAATCATTTTAACAAGTAGATAGATGAAACAATAATGATGGAGCTATCTTCTTTTCATAAAGATGGCTCTTTTGTTTTAAAATCTCACGCGAACCGTTATAATAGTAGAAAATGGTTTGCTTTTAACTGAGAAGTGCGGGCATAAAATAGAAAGAAGGGGAAGAGGAATGGTTTGTCCCAAAGAAGGAGAAACAATACAAATACATAGCTACAAGCACAACGGTCATATCCACAGAGTCTGGGATGAAACAACGGTGCTTAAAGGGACGCAAAACCTTGTTATTGGTGGAAACGACAAAACCATTGTGACAGAATCGGACGGTAGAACCTGGATCACAAGGGAACCAGCTATATGTTATTTTCATGGAAAGCATTGGTTCAACATCATCGGCATGATCAGAGAAGATGGGGTGTATTACTATTGCAATATCAGCTCCCCATTTATCGCGGATGATGAAGCGTTGAAATACATAGATTATGACTTGGATATTAAGGTGTTTCCGGATATGACGTTCATTCTATTGGATGAGGATGAATATGAAAAACATCGTAAGGAGATGAACTATCCGGAAGTCATAGATAAGATTCTTAAGAGCAATGTCCAAACGTTGATCTCCTGGATCAGGCAACGGAAGGGTCCGTTTGCTCCTGACTTTATTGACTTATGGTACGAGCGTTACCTCACTTATAGAGGGTAATGTTTTGGCAAAAGGCAACTGGTAATTTGATATGCCAGGCCTTTTTTGTTTTATAGCTGTTGATTAGAGCACGGGGCGAAGACTACTGAGGGAGATAGCGGTAGCTTGAGACCCCTGAAGCGTTGTGAGGAGCTCAAGCACCGCCCCTAGGAAAGCGAAGCCCATGCGGAAATCAACAGCAGCGTTTATAAGAATACATACATGTTTCAAATTGAAAAGCGGAAGCTAAATAGAAAAGTTAGCAGTCATCATTTGGGAGGAAGTCAATTGGATAGTATAAAACGGTACATGCGATTTGTGAAACCGTATCGGTGGCAGATTGTCGGTACCATTCTTATTGGGATGCTGAAATTCGGATTGCCCTTATTAATTCCTTTATTACTGAAATACGTAGTGGATGATATTTTGCTGGTCGACGGTCGCTCAAGCGAGGAGAAAACGAATGAGTTGCTAATGATCATGGGCGCTATCTTCCTGACCTTCTTGCTGTTAAGACCACCAATTGAGTATTATAGACAATATTTCGCACAATGGACAGGCAGTAAAATTCTTTATGATTTGCGTGATAAGCTTTTTGATCATATTCAACGCCTTAGTTTGCGTTTTTATGCCAATAACCGGGCAGGGGAGGTCATTTCAAGGGTCATTCATGATGTGGAGCAGACGAAGCATTTTGTGATCACCGGTTTGATGAATTTTTGGTTAGACCTTGCCACCATCTTGATCGTAATCGTAATCATGTTCCAGGTGGATATCACTTTGACACTTGTATCGATCATGCTTTTTCCTTTCTACGGATTCTCCATCAAATACTTTTACAGCCGGCTGCGTCATCTGACAAGAGTGCGGTCACAAGCGCTTGCAGAAGTACAGGGGCATTTGCATGAGCGGGTGCAGGGGATGCCTGTCATCCAGAGCATGGCGATAGAGGGCTATGAGCAGGAGCAGTTCAAAAAACAGAATACAAACTTTTTACAAAAAGCATTGGCCCACACAAGTTGGAATGCCAAAACGTTTGCAGTCGTAAATACAATTACGGATATTGCGCCGCTGCTTGTAATTGGATACGCTGGATATCAAGTAATCAATCAAGGACTGACTGTCGGGGAAATGGTCATGTTTGTAGCGTATATTGACCGCCTATACAATCCGTTGCGGCGATTGATCAACTCTTCCACAACGTTGACGCAGTCCATTGCCTCTATGGACCGAGTATTTGAATTTGTGGATGAAAAATACGATATCACAAATAAGCCGAATGCCGTTGAATGTAAAACAGCTCGCGGGGAAGTCAGCTTTGAAAATGTCTCTTTTAAATATGAGAAAAATGAAGAATACGTACTGAAGAATTTATCTTTACAAGTACGCGAAGGGGAAACCATTGCGCTTGTGGGGATGAGTGGTGGCGGAAAGTCCACACTTGTCAGCTTGTTGCCACGATTCTATGATGTTACAGACGGTAAAATTAAGCTAGATGGCGTGGACATTCGGGATGTTACGGTACAGTCCTTGCGAAAGCAAATTGGGATTGTGCTTCAAGACAGCATTCTTTTCAGTGATACCGTTCGTGAAAATATCGCCCTTGGAAAACCGGATGCCACGATGGAAGAAATCATTGAAGCAGCCAAAGCTGCCAATGCGCACGAGTTTATTTCCGGACTGCCGGAGGGCTATGAAACGAAAGTAGGCGAACGCGGAGTGAAGCTTTCCGGAGGCCAGAAGCAACGCGTTGCCATTGCCCGTGTATTTTTGAAAAATCCACCGATCCTTGTCATGGATGAGGCAACATCTGCATTGGATCTGGAAAGTGAACACCTTATTCAGGAGTCGCTTGAACGCTTGGCGGCAAACAGGACAACTTTTGTCGTTGCCCATCGCCTGTCTACCATCACCCATGCGAGCAGGATTGTGCTGCTTGAGCACGGAGAGATAGTGGAAGTCGGATCTCATGAAGAGTTAATGAGGAAAAAAGGACAATATTATAATTTGTTTACGATACAAGAAATCAGTTAAGTTATGTGAGCCAATCTTTAGCGGAGCAATGTTTCTGTTCTGCTAGAGGTTGGTTTTTCTATATTCGAGGAGTTCTGGGGTGAGGGATTTCCAGCTTGTACCTAGATTCCTAGAGGTTCTACCATTTGGAGGCGACCTTCTACCACTTCCGAGTAATGTTCTACCGTTTAGAGCCCATCTTCTACATTTCCCAGATTACCTTCTACATTTCCCAAGCCACCTTCTACAATTAAGCAATTTTCCACAAACCAAACGAAAAAGCACCTCCCCGCTTTATACAAAAACAGCAGGAAAGTGCCTCTCCAAATCTTATGCTTCTTCATTTGCTCCAATTTCGAATTCATTATCATCCACATGATATTTCTGGAAGCTGTCAATTAACTTATCTAAATGCTCTAATTGGTCGCTATAATCAATGATTTTGGATACGAGTGGGAATAGGTGGTACCAGACCTCAGCATCACCTTCGTATTCACACAAGTTGTCTTTGTGCACCATAAACTCATCAATGAATTGTTGTTTGTTAAAGCGTTCTTCTTCATACATTTCGGAAGTATTATGCTGCTTTATTTTCCCAACGAATTTTAACAAAATCTGTTCGTGCAGGTTAACCAAGTGATCCAACTCAGCCTTAATGTAATGCTGATACTCTACTGGCATATGGTGCAGTTCGTTTTCCAGGCGGTGGAGCATTTTTAAAGTATACAATGCCCGGTTACTTGTAACTATCAGCTGCCTGAAAATAACCAGCTTGCGTGCTTTGGAACTTGATTTTTTCAGAGTAGGAAAGTATGTCCGTTCTTCCTTATAGAGTATGAATAGTTGCTCTAGCTTCAACACCCGTTGACGAAGCATCTCGATGTCCGTTTTCAAAAGGTGATGTTCTGTGCCGTGACGCATATTGATGCGGATCCACTTTAATATGTCTTCTGTCGTCAATTTCACTTTGTAATAAAGCCTGGTTTCGTATTTAGGCGGCAAAAAGATCAAGTTGACCAGAAACGCGCATAAAATACCAATCATGACAGTGGAGAAACGGACCAGGGCGAATTCGAAAAAGTTTTCGCCCGGGTTTTCCATGATCGCGATGACGGTCACAAGCGCCAGTGGTATGGTGTTTTCAATCTTTAGTTTCAGGTTGATTCCAATGACAAAGATGGCAGTCAGACCGATGATGAACGGGTCGTGTCCGAACAGTAAGGAAAAGATGATGGCTAAGATTGCCCCAATCAGGTTAGCCTGCACATGCTCGATGATAGATTGATACGATTTATAGATGGATGGTTGGATAGCAAAGATCGCTGCGATTCCTGCAAAGAAGGGCGTGGGGACATTGAGCCACTGTGCCACAAACAAAGCAAGGGTGATCGCGATACCGGTCTTGACTATACGGGCACCAAGTTTCATTTTAAAATAAGTCCTTTCTTGTCTTTCCGAATTTAATAGCCTATTATCTCGAAAGTTAAACACTTAATAGTATATGTCGGAAGCGTGGTTTTCATGTTATTCGATATTGTACTATACACGGTTTCCCTTGGGAGCGCAAGCGTTAAAATGACAGAAAAAAGCCCGCAAATCAAAGTTTGCGGGCTGGGTTGACTCATATATATTATTCTGTAGATACTGCTGGGTCTGCCTGTTCTTTGACAGGGTTGACCTGGAGGAAGAAGTCTGCCGGGTTATCAAGCATCTGCTTGATTTCCGCTGCTTCCTCCAATTGGTGTTGATCTAGCAGTGATTGATGATAGATGGAAAGTAACTCCACAACATCCTTTAAACCAGCTGCATTCAAAGGTTCGATATTTACTTTTGCACCTTTTGCGATACGGCGTTGAAGTGCTTCTTTCGTCAAGCCCATTTCCGGCTGATGACGGAGGTAGACGGCTCCTCCTGTCATTCCTGCGCAGATCCATGGACCAGGGTCACCAAGGACAAGGCCACGGCCATTTGTCATGTACTCAAACGCAAAGCCTTTGATATTGGCGTTGATTCCAAGGTTACCATGTTCAACAGCTGGGATAGGAGTGGTAACTTTCCCGCCGATGATCATGTCGGCACCGGATAGGCGGATACCTGCACGGGCGTCGGCGTTTCCTTGAACGACAAGCGCTCCTTTTTGTGCGCCGTAGCCAAAGCCTTTTCCGACAGAACCGTTATAGAACTTGCCGTCTTTTCCTTTATATTTGAAGACGAAGATGCTTCCGCCAAATGCGGTTTTCCCGATGCCATCCTGTGCGCCACCCTCAACTTTGATGTTGATACCGGTAGAGTTGTAAGCACCAAGTCCGTTACCAGGAATAGAGCCTTTGTTGTAGCGAAGTTCTACTTCAGGCAGCTCCAAGTAAGATCCGTCCAAGCGTCCGCGTACACGGTGGCAGGAAACGCGGCTACCAAGGACACGTTGTTCTGCTGTTATCGCATCGAATTGGCGGGACTCATGCAGTTCGTTTTCTTGGTAATCCAGATATTCTGCACCAGCAGCAACAAGGAGTTTTTCTTTTTCCATGCTCGCCGCCACTTCTTTTTGAGCAAGCTGTGGCACGTCAAGAGTATGAAGCAGGTTGGAAAGGTCAAGCGATTCCAAGCCACGCGTCTGCTCGAGAAGGTCGGAGCGACCGACGATTTCCTGAAGGTTCTCAAAGCCCAAGGAAGCGGTTAATGCTTTCAGTTCGTCCCCAAAAGCAGTGAACAGGTTCATCAAGCCTTGTACGGCAAGGTCGGATTGTCTAGGAACAAAACGACGGAGACCGTGATCTTTTGCTTGTGCTTCGGATTCGATCTGTGTTGCGATTCCAACGTGACATGTATCCAAGTGACAGCCGCGGCATGTTGTACAACCGATGGCGATCATGGAGAGAGTTCCGAATCCAATACGATTCGCCCCTAAAAGCATGACCTTCATGCAATCCAGTGCACTCTTGATTCCGCCGTCCGCCCAGATTTCCACTTTATTACGGAGGCCGGATTCAATCAACGCGTTATGCGCAGCTTTTACCCCAATCTCAACTGGTAGGCCTACATATTGAAGGGCATGGATTCTCGCTGCCCCTGTACCGCCATCAAACCCACTGATGGTAATGATGTCCGCACCAGCTTTTGCGATTCCGACTGCAATCGTTCCGATATTAGGAACTACCGGGACTTTTACGGCAACCTTTGCCTGATCGTTGGCTGTTTTCAGCTCGGCAATCATCTGTGCCAAGTCTTCGATGGAGTAGATATCATGGTTATTGGATGGAGAGATTAAATCCGATCCAATCGTTGCATTACGTGCTTCTGCGATTTTTGCTGTAACTTTAGACCCTGGTAAATGCCCGCCTTCACCAGGCTTTGCTCCTTGCCCAATTTTGATTTCTAATAAGTTGGAGGAGTTAAGCAGCTCTGCATTTACGCCAAAACGACCGGATGCAACTTGCTGCCCGCGCGTTTTTGGATATTTTCCAAGCATATCTTTGATTTCGCCACCCTCACCGTTCAGGCTGACCATGTTAAGCTTATCTGCTGCTTCGGCATATGCTCTAAATGCAATCTCGTTTTGAGAACCAAAGGACATGGAAGCGATAACGAATGGCAGGCTGTGGGCGCCTACTCCAATGTTGACTTTTTCTTTTGCGGTCTGCTTGGCAGAAGCCTTTAGGTCAGTCAAGTGACGAATGGTAATAGGGTTTTTCGTTTCTTGTTCATCCAGCTTTTCACGATAATCATCGTATGTTCCGTTCTTCGCCACATCCCCGATTGCTTTCCAGATACGAGGGAAGAGGTGGAACGACTTGCCTGCACGAGCCTTTTCATTTTCAAAGTCCACTGCACGTTCTGCAGCATCCTCTTTTAATTTTGTAAAATTAAAGCCAAGTTTATCAGAGCCAAGGAAATTGACGATCCCAAGCGCATCCTCGACTTCCTTATGAAGGCCGATTGCCGAGAACAAGCGACCGTATCCTCGTAACTCATGGATTCCAATCGTGGAAATGACTTTTTCCATTCCTTTAGTCAGTGCTCCAAAAAGGTTCACAACAGGTTTATTCGTCTCATCACTTACTGTACCGAATAGTAGGTATGGACTGATGGCATTTGCGCCAAGTCCCATTGCTACCATCACATCATGAAGGGAGCGGATGGCACCGGAACGAAGCAATAGTGCACATTTACGGCGATATTGATGTTGGACGAGCTCTTCATTAATGGCTGCCGTCACAAGATGCGGATCCAACCAAAGCTGGCCATCCTTATGTGCTTGGGCATCATCAATGATCAATAATGTTTTGCCGTCTTTTACAGCTTCCACCGCTTCGGCTTTTAAACGCTCCACAGCAGATGTGATATCTTCATCTGAACCACAGGTAGCATTTACGTAATAGGTCAGCCCTTGAGTTTGGAACTGATTTACCACTTGATCATAGGAAGGCTGCCCCAATTCTGCGACGCAATCCATGCCAACCTGGCCTTCTACTAATAATGGAGAAAGAAGTTCCATTGTGTATCCATTCGGTACTTTGTCTTCTTTTTGTAGGGCAGGGCGGGCACCAAGAACCGTTCTTGTGGAAAAGTGTTCTGTCTCACGGTCACGGTCAATTGCTGGATTCGTTACAACCGCTACGCTTTCTTTTATAAAATCAGCGATATTGTTGCGGCCTGGATTCATGGCAGCAAGCGGCACGTCATGACCAAGGGAACGAATTGGTTCTGCACCTTTTTCCGCCATCTGTTCGATCAACTGGATATGCTCACGGTCCCATCCGAATGCTGCGTAGTGCCCGTTATGCACTTTAGCAAGCGGAGCTGTCGATACATAAGCGTCAAGCTTCGGTGCATTCAGGCGTTCAGCGAATCCTTTCACAGCGAACTTCTCGTTCATACGCTGATAGACTTCTTCTTGATAAGCATGATAGTCATATACTTTAATCGTATCGCCATCCCATTTCATCCCAACTTTTTCACCGGGGGAGAAAGGCTTCGGCTCTGCTGTGTATTCGGTTGTCGGAATAATTCCAGGCTCTGATGAAAAATAAAACGATGTTTCCGTCTGAAGCATCCAAACTGGACGCAAGCCAAGTGCATCCAGGCTGAATACCGCTTCGTCTTTATTGCGGGAAATGATGCCAGCAGGACCTTGAGCGAAATGCCCCCATGTTTCACGTACATAGGTGTAGAGGTCCTGTAAATGAGCTGGATAGCTCTTAATTTCATTGACAATCGGCGGGAAGACGATATCAAGTGCTTCAAATAGTGTGAAGCCGTCGCGTGAAATCAATGTGTCGATCGTTCTGTTTAAGTCCTGTGAATCACTTCCGCCATTTGTCAGTGGCACGCCAATCATCGTTGCCTCGTCACGAAGTTTGGCGATCGTATTGATCTCCCCGTTATGACCTAGGACACTAAATGGTTGCACACGAAAAAAGTTAGATAGTGTATTGGTAGAATAGCGGTTATGTCCAAGTGTCATCGTGGACGCAACAAGCGGGTTAGCCAGATCATGATAGAATTTCGGCAAAATATCGCCAGCACCCATCACTTTATAGACAGCATGGTAGTTGGATAAGGACGCGACATGTACGTCGTCATTTTTTTCAATTTCAATGGCAGCATCGAACAGTTGCGCTTGTGTGCATTCTTCTTTTTCTGAAATAAGGGCAATCTGCCAAAACACCGGGTCTTGAATAATCGCAATTGGCCCCAATGCTTCCGAAGATGTAACTGTGTCAGAAGAAAAAACTAGTTTAAGAGATTCTTTTTCTAAAATACTTGTTATCTCTTTTTTCACTTGATCCACATCAACGTGATGATTGATGAAGAAGTGGCCGACTACGAAATCTTCACGGTCTACAACAGAAGCGTCTTGATCGAGTTTCTCTAATTTTTCCTTCCATAGTGCACGGGGGATGTCGATATGAATACCTACACCATCTCCTTCACCGTTAATGAAACCGGCACGGTGATTCATTTTGACTAATGCATCTATACAGTCGTCGATATTTTTCTTTGTTGGGATTTTTTTCTTTTCAATAGCGGATACAATACCACATGCATCATGTTCTGCGTTGTGAAAATCTTTAAATGTACTTGGACTCCAATTTTTCATATGGATTGGCTGTTAACTAGGGATATTAGAGGGGACCCTAACTAGCCATTCACCTCCTGTGGTTTGATAGTTAATAAGAAAAACGTGTGCAGTTAAATTGTAGTAGCTTAGCGCTCTGCGTGAGGTTTGCCATACGGTTTTCTTATAAATAGGTAAAAAGTGAGGAAAAATAAATAAGGGAATTTTCAGACTTTAAATTATATACTAACATTTCAAACATTAAAAATCAATTTTTTATGCAAAAAAGTGAAGAGGTCATACAAGTAGGGGGATAGAAAAAGTGTTTATTTGTAAGCGTTTACAAGGTAGTAATTAGAAAAAGACAGCGTATTTGTGTACACGCTGTCTTGTATATTTATGCATTCGCTAATTCCTTGAATGCGTGCTCAACTGCATCTAGTGTCACTCTGACATCTTCTTCGGTATGTTCGGTTGTCACAAACCATGCTTCGTATTTTGATGGTGCAAGGTTGATACCTTGGTTAAGCATCAGTTTGAAGAATTTAGCAAACTGCTCGCCATCTGTATTTTCCGCCTGTTCATAGTTGACTACCGTTTCATCCGTGAAATAGATGGTAAGTGCTCCTTTGAGGCGGTTGATGGTAATGGTGACTCCGTACTTTTCTGCTCTTTCACGAATACCTTCTTCTAATAGCTTGCCAATATGATCAAGGTGTTCGTATACTCCTTCTTTTTGGAGAACTTCCAAGCATGCGATTCCTGACAAAATGGATGCCGGGTTACCCGCCATGGTTCCTGCCTGATATGCAGGGCCAAGTGGTGCAACTTTCTCCATAATTTCCGCTCGTCCGCCATAGGCACCAATCGGAAGTCCGCCGCCGATGATTTTACCAAGCGCTGTCAAATCCGGTGTGATTCCAAGCATGTCCTGCGCACCGCCATACATAAAACGGAAGGCTGTAATAACCTCATCATAGATGACCAATGCGCCAGCTTCATGACTGATATCGTTCACGGCTTGAAGGAAGCCAGGTATTGGTTCCACTATTCCAAAGTTACCGACGATTGGCTCCACAAGTACGCCAGCGATCTGGTCGCCCCATTTTTCCATGGCTTCACGGAAAGGCTCGATGTCGTTGAAAGGCACCGTGATGACTTCATTGGCAATGCTCTTTGGTACCCCCGCTGAATCAGGTGTGCCAAGTGTAGCTGGACCAGAACCTGCTGCAACAAGAACAAGATCCGAATGTCCGTGATAGCAGCCGGCAAACTTGATGATTTTGTCCCGACCTGTATAAGCACGCGCCACGCGGATGGTCGTCATTACCGCCTCGGTACCCGAGTTGACGAAACGTACTTTGTCCATTCCTGGCATCGCCTCTTTTAGCATCTTCGCAAATTTCACTTCATGGGGGGTTGGTGTACCGTAAAGGACCCCGGTTTGCGCAGCTTTTGTAATGGCTTCAGTAATATGGGGGTGGGCATGACCGGTGATGATTGGACCATATGCTGCCAAGTAGTCAATGTATTTATTGCCGTCCACATCCCAGAAATATGCTCCTTCCGCCCGTTCCATTACTACCGGCGCACCGCCGCCAACTGCTTTATAGGAACGTGACGGGCTGTTCACACCACCGACGATATGTTGCAGAGCTTCTTCGTGTATTTGACCAGATTTTGTAAAGTTCATTTCTGATTGTATCCTCCTCTTGATTTGGGTAAATCAAATGATATGTTATTTTATCATGAATGCTGTGGTGATGTAATGGAAAACAGACTTCCCGAAGCTTCCCGTTTGAGTGTTCCACCTCCTTTGTAATAAACTAGTCCCTATGAGCTTTTTTGAATTTGATGAACGCCGCTGTTGATTTCCGCAAATGGCTTCGCTTATCCAGAGGGCGACCTTGAGCCTCCTCGGCAAGCCTGCGGGGTCTCAACATTCTCACTACTCCCCCGCTGGAGTCTTCGTCTTTTGCTCCAATCAACAGCTAAAAACGATTTACAATCTTAGAAACCCTTATTAATAGAAAGGAAGAAATATAGATGCATAACGTCATAGAAGTAGAATCACTCCGCAAAGAGTTTAAAGCATATTCTAGTCGTTCTGGTTTGAAGGGAGCGTTCCGCGACCTTTTTACGAGAAACTATAAAATAGTTCCTGCGGTACACGATGTTTCTTTTACCATCAAGCAAGGTGAAATGGTAGGGTATATCGGAGAGAATGGGGCTGGAAAGTCAACCACCATTAAAATGCTGACGGGAATTCTGACCCCGACGTCAGGGACAGTTCGTGTCAACGGGATGAACCCCCATAAAGAGAGGGAGGAGTTTGTGCGTTCCATTGGTGTCGTGTTCGGTCAGCGTTCCCAGCTTTGGTGGGACATCGCCGTTCAGGAATCCTTCCGCCTACTTAAAAAGGTATATAAGGTGTCTGATGAAGATTATGACGAGCATATGGATCATGTCATCAAAACGCTTGATATCGGTCACCTCCTGGATAAGCCAGTCCGTAAGCTTTCCTTGGGCCAACGCATGCGTTGCGAACTGGCGGCGGCGCTCATTCACAATCCGCCACTTCTATTCCTGGATGAACCGACAATTGGTCTGGATGTTTTGGTGAAGCTAAGAATCAGGCAATTCCTAAAGGAAATAAACGAAAAATATAAAACGACCATCCTCCTGACGACACATGACATGGCGGACATTGAAGCACTATGTGAGAGGGTTGTCATGCTTGATGAGGGGAAGATCATCTATGATGGGTCGCTTCAAAAGCTGCGCAACAATTGGGGAGAAGGAAAGCAAATCAGGTTTCATTTTGCTCAGAACGTATCGGAAGAACAGCTCGTTCAACTGACTCCGGATATCGAAGTCCTATGGAAAAATGAAGGGAAAGAATCTATCTGGAGCGCTGTCGTTTCTAAAGAGGAAGAGGAAATATCTGAGTTGATTGGAAGAGTAGTTGGTCAGTTCTCCATCACAGACCTTAACATCCAGGAAATCTCCACCGAGGAAATCATCCGCAATATCTATGACAAGGGGATGGCTGCCACATCACCACAACCTAAAAAGCAACCGGTGTTGACCCATGGATAAATATATTGAAATGATACGGATACGCTTCCTTATGATGCTTGCGTATCGAACCAATTATTACTCAGGTATTCTCATTTATAGCATCAATATCGGAGCCTACTACTTCCTGTGGCAGGCGATCTATAGCGGAAAAGAAGAAATCCAAGGCATCTCCACCATCCAGATGACAACCTATGTTGCGGTCGCATGGATGGCTCGTGCGTTTTATTTTAACAATATCGACCGTGAAATCGCGCAGGAAATTAAAGAGGGGAAAGTTGCCGTCGAGTTGATCAGGCCTTATAACTACCTTGGCATGAAGACGATGCAAGGACTTGGGGAAGGAATCTTCCGTTTGGCATTCTTTTCGGTTCCGGGGATGGTCATTGTGGCACTTGTCTTTCCGTTGGAATTCTCCGCAAACTTTGCTACATGGGGACTTTTCGGTATATCCATCATCTTCAGCTTTATCGTGAACACGCAGATCAACCTGCTGACAGGGATTATGACGTTCTTTCTATTTAATAATGACGGGCTTATCCGTGCCAAACGTGTAGTCATTGATCTGTTTTCCGGATTGCTGTTGCCAATTAGCTTTTACCCGTTATGGGCACAAGACGTCATGAGCTTTCTGCCATTCCAGGCGATCAGTTATATCCCAAGCATGATTTTTACAGAGGGTATTACAGGTAATGCGGTATTTCAAGCATTGTTGCTGCAGGTAGTCTGGGTATTTATTTTGATCATTCCGATTCAGTTGCTGTGGAATTTGGCAAAAAAACAACTAGTCGTGCAAGGAGGGTGAGGAATGTTTTATCTTTCGATGTTTTTTCAATACATTGGCCAATATATGAAAACGCGGTTCCAATACAGGGCTGACCTGGTCGTGGAAATCCTCTCCGACTTGCTGTTCCAGGCGGTGAACTTGGTGTTTATCCTGGTTGTCTTCGGCCATACGCAGTTTTTGAACGGATGGAGCAGGGAAGAAATCATCTTCATCTATGGTTTCTTTTTGGTGCCATATGCCCTGTTTTCCGCTTTCTTTAATATATGGGATTTCAATGAACGGTATATTGTGAAAGGGGAGATGGACCGCATCTTGACACGGCCGATCCATAGTTTGTTTCAAGTGGTGCTTGAGCGGATGGAGCTTGAGTCATTATTTGGGGTGGTGACTGGTGTGGCCATCATGATTTATGCCGGAAGTATTCTTGATCTCACATTCGCTTGGTATGATTATATCCTTTTAGCTGTATTTGTTTTAGGTGGAGCCCTTGTTTATGCAGGAATATTCGTTCTCCTTGCAAGTATCGGATTTTGGTCGGATGCCAGAACATCGATTATGCCGATGATGTACAATATTGGGAACTATGGAAGATATCCTGTTGACATTTACAACAGTGTCATCCGCTTTGTATTAACCTGGATACTCCCATTTGCATTTGTGGGTGTTTATCCATCTGCCTATTTTCTAGGTAGGACGGAATGGTATGGATACGCCTTTTTGACTCCTTTCATTGGAGTGGCCTTCTTTGTTCTGGCCGTATTCGTCTGGAATGTTGGTGTTACCAAATATAGAGGTGCGGGGAATTAACCGATAAAATCGAGTGGATTGGAGCAGAAGTCACCCGTTTCCGGAGGGAGGTAGCGTTAGGTGGAGCCCCCTGAACTGTTGTGAGGGGGCTCAAGCAACCCGCAGAATGCGAGTGACTGCAGCAAAAAGGAACGGTCAAACTTTATAGCCATAAAAAAGCATACCTATTCAACACTAGCGTATATTGTACTAATGGCATGTCCGCGCATTGGAGGAGTAGGATGCTTTATTTACTTGTCGTCATCTTGATATTTATTGCAATCTTTATCAGTTTTTCACATGTATTCTCATCAGAAAGCAGAAGCATTCCCTATGTCTCAAAAGAAACACTTTTGCTGTTACTTCTGATTTATTCTACACTTTTGCTATCATTTGGACTTTTATATACGGTCTTGCATTTGGAAGGTCACCCTGTTCTCATGGAAAGAGGCGAAATAATCAGTGGAAGTTATTTTTCCATCTTTTTTCGCTCGGTCTATTTTAGTGCCATCACCATTTTGACTGTTGGATATGGAGATATTACCCCGATAGGGATCGGCAGGGCCATTGCGATGACTGAAGCGTTGATCGGCTTTGTCATGCCCGCAGCCTTTGTGGTCCGGGTTGTCCTGCACATGGACGGGCGCGAAAGATAATCTTTATTAAGCTGATAAAGTCCAATTGTCGACTTTTGGCTAGTGGCTGGCAACTACCTTTGTGAAAAGACCCTATTTAATTCCCCTCGTTTAGAAAGCGGTTCGATAACTCTGATACTGGTTCCTGACAGTTGGCGTCAGCGTTTAAGGGGGTCTTTATGGACTTCTGGTTAACGCTGATTTCTTTATTGTGTTCTGTTACTGCGCCTTCATGAAGTACATCTTCTTTCTCCATTTTATTTTCCTCCTTTTTTAATTTCTAATTAGTTTAGTTCATTTGAGAAAGTATATGTATGATACCGCGATTCTTGATAAATCTTCCTTCATTCGGTAGGCTTAAGGAAAGTGAATACATAAGGAGGAGTTTGTAATGACAATTGAAGTTGGCAAAAAGGCACCCGATTTTTCTTTGCTTTCCAATACAGGGGAAACAGTGACACTTTCCAGTTTTCGTGGCAAGAATGTCGTTCTTTACTTTTACCCCAAGGATATGACGCCTGGATGTACGACACAGGCCTGCGATTTCCGGGATATGCATGAAGACTTTTCGAATCTCGATACGGTTATTCTTGGAGTAAGTCCTGATCCGCAATCCAGACATGAAAAGTTTATTGAAAAGCATGGATTGCCGTTCCTTCTCTTAGTGGATGAAAACCATGAAGTAGCCGAGCTATATGATGTATGGAAATTAAAGAAGAACTTCGGTAAAGAGTATATGGGAATAGAACGTTCCACATTCCTTATTGATAAAGAAGGAGAAATGGTGAAGGAGTGGAGAAAAGTGAAGGTGAAAGGTCATGTGGAAGAGGCCTTAACCTTTGTAAAAGAAAATCTCTGAATAGCCCTAGCCCATTTCATCAGAAAATAAGTCAAATGTCTAACTCCAAAAGAGGCTCCCTTGAGTACTTTATAGTGTAGGGCATACCTCCTCAAAAGTTGACGTGATTAGAGTGTAAGCATAAAAGCTTACACTCCTTTTTTGTTTGGTTAACTGGAGAATATAATCTGCGTCAACTCCTGTTGGTTTTCCATAAAAGTGATAGGAAATCTCCTTTTCTGGGAAAAGTAAGGGAAGGTGATCGTGGAACAAGGGCATTAGTGAGGTAAAGGATACATAGTATTAACATTATTTTTAAAATTGGTTATTTTGCGCATATTACCAGAACCCTTCCATATGTAGAACTTTTTTATTATACTGATAAAGGATTTTTACCTATTATTTTTTGAAAATTTAATAGATTAAGAAAGGGGATTTCCTAATGGAAGCAACTCAAAAGAAACGCGGCTTCGTTATGCGTGCTCTAGACAGTATCGAGCGTGTAGGAAACAAGCTGCCACATCCGGTAACTCTATTCGCAATTTTCGCGTTATTGGTTATTGTCGCTTCTGGAATTTTTTCCAGCATGGGCGTTCAGGTAGACGATCCTTTAAACGAAGGGGAAGTACTGCAAGTTAAAAACCTATTCAGTTCAGAGGGGATTGCTTATATCTTCCAAAGTGCCGTCACCAACTTTACAAACTTCGCTCCGCTTGGAACGGTTCTTGTAACGATGATTGGTATCGGTATCGCTGAAAGATCCGGCCTTATCAGTGCAGCACTACGCGGAATGGTAACCTCCGTACCGAAGCAACTAATGACAGCAGCACTTGTATTTGGTGGTATCATGTCCTCCATGGCTGCTGACGCTGGTTACGTAGTATTGACACCTTTAGGTGCAGTACTTTTCGCAGGTCTCGGAAGACATCCGCTTGCAGGTCTTGCTGCAGCATTCGCCGGAGTATCTGCAGGGTTCAGTGCGAACTTATTGCTTACTTCATTAGATCCACTACTTGGATCATTGACACAGGAAGCTGCTGCAACTGTTAACCCAGAATATGCTGCGGGTATGAACTACATGATGAACTACTACTTCATGTTCGCCTCTGTCTTCGTACTTACAATCGTTGGTACGTTCGTAACGGACAAGCTTGTCGAACCACGTCTTGGTGAGTACAAAGGTGCTTATAAAGGTGATGTGGATTATCTAAAGCCTGAAGAGAGAAAAGGTCTATGGGCAGCATTATTTGCATTTATCGCAACGATTGCCATATTGGCTCTGCTAGTCGTTCCTTCATGGGGACCACTGCGTGGAGATGGGACATTCTTGGAAGCGCCGTTCTTCCACACGCTTGTACCGGTCATTCTGATTATGTTCTTCATTCCGGGACTTGTTTATGGAATGGTCACAAAATCAATCAAAAATGACAAAGATGTGGCAAACCAGATGTCCGACACAATGGCGACAATGGGAGCTTACATTGTCCTTGCATTTGTTGCAGGTCAATTTGTCGCATATTTCAATGAAACGAAACTGGGACTTGTTCTTGCTGTAAATGGTGCAGAACTGATCCAAGGGATCGGCTTCGACAGCTCCAACCGTTTCATGAGTATATTATTAATCCTTACATTTATTGTAGTAGCTGGGTTTATCAACCTGTTCATCGGAAGTGCGTCTGCTAAATGGGCAATCATGGCGCCGGTATTCGTCCCAATGATGATGGGTCTTGGTTATTCACCAGAGCTTACTCAATTGGCTTACCGTCTTGCAGATTCCACAACAAATGTAATTTCACCATTGATGCCGTACTTCGCAATTGTTATCGCTTTTGCACAAAAGTATGATAAAAAAGTGGGTATCGGTACGTTGATCTCCACGATGATTCCATACTCTGTGTTCTTCTCCATCGTATGGGTGATCATGCTGATTGTTTGGATCCTTACTGGACTTCCGCTTGGGCCGAACGCACCGATTGATTATGTTGGATAAATAAATGAAGGCACCTGCTTGTCCTTGATGGACTTGCAGGTGTTTTTTTGCTATAAGGAAAGTAGAGTATAAATTTGAGTGAGGGGAATGGGGAAGATGAAGATATATACGAAAACAGGAGACAAAGGGCAGACCTCTTTAGTGTACGGACAAAGAGTGGATAAAAATCATGTTCGTGTAGAAGCATATGGTACATGTGATGAGGCGAATTCAATGATTGGACTCGCGGTAGCCTACTTGCACGAGGAGAGCTTCGCTCGTAAAGAAGAGCTTTTGCGATCATTCTCCAACATTCAGACGATTCTGTTTCACGTCGGAGCGGAACTTGCCACACCTGCAGGGAAAGAAGTGAAATGGAAGCTGACGGAAAAGCATGTGAAAAGTTTGGAAGACGAAATGGATGAACTCGACGCTACATTATCTCCTTTGAAGAATTTTATATTACCGGGCGGGTCCAAAGGGGGAGCAGCGTTACATAGTGCACGAACCATTGTCAGAAGAGCGGAAAGATCTGCTGTTGGCTTGAACGATGAGCTTTCCCCAAATGTACTTGCATACTTGAATCGGCTTTCTGACTATCTGTTTGTCGTAGCGCGCTATGTGAACAGTCAATTAAAAATGGAAGAACCAGTTTTAAAGCCAGAGGTTTAAAAAATTGATTTCAACATATAAGTAATAACATTGACAAAAATATCAATATCACGGTACACTAATTATAAATATTATAAAGTAATAATCTTTATGAAAAGTGAGGTGCATGACTGTGGCAAACGAACAATTAAAAGAAGCGCTCGAAACGCTAAAACAAACTGGAGTTCGCATAACTCCACAGCGTCATGCGATTTTAGAGTATCTAATTCAATCAATGTCCCATCCGACAGCTGACGATATATACAAAGCACTTGAAGGAAAGTTTCCAAACATGAGTGTGGCGACAGTTTACAACAACCTGAGAGTTTTTCGAGAAGTTGGTCTTGTAAAAGAATTGACCTATGGAGACAACTCCAGTCGCTTTGATTACGTGACAACCGACCATTATCATCTTATCTGCGACGAATGCGGCAAAATTGTCGACTTCCATTATCCGGGTCTTGATGAAGTGGAAGCATTGGCTGCCCATGTTACTGGATTCAAAATTGCTCGCCATCGCATGGAAATTTACGGAGTTTGTCCTGAGTGTGACAAAGGCGCCCATTGATAAAAGGGTACAGTTGATGGAACATCGGGCATTTCAACTATAATAAAAGCTCTGTTAAAGCATACTGTTGATTTTTGCAGCAACCTAACCTAGCTGTTAATTGGAGCTATCGGCGAAGTCTCCTTAGGGAGATAGCGTTTCAGGGGAGACCCCGAGGCGCAAGCCGAGCAGGCTCCCCAAACGTCCCTAGGAAAGCGAAGCCTAGTGCGGAAATCAACAGCGGTGTTTAACAAAGCCATAAAAAAAGCTGATAGGATCAAATCCTATCAGCTTTCTTTTTTGAATTATAGTCTTCGTTGAACTCTTTTCCTTCAAGAGAAGGGTCCATTGTCAACGGTTCATTACAATACATGCACATGTCCACACGCCCAAGTACTTTGGTATGCTTCCCGCAATTGGGGCAAACTACCTGTATGGCTTTTGTCGAAAGCATCCCGATCCAAAAATAAACGACCGTGGAGCCGACAATGCACAAAAGACCCAACAGCATAAACAGCGTCATGACGAGCATATTCCCTTGAAAGAAAATACCTATATACATAACAAAGAAACCGATGAAGACGAGACTGAGTGCAAAAGTTCTAATTTTATTTATTTTACTGGAATATTTACGAGCCATAGCCACTACCTCCTAAAACATTATAATAGCATAAAATGATTGCAAATGGAGTGCGTTCGGCATACATATTGATTTTCGGAAGTTGACGGAATGTTCTGGATTACAATTAATAAAAAGGTTTTTAATAGAAAGTGTCGAATAATAGGGGAAACCCTTTTAAATATGGAGGTCTCTAAGATGGAAGATTTACTTCGTCCTATCTATCAAGAACGCGCAAGTCAATCCAACACGCAAGGAATCTTAATGATAGAAAAGAAAAATCCTGTTAGCCCTAATACAGATAAATTTGATGTAATCCTCTTTATGGTTGTAAAAGAACTTGAGGAATCCTTATATGTGAAACACTACGAGCTACTTCAAAAGAAAGCGGCCCTCTACATCGCAAGTGAACAACAGCTTGAACAGTGGATTACCCTTGGAACAAATCGAAGGGTGATTGACTGGATCATCAACGGGAAAGTCCTGTTTGATCGAAATGAGTTCATTTACTCTCTTAGAAGTAAGTTGCTCGATTTTCCCTTGGAAGACCGAAAACTGAAAATAGGACTTGAATTCGCTAAATTGATAAGAAGATATCTGGAAGGGAAAGACTTTTTTGACTCCAAGCATTATATCGATGCTTACAATCACATCGTACACTCACTTCATCACTTGGCAAGGCTTGCGGTCATCGACCATGGATTTCATCCTGAAATTACGGTGTGGAATCAAGTAAAGAAAATAGAACCGGAAATCTACAAGTTATATGAAGAATTGATTCAAGGGGATGAGCCGATCGATAAAAGGTTGGAGCTCTTGTTCCTTGCCAATGAGTTTATGATTTACTCCAGAACTCGAACAGGTGCCAAACATCTAATGGAAGTATTGGAAGAAAAAGAAGAGGCGTGGTCGTACAATGAAATGCTCCACCATCCAAAATTACGTATGTATTCTGTAGATCTAAGTGTCCTGGTGGAGTATTTGGTGGAAAAAGGATTCTTACAGGTGGAGAAAAAAGAAACAAAAGGCAATGGGGTATACCACCGTCAATATCAAGTTGTTCCTGAAAGGTAAATGGTAGAGGATGCAATTACTGAGGCTCCTGCAGAGAGGTATTCTCTAAGGGAGCTTTGACCTTTTGGTACATACGAAAAATTATTTTAAAAAAGTTTAAAAGAGATATTGACGGTCGATGATATTACATGGTATATTATTATTCGTCGCCGCAAGAGAAAAGCTTGCAAGCGACAATGAGAAAAAAGAAATTAAAAAAACATGTTGACTTAAACTAGCGAAACATGTTATATTAATAAAGTCGCTTCTGAGCGGCGGGTTGATTGAAATGATCTTTGAAAACTAAACAAAACAACAGCGTCATAACGTTAATCCTACGAGATTAACAAAATGATTTAAGTAACACAAGCTAGCAAATTTTGAGCAAAAGCTCAGACTCTTTATTGGAGAGTTTGATCCTGGCTCAGGACGAACGCTGGCGGCGTGCCTAATACATGCAAGTCGAGCGGACCTTTTAAAAGCTTGCTTTTGAAAGGTCAGCGGCGGACGGGTGAGTAACACGTGGGCAACCTGCCTGTAAGACTGGGATAACTTCGGGAAACCGGAGCTAATACCGGATAATATAAGGAACCTCCTGGTTCTTTATTGAAAGATGGTTTCGGCTATCACTTACAGATGGGCCCGCGGCGCATTAGCTAGTTGGTGAGGTAACGGCTCACCAAGGCGACGATGCGTAGCCGACCTGAGAGGGTGATCGGCCACACTGGGACTGAGACACGGCCCAGACTCCTACGGGAGGCAGCAGTAGGGAATCTTCCACAATGGACGAAAGTCTGATGGAGCAACGCCGCGTGAGCGATGAAGGCCTTCGGGTCGTAAAGCTCTGTTGTTAGGGAAGAACAAGTGCGAGAGTAACTGCTCGCACCTTGACGGTACCTAACCAGAAAGCCACGGCTAACTACGTGCCAGCAGCCGCGGTAATACGTAGGTGGCAAGCGTTGTCCGGAATTATTGGGCGTAAAGCGCGCGCAGGTGGTCCTTTAAGTCTGATGTGAAAGCCCACGGCTCAACCGTGGAGGGTCATTGGAAACTGGGGGACTTGAGTGCAGAAGAGGAAAGTGGAATTCCAAGTGTAGCGGTGAAATGCGTAGAGATTTGGAGGAACACCAGTGGCGAAGGCGACTTTCTGGTCTGTAACTGACACTGAGGCGCGAAAGCGTGGGGAGCAAACAGGATTAGATACCCTGGTAGTCCACGCCGTAAACGATGAGTGCTAAGTGTTAGAGGGTTTCCGCCCTTTAGTGCTGCAGCTAACGCATTAAGCACTCCGCCTGGGGAGTACGGTCGCAAGACTGAAACTCAAAGGAATTGACGGGGGCCCGCACAAGCGGTGGAGCATGTGGTTTAATTCGAAGCAACGCGAAGAACCTTACCAGGTCTTGACATCCTCTGACACTCCTAGAGATAGGACGTTCCCCTTCGGGGGACAGAGTGACAGGTGGTGCATGGTTGTCGTCAGCTCGTGTCGTGAGATGTTGGGTTAAGTCCCGCAACGAGCGCAACCCTTGATCTTAGTTGCCAGCATTCAGTTGGGCACTCTAAGGTGACTGCCGGTGACAAACCGGAGGAAGGTGGGGATGACGTCAAATCATCATGCCCCTTATGACCTGGGCTACACACGTGCTACAATGGACGGTACAAAGGGCAGCAAAACCGCGAGGTCGAGCCAATCCCATAAAACCGTTCTCAGTTCGGATTGCAGGCTGCAACTCGCCTGCATGAAGCCGGAATCGCTAGTAATCGCGGATCAGCATGCCGCGGTGAATACGTTCCCGGGCCTTGTACACACCGCCCGTCACACCACGAGAGTTTGTAACACCCGAAGTCGGTGGGGTAACCTTTTGGAGCCAGCCGCCTAAGGTGGGACAGATGATTGGGGTGAAGTCGTAACAAGGTAGCCGTATCGGAAGGTGCGGCTGGATCACCTCCTTTCTAAGGAATGTACGCTTGTTGTTTTGTTTAGTTTTGAGAGAGCATTCTCTCTAAATAGGCAATTCTTACGAATTGTCATAGTTGTTCCTTGAAAACTAGATAATGTAACTAATATCAAGATATTCACAAAATATCGTTCATCTTAGTAATTTTCTTTATAGATATCATCGCTGATATCGACACATGACCAATTTTGGTCGACGGTTAAGTTATTAAGGGCGCACGGTGGATGCCTTGGCACTAGGAGCCGATGAAGGACGGGACTAACACCGATATGCTTCGGGGAGCTGTAAGTAAGCTTTGATCCGGAGATTTCCGAATGGGGAAACCCACTGCTCGTAATGGAGCAGTATCTTTACCTGAATACATAGGGTAATGAAGGCAGACCCGGGGAACTGAAACATCTTAGTACCCGGAGGAAGAGAAAGCAAACGCGATTTCCTGAGTAGCGGCGAGCGAAACGGAATTAGCCCAAACCAAGAGGCTTGCCTCTTGGGGTTGTAGGACACTCAACATGGAGTTACAAAGGAACGGGGTAAATGAAGCGATCTGGAAAGGTCCGTCATAGAAGGTAAAAACCCTGTAGTTGAAACTTCGTTCCCTCCTGAGTGGATCCTGAGTACGGCGGGACACGAGAAATCCCGTCGGAAGCAGGGAGGACCATCTCCCAAGGCTAAATACTCCCTAGTGACCGATAGTGAACCAGTACCGTGAGGGAAAGGTGAAAAGCACCCCGGAAGGGGAGTGAAATAGATCCTGAAACCGTGTGCCTACAAGTAGTTAGAGCCCGTTAATGGGTGATAGCGTGCCTTTTGTAGAATGAACCGGCGAGTTACGATCCCGTGCAAGGTTAAGTCGAAGAGACGGAGCCGTAGCGAAAGCGAGTCTGAATAGGGCGAATGAGTACGTGGTCGTAGACCCGAAACCAGGTGATCTACCCATGTCCAGGGTGAAGTTCAGGTAACACTGAATGGAGGCCCGAACCGACTCACGTTGAAAAGTGAGCGGATGAGGTGTGGGTAGGGGTGAAATGCCAATCGAACCTGGAGATAGCTGGTTCTCTCCGAAATAGCTTTAGGGCTAGCCTCATGTGTTAGAGTCTTGGAGGTAGAGCACTGATTGGACTAGGGGTCCTCATCGGATTACCGAATTCAGTCAAACTCCGAATGCCAAAGACTTATCCATGGGAGTCAGACTGCGAGTGATAAGATCCGTAGTCAAGAGGGAAACAGCCCAGACCGCCAGCTAAGGTCCCCAAGTATACGTTAAGTGGAAAAGGATGTGGAGTTGCTTAGACAACCAGGATGTTGGCTTAGAAGCAGCCACCATTTAAAGAGTGCGTAATAGCTCACTGGTCGAGTGACTCTGCGCCGAAAATGTACCGGGGCTAAACGTATCACCGAAGCTGCGGACTGTTCTTACGAACAGTGGTAGGAGAGCGTTCTAAGGGCGTTGAAGCTAGACCGTAAGGACTGGTGGAGCGCTTAGAAGTGAGAATGCCGGTATGAGTAGCGAAAGAAGGGTGAGAATCCCTTCCACCGAATGCCTAAGGTTTCCTGAGGAAGGCTCGTCCGCTCAGGGTTAGTCGGGACCTAAGCCGAGGCCGAAAGGCGTAGGCGATGGATAACAGGTTGATATTCCTGTACCACCTCCACTCCGTTTGAGCAATGGGGGGACGCAGAAGGATAGGGTAAGCGCGCTGTTGGATATGCGCGTCTAAGCAGCAAGGCTGAGAAGTAGGCAAATCCGCTTCTCATTAAGGCTGAGCTGTGATAGCGAGGGAAATATAGTACCGAAGTTCCTGATTTCACACTGCCAAGAAAAGCCTCTAGCGAGGAGTATGGTGCCCGTACCGCAAACCGACACAGGTAGGCGAGGAGAGAATCCTAAGGTGAGCGAGAGAACTCTGGTTAAGGAACTCGGCAAAATGACCCCGTAACTTCGGGAGAAGGGGTGCTCTGTTAGGGTGTTAAAGCCCGAGAGAGCCGCAGTGAATAGGCCCAGGCGACTGTTTAGCAAAAACACAGGTCTCTGCGAAGCCGTAAGGCGAAGTATAGGGGCTGACGCCTGCCCGGTGCTGGAAGGTTAAGGGGAGAGGTTAGCGCAAGCGAAGCTTTGAACCGAAGCCCCAGTAAACGGCGGCCGTAACTATAACGGTCCTAAGGTAGCGAAATTCCTTGTCGGGTAAGTTCCGACCCGCACGAAAGGCGTAACGATCTGGGCACTGTCTCAACCAGAGACTCGGTGAAATTATAGTACCTGTGAAGATGCAGGTTACCCGCGACAGGACGGAAAGACCCCGTGGAGCTTTACTGTAGCCTGATATTGAATTTTGGTACAGCTTGTACAGGATAGGTAGGAGCCTGAGAAGCCGGAGCGCTAGCTTCGGTGGAGGCGTCGGTGGGATACTACCCTGGCTGTATTGAAATTCTAACCCGCAGCCCTTATCGGGCTGGGAGACAGTGTCAGGTGGGCAGTTTGACTGGGGCGGTCGCCTCCTAAAGAGTAACGGAGGCGCCCAAAGGTTCCCTCAGAATGGTTGGAAATCATTCGCAGAGTGTAAAGGCACAAGGGAGCTTGACTGCGAGACCTACAAGTCGAGCAGGGACGAAAGTCGGGCTTAGTGATCCGGTGGTTCCGCATGGAAGGGCCATCGCTCAACGGATAAAAGCTACCCCGGGGATAACAGGCTTATCTCCCCCAAGAGTCCACATCGACGGGGAGGTTTGGCACCTCGATGTCGGCTCATCGCATCCTGGGGCTGTAGTCGGTCCCAAGGGTTGGGCTGTTCGCCCATTAAAGCGGTACGCGAGCTGGGTTCAGAACGTCGTGAGACAGTTCGGTCCCTATCCGTCGTGGGCGCAGGAAATTTGAGAGGAGCTGTCCTTAGTACGAGAGGACCGGGATGGACGCACCGCTGGTGTACCAGTTGTCTTGCCAAAGGCATAGCTGGGTAGCTACGTGCGGACGGGATAAGTGCTGAAAGCATCTAAGCATGAAGCCCCCCTCAAGATGAGATTTCCTTTTACTTCGGTAAGTAAGATCCCTGAAAGATGATCAGGTAGATAGGTTCGAGGTGGAAGCATGGCGACATGTGGAGCTGACGAATACTAATCGATCGAGGACTTAACCCAACAAATGAAATAAGTGAACGATATGAATATCTTGATACGAACACATTATCTAGTTTTGAAGGAATAAAAAAGATGAAAAAACATCTTGATTTTCTTCAAAGATATATTATAATAATATTTGTCTGGTAATGATGGCGAAGAGGTCACACCCGTTCCCATACCGAACACGGAAGTTAAGCTCTTCAGCGCCGATGGTAGTTGGGGGATCTCCCCCTGTGAGAGTAGGACGTTGCCAGGCTGGTATTAATCCACCATAGCTCAGCGGTAGAGCATTCGGCTGTTAACCGAAGGGTCGTAGGTTCGAATCCTACTGGTGGAGCCAATTATATGGAGAGCTGTCCGAGTGGCCGAAGGAGCACGATTGGAAATCGTGTAGACGGTCAACGCCGTCTCAAGGGTTCAAATCCCTTGCTCTCCGCCATTATCTTTGGCCCGTTGGTCAAGCGGTTAAGACACCGCCCTTTCACGGCGGTAACACGGGTTCGAATCCCGTACGGGTCACCATAGTTTTTTCACGACAGTGAAAATAACTTTCCTTACATAGGAGGATTAGCTCAGCTGGGAGAGCACCTGCCTTACAAGCAGGGGGTCGGCGGTTCGATCCCGTCATCCTCCACCATCTTAATTCATAACATACCTTAATTAATACTATCGCGGGGTGGAGCAGTTCGGTAGCTCGTCGGGCTCATAACCCGAAGGTCGCAGGTTCAAATCCTGTCCCCGCAACCAAATGGTCCCGTGGTGTAGCGGTTAACATGCCTGCCTGTCACGCAGGAGATCGCCGGTTCGATCCCGGTCGGGACCGCCATTTCTTTGAAAATTAAATTAGGCTCGGTAGCTCAGTTGGTAGAGCAATGGACTGAAAATCCATGTGTCGGCGGTTCGATTCCGTCCCGAGCCACCATGATTTTTTCACAAAAGTGAAAGGATCACCATATAATGCCGGTGTAGCTCAGTTGGTAGAGCAACTGACTTGTAATCAGTAGGTCGTGGGTTCGACTCCTATCGCCGGCACCAGGAATATGGAGGGGTAGCGAAGTGGCTAAACGCGGCGGACTGTAAATCCGCTCCTTCGGGTTCGGCAGTTCGAATCTGCCCCCCTCCACCATTTCTTTTGAAAAGTAGTAACAAATTGTTTTATAGGGGCATAGTTTAACGGTAGAACAGAGGTCTCCAAAACCTCCGGTGTGGGTTCGATTCCTACTGCCCCTGCCAATTAAAAATTATGGCGATTGTGGCGAAGTGGTTAACGCACCTGATTGTGGTTCAGGCATTCGTGGGTTCGATTCCCATCAGTCGCCCCATATTTTATTCATGATCGACTTTAAATAAGTCGTTTTTATTTCCGGTTTTATTGGGCTATAGCCAAGCGGTAAGGCATCGCACTTTGACTGCGACATGCGTTGGTTCGAATCCAGCTAGCCCAGCCATTTTTGCGGAAGTAGTTCAGTGGTAGAACACCACCTTGCCAAGGTGGGGGTCGCGGGTTCGAATCCCGTCTTCCGCTCCATACAATTTAGGTGGCATAGCCAAGTGGTAAGGCCAAGGTCTGCAAAACCTTTATCACCGGTTCAAATCCGGTTGCCACCTCCAATTTTATTAAAATAATTATTCATATATACGAGACAAGCCGGGGTGGCGGAACTGGCAGACGCACAGGACTTAAAATCCTGCGGTAGGTGACTACCGTACCGGTTCGATTCCGGTCCTCGGCACCATTTGAATAATTATTGATTGAGTATGCCGGTGTGGCGGAATTGGCAGACGCGCACGACTCAAAATCGTGTTCCTCTGGAGTGCCGGTTCGACCCCGGCCACCGGTACCAATCGCGGGTGTAGTTTAATGGTAAAACCTCAGCCTTCCAAGCTGATGTCGTGGGTTCGATTCCCATCACCCGCTCCATACATAACTTTTCAAGACTTCAACCATTTGGTTGAAGTCTTTTTTTGACTGTTCGGCTCCTTCCTGATTACATACAAAAAGCCACAAAGCACATCAATTCATTGCTTTGTGGCTTTTTGTTAATTTTATTCTACAAGCATGGCAATTCCTTTTTCGAGTTCTTTTAATACATCAGGATCTTGTTCTGTTGTTAGGTGGTTTTTTAAGACCTCCAAGGTTTGAGGTTGAGGGTCCCCGATTCTGCCTATCGCCCAGGCTGCAGTACCTCGTATCACTGGTCGTGGGTCATTCTTTATAAGACTTAAAAGATCAGGGATAGCAGAAGTATCTTTATAATGGGCAAGGGCTATGATGGCATTACGTTGTATCGGCTTTTTGCCTCGCCAAGACCCGGATATTTTACCGAAGTTCTCTTTAAATTCCCTATTAGAGATGGTGAGAAGCGGTTTGAGTTTTGGTTTGACGATCTCAGGGTCCGGCTCCATTTCTGGATGTAGATGAAAGTCCTTGCCTTTGTTTTCTGGACATACAGTCTGACAGGTGTCACAGCCGTATAACCTGTTTCCAAGTTTTGTACGGTATTCTTCAGCCAGAAACCCTTTCGTCTGTGTTAGAAAAGCTATGCATTTATTTGAATCGAGTTGTCCACCTTGAACGAGAGCTCCTGTAGGGCAGACTTCGACGCATTTATTACAGGTCCCACAGTTGTCTTCAAGGGGTGTGTCGGGCTCAAAGGGTATGGTGGTAATCATTTCCCCTAAATACACGTAGGAGCCAAATTCAGGGGTTATAATGGCACAGTTCTTTCCACTCCAACCAATACCTGCCCGTTCCGCAACAGCCCTATCACTGAGCTCTCCGGTATCTACCATTGATCTCATTAAAGCATGTGGGCTTTTTTCTTTAATAAACGTTTCTAATAATCTTAGTTTCTCACGTAAGATGTCATGGTAGTCCGTTCCCCATGAAGCACGACAAAATATCCCACGTCGATCTTCCCTGGTACTACGTGGTGCGTTTTTCATTTTTGAAGGGTAAGCAAGGGCGATTGCAATAATGCTTTTAGCTTTGGGAACCAAAAGTTCAGGTTTGGTTCGTTTTTCAATGTCTGGCTCTTCAAACCCTGATTGATAGTTGAGCTCCTGTTGGGTTTTTAACCGTTCTTTTAGCCCGGTGAACACTCCAGCACTTGCAAATCCGATCTTGTCAATGCCGATTTGTTTACTGTAGGCAATGATTTCTTCTTTTAGTTTCCTGTTTTCCTCATTCAATGTGAACACCTCCTTTGTTTTGGTGTGATTTTTTTGCCACTCTATATTTTATCATATTATTTAAATGTAGTATTTTGTTTGATGTATCTAATTATATCCAGTTTTTAAGGAAGGTAAATAAGTGGGGCAAACAAGTGAAGGGCTTAGAACTGTGATACAATTACCATAATAATGAAAAGAAAGGTTGGGCTAAATGAGAGTAACGGTTGCAGAAAATGTATTAGATAGAATAGTCTCTGGGAAATACGGTATCATCATTTATAACGATATTACAGTAGGTTCGTCGCCACAGATGTTAAAAGGTAGAATTCGTCTTTTTCAGGAATCTCTTCATTTGGATTTAGAAGATAAGGAGATGAAAGATATACCGGGGGTGGCGGAGTGGCGTTCTGTTTTCAAGGCGACAGGGTCAGATCCGTCTAGGTATCGTCCATCCGTCGAGGCGTTGTACCGTAGAATTAAAAAAGGACAATTCCTTGAGCCATTCAATTCTGCTGTTGACTTAAATAATTTCTTTTCTTTAAAATATGAAATCCCATTTGGTATATATGATGTTAGTAAGTTAGATGGGGATGTTACGGTAGTTGTCGGGGACGATTCGGCAAGTTACGAAGGATTAAATGGACGGGAAATAAGCCTGAATAAGATGCTCCATACAAGTGATGAGGCAGGTCCGTTTGGGAGTCCATTTGTTGATAGCCGAAGAACGGCTGTTTCAGAAGGGACAACTTCTGCGCTGCATGTCGTGTATTTCAAGCCTTCTATGGAAATAAGTGAGTGTAGAGAGATGCTAGGTGCGATAAGCGAGATGTTCCTGCAGGTTCATGGTGGAACAAGCGAGTCTTGGGTTTTGGATAAAAAGTAGGTAATTAGGTTTGCCTGCTTTTTTATAATATTTTTATGGGAGTGATGTGGTTGAGTATGATGATGAAAGAGCGTATGGAACCAGGTGAGCTGAAATTATTAAGGATACTGAAAGCTCGCGGTGGCCTAGTGGATGATAGTCGTTTTTGGAATCTGGAAAAAGGTTATCAGGGCGAGGTTCTTTTTGATAAATGGTTTTCTTTCATGGATGGCGAGTGGATTATTGTAAATGATCTGCTGCTCGACCATGGTGGCAGTGTTTTTCAGATTGATTCTCTTGTAATTGGAGAAGAGAGGGTTTACCTCTTTGAAGTGAAGAATTATGAAGGTGACTTCTATTTAGATGATGGTAAGTGGCTCTCCATCAGCCAGAATGAAATTAAAAATCCTTTGTTACAAATGCAACGATGTTAAATTGCGTTAAGACAACTCCTAAGAAGCCTCGGATATCAATCCCCCATAGAATCAACCCTCTTTTTCATGAATCCAGAGTTTACCCTCTTTAATTGTTCACCAAATTTACCTATTGTGTTTTATTCCCAGATGAATCGATATTCTAAAAAATTAATGAAGCAATCCCCCAGTACTGGAAGGTTACATGTGAGGCACTCTCGCTTGGCTGAGAAGCTGTGCGAACTGCATATTGAAAAGTCGTCATATGAGCGCTTGCCCGAGTATAAGTATGAGGATTTGCGGAAAGGGATTGTTTGTGCTGGGTGTGGGGGGATGGGGGCCACCACTATATCAAAAGACAGGAAAGTAATTGTCTGTTCTTTATGCAGTTTCAAAGAAAAATTTGTAAATACCGTTTTAAGAACAATAAATGAATTTGAAATTTTGTTTCCCGGTCAAAAAGTCACTTCAAAGATAATCCATGATTGGTGTGGAGATTTGATTACAATTAGGAGTATACAAAGAATTCTTGTAAAGCATTTTAGACAAGTGGGGCACGGTAAATCTTCGCAATATGTGAGGACAAGCAAAATGATATGGCATAAATAATAAGAATTTACTAGCTCGAAACATATGGAACCACCAGAACTCGAAAACAGCGTAAGTCAGTCGTCATAGAGGCCGTATGGAAACCACCAGGACCCGATAAAAGGGAAAGTCAGTCGTCATAGAGGCCGTATGGAACCACCAGGAACCGAAAAAAGGGAAAGTCAGTCGTCATAGAGGCCGTATGGAACCACCAGGAACCGAAAAAAGGGAAAGTCAGTCGTCATAGAAGCCGTATGGAACCACCAGCACCTGAAAAAAGGGAAAGTCAGTCGTCATAGAGGCCGTATGGAACCACCAGGACCTGAAAAAAGGGAAAGTCAGTCGTCATAGAGGCCGTATGGAACCACCAGCACCTGAAAAAAGGGAAAGTCAGTCGTCATAGGGGCCGTATGGAACCACCAGAGCCCGAAAAAAGGGAAAGTCAGTCGTCATAGGGGCCGTATGGAACCACCAGCACCTGAAAAAAGGGAAAGTCAGTCGTCATAGGGGCCGTATGGAACCACCAGCACCCGAAAAAAGGGAAAGTCAGTCGTCATAGAGGCCGTATGGAACCACCAGGACCCGAAAAAAGGGAAAGTCAGTCGTCATAGAGGCCGTATGGAACCACCAGCACCCCAAAACAAAAAAAAGTCACTCGTCAAAGAGAAGTATGGAACCATCAGAGAGCTATTTAACTCCCAACACAAATTATCAAGAGTGCTTCCCACCACAAAACAAACATAATTACCCAAAGATCTTCAATCAAAACCAAAAACCAATCCCTAATTACCTCAATTCTTTTCAACAAACCCAAGCCCCCCACATAAACATATCTACAAGGACCATCACCCAAGAGGAGGGGCAAGCCCATGAGGGAACAGCTAAAAGCGCATATACAAGATCGACTCGACACTTATGTTTTTAAAAGCAAGACCACTAACAGAACTATCATCAATGAAGAAACCATCAGGCAAAAGCAAGAAGCGCATAAAAGAAGGGGAGCAGAGATAGTTAAGTGCAGTGCGTCGGCCAAGATCCATTCCATTCATGAGGATCAGCAGCAACGGGAGGCCAACATTTTATATGAGATTCACATCCGTTACCTCATAAAGCAAAAAGAAAATCTTTATATTGAGGAAGAAGCCGATCAGCGATATTCTGAATGGATCGATGGTGAGCTCATACAAGACTTCTCCGTCCAGGATGAGGGGGATCGGACTTCTCCGAGGTTCATTCCCCCACAAGAGGAGGAGGAGCAACAGGCGCCTCTCCGTTTTAAATATAGTCGGATGGAGGCGGTGAAGTACGCAGAGCAGTATTGGAACAGCTATAATCCGCAGTTCAAGAAGTTCGAGGTGAATTGCACCAACTACATTTCACAATGTCTGTATGCTGGCGGGGCTCCGATGGTGGGGTATCCGAAGAAATCTGGCGGTTGGTGGATGCGGAATAATGATTGGAGTTATACGTGGGCAGTGGCCCATGCCTTAAGGTGGTATTTACCTAATGCCAAGCAAGGTCTGAAGGCGAAAGAAGTGAACTCCGCCACTGACCTTAGGCCGGGGGATGTTATTTGCTATGACTTTGAGGGAGACGGACGGTTCGACCATAACACGATTGTGGTGGCGAAGGATGAGAATGGTGAGCCGCTTGTTAATGCGAACACGTATAATTCCCGGATGAGGTATTGGAAATATGAGGATTCAACGGCATATACACCGAATATCAAATATAAATTTTTCCACATTCAGGACCGGTAATAGGTACTTGATTCCATTGCGATAAAAAGGTATTGTTGTAGAGGATGAAAGTGAAAGAAATACGAGGTGACGATTGTGGGATTACATGTGGTATTATATCAACCAGAGATTCCGGCTAATACAGGTAATATTGCTAGGACTTGTGCAGCAACGAATACGACGCTTCATTTAATCAGACCGCTCGGCTTTTCGACGGATGATAAGATGTTGAAGCGTGCGGGGTTAGATTATTGGGAATTTGTCAATGTGGTTTATTATGATTCGTTGGATGAGCTGTTTGAAAAAAATGAAGGGGCGGAGTTTTTCTATATTACGAAGTTCGGGATGAAGCCGCACACCTCATTTGATTATAGTAAGCTGGATAAGGATTATTTCTTTGTTTTCGGAAGGGAGACGACTGGTTTACCTAAAGATTTGATCCAGAATAATTTGGACCAGTGCTTGCGTTTGCCGATGACGACAAATGTAAGGTCTCTGAATCTGTCCAACACGGCCGCGATCTTAATATATGAAGCGTTACGTCAACAGGAGTATCCGAATCTTTCTTTGGAGTTCCCTGAAGAATAACAACTAAAGAGAAGCCCTCCATTTCGAGCAAAAAGCTGAAAAGGAGGGCTTCTTTATTTATGCCAATTACTTTTTACGTGTACCTGGACGTTCGTTGTATCCTGCAGTGAAAATGGCTGTTAGGAATGCAATGCATACGCCTAGAATTAAGATGCCTGATGTACCCATCTTTGTTTTCCTCCTTATGTAAGGTTAGTTCTTGTAAGCATACTATTTATATTATAGCCCAATGGACAAGTTATGTGAATGGAATCTGTGGATAATTTTTGACAAGGTGAATTTTCAACGCCCTGTCTCCTTACGTTCAGGTGCTCGCTTATCCTAAGGACCGGTACTTGAGCTTTCCCACAATGCTTCAGGGTCTCAACCTTACATTACCTCCCGCCGGAGACTCTCGCCGTACACTCCAGGCAACCGGGGGCAGTCCCTCCTCCATAAAAGCATAAAGTTTGCGATTGGCACCTCTTAAAAAAAGCATGTTTCACCCCCCCAGCGCATAGAGTATATTAATCACGCAATCACGACTCTTGAAGCTGTAAGAAAAGGGGAGGTCCTTATGGATATTTTACGTAAAATTGAAAAGTATCGGGAAGAAGAACAGAGGCTGAAGTGGGAAGGAACCTTCGGGCAGTACTTGGAGATTTTGAAAGAAGAACCATGGGTAGCTCAATCCGCACATTCACGGGTTTACAATATGATTAAAGATGCTGGGGTAGAAGAGGTCAATGGGCAGCGGAAGTATAATTTCTTTAGCAATGCCCTTTTTGGTTTAGAAGAAGCATTGGAGCGGTTGGTGGAGGAGTATTTCCATCCTGCTGCGAAAAGGTTGGATGTCAGAAAGAGGATTTTGTTATTAATGGGTCCGGTCAGTGGGGGGAAATCCACACTGGTTACGATTCTCAAGCGCGGTCTTGAACAGTACACCCATACAGATAGAGGGGCAGTATATGCCATTAAGGGTTGTCCGATGCATGAGGATCCGCTTCATTTAATACCCCACCATTTGAGAGATGATTTTTACAATGAGTATGGAGTTAGAATTGAAGGGAATCTGTCACCATTAAATATGATGAGGCTTGAAAAAGAATATGGAGGCAGGATTGAGGATGTGCTTGTGGAACGTATTTTCCTGTCAGAGAACCAGCGTGTCGGGATTGGGACATTCAGCCCATCCGATCCGAAATCGCAGGATATTGCGGATTTGACCGGAAGCATAGACTTCTCGACCATTGCGGAGTTCGGCTCTGAGTCAGATCCTCGTGCATACCGTTTTGACGGGGAGCTGAACAAGGCGAACCGTGGGATGATGGAGTTCCAGGAAATGCTGAAATGTGATGAAAAGTTCCTGTGGCATCTATTATCCTTAACGCAGGAAGGGAACTTCAAAGCGGGTCGATTCGCGTTGATCAGTGCGGATGAGCTCATTGTCGCGCATACGAATGAAACGGAATATCGCTCCTTTATTTCCAATAAAAAGAATGAGGCCTTGCATTCGCGGATCATCGTGATGCCGGTTCCATATAATCTAAGACTTTCTGAGGAAGAAAGAATTTATGAAAAAATGATTAATGAGAGTGATGTGGCAAATGTGCATATTGCGCCGCATACGCTTAGGGTCGCTGCGATGTTCACGATTCTCACGAGACTCAAGGAAGCCAAACGTGGCGATATCGACCTTGTGAAGAAAATGCGCCTGTATGATGGGGAGTCTGTGGAAGGTTTCAACTCTGTGGATGTTCAGGAGCTCAAGAAAGAGTATGCTGATGAAGGGATGAGCGGAATTGATCCTCGTTATGTGATCAACCGGATTTCGTCCACCATCATTCGTAAAGAGATCCCTTCCATCAATGCCCTTGATGTCCTGCGTTCTTTAAAAGAAGGGCTGGATCAACACGCATCCATATCTAATGAAGATAGAGAAAGGTTCTTAAACTTCATTTCGGTAGCGAGAAAAGAATATGATAATATTGCCAAGAAAGAAGTCCAGAAAGCATTTGTATATTCCTATGAAGAGTCTGCGAAAACTCTGATGGATAACTACCTGGATAATGTCGAGGCTTATTGCAATAAGGCGAAACTAAGGGACCCTCTCACTGGGGAAGAAATGAGTGCCGATGAGAAACTGATGCGTTCCATTGAAGAGCAGATCGGTATTTCTGAAAACGCGAAGAAGGCTTTCCGCGAAGAGATTTTAATCAGGATTTCCGCTTATGCGCGCAAAGGGAAGCGATTTGACTACAACTCCCATGAGCGCTTAAGAGAAGCAATACAGAAGAAGCTGTTTGCAGATCTGAAAGATGTTGTGAAGATCACGACCTCTTCCAAAACTCCGGATGAAACACAGCTGAAGAAAATAAATGAAGTGGTGGCCCGCTTGATTGATGAGCATGGCTATAACTCTACTTCGGCAAACGACCTATTAAGATATGTAGGTAGCTTATTGAATAGATAATCGGAAAAGCAGCGGTGTGAGTGCCGCTGCTTTTTTGCGTACTTAGGTTTGTTTTCAACTAATAAAGGGAACGTATAAATAAGAGGTGATTACAATGAGTAAAGATAAAACCTATGAAAATACAATGGCCCCTAATGAAAAAGAGATGGAAAAGCTGGCAAAGGAAATGGAGCAACTGAAGGAAAATAAGACCGACAGAGAGCGCGATCCCAAGCAACATAAAAACAACTCGGAAAATGAAAAAGAATAAATATACCTTCCATTGATGGGAGGTTTTTTTATTGTTTATGAAAATATTCATTGTATAGTACGACCTAACCACAGCATAAAATTATTATTAACGAAGGAATGCATGCTTGTCTATTAAATGGAATTGCGTGCCTAATTATCTAAATAATCTGTCAATTATTTGAGATATGTGCATAGGATAGAGTAACCAACCCTAACTGTCACGGAGGTTGGATTCTTAAAATTTCACCAAGATATTTTATGAAAATAGTGATGAAAAGGTTCCTAGAAACGTAAAATTAATTAAATAGGGAGGGATATCGATGACAATGTCAGATGATACGAATTTTGTAGTGTCCAAAGAGGATTGGTCCCTCCATCGAAAAGGCCACGACGACCAAAAACGCCATCAGGAAAAGGTCCAGGAGGCTATCAAAAATAACTTACCAGATCTTATTACTGAAGAGAACATTGTAATGTCCAATGGCAGAGAGGTCGTAAAGATTCCAATCAGGTCTTTAGATGAATACAGAATTCGTTATAATTATGACAAGAACAAGCATGTTGGCCAAGGAGATGGAGACAGTCAGGTCGGGGATGTTGTAGCCAGGGACGGGTCGGGTCAGCAGAAGGGGCCAGGTAAGGGGCAAGGAGCTGGAGATCAGGCCGGGGAGGACTATTATGAGGCGGAAGTTTCTCTGATGGATCTTGAAGCGGCATTGTTCAATCAGCTTGAACTGCCAAACCTGCAGCAAAAAGAGCGCGATGAGAATATCATCGAGCATTATGAATTTAACGATATCAGACGCACAGGTCTTATGGGGAATATAGATAAAAAACGTACGATGATGTCCGCCTATAAGCGGAACGCGATGACAGGTACGGCAAGCTTTCATCCGATCTATCAGGAGGACCTCAAGTTCAAGACGTGGAACGAAGTGGTAAAGCCTGATTCCAAAGCGGTTGTTCTGATGATGATGGATACGAGTGGATCGATGGGAATGTGGGAGAAATATATGGCACGGAGCTTCTTTTTCTGGATGACACGATTCCTTAGAACAAAGTATGAAACAGTGGATATCGAGTTTATTGCCCATCACACAGAGGCGAAGGTAGTCAGTGAAGAGGACTTTTTTTCTAAAGGGGAAAGCGGAGGAACGATTTGTTCATCCGCGTACCGAAAGGCACTGGAGCTAATTGATACGAAATACAATCCAACGCGTTTCAACATTTATCCATTTCACTTCTCGGATGGTGATAATCTGACTTCTGACAATCAGCGCTGTGTTAAATTGGTTGGAGAACTGATGAAGGTTTCCAATATGTTCGGGTATGGGGAAGTAAATCAATATAACAGACACTCTACATTGATGTCGGCATATAAGAATGTCAGTGATGAGAAGTTCAGGCATTACATTTTGAAACAAAAACCGGATGTATTTCATGCAATGAAGGAGTTTTTCAAGAAGGAGCAAAACAAAAAATTTGCTTGATTAAAACCAGCCGAGCGGGCTGGTTTTTCTTGTGGAAACTTTTTATACTTAGTTTTTCTCCTTGTTGATACGAACAGTCCTGATTGCATTCTTATAATAATTATAGCTTGCTATCTTGTACTTTTCGTAGGAACGATAAGAAACGTAGGAACATATAACAACCGCATAGGAATGTGGAAGTTATAAAACTGATCCAGATTGTCCCTAGATGTCCTGCACTTGAGGAAAATAAGAAGCTGATTAATATTGCAATGGCAGAGGTTAATGGCACAAAACCTGAAAGGCGATCACGGCTGAAGATCATCCACAATACCGGTGATATTAATGCTGCATAGATACTCCCGAAGAAGAATAACAGCTCAATAAAAGTTGGTGATATGATAATGACAAACAGATATAGAACCAGACACTGCATACCTGTAATCCAGTAAGACAATCGAAATTTGTGTTGATTATCAAGAGGAATAAATTCGCTGATTGCGTTCTTTACTGTTAGGACCGTTGTTGCATGAAGCTCTGCATTTAAAGTTGAGGAAATGGCACTAAAACAAAATAATACAAATACGGCAATTAATAAGGAAGAGTTAATTTTATATATCAGTTGAAAAAGTAAGATTTTCACATCATGAAAACTTCCACTGTAGACAACTACTAGTAGAAGGGAAGATAAAGACAAAGGAATGGTTGCCCAAATGAGCCCGGTTAATGTAAATATGGAACGAATTCTGTTCTTTTTTAACATATAAACTCTCTGCCAGGTTGCCCTGTCAATTAAGACTTGTCCAAAACCGATGATGATCCCTGTAATCACAAAGTAAAACGTATCAATATTCCTCCAATATAATAGATAGGGATGGTAGAGTTGAACACCCTCATATACCGGGTACACCCCATTTTGGATATAAAAATAAACAGGTATGAAAATGACAGCAGCAAATATGAATCCGATGCTTATACCGGAGAATTGCTGAATACGCTGCATGCCTCCGAGTCCTGCAATGATAAAACAAAATGAGAAGAAAAAAAACAAGCTTATATAAAGGGGGACAGGGAATATTAGCGAGAAAAGAATAGCTGCCCCAGTTGCTTGGACAAACATGGAATCCATACCCGTTACCAGGAGAAGGAGGATGGTGTACCAATATCCAACCGGAGTCGTCTTTTCTTTTAGCAAATCACCAATGGTTTGATGTAAGGGGTAACGCTTCCTTATATAAGTTGCGATGAATCCGAAAGCGATAAACGCAAAGGCACCCATTAGAGAGTATCCAAGTCCACCTAATATACCGTATTTTATCAGAGCTTCTGGTGAAGAAAGGATGGTGTTTCCCGTTACCCATCTCGAAAGCAATGTGACGATACCAAACCCGATTCCTAGTTGGAAGGTTCCCAGGATATAAATCGAATATTTCTTTTTGTCCATCAATGTGTTCCCTCAAATTTATAATCCCGTGGGGTTTTTCCATAATGCTTTTTAAACTGCTGACTAAAATAGTGCTGGCTGTTAAATCCACATTCATCAGCAATGGTGGAAATATGCATATTCGGGTTTTTAGTAAGTAAATCGGCAGCGATTTCAATTCTATATTTATTTAGGTATTCTGAAAAACCAATCCCTACTTCTTCCATGAACTTACGGCTGAAATAAATAGGGTTCATGTGTATTTTGGACGAGAGATATGGAAGTGTTAGTTTATCTTTGTATTCCTGTTGGATTATTAATATAGCCTGCTGGATGGCGGGACTGTAATTCCCCCGATGTTTGAATTTATACAGTACTTCAACCAGTTCCGCTTCAATCAAAGGTTTTGTCAAATAATCTGCGACACCAATTTTAATGGAGGTTTGTGCATATTCAAAGGTTTGAAAGGCAGTCAAAATGATGAACTCCATATTAGTATGTTTAGTCTTTAATAGTTTGCCAAGTTCGAGGCCATTTTTACCCGGCAGGTGAATATCCAGGAAAGATAAATCAATATGCTGCTTATCACAAATGTTCCATGCCTGTGCTGCATCAAAAGCGTGATAGACCTTCCATTTGGGATAATGCTTGTGCAATAGATATGTTAGTTGTTCAATTTCTAGTTGTTCATCATCCACTAATAAAATGTTCATTCTGCTTGGCCCCCTTTTCGTTGTAGGTAGAGTATGATACAGGCCATGTGACAACTGCGCGTGTTCCGCCGGGTTCATGATATAGCTCTAGAGAAGCCTCTTCTTCTGTATACATAAGGCTCAATCTCCTTCTGATGTTGTTTAGGCCATGTCCTGTACCAGTATCATCATTACCTGAATGCACACCTTTCGAACTGTTCCAAACCGTTAGTAATATATGTGAACCTGAAAGGGATATGGAAATACTTAAATTTGCTTCGCCTGGGTACTTCTCGAAAGAATGTTTAAAAGCATTTTCTACAAGGGTTTGAATAAGAAAAGGGAGTATTGTTGCTTTTTTTATTTCTTCCTCCATATTGAGAGTGTAGGATAGACGTGATTGAAACCGAATTTTTTGTATCTGTAGATAATGGCCTGCATATTCCATTTCTTCTTCGACCGTGCATATAAAATGATCTGATTTATATTTGGCTTTTAAGAACTTAGAAAACACTTCAATCGCCCGAACTAATTCTTCTATCCTATTAAGCCTTGCCAGGCTAAGGATGGAATTAAGGGTATTGAAAAAGAAATGGGGCTGAATCTGTTGGTTCAGCTGAAAATACTTTGCTTGTTGGAGTTCTTTTTCCAGCTTGATTTTATTTGTTTGGTTTTCTAACAGGTCAATTCTTTTTTCAAAGATGAATAAAAACAATAAAGTAAAAGCTCCCACTAAAGGAGCAAGTACGCAGAACATGACATAAAGAGAAAAATCCTCTATCTGGAGCATGGAAGGAACCCCCTCGTGAAACGGAAAAGGGGAGGTGAAAAAACCCCTCCGCTATTTCTTTCTCTCTATTATTTTAATTCAAATCATGTAATTGTAAATGGTTATTATTTGACAAGATGACAGCTTACATAATGTTGGTTGTTCCATTTTTTTAATGGAGGTTCTACCTTTTTACATGTTTCATTTGCTAAAGGACAGCGGGTATGGAACCTGCATCCAGTTGGTGGATCTATTGGGGAAGGAACATCTCCTTTTAGTACAATCTTTTCTTTTTTTGCATCCAAATCCGGTGTAGGAATAGCCGACAGAAGTGCTTGAGTATAGGGATGCTGTGGCCTTTCAAAAATACTTTTCTTTTCGGCTATCTCCACAATTTTCCCCAGGTACATGACCATGACCCTATCTGAAATATGCCGCACGACACTAAGGTCATGCGAAATGAACAAGTAAGTCAAGCCAAAGTCTTTTTGTAAATCCTTCAGTAGGTTAAGGATTTGCGCTTGAATGGAGACATCAAGTGCAGAAACGGCTTCATCACAAATGATTAATTTTGGATTTACTGCTAAGGCACGGGCGATGCCGATACGCTGTCGCTGACCACCGCTGAATTCATGTGGATAACGATTCAATGCCTCCGCTGGCAAACCTACACACTCTAGTAACTCGAGCATTCGTTCCATTCTCTTCTGTTTAGGGATCACCTGCTGGATGGCCATGGCTTCATTCAATGTTTGTTTAATGGTTCTTCTTGGATTAAGCGAAGCAAATGGATCTTGGAAGATTACTTGTAAATCTGCACGCACCTTTCTCATTTCTGTATTGGATATTCGAACAAGGTCTTTATCATTGAACACAATCTCTCCGTCAGTCGGCTGTTCAAGTCGGAGGATGGACCGTCCCGTTGTCGATTTTCCACAACCTGATTCACCGACGATACTTAATGTTTCCCCTTCCTTCAATTCAAAGGAAATATCGTCTACCGCTTTAACAAATGATGTTGGTTTGAAAAGCGAGTCTTTTTTTATGGGAAAATATTGCTTGAGGTTTTTAACTGATAAAAGTACACGTTTTGCTTCTTTTTTGGTTACTAGTTCCATCATGTTGTCCCCTTTCTTATACAACTGATTTTTTCCATTCCTCTGAATACATCCAACATCGAACTTGTCCCTCCCCAGCTTGCAGAGTGGTCAGTTTTGGCGCTTTTGTCTTGCATAGTGAATTTGCGTGAGGACAGCGGTTGGCAAACCTACAGCCTTGGACCTGAGAAAAGGGACTTGGAACGTTTCCGCTAATCGTTGGTAAATACTCATGATCTTCATTTATTTTTGGTAAAGAAGCCAATAGCCCTTGGGTGTAGGGGTGTTTCGGATTTCTAAAAAGCTCTTCTTTAGATGCATATTCCACAACGTTTCCAGCATACATGACGACTACTGTATCACAGGTTTCTGCCACCACTCCAAGGTCATGGGTAATCATCATAACCCCCATCCCAAGCTTTACTTGCAATTCCTTAATTAATTGGAGAATCTGTGCTTGAATGGTCACGTCCAGTGCAGTGGTTGGTTCATCGGCGATGAGAACTTCAGGGGAGCAAGCAAGTGCCATGGCAATCATCACCCTTTGCCTCATACCGCCACTCAACTGAAATGGCTCTTGCTTTGCACGCTTTTCAGGAGAAGGAATTCCTACAAGACGTAGCATCTCCACCGCTTTTTTCCAGGCTTCCTTTTTACTGAGCTTTTCATGAAGTCTAATGCCTTCTGCTATTTGTTCACCTACACTGATAACTGGATTAAGAGACGTCATAGGTTCCTGAAAAATCATGGAGATGTCATTCCCGCGTATTTTTCTCAGTTGGTTTTCAGTCATATTCACAAGGTCTTGGCCTTTAAATAATATAGAGCCTTCCACTATTCTTCCGGGTGGGGAAGGAATCAGCCTAAGAATAGACAGGGAAGTAATACTTTTCCCGCAACCTGATTCCCCGACAATTCCCAAGGTCTCCCCTTTGTGCAAAACTAGATTTACCCCATCCACGGCTTTACTAATTCCTTTATTCGAGAAGAAATGAGTTTTGAGGCCGTTTACTTCTAATAGTTTTTCACTCACCATATTTCACTCCTTTTAGTTCAATTCAATTCGTTTATTAAAAATGCGATAGAGTAAATCGACCAATAGATTTACAAGTACGAAGATAAGGGACGCAACAAGTACTCCACCTTGTACCATTGGCAAATCTCGCATTCTGATAGATTCCACAATCAATCTTCCCAGCCCGTTAATGGCAAATATGGATTCTGTAAGGACAGTACCGCCAAGCAATGCGCCAAATTGAAGTCCTACCACGGTGATGACAGGAATTAAAGCATTTCGCAGAGCATGTTTTGAAATGATAATTTGTTCTCGGAGTCCTTTTGCACGCGCAGTCCGAATATAGTCCTGCCTGATGACTTCGAGCATACTTGATCTGGTCATCCTAGCAACTATTGCAGCGCCACCAGCACCAAGTGTGAGGGCGGGGAGGATAATGTGCTGCCAGCTATCCCAGCCTGCTACCGGCAGGAGTTGAAGTTTGACGGAAAATATATACATGAGCATAAGGCCAAACCAAAAACTTGGGATGGAGATCCCTATGAGGGCAATTAACATGACTGACAAATCAGAGACGGAATAAGGCTTAATGGCAGAAATGATACCAGCCGCCATGCCTAAGACGATCGTTATAAGGATACTGAAAAGAGCTAGTTCCATCGTAATAGGGAGTCTTACCATGATTTCATCAAGGACAGGTTTATTATTTTTAATGGATACCCCAAGATCTCCTTTGAAAATGTTCGTTAAGTAATCAAAGTACTGGACATATAGCGGTTGATTTAACCCCAATTGAGTCCGTATTCCTTCTATTGTTTCTTTTGAAGCACCCTCCCCCGCCAAGAGAACAGCTGGATCTCCAGGAACCATCTGCATAATTAGAAAAACAACCAAGGTTACACCTATTAATACGGGAATCATTTGAACCAAACGTTTTATTAAAAAAGAAATCATCCTTTTACCTCCTTTTTTATTTCATTCTTGGATCTAAAGCATCGCGAAGGCCATCTCCGAAAATATTAAAGCCTAAAACTAAAATGGAAATGGCAAGGCCAGGAAATAGGGCCATATAGGGTGCGCTAAATAAGAAATCCCTTCCACTACTAAGCATGGTTCCCCATTCTGGTGAAGGTGGCTGAGCTCCAAGTCCTAAAAAGGACAACCCTGCTGCTGATAAAATGGCAGTGGCCAATCTTAAGGAACCCTGTACGATGATCGGGGAGAGAATATTTGGGAGTATATGAATGAATATGATTGTTATATCCCTTGCTCCCAACGATCGGATCGCATCTATATATTCTAGCTTCTTGACTTCCAATGTAGAGCCCCTTACTATGCGGGCAAATAAAGGAACAGAGAATACCCCCACTGCTATGGTTACGTTGATTAAGCTGGGACCTAATGCACTGATAATAGCTAAAGCCAACAGAATACCTGGGAAAGCAAGCATGACATCAATTATTCTCATCACAATGGAGTCAACCCATCTGCCGTAGTAACCGGCAACCAATCCAAGCACAATTCCAAATACCGCCCCGAATAGTACAGAGGCAAAGCCGACACCCATTGATAAGCGGGAACCATAAATTATTCTGCTAAGTATATCCCTTCCTTTATCGTCCGTCCCCATCCAATGTTCCATTGAGGGGGAGTGCATGCGATTGTCCAAGTTGATTTCATATGGATCATAAGGTGCCAACCAAGGTGCGAGTGCAGCTACTGTCAAATAAAATAAAATGATGATTCCACCTGCCACTGCTGCTTTGTTTCTAGATAGTTTATAAATGATTTCTTTCCATTTTTCTAATCGAGGATTACTCGTTTCCTCAGCAAGAATTGTTTCTCCCGTCTTTACTTGAACTTCCATTGAATGTCCTCCCTTACAAGTGATGTGTTTAAAATTATCAAAATTTCAAACAAAGTAAATAATTTTAAGATAAGATGTCAAAATATTTTAAAAACAAGTAAATATTCTGAAAATAAAAGGTGAATCTTTTTTTTATAATGCAACTATGCAAGAAAATCACGAGAATTCATTGGAGGGGGAGAATGAAATGGTGAAGGACAGAAAGTTTAGAAATTTTATCATGTTTTTTGTATTTATTTTAATGTTGTCATTTATAAGTGCTTGTTCAACGTCTTCGAACAGTTCAAATGGTTCTGAGAGCAATGCCCGGTCGGAAGAAAAGGGAGGAAGCTTAATCATCGCGCGTCTTTCTGATGCAACCAGGTTAGATCCACACTTTATAACAGACATACCTTCTGCCAATATCATCTATCAAAAAGTATATGAAACGTTGGTGATGACGAATAAGGATATGGAGATAGAACCTTTGCTTGCTACGGAATGGCAGCAACTTGATGAGGTAACATGGGAGTTTTCATTAAAAGAAGGAGTGAGCTTTCATGATGGGACTCCTTTTAACGCAGAGGCGGTGAAAGTAACATTCGACCGTGTTTTGGATCCAGGAACGGGTTCACCTCAGCGTGAAAAATTATCGATGATTAAGGAGATTGAAATAGTGGACGAGTATACCGTGCATATGCATCTTGATTATCCATATGCTCCGTTGCTTTCCATTCTTGCAAGTAATGAGGGTAGCATCATCTCCCCAAAGGTGATTAAAGAAAAGGAGGACTCATTATCCCAACATCCAGTAGGAACAGGACCATTTATTTTTGAATCTTGGAATACCGGTCAGGATATAACTTTGGTCAAGAATCCCTCCTATTGGGGGCAAGAGCCGAATCTGGATGAAGTGGTTTTTAAAGTGGTACCGGAAGATGCAACAAGGCTTGCATTAATTGAAACCGGAGAAGCACATGTTTCTGATCAGGTTCCAGTAACAGAACTAGATCGTATAGAGAAATCGAATTCCATGAGCTTGTATCGTACAGAGGGACTTGGAGTTGAATATATAGGGTTTAATATAGAAAGTAAGGCAGTAAATGATGTCCGTGTCCGAAAGGCGATCAGTCATGCGATTGAAAGAGAAGCTATTCTAAAAGGTGTTTATAACAATGTCGGAACGATAGCAAACTCTGCTATGAGTCCGAAAGTATTTGGTTACAGCGAAAACATCAAGGCATATGAATACGACATAAATAAAGCAAAGAAATTACTGAAAGAAGCAGGCTATAAGGACGGTTTATCACTGAACCTGCTTACTAGTGATAGGAAAGAACGAATTAATATGGCAGAAGTGATTCAATCTCAATTAAAGGGGATAGGTGTGGATGTTTCTATTCAAGTTTTGGAATATGGGGCATATTTAGAAATGATCGATAAAGGTGACCATGATTTGTTTATTGGTGGATGGGGGAATGCGACAGGGGATGGAGATTATAATCAATACAATCTCTTCCATACAGCATCTCAAGGACCACCCGGCAATCATTTTTATTACAGCAATGAGGAAGTAGATACTATTATTGAAGATGCCAGGGAAGAAATGGATCAGGAAAAACGTAAAGAACTATATGAGAAAGCGATGCAGATCCAAATGGATGATGCCGTATACGTTCCGATAAGAAATTATGAACATTTGGCTGTCTATACAAAAGGGGTAGAAGGAATTTGGTTGAATGCCTCTAATTACATTATGCTAAACGACGTCACGATTAAGTAGAAGGGGGAAAGACATGAGATCGACCATCTTATTACTGTTAACATTGTTATTAATTATCAGTGGTTGTTCCACTTCAAGCAGTCAAATGGAGACCTCCGACAAGGATAAACTGACGATCGTCCGTCTATCGGACGCCACCAAGCTAGATCCACACTTCATCACAGACATTTCAAGTGCAAATATCCTTTATCAAAAGGTATATGAAACGCTTGTTGTGCCTGACTTGGACATGAAGCCCCAGCCAGGGTTGGCCAAGGAATGGGAACAAATTGATGATGTCACGTGGGAATTTATATTAAGAGAAGGCGTTTATTTCCATGATGGGACGAAATTCAATGCCGAGGCTGTAAAGGCAACATTTGAAAGATTGCTTGATCCTGAAACAGCATCCCCGCAAGCTGAGAAACTTGGGATGATTGATGACATTGAGGTTGTCGATGAATATACAGTTCGTTTTCATCTCTCAGCTGCCTATGCCCCGCTGTTGTCCATTCTAAGTGCGAATGAGGGAAGTATCATCAGTCCAAAAGCGCTCTCAGAGAATCCAAAGAAACTTTGGGAACACCCAGTAGGCACTGGGCCATTCGTATTTGATTATTGGAAGGCAGGACAGGAAATATCCTTAAAGAAAAATGAGGAATACTGGGGAGATAAGCCGAAGATAAATCAGGTTGTGTTTAAAGTAGTGCCGGAAGATACCACAAGACTTGCCATGATTGAAACCGGGGAAGCGCATGTTAATGATCAGGTTCCAATTACAGAGATTGAAAGAATGGAAGCTTCGGAGACATTGAATCTGTATCGGGCAGATGGGTTAGGGATAGAGTTTCTTGGCTTTAATGTTCAAAAAGCACCGTTTGATCAATTGGATGTTCGAAAAGCGATAACGCAGGCCATAGACAGAAAGGCTGTTCTAGAAGGTGTCTTCCAAAATTCTGGGATTCTTGCCAATTCTCCGATGAGTCCGAAGGTATTTGGATACAGTGATGACGTTAAACCTTATGACTATGATTTAGAGAATGCCAAAGCTTTATTGCGAAAGGCTGGACTAGAAGGGTTAAAGGTCACCATTACCACCAATGATCGCAAAGAGCGAATAAATGTAGCTGAAGTCGTTCAATCACAACTGAAGAAAATAGGGATCAACGCGGAAGTGGAAGTATTAGAATGGGGGGCATATATAGAAGCATTAAATAATGGAGAACACGAAATGTTCGTTGGCGGATGGGGTAATGCCACGGGAGACGGAGATTACAATCAATATAATGTCTTCCACTCCTCTTCACATGGGGGAGCAGGTAACCATACCTATTACAATAACCCTGAAGTTGATCGAATCATAGAGGACGCCCGAAAAGAAATAGATGAAGAAACAAGAAGAAGTCTTTATGAACAGGCAATGAAACTGGAGATGGAAGATGCAGCTATGATTCCGCTCAGATACTACGAACATCTTGCTGTCTATCATAATAATGTAGAGGGACTTGTAATCAGTCCTGTTAACTACATCCTTCTCAACGATATCACTTTAAAATAATGTCATGGTTTGGGCCTAGAGTCTAGGCCCTCCAATTAGGAGGAAAAGAGATGAATAGAAACAATTATTGGCTGAAGAATGTCCGAATCGAAGTGGGTTTTGAACAAGAGGATAATCGCTTGAAAACATTGACTGAAATAGTTCACTTAAAAGTAGAAGAAGGGAAAATTGCTGCACTTTCCAAGGAACAGCCCAAGGATAACCTTCCTGAAAAGGACGCAAAAGGGTTGCTCCTGCTTCCTTCTTTAAAAGAAATGCATATCCATATCGATAAAACTTACTATGGAGGTCCATGGAAAGCTTGCACACCAATAACCAACGGTATTTTTACAAGAATTGAAGAAGAAAGAAAACTACTCCCGCAGCAATTGGCAACAGCACAGGAGAGAGCCGAGAAAGTGATTGAATTATACCTAAAGCACGGACATTCCCATATTCGCACTCATTGCAATATCGATCCTTCCATCGGATTGAAGAACTTAGAGGCCACATTGAATGCTGTAAATAAATACAAAGATGTAATGACGTTTGAAATTGTGGCCTTTCCACAGCATGGGTTATTGCGAAGTGAAGTGGCGCCCTTAGTCAAGGAAGCAATGGAAATGGGGGCAACACATGTCGGTGGGGTGGACCCAGCTACCATTGACAGGAATATCGAGAAATCACTCGACACCATCTTTGATATTGCAGTGCAGACTGGTTCATCAGTAGATGTTCATATTCATGACCCGAACAGCCTTGGCGCTTTCACTTTTGAGCGGATGGCTCATTATACAAAACAAGCAGGCCTTCAGGGCAGGACGACCATTAGTCATGCCATCGCATTAGGGGACTTGGAGCCCGTCCAGCTTGAGGAAACGGTAAAGATGTTAGTGGATAATAAAATGGATGTGACCACGACGGTTCCCATTAACCGCCCTACTATTCCGATCCCATTATTAACCCAAATGGGACTAGTTGTTTCTCTAGGGCATGACAGTATTACGGACCATTGGTCACCTTTTGGTACTGCCAACACCATTGAAAAAATGTGCGTACTTGCAGAGCGATTCAGACTGGTTGATGAAAAATCTCTATCTTCTTTGGTTCAATATGGTACAGGGGGAATCAACTCATTAAGTGCTGCAGGTGAACGACAATGGCCAAAGATTGGAGACGATGCTTCCATGATATTAGTGGATGCAAGTTGTTCAGCAGAAGCGGTTGCAAGGCGTACGGATGTCAAGGCCCTTTTCTATAAAGGCAAAGAAGTGAAAAGGATGGAAATGGAAAAACAACCGGTAGCAAAATAAGGGTGGAGGGATAGGAAATGAAAGAGACATTTTGGCTAGTCAATGTAAAATTGGAGACAGGCTTCAGAACTTTAGAAAATGGTGCACATGAAACGGAGACAACCTTATATTCCATAAAGGTCGAAGAAGGTATCTTCAAGGAAATACAAGAACAGCCTTATGAAATACCAACTGGAGAGGTTAAGAAAGATGCATCGGGACTACTAGCCCTTCCTTCGTTCAAAGAGATGCACAATCATCTGGACAAGACATATCTTTCACTTGATTGGAAGGCACCCATCCCTGTAAAGAACCTGAAAGAAAGACTTCATCATGAAGCCCTTGAATTAGGGGAACTTGCGCCGACCACAAAGCAGCGTGCAAGTAAAATGATAGAGTTGATCCTGAGAAAAGGATCGACACATATACGCACACATGTAAATATCGATCCTTACATCGGGCTTAAAAACCTGGAAGGGGTAAAAGAAGCCTTAGAAGCCTATAAGGATTACCTCAGCTATGAGATTGTTGCCTTTCCGCAACATGGGATGTTGGAGCATAAAGAGGTCATTCCACTAATGAAGGAGGCCATGAGAACGGGAGCAACGATTGTAGGTGGATTAGATCCTGCAGGCATTGATAAGAATATTGAAAGATCACTATATGAAACAATGAACCTGGCTAAGGAGTTTAATGCAGAAATCGATATTCACTTGCATGACCATGGGCACGTCGGGTTCTATACAATTGATAAATTAGTTGAGATGGTGAAAGAGGCAAACTGGCAAAGCCGCGCAGCTGTCAGCCATGCGTTCAGTCTAGGTGATGTCCCTGAAACACAAGCACGGGAAATGGCAGAGCATCTTGGGGAAAATAATGTGGCCATCATGTCAACCATTCCAATCAATCGTGTCATTCCTCCAATAGATTTACTTGATCAATTTAACGTTCCTGTCCATTTAGGATGTGACGGCTTCTTCGATTCATGGGGACCATTTGGGAACGGGGATGTTTTGGAAAAGGTGAAACGTTACTGTGAAAGAACAAAGCGAATAGATGAGAAAACGTTAGCTTATTCCCTAAAGTGGGCTACCGGGGGCATGACGCCTCTTTCCACAAGTGGGGAAATGCAATGGCCAAAAATTGGAGATGAGGCGTCCCTGGTACTGATGGATGCATCATGTTCGGCTGAGGCGATCGCAAGGCTTCCAAAAAGAAAAGCGGTTTATTTTAAGGGCAAGGAAGTTTACCAAGATGAGTTCCATTTACAATATAGTTAATTTGTCAATTCCCACAGAAATGTGGGAATTTTTCTTAGGGGGCATGGAAGATGGCAAAAGCATATAGTTTATTATTGTTTTGTGTTCTGGTCTGGGGAAGTAACTTTGTAATCGGGAAGCTATTATTAGAAAGTTTTTCCCCTGGATTTACTACATTTGCACGGTTTGTAGCCATAGTTCTTGCTTTATTTTTATATGGAAAATGGAAAGGACTCTCTTTACGTTTCCCTAAATTGACGAAAAAGGATTTGTCTATCTTTGTTTTGTTAAGTACAGTCGGTGTTTTTATAAATCAATGGAGCTTCTTTATAGGATTACAGCATGCGGACTCCACTTCTGCAGCAGTAATACTGGCCATGACCCCTTTGATTACTTGTATCCTAGCTGCCATTTTCCTTCATGAAGTGTTTACAAAAAACATGGCATTCGGTTTGATTGTTGCTGCAATCGGAGTATTTATCGTGGTCGGAACCGGGGATGATGGAACATTGTTGAAGGTTGAAAAGGGATTATGGTGGATTGCACTCACTATGGTGACATTCTCTTTGTTGATTATACTAACAAGATTATTGTCTAGAAGAATGGAGGCATTCCCCCTTACTTTTCACTCCAATGTACTTGCTTTCATCATTTCCATTCCGTTTGCTTTATTAGAGCAGGAAAAAGCAGTAACTGCAGCTCCTGGAGCATGGATTCTATTAATAGTTACGGCAATTGTTGTCCATGGTTTCTGTAACCTTATCTGGAACAAGCAAATAAAGTATATAAATGCATCGAAAGCTTCAACCTTGACTAACTTAGAACCATTTGTTGCGATGATCTTAGGTTTCTTTCTTCTTAGTAAACCCATATTGATGACTCAAGTAATAGGAGCAATCTTCATTATTTGTGGTGTTATATTGTCTAATAAGAAGAGGACCAGGGGATATGCAGTTACTTAAATGAAGCTACTATTTTTATGCATCATCTACCAGCCGAGTGGGCTGGTTTTTCTTGTGTGACAAAAGAAGGAATAGATGATACGAAAAGCGAAGTATAAACTATAAAAAAGGTAGTAACTTCTTGGTGGTAGGGGCGTTGGTATGTTTGAAAATGTAGGGCATGTACTATATCACGTTTTAATTATTCTATTTCCGATCCTATTTTATTATCAGTTTCTGAATAAAGGTGTTATAGGGCAAAGCACGAAAGTTAATTATCGATTTCTTGTGACATTACTGGTTATGTTATTTTGTACGATGTCCTTTCCGATAGAAGTGACAGATGGTTCGTATTATGATCAAAAGATCATTCCGGTTATTTTGGCTTTTTTTTATGGGGGTTGGCTGATAGGGCTTGCTGTATTGGTTTCCATGCTTTATTACCTGTTTATTCTTGGAGAGAGCAATTTTCTAATAATGCTATTAAATTACTCGATTGTTACAGTGTTCTTAGTGGTGACAACAAAGATTTATCGGGATATGACAGTAAAGAGGAAAATAGTAAGTATATCCGTTTTGTTGTTACTAATCACTTCAACCAGGGCGTTGCGGTTCATTCATCGGGAGGAACCCAGTGAGATTTTCCTTGCTGTGATTGTTAGTTTAATAACTTGGGTCTCCTTGGTGACGTCTATTATGATTATTGAAAACCTTACGATGCAAATGCAGCTACAAAATCAATTGCAACGATCAGAAAAATTGAAAGTAGTAAGTGAGCTTGCGGCATCAGTAGCGCATGAGGTCAGGAATCCTATGACATCTACGAGAGGCTTTCTTCAGTTGATGAGCCAAGATGATAATCTAAATAGCGCCCAAAAGAGATATATTGATATCTCTATCGAAGAGCTGGATCGGGCTCAATCCATCATTCAGGATTATCTTTCACTGGCCAAGCCAAATAAGCACGGGATGGACAAGATCAATGTATCTCAGCAGTTGGAACATGTCATCCAGCTTATGTCCACTTATACTTCTTTTAATAACACAACCATTCGTCATGAGATAGAAGATGAATTATATATTAAGGCGAATAAGGATGAAATGAAGCAGGTTTTGATTAATTTAATCAAAAATGCGATTGAAGCTATTGATAAGCATGGAACAGTGACGGTGAAAGCCTCTAGCAGTCGAGGAACGGTTTTAATAGAAATCATAGATGACGGTGTGGGCATGTCGCCACATCAGGTGGCTAGATTAGGTACACCCTTTTATTCTACCAAGGATAAAGGAACTGGGATCGGTTTGACGATTTCTTTTCAGATAATTGAGTTGTTGCAAGGGAAGATGGAAGTGAAAAGTGAGATAGGGAAGGGAACGACTTTTACGATAAAGCTTCCGGCGGAAACTAGTGCAAGTAGCTAGTTTCTTTATTAAATAATTCTGTTGATTCCCGTTCCATACGCTTCGCTTTCCGCGGGCGGTCCGAAAGCCTCCTCACTGCGTTGGTGGCCCAATAACTACTCTTTTTTATGATTCCTAGCTGTGGATAGGAGTAAATGGGGTAGACTCATGCGGAGGAGTAGCGGCAATTGACCAATTGAGTAAAATTATAAAAGGTATATTTGTCCGTTTATCTTAACCATTCATTAGTGGAAACAAGAAAACCCCCGACTATCGCTAGTCGGGGGTCTTATCATTACTTAAGCTTCACACCGTGGAAGTAAGGGGTACCACTGAAGTCTACGAATAGGCCAGCTGCACCGTTTGTTCCATATACGAAGTCAGGATGTTGCAAGTAAACCATTGGAGCTTCGTCTACAAGGATCTCAGAGATCTCTTTGTATGCTTCGTCACGCTTTCCTTGGTCAGTCTCAGAACGAGCTAGGTCAAGTAACTCATCCACGCGGTCGTTCGCGTAGAAAGAACGGTTACCAGGAGCACCGAATGCAGAAGAGTGGAATAAAGCATATAGACCATAGTCAGCGTCAGCTGTTACAGTAGTCCAACCTAAGATGAATAGTTCGTGCTCACCAGCGCCAGTAGCGTCAAGGAATGCACCCCATTCGATCGTTTCGATTGTTACATCGATTCCGATTTGTTTCAATTGGTCTTGAACAAGAATAGCGATATCAGCACGCTCTTTAGAACCTTCGTTTACATAAAGAGTTGTTTCGAATCCGTCTTCGAACCCTGCATCAGCAAGCAATTGTTTTGCAGCTTCTACATCATAACCAAGTGGCTCAAGATCTTGGTAGTTACCAACAACTGTAGGAGCAAGAGGTCCTACAGCAGGTACACCTTGACCGTCAAGGATACCATCAACGATATCGTTTTTGTTTACTGCCATGGAGATAGCTTGACGAACCTCTTTAATGTTGAATGGTTCTTTTTCCATGTTGAATCCTAAGTAGTCCATACGAGTACCGCGAACACGAGTCAATTCGATTCCAGCACTTTCCATGCCTTCAACACGAGCTACGTCAGAAGCTCCTACTTGAATTACATGCGCTTCACCAGTTTCAAGCTGTGCTACACGAGTAGCTTGCTCTGCGTTCACTACGAATTTAATGGAATCAAGGGCAGGTGCGCCATTCCAGTAGTTTTCGTTTTTGTTTAATACGATTTCAGCACCACGGTTCCAAGATCCAAATACGAATGGACCAGTACCAACTGGGTTTTCGTCTACTTTCTTACCACCATTGTTCTCTTCTTCCATTGCAGAAGGAGCGATGATTGAACCAGCATTATGTGCTAAGTGAGCTGGTAGTGGAGCGAAAGGCTTTTCTGTTACAAATTGTACAGTGTGGTCATCAACAACATTTACTTCTTTAATCATGTTAAGTACAACTGCACGTGGAGATGCAAATTCAGGATCGATGATACGCTCGATCGTCATTTTTACAGCTTCTGCAGTAAAATCAGTACCGTCATGGAATTTAACATCATTACGAAGTTTGAATTCCCAAGTAGTTTCATCTACAGCTTCCCAAGATTCAGCTAAGGAAGGTACTACTGTTCCGTCTGCTTCATAAGCAGTCAAACGGTCGAAGATTTGAGTTGTTACGTTAGTTGTAGCAGTATCGTTCATTCCGTGTGGGTCAAGAGTTGGAGCGTCAGATGAAACAACATATACTAATTCTCCGCCTTCTTGTCCTGCAACTTCTTCACCATCACCAGAACCAGTGTTAGTGTTTCCGTTTCCGTTTGTCGGTGTGCTGCTGTTCCCGCCACTACATGCTGAAAGAACTAGCATAAGTGAAAGCAGAAGCATGAAAAACACATTCTTTTTTGCTTTCATGTAAAATTACCCCCCTGAAGATTTGTTTTGTGTTACAAGATTGTAATCAATGGATAAGCCATGATTGTTTATAATCATAATTCAAAAACTGAAAATTCACAAGAGTTGTTTTACAAGAAATTTTAACAAATTTATTATTTTTGTAATAATTAAAGATGAAAATCCAGTCAATATTACGTTTTTGTTAATTTTTCTATGCATATAATGAAAGGTAATTCTGTGGAAAAAATCTCTTAATCTTAAAATTAAGTATGCTAAGACTCTTTAAAACTATTGTAATATTACGAATTAATGGCTATTATAGTATCTAGTTGTGTTGAAAATTTAGAATTATTAAGATTGTTACAAAGAGATGAAGGGATGAGAAGAGCGTATGGATCAACCACAAGCACAAACGACAACAGGAGTTCCAGTTACTATCGAAAATACGAAGTCGGTTCGATGGAGATCTTTCTATAAGAAGCTGGCGAAAAATAAAGCTGCCATGGCTGGTGCCTTTATTATTATATTTGTTATATTGATGGGTATATTTGCCCCCTTACTTGCGACCCATGATCCAAATACAACCAATGTAATGAACAAGCTGCAGGGACCATCTGCTGAGAATTACTTGGGGACGGATGATGTAGGCCGTGATATTTTCAGTCGTTTGCTTTATGGTGCAAGAATTTCACTTGGTATTGGGTTTTTATCTACTATTTTAGGAGCAGTCGTTGGGGTCACACTCGGAATTGTATCCGGTTACTATGGTAGATGGGTAGACTCCTTGATTATGAGAATTTGTGATGTATTGTTGGCTTTCCCGGGAATCCTTCTTGCTTTGGCAATTGTAAGCGTTCTTGGAGCAAGCACTAGAAACGTTATCATTGCTGTTGCCTTTTATGCAATCCCGTCTTTTGCAAGGATTGTCCGCGGTTCTACATTAAGTGTGAAAAAGCTGGAATATATTGATGCCATCAAGGCGATGGGTGCGAAAGACTTTAGAATTATATTCAAGCATATCTTACCGAATATTATGTCACCGATTATTGTACAAGCAACATTATATATTGCTTCTGCCATTATTACGGCAAGTGCCCTTTCCTTCCTTGGGATGGGGACAAGACCACCGACTGCAGAATGGGGTGCGATGCTGAGTCAAGGGCGTTCTTATATTGCGCAAGCTCCGCACATCACATTATTCCCGGGATTGGTCATTTTGCTGGTCGTTATCGGATTCAACTTGATGGGTGACGGACTTCGTGATGCGCTAGATCCGAAAGCGAAAAAATAATGGAGAAGAAGGTGAACTAACATGTTTATATATATCATTCGAAGACTTTTCCAAACGATTCCGGTTATGTTTGGTGTAACGTTGGCAGTATTTATGATGATGCACTTGATTCCAGGTGATGCAGCCCAAATCATGGCGGGTGAGCAGGCGAACCCGGAACAAGTTGAAGCGATGCGTGAGAAATTGGGATTGAACGATCCGTTATATGTTCAATACTTCAGCTATATCGGAAATGCGATTCAAGGGGATTTGGGAACTTCCATCCGTACGAACCGCGATGTTACCTCGGAGATTTTTACAAGCAGGTTTTGGATAACAGTGGAATTGGCGATCTGGGGAACAATTTTATCTGTCATTCTCGGTTTGATTGCAGGTATTGTTTCCGCAACTAGAAAATATACCTTTGCAGATACATCTTTAATGATTGTTGCACTCTTTGGTATATCGATGCCTAACTTCTGGCTAGGTATCATGCTTATCTATTTCTTCTCCGTTAACCTCGGTGTCTTGCCGGTTGCCGGATGGGGGAACGATTGGAAGCAGATGATCTTGCCGGTCATCACACTTGGAACTGGCGGAGCGGCCATTATTGCGCGTATGACCCGATCCAGTATGTTGGACGTTATCGATCAGGACTATATCCGTACCGCTTACGCAAAAGGTGTAAGTGATAAATTGGTTATCTATAAACATGCACTGCGCAATGCGTTGATTCCGGTTGTTACTGTAGTAGGTTTGCAATTTGGCGGACTGCTTGGTGGAGCGGTAATCACAGAAACTGTATTTGCCATCAATGGATTGGGTAGATTGATCATCAATTCCATTACGATGCGTGACTTCCCGATGGTTCAGGGGACAATTCTTGTATGTACACTATTGTTCGTATTTGTAAACTTCCTGGTGGATATCACATACCGTTTAATTAACAAACGTATAGACCTTAACTAAAAGGACGGTGAAGAAAATGACAACTGCAAAGAAAGAAAAAATATTAGAGGTAAAAGGCTTGCGTACTTCCTTTTTTACAGATGAAGGCGAAGTAAAAGCCGTTGATGGTGTGGACTTTTCCATTGAAAAAGGGAAAACGCTTGGTATTGTAGGAGAGTCCGGATCTGGTAAAAGTATCACATCCCTATCCATTTTACGACTGCTTCAGGAACCTGTTGGTAGAGTGGTAGGCGGAGAAGTTATTTTCAAAGGGGAAAACCTTTTAGATAAAACGAAAAAACAGATGATGCAAATTCGCGGAAACAATGTATCAATGATTTTCCAAGAGCCGATGACATCCTTGAATCCTACATTGACCTGTGGAGAGCAAATTGCAGAATCTGTTCGTATTCACCAAAAGCTTGGCCGCAAAGCTGCTTGGGTGAAAGCAGTGGATATGTTACGTCTGGTTGGTATTCCATCTCCTGAGAAACGTGCAAAGCAATATCCATTTGAACTTTCAGGTGGAATGCGTCAGCGTGTCATGATCGCGATTGCACTTGCATGCAATCCGGAACTACTGATTGCCGATGAGCCGACAACTGCACTGGATGTGACCATCCAAGCTCAAATTTTGGAATTGATGAGAAAGCTTCAAGATGAGTTGGGCACGTCCTTAATGCTTATCACGCATGATCTCGGGGTAGTGGCTGAGATGTGTGATAAGGTTGCCGTAATGTATTGCGGGAAAGTGGTGGAATATGCAGATGTCCAGACCATCTTCTCAAGCCCGAAGCACCCGTACACGGTTGGTCTATTAAACTCGGTTCCAAAGCATGATCAGGATGTGGAAGGAGACCTGTCTGTAATTAACGGATCCGTTCCAAGCCCATTCAATCTGCCACAAGGTTGCCGCTTTGCTCCTCGCTGTCCGCATGCGAAGGACATCTGCCGCAGCACTCTGCCGGACTTGAAGGAAACAGAAGACGGCGATCAGGTTCGTTGCTGGATTTATTCAGATAAGTGGGAAGATGAGGAGGTTGCTGCTAGCCATGAGTAATCAAACATTATTAGAAGTAAAAAACCTTAAACAATACTTTCCTATTAAAGGTGGAATGTTCGGAAGGACGGTTAACCATGTCAAGGCAGTGGACGATATCAGTTTCTCCGTAAAGGAAGGAGAAACGGTAAGTATCGTAGGAGAATCCGGCTGCGGTAAATCCACGACTGGACGTGCCATCCTTCGCCTAGACAACCCTTATTCCGGGGAAGTAAGCTTCCAAGGGGAAGATTTACTTGCTTTAAACAAATCGCAGATGAGAAAGAAACGTAAGGATCTGCAAATTATTTTCCAAGATCCGTATGCCTCCTTAAACCCTCGTCAGACAGTAAGTCAGATCTTAGAGGAAGCATTGGAAATCCAGAATGTTGTACCTCGTAAAGATCGTCGCAAAAAAATTGTGGAACTGCTTGAAACGGTTGGGATTGGTGCCCATCAAGTTGACCGCCATCCCCATGAGTTCAGTGGTGGACAACGTCAGCGTATCGGGATTGCCCGGGCATTATCTGTTGATCCGAAGCTGATTGTCTGTGACGAAGCTGTATCGGCATTGGACGTATCCATTCAGGCACAGGTATTGAACCTGCTGAAAAGGTTACAACGTGAATTTAATTTGACGTACTTGTTCATCTCCCATGACCTCGGGGTTGTGCGTCATATTTCCGATAGAATCATTGTTATGTATCTAGGTAAAATTGTGGAGATTGCTGATAAAGACGCACTTTTTGCTAACCCACAGCATCCTTACACAAAAGCATTATTATCTGCTATACCTAGTACAGATCTTGGGAAGAAAAAAGAGCGTATCATCTTAAAAGGAGATGTTCCTTCTCCAATCGATCCACCTGCAGGGTGCCGCTTCCATACGCGCTGTCCATATGCATTCGATCGTTGCAGAACGGAAGAGCCGAAGCTTCATGGGATTCCTGGTGTCAACCAGCAATCTGCTTGCCACTTGGTGGAAGACGGAGCAGTTGATTTCTCGCAGTTAAAGACGAATTATTAATAGGTAATGGATAAGCCACTCTCAGCGGTTGTTATTGGGGGTGGTTTTTTGTTAGGAATGAGTTTGATTTGATTTCGGGGTGTGGCTACTGCTTAATCCAATTATCACGATGGGCCAAATAGGAGTAAGAACAGATAGATGGAAATAAGGGAGGCTTTTTACATGATTAAGTTATTGAAAAACGGTACTGTTTATAGTCCTGATTTTCTAGGGAAAAAAGATGTTTTAATTGTCGACAAGAGGATTGCGGCAATAGAGGATAGCATCCAATTTGAAGAAAGCGCTTATGTAGAAGTGCTCGATGTCGCAGGCCAGATAATCGTGCCAGGATTCATTGATAATCATGTCCACATCATGGGAGGCGGTGGCGAAGGAAGCTTTCGTACTCGCACCCCTGAGCTTGTTTTATCAGATGCCATCAAAGGTGGAATCACCACCCTTGTGGGGGTCATTGGAACAGATGGTACCACCAGGACGATGCCAAGCCTTATAGCAAAAGCTAAAGCGTTAAAAGAGGAAGGTATTAGTTGTTTCGTACATACAGGCTCCTATCAGGTTCCCGTCAAAACACTGACAGGTATGATTGAAGATGATTTAATATTAATTGATGAAATTATTGGAGTCGGGGAAATAGCCATTGCCGATCACCGTTCTTCTCAACCTAGTTATGAGGATATTGCAAAGATCGCTGCAGCTGCGCGGGTCGGTGGGATGCTTTCTGGTAAAGCTGGGATAGTGAATATGCATCTCGGGGATAGTGCGAGCAAGCTATCGATCATAGAAGAGGTCATCGAAAAAACTGAAATTCCATTACGTCAATTCTTACCCACACATATCAATCGTAACCGAGAGTTGTTTGCAGCTGGAATCAAATATGCCAAAAAAGGCGGCTATGTGGACTTTACCACTTCAAGTATTGCAAAGTTCCTTGAGCAGGGGGAAACAAAATGCAGTGTCGGTTTGAAAGAGATGCTTGATCAAGGTGTATCAATTAAACAGATTACATTCTCCTCCGACGGTCAGGCAAGCTTGCCTGAATTTGATGAAAATGGGGAATTTATAGGTTTGCAGTTAGGGAGGGTCACTTCTTTATACAATGAAGTGAAAGATGCTATCAGAGAACAGGGGGTACTGCCTGCAGATGCCTTGAAGGTTATTACAGAGAATCCGGCAAAAGTGTTGCGATTGGCATCCAAGGGAACGATTGAAGTAGGAAAGGACGCTGATCTTGTTGTTTTGAATGAATCGTCATTTGAAATAAATTCCGTAATCGCGCTTGGTCAGAAAATGATGTGGAATAAAAGACTGCTTGTAAAAGGAACATTCGAGTAAGCAAAAATAGTAGGACTTGCGAAAAGAGGAAGACAAGGTACAAAGATAACAGAAGCAGGAATGGCATGCTTAAAAAGGAAAAGCAGTATGGGTAGGCGGAAAATAGCCTATCATACTGCTTTATAATTTGTGTAAGCAGTATAAAGTCATCGTGCCGACTTTTACTAGTGAATAGCAACTATCTTTGAGAAAAGAGCCTTATATTTTGATTAAACGCCCATCTTTCTTCTGGTGTTGCTTGGTTTTTTCGTTTGCTGGCTTTTCATCTTCTGTGTGCCTTGTGGACCATTAAAGTTCCCTTTGCCACCTGAAGCCTGCTTCTTTTTGTTTTCTAATTGCTGTTTCATTGCTTCTTGCAAACTGATCTTCTTTGGTTGATTGTTTTCAGTCATTCTAACCCCTCCTAGTCATCAATGATAGTAGATTCAGTATAAACCATTTTTTCCAAGAAGGTAATAAGAAATTATACGTATAATAAATGAAGGGTGTTATTTCAGAAAATACAGAAAATATTTAATTCAGTAATTATTATTGAAACTATCTTAGTATAGTGATAAAGTTATAAAAGTATTATATAACACCTATTAATTCTATTGTCTGGTCTGTAATAGTTGGGGTAAGATCAGTGATAAAAGTATTTAATAGGAAAACTTTAAAGCTTTTCTATTAAATATTTTTATTGAAACAAATATTGGAAGCGTTGCCAGTAGGTTAGGTGTAGTATTGAAATTATAAGAAAAGGTGTGAACAGCATGATAGACACAATTATTGAATGGAGTAATGAAATTCTTTGGTCATACGTTCTAATTGCTTTATTGGTTGGCCTTGGGATTTTCTTTTCATTAAAGTCAAAGTTTGTCCAGTTTACTCAGCTCGGAGAAATGATGCGTCTCCTTAAAGAAAGTCCAACATCCAATGAAACGAAAAAACGAGTATCATCTTTCGGGGCTTTTTGTATTAGTGCAGCAACGCGAATAGGGACAGGTAACCTTGCGGGTGTCGCGATTGCCATCTCGCTTGGAGGTCCAGGAGCGGTATTTTGGATGTGGGTGGTAGCATTATTCGGTGCTTCCTTGAGTTTTATTGAGAGTACGCTCGCGCAAGTATATAAAGTGAAGGATAAGAGCGGCTTCAAAGGCGGACCAGCCTATTATATGCAAAAGGCAATGGGAGCAAGATGGATGGGGATCCTTTTCGCCGTCCTGATTACGTTCTGTTTCGGATTAGCATTTACTTCTGTTCAAGCGAACACCATCACCGTTGCGTTCCATGAAGCATTTGGAGTGAACCGCTTGGCACTTGGACTTGTGCTGGCGGCAATTGTAGCTTTGGTCATCTTTGGTGGAGTTAAGCGGATTGCCAAGGTTTCACAGGTTGTCGTACCTGTCATGGCTGTTTCCTATTTATTGTTGGCATTGTATGTCATTGTATTGAACATTGGAGAAATTCCTGGTTTGATTGGTGTCATCGTCTCCAGTGCTTTCGGATTTAACGAAGCGGTCGCTGGTGGAATCGGTGCTGCGATCATGAATGGTGTTAAACGAGGATTATTCTCCAATGAAGCCGGCATGGGTAGCGCCCCGGTTGCAGCAGCAACGGCAGACGTAAGTCACCCTGCCAAGCAAGGATTCATTCAGACACTTGGAGTCTTCGTCGATACGATCCTGATCTGTAGTGCAACAGCCTTCATTATCCTGCTAGCAGGCATTCCAGGTGGAGCGGAGATGGAAGGGATCCAGTTGACCCAGGTGGCACTGGCTGAACATGTAGGACCATGGGCGAGCATCTTTATCGCCATTGCTATTCTGTTATTCTGCTTCAGTTCCATTATCGGAAACTACTATTATGGAGAGTCCAATATTGAATTTATCAAAGAAAGCAAAGCTGCCACGATGATCTTCCGTTTTGCGGTGCTTGGGATGATCATTTTCGGTTCTGTTGCAAGCCTTAGCATGGTTTGGAATATGGCTGACTTGTTCATGGCATTGATGGCCATCACCAACCTAGTGGCATTGGCCTTTATCGGAAAGATTGCCCTTGCTGTGCTGAAGGACTATATGAAGCAACGTAAAGAAGGAAAAGATCCTGTATTCTATGCTAGTAACATTAAAGGATTAAAGAATACGGAATGCTGGGAAGATGAATCAACAAGTGTGGAAGAAAAAGGCGCGTGAGGCTTTTTAGGAAATGAGGCTACGGGATCCTGAGGGGATCCTGTGGCTTTTTTGTTTGGTGGTTGTATCTAAATGTAGAAGGTTTTTATACAAAAATGAAGAAGAGTATAAGGAGAAGTGAAATCCAATCATATAGGGGATGAAATGATGGAAGAACTACTTTTTAAACAGATGCATTTTGTGCGAAAAAGAACGATTGCTGCCTTGGATGCCACGACGGAGAAACTTGCGGATGAGATGCCGGGAGATGTGAAAAATTCAATCAGATGGAATCTTGGGCATATTTTTGTTTCTCAAGATACGTTGCTCTATCCGTTCATTGGGGAAGAACATCATGTACCTGAAAATTATCTTGAGTTGTTTAAAATGGGCTCAAGCCCCCATCATTGGGTGGAAGAAGCTCCGTCCTTGCAAGAAATCAGGAAGTATTTAGTGGACCAGCCAAGACGTATTCTAGCGGATTTTTCTGGTAAGCTTGAGGATCCTATTGAACGTCCGTTCAAACTGGGAGACTATGAGCTTTCCACACTTGGGGAGCTTCTGAGCTTTGCAATCTGGCATGAGGGGTTGCATCAAGGGACCATAAATACAATTAAGCGAACAGTTGGAACAGAGGACCTTTGGAGCAAAGTGAAAGAGGAAATTCAGCCGGTATAGAAAGATGGAATGTAGGGTCTGGCTCGTATTTAAAGCCAGACCCTTTATTAACAGATAGAAAATAACTGTATGCAAATTGGAATTAATGCGGTAAAATATCTTAAATTCAAGATATTTAGTTTCGAGTGAAAATTAAGGAGGCAGTTATAAATGAAACATTTTCATCAAAGTCCTACCACTTATGTGGGGGAGGTTATGATAAAAGTAGAAAATCTTCAACGCTCCATCGAATTTTATACTAATGTTATCGGTTTTAAGGTATTGGAACATACAGAATCCAAAGCGGTGTTCTCTGCAGATGGGCAAACACCACTTTTGACCATTGAACAACCAAAGGGTATCAAACCAAAACAGCCACGGACAACAGGCCTTTATCACTTTGCATTACTTTTGCCATCAAGAGCGGATCTTGGAAGCATCATACACCACTTCATCGACAATGGTGTCCGCCTGCAAGGCGCATCAGATCATCTTGTGAGTGAGGCCCTGTACTTGTCGGATCCTGATGGAAACGGTATAGAAATCTATAGAGATCGTCCTGCTGAGGAATGGAATTGGAACGGATCGGAAGTGGAGATGGCATCCATTGCGCTAGACGTGGAAGAACTGTTAAAAGAGGGGAAAGATACACCGTGGGACGGTCTTCCTGAAGCGACAGTGATGGGACATATTCATCTGCACGTTTCTGGGCTAAAGGATACAGAGCATTTTTACACGGAAGGGCTAGGGTTTGAAGTTGTTACTCGCTATGGGGCTCAGGCTTTGTTTATATCCACTGGACGTTACCATCACCATATCGGTCTTAATACATGGAATGGAGTGGGGACCTCTGCACCAGCAGGTAACACAGTAGGTCTGGAATGGTTTTCCTTGATGTTTTCAAGTGAAGAAAAGAAACTGGCTGCAGTTGAGAGATTAACCTCATTAGGCAGTGAAGTAGAAAGAGTAGATGGCGAATATTTCGCAAAGGACCCTTCAGGAAATAAAATAAAATTGGTTTAAAAGGCAAGCAGACTTCCAAACGTATAGGTGGTATTGCCTTGCGGCTTTTATCTAGACAATATTTTGTTTTTAATTCTTCATAGATAAAGGAGAAGTCTACCAGTTCATTTATTTGACGGAGAATGTTTTGTTTGGGGACTACGATATCATAAATTGCTCGAAAATGGACTAAGCTCAAAGGATGCTTGATTTGATATCATTCGTTGAAAACCACCTATTAACGTTATTTATTAATAGTATAAAACAAAAAAACAGGAAAAGTATGATTGAAATCAACTTTCTTCTGCTTTTCAAAATGAGTATTTTTAGCGTAAATGGTGTCCTTAGCTGTAGCTTGGAACAAAAGGCGTAGACTCCAGCGGGGGAGTAGCGGCAATCTTGAGACCCCGCAACGAAGTGAGGAGGCTCAAGGTCGCCCCGCGGAAAGCGAAGCGCCTGGAACGAAGATCAACAGGTAAATGCAATTCTAAAGATTATTAGAGTTTGTCGACAATCTAAGACTTCCAATAGGGAGTCTTTTTTTACAATTGAATAAATAAAGGATACAGTACACATCCTAAAATTAACTACGTATAAAATGGGAGTATTCTATGAAGGAACATAACATACAACTGACAACGCCGGAAATCGCCGCTTTATGGACGACTTACATACAAAATAGTGCAACAATTTGCTTTTATAAGCACTTTCTTCAACGGATTGAAGACTCGGAAATTCAACGTGTAGTAAAGGAGTCTTTGTACTTAGAAGAAAGATATAATGAGGAAATCAAAAAAATCTTTATAAAGGAAGGATTTCCGGTACCAGATGGGTTTTCAGATAAAGATGTAAATCTGTCAGCTCCTCCATTATATACGGATCTTTTTGCCCTGAGCTTCGCGTATAGGGTAGGTCAGATGACAGTCCCATATTATGCCTCTGTATTGACGAAAATTGCAAGGAGCGACGTGGTCGCTTTTTTCAGCGAGTGTTTGAAAACTTCAACTAAACATTACAAGAATGCTCTTAATTTGATGCTTGCTAAGGGCATTTATGATAGGCCACCAAAAATTCCCTATCCAAAGAATGTGAAGTATATCCAAGAGCAACAGACCATCCTCGGCACGTGGTTTGGTGACAAAAGGCCATTAAATGTGATGGAGCTTGGTGAAATCTTTTATGTGATTGAACGGAATTATATAGGGATGGTCATGTTATTGGGACTGATTCAAGTCATGAGGGACCAAGAGATCAAGGTGTATTTGGAAAAAGGAAAGAAGCTTGCAAAGAAACAGGTGGAAGTATTCAATAATGTACTGAAGAAGGAAGACCACCTGGGTAATATTCCGGTCAGCCTGGAGGTAACAGATTCAACGGTTTCACCGTTTTCAGATAGGCTTATCCTGTTTCTTATTACCACCACAAGTTCTGCAGGATTATATCTTTTGGCATATGGCATGTCCACTGCGATGCGCAAAGACCTTGCCATGCACTATTCTACCATTATCTTGGACGTAGCGAAGTATGGGGAAGAAGGGTTGGAAATGCTTATAAAACGGGGGTGGATGGAACAACCACCGCAATCTGTGAACAGAAGGAAGCTGCAGGAATAAAAAGCTGAAGGTCAGACGCGGACCTTCAGCTTCTTTTCGAAATAATGGAGTTCATCAGCAAGATGGAAACCGGCCTTTTGATAAAGTCTAATGGCATGATAATTAGTGGCATTCACACATAATTGTAGCTCTTCCATCCCCTTATATGAAAAGATCCAAGCAATTGCGCTTTTCAATAGATCAGCCCCAATTCCATTTCCCCTAAACCGTTCATCCACTGCAAAGAATTCAATGCTGGCCTCTGAGAATTCAGGCTCGACTTCCGCATAGATGTAACCGGCCAAGCTGTCTTCTTTTTCATAAACAAACACTTTCCGATGTGCATTCAGACGGTGAATGATCTGTTCACCACTGTAGTATGTATCAGGAAAGTTTAGGTCGTGAAGACGCACCATTTCGCAATAGAAATGAACAGGCAGTTCGGGCATCATAGTTTCTTGAGCAAAGATGAAGTCATTTCGTTTCATGGTCAGAATAGCCTGTTCACTTTGTTTTGTGAAATTAAAATCTACTGCCAATGTCATGGCCATTTTATTCTCCTTGTTGGGAAACATGCAAAGCTTTTCCACCACAGAAGGTAAAATGGACAACATCTTCTTAAACAATAATGGCACTAGTTCATTCTGATTGTTAGCTACAAAAGGCCCCCAAATCTCTGCTGATCTGTGCTCGAGGTCAGCATCAAATCCGAGGACACCAACTAATGTTTCACCCTTGTAAGCTACAACGAAAGCTTTTTCAAATGGGATATCTGTAATATCATTTTTCAATGAGGAGGCGATCTCTTCCTTTTGCCTTCCACAATAACCGATGTGGCTTTGTGCTTGTCCATTGAACATAGAAATGAAAGTGGCCACTTCTTCTATTGAATCCCTTGTAGGAAACACAAATACTGTTTCATACATTTCATATCTCACCCCATATAAAAAGCCCAGAGTGTGCACGGCTCCAGGACTTTTCAGATTATTTACAATTATAACACAGATGATTATCGGTTTATAAGGTTTCTTATCCCTCGATAGATTAAGGCAAGTGAGAATACTAGAACAGTAATGACGCCCAGAATACTAGTGATCGGCTCAAGAGCAGCAAACGTTCCTGTCATTGGTACTCTAAGAAGCGCAAAACCTGCTAGCATGGCTGCAAAAAACAGAAGAATTCTTTCCATGTGACACCCTCCTTTCCCTTTGCTAACACTATATGTGTATAGGCTCTGAAATGTCAGCGTTTACAATAGATTTCTTTTTACATTCCGTTGTTAGGGAATGGGAATATTAGGGTAAAAGAGTAAAAAGAGATAGGAAGAGTGGGAGTGAGGAAATGGAGGATATCAAAGATTCGATTAAGGAATCTTTTCTGGCAATATTACCAGTTTCAATGGTAATTGTCTTACTGCAAGTGTTCTTGATTGGGCTTCCTTTCGAGAAATTCTTGTTATTTATCATTGGTTTGTTGATGGTGACATTTGGGTTGATGTTTTTTTTGATGGGGGTCAATATTGGTCTATTACCTGTAGGGGAGATGATCGGAAAGGCTCTTCCGAAGCCAAAGAAGAAGTGGCTGATCATCCTAGTAGGATTATTGTTGGGGGTGGCTGTCACAGTGGCAGAGCCCGATGTGCGAGTGCTGGCAACACAGGTGGACGAGGTATCCGAGGGCAAAATCACCTCCACCCTCCTGATTCTTTCGGTTGCACTTGGAGTGGGGATATTTGTGGCGTTGGCGATGGTAAGAACCATTTATAAAATAAAACTCCCTTACCTATTAATGCCTGCTTATCTTCTTGTTTTCATCATTGCATTTTTTACCCCGGAGACATTTGTTCCAATTTCCTTCGATGCTGGCGGGGTGACGACAGGACCCCTGACAGTCCCTTTTATTCTAGCGTTAGGGGTCGGAGTTGCATCTGTCATGAGAAAAGGCGAATCCTCCAGTGAAGGATTTGGATTGGTTGCATTGGCTTCCATAGGTCCTATAATTGCAGTTCTATTATTAGGGGTGATCTATCAATGATACATGATATCTTTGAGGGCTTTGGAGAGCTACTGATTGAGGTAACCTTCGCCTTAGTTCCATTACTGGTCTTTTTCCTGATCTTTCAATTCATTTTCTTGAAACTGGACTGGGATAAGCTGAAAAAAATACTGCTTGGTTTTGGGTTTTCTTACATAGGACTGGCCCTGTTCCTCCAAGGTGTACATATCGGTTTCATGCCCGTAGGAGAAAAGATGGGAGAAAGTCTTGGGGAAATGACGCACTCTTGGATACTGATTCCAATCGGATTTGTACTGGGCTTTGTGGCCACGATAGCAGAGCCGGCTGTAAGGGTGCTGAATAAAGAGGTAGCGGATGTTACGGAAGGATACATCTCCCAAAAAGCGATGCTACTGACGCTTTCTGTAGGAGTAGGAGTAGCAATTTCCCTGTCCATGCTCAGGATTCAATTCAATTTTTCCATCTGGTATTATATAATTCCTGGATATCTGATCGCATGTATCTTACTGTTTTTTACAAAAAAGATATTTGTGAGTATCGCCTTTGATTCCGGGGGAGTGGCAACCGGACCGATGACAGTTACCTTTATTTTGTCGATGGCGGTAGGAGTGGCTTCTGTGACGGAGGGAAGTGATCCTTTGACGGATGGTTTTGGAATGATAGCACTTGTTGCATTGGCACCTATAATCTCTGTGCTTGTGTTGGGGATCATCTATAAGAAGGAAGTGGAGAAAAACTAAAAGGAGATATTTAATTTGGGAGAGCCCAGACAGCTCTCTCCCATTTTTGATGATTCAATTGATATCAAGTGGTCTCAGGCTTGCTTCAATTTCGGCTCTTTTTGGCTCCAAGAAAGGTGGAAGTGCGAGTTGCTCTCCCATGCTTTCAAGCGGCTCGTCGACAGTGAACCCTGGGGTGTCAGTGGAAAGCTCGAACAGGATGCCATTTGGTTCCCTGAAATAAAGAGCTTTAAAGTAATGTCTCTCCACTTCACCAGAATTTGGGAGACGTGTTTGTCTGACTCGCTGCACCCATTGGTTGAACTCTTCTATATTCGGAATCCGAAATGCGACATGGTGCACGCCACCTCTGCCGATTTTTTCGGCTGGTAGATCTGGTCTAGTTTCGAGATGGACTTCCGCGCCTGATCCACCTTTTCCGGTTGCATATACCTCAATTGCCGGAAAATCCCCTTTGAGAGATGGATACGACCCCACATGACGGAAGCCAAGGACATTGGTTAAAATGGTGGCTGTAGGAGGTGAGGATTTGACTGTCAACGTCACCGGACCCAGCCCTATGATCGCGTGCTCCTTTGGTATGTCATTTTTCACCCAGGGTACACCCGCACTTACCCCCTCTTCCTCATTATCAGCTACAAGAATCAGCTTTGTTCCTTCGTAATCCTCGAATGCCAATGTATCCCGATTTGCTCTTTTTTCAATACCGCCATGCTTGACATCCAAGGAAGAAAAACGATGCTTCCAAAAGAGAAGAGATTCGGTAGTCGGTACTCTTAATGATGTGGAAGAAATGCTAGAAACCCCTTCGTGTGTCCTGCCGAGCCCTGGTATGTCAAAAAAGGTGATCTCAGTACCCGGATTTCCTTCAGCGTCCCCATAGAATAGGTGATAAGAGGAAGTGTTATCCTGATTCACCGTTTTCTTAACAAGTCGCATACCCAATATTTCGGTGAAAAAATGATAATTCTTTTCTGCTTTTGCTGTTAATAATGAGACGTGGTGTAAACCTAATAGTTCCATAGGTGGTTCACTCCTTATATATAAATGGTTTTGAATAAATATCTCGAATTCAAGATAATTATATCATGAAGATTTAGGTTGCGCAATCTGATGTAAATAATTTGAAAAATACAAATTATTTAGGTATTTTTTTCATTTTTATTGCTAAATTTCCCGTTTCAAAATATATTTATTATATATATATGTAGGAGAGTGATGAGAACTTGGATAGTATACCCTATGACTCGATAATTTTATTAGGGGCATTGTTAATATTATCAGGATATTTTTCAGCATCTGAAACAGCTATTACGAGCGTAAATAAAGTGCGACTCCGTAATCAAGCAGAGAACAACAATGCAAAAGCAAAACGATCTTTAAACATGGCGGAGAACTTTGATCAAAGTATTTCCACTATTCTAATCGGTAATAATATCGTTAATATCGCGATGGCGGCAATTGCTACTAATATTGCTACCCAGCTCTATGGAAGCAGTGGCAGTACACTTGCAATTACGACAGCGATTATTACTGTAGTAGTCCTTGTTTTTGGTGAGATTTTGCCAAAATCTTTAGCAAAACAATATGCAGAAAAATATTTACTTTTAATATCTGCCTCTTTAATGACAGTCATGAAGCTCTTTTATCCAATTACATGGTTGTTCGTTCAACTAAAAGTAGGCGTCAAGAAACTTCTTGGTGCAGATAGGGATGAACCTACTGTAACAGAAGAAGACGTGATAGCAATGGTGGAAATTGGAGAAGAAGAAGGGACTTTTCTCACACAAGAACGAGAATTGCTTCATAATGCCATAGCGTTTGATGATATCGTCGTGAAAGATATCCTGACGCCAAGGCCTGATGTAGTAGCCATCTCAGAGGATACGTCTATTGAAGAAATCAAAGACATTTTTATAAAAGAACAATATTCACGTTTACCTTTGTATGAAGGATCCATTGATAATATAATCGGAGTCATTTCACATAGAGACTTTTTCGCACAATATGTCCAAAATCCTGAATTTACTTTAAAGGATATTGCCCGCAGTCCATTTTTTGTAATCGGTTCTGCTAAAATTTCGAACCTATTGAAGGAGCTGCAAACCTCCCAAAACCACCTTGCCATTGTGCTTGATGAATACGGGGGAACAGCAGGAATCATCTCGATAGAAGATATCATTGAGGAAATTGTCGGGGAAATATGGGATGAGCATGACGAAAATGAAAACTTGGTGGAAATTCTTGATGAATTGAAATTCCGGATGGATGGACGTCTGCCTGTCGAAGAATTCACGGAGCTATTGCAACTTGAAGTAACAGAATCGACAGCCAACACATTAGGAGGCTGGATCTCCGACATGCTCGGTTACCTTCCAAAAAAAGGAGAGCGGGTTGATTGTGAAACCTTCGTCATCCATATTGAAGAAGTGAAGAAACATCGGATTCAAAAAGTAGTTGTGGAAAAAAACGTTGATATCGTTTTTTCTGCATAATTTTATAGAGGGTCCTGGCATCGATAAGTGATGCTAGGGCCTTTTTTATGACAAAAGTTTGCCCCATTTGCTTGATAAAAGGTCCCAAAATCACTTCTCCTTCAACTAAGTTACATTCTTCTTCAAAAAGGGAATAACAAAATGGAAACACTACCAATATCTGTTGCTTTAAAAGCTGCACCTTTGAGGGAAATTAAGGCATGTTCTATTTTTAAGAGTGTTTTGGATACAAAAGCCTTTATTAAGCCGACAGTAGAAAGAGGAATGTAAATTGGTCTATTTATTATTTATTATCAGTGTGATTGTAACCGTTGGTGTGGCTGTTAAACTTTCCAAATATGCAGACATCATCAGCAAGAAATCTAAAAATGGTGGAGCGTTTTTAGGAGCTGTCTTACTAGGTGGAGCAACGTCGCTACCGGAAATAACGACAAGCTATACAGCTGCTATTATCAATAATCCAGATCTTATTTTAGGTAATATTCTGGGAAGTAACCTTTTCAATATGCTGACCTTGGCTTTTATCAATATTTACTTTATCAAGAGGAGAATTTTTCAGCATAAGACGAAAGAGCACGTATTTACAGCGCTCGTAGGACTGATCCTTTCCATTTACCTCTTGGTGGGGCTGCATATTAAATCAGGTTTTCAGGTGTTTGGAATCGGATTGGATTCCATATTACTTTTAGCGGGATATGGTTTGGGGATGTTCTTTCTCTCCAGGATCCAAGTACCGGAAGTTCCACTCAATACCACCAATGTAAAAAAGGAAATCGATTACTCATCCATTTCAATGAAGCGGACTGTATCTTTCTTTATCCTTAGCTGTTTCCTTATCATGGCGTTTGGAACGATCCTAACGGTGACAGGGGACAGAATAGGGGAAATGACAGGTTTGGGTTCAAGCTTTGTGGGGATGTTTATGATCGCCGTTACCACCTCATTGCCTGAAGTGGTAAGCTGCATCGTTGCAGTACGCCTAGGAAATCCGGGACTGGCCATTGGAAGTGTATTGGGGAGCAACCTGTTCAATCTGTTCGTACTTGGCAGTTCGGATATATTTTACAGAGGAGGGCTATTGCTCTCATCGGTGGAGCTGTTCCATTATATATCCACGATCACCTTGATAATCATGAACTTTATTGTTTTATATACGATGCTTCATCGGACAAAAGCGAAGCAAGCACCAAGCTATCTCATCATATCTATTGCGATTATTTTACTTTATGTGACCAATAGCCTTTACCTGTTTATTAGTCCATAACCAACAGCTATCCCTTCAAATGGGGTAGCTTTCTTTATTATGGTTCTATATAATTCAAGGCAGAACAATTAGGAAGTGATATTAATGAATAGGAAAATTGGATTTATCGGTTGCGGAAAAATGGCTGAGGCAATCATTGGAGGGCTAATCAAGTCTGAATTGGTGCCAGCCCGCCAAATATCTGCCAGTGCTAAAACGATTTCTACGGTTGAAAAGGTAAAAGAAAAATACGATATTAATGCAACAATACATAATAAGGAAGTGGCGAAGGAAGCAGATATGCTGATCTTGGCTGTAAAGCCTGATCTTCATAAAGAGGTAATAGAGGAAATGAAGGATGTAGTAAAAAATGAGGCTGTCATTATCACCATTGCTGCTGGTATAACCCTGGATTTCCTTGAAACATCTTTCCGGAAAAAAGTGAAAGCAGTACGTGTCATGCCCAATACACCATCCCTGGTAGGGGAAGGCATGAGCGCGATTTGCGCGAATGAAGCAGTTAAAGGGGAAGAGCTGCAGGATGTTATTCGACTCTTTGAAAGCTTCGGTAAAGCGGAGGTCCTACCCGAAAAACTGATGGATGCTGTTCCTGCTGTCAGTGGTTCTTCACCTGCGTATGTATATATGTTCATTGAAGCATTGGCGGATGGGGCGGTCCAGCAGGGTATCTCACGGAGTCAGGCATACACGATGGCAGCACAGGCCGTACTCGGTGCAGCAAAAATGGTGCTTGAAACAGGCAAGCACCCGGCTGAGCTGAAAGACAATGTATGTACTCCAGGGGGAGCGACAATTGAAGCGGTGACAACATTGGAAAAACACGGCTTCCGATCTGCATTGGTCTCTGCGATGGAAGCCTGTACGGTAAAATCAAAAAAACTGAAAGATAGCTAATGATCAAACTTTCATTTCCATTTAACTGTTGATCTACGTTCCAGGTGCTTCGCTTTCCTGCAGGCGGTCCGGAAGCCTCCTCGGGCATTCGCCGTGCGGAGTCTTCCATGTCCCTTTCTCCCGCTGGAGTCTGCGCGCCTTCCACTGCAATCAACTTGGTTCTCCAAGCAATGGGTGTTTTCACTTATTCAAATAAATGTAGAAATTCCCCGTAGCCTTCTGCTTTCATATCGTCTACCGGGACAAAACGGAGCGCAGCGGAGTTCATGCAATATCTTAAACCAGTTGGGTCCGGTCCATCTTCAAATACATGACCCAAATGGGCATTTCCAAGCCTGCTGCGTATTTCGTTTCGAACCGAGAAAAAGCCCAGGTCCTCAAGCTCCACTATATTTTCTTTCACCAAAGGCTTGGTAAAACTCGGCCAGCCAGTGCCTGAGTCATATTTATCGGTTGAACTGAACAGCGGTTCTCCGGAAATAAGATCCACATATATACCTTCATCTTTGAGATCCCGTTCCTATATCCACAAACTGTCCGCCATCATCAGTCGGATCGACCTGTCTCCAAAATACCTCCAATAATGTATCATAATCCAAAACAGTAGGATTGTACGCAATCATGACAGCCTCAACATGTCCTGTCTCCCCTGTAGTAACTTCATTGTACGAAGGGTTCACTTTATCTCCACCGGTATATCCTGTTACAACCTCATACACTCCCGGCAATTTCTCAAAGGGGGGCTCCATGCACCAGAAACATCCACCAGCAAAGGTGGCATAGGCAATATTGTCACTTTCCTTCATTTCATATGGAATACTCCCGACAGATTTCTGGGTTACAATTGCATATATTTTGGGTATGAAGAAATAGGCAACAAGACAAGCAATCAAAAGAAGACCCCAGAATTTTATACTCATCACAGATTCCCTTTCCAACTTTAGTTAAACTAATTATATCGTATGCCTCTCGGTGCCACTAATCATGATATGCTTCTTCAATATTTTCCAAGCTTTGATTTATAGCAGATTCTATATTAAGATTGTAGTAGATTTGACTTAGAATGAATGTTTTAGCATATAAAAATTATGTTCAACAATGGAGGACTTCAATGAATATATTCTTAACTGGTGCAACTGGGTTTTTAGGAGGAAGGTTAATACGGAACCTCTTGGAAGAAGGGCATGCTGTCTATCTATTAGCCAGGAACATCGAGAAGGCGAATAATTTAAAGGATGGTCTGCCGCAATCCCTGCAGGATCAGATCACTATTCTCCAAGGGGACATCGTCGAAAAGAATTTCGGCTTTTCTCCGGAGCTCCTTTCTGATCTTAATAAGAAGATGGATATTTTCTACCATCTTGCAGCACTTGTGAAATTTGATCATCATCTTCGTGATATCTTAATGGAAATGAATTATCACGGAACTAAGAATGCTCTTGACGTGGCGAGGTTAATTGACGTGCCTAAATTCATCCATGTCAGCACTGCTTACACGGTGGGGATATCCAATACGGGGCAGGAAAAACTATATGACTTGCAGCAGGATTTCAACAACCCTTATGAAGAAAGTAAGTCACTTGCTGAGCATGAGGTGATGAAATACAAGGATATGATGGACGTCTCAATATTCCGGCCAGCAATCATTGTCGGGGATTCCAAGACAGGAGAAGCAGATTCCAACTTTACTCTATATGGATTTATGAGAGGCTTAGAGCTTTTCAAGCGGAAGCTTGAGCGCAAGAATTATCAAGAAAAGGTTCATCTGGTTGGTTCTAAGAATGGGACATCCAACTTGGTGCCAGTGGATTATGTGGCAGATATTTTGACGATTGCAGCAAAACGAGCAATGAAAAATACCATCTATAATATTACCAACCCTGAACCTCCAACTAATAGAGAGATATTAGCTACTATAAAGGAGCATTTGCAATTCGATTTACTCGGCATCTATGAAAAAGGCACAACCTTCACTTTAACACCGGTTGAAATTCAATTGAATAGCATGATAGACGTATTTGAACCGTATCTTGATCGAAGTATCTCCTTTGAAGATGGCAATACACAAGAGCTTTTGAAAGGCAGTCCGATTGCGCATCTAAATATGACACATGAAATACTAGAAATCATTGTGCGCGCTTATTTTGAACCTGAAAAGGAAAAAGTAAAAATATAAGCATAAGAGAGTGGATGGCGTTTAAGGTCATCCACTCCTTTCATGAAAAGTTATAAAAAAGTTTCAAGCAGGTGGTAGGCTAGATGGTAAAAAATATATTGGCTGTGCTTATCGGGGGAGCGTTGGGCTCATTATTAAGATATGGCATCAACTTAGGGACACTTTCCTATAACTTTCCTTTTGGAACTTTATTGGAAAATATTATTGGAAGCCTTTTGCTTGGAGTACTTACGGGATGGTTCCTCTATATCAATTCTGCAGAATGGGTGAAGGTGGGCTTGGGTGTCGGTCTTTGTGGAGGTTTTACAACCATGTCGACTTTGGCGGGAGATGTATTTCTGATGGGTTCACAGGCTACAGCGCTACTCACAGGATTATATCTATTTTCCTCTGTTATAGGAGGATTATTGTTTGCTTTCATCGGGATCATTTCAGGTCGTCGTCTTGCTGAGAGGCGCCTATCCGTTCATAAGGGGGGAGAGGTCGAATGACTCAATC